>JAZBOQ010000233.1:0-29967 GCA_036351195.1 Thermoanaerobaculales bacterium | reverse complement strand
TCGGCAAACCCTCGCGGCCGCGAATTCGCCCGGTCAACAATGTTTCGGGTGGTACGTTCGCTTGGCTACCCGCACTCCGGGTCCGCAACCACAGGCCGCCGCTCGCCCGAGCAGCGTAGTGTGCGAACCTACGAGATCTTTCAAGCCGGTGGGGATCTTTCGCCGCGGCGCCCTCGGCGGGCACCTTGCTCAGGAGGCGACGCTGGGTGACGACGCCGCGAGGCGGCGGAAGCCCAGAAGGCCGACGTTCCGGGTACCGCCCAGTCAACTGTCAACGAGCCTCGAGCCTTCACACCCTCAAATGAAGTCGAGCTTGGGCACCTTGGGGATGAGCTTCTCGTTGTAGGCGCGCTCGAGGAAGACCCGCATGCCCTCCCGGCCGCGCTCACCGTAGTCGACCGTGAGGTCGTTGACGTACATCCCCACGAAGCGGTCGGCCTTGTCGCGGGAGAGCCCACGGCCGTAGTCCAGGGCGTAGTCGAGGGCGCCTTCCCGGTGCTCCAGCGAGTAGACGATGGACTCCCGGAGCAGCCGGGCGACCTCAGCCATGGCCTTTTCTCCAAGATCACGGCGAACGGTGTTGCCGCCGAGCGGCAGCGGCAGACCGCCGGTCTCCTCCGCCCACCAGACACCGAGGTCGACGAGGTTGACGAAACCCTCGTCCTGCCAGGTGAGCTGGCCTTCGTGGATGACCACCCCGGCGTCGACTTCGCCCGCCTTCACCGCGGGTCCGATGGCGTCGAACGGAAGCACGGTGGTGTTCAGGGTCGGGTTCCACATCTTCAGCGCCAGGGCCGCGGAGGTGAGGGTCCCGGGAATCGCCACCTTCATGGAGGCCAACCGGTGGGAGGAGATATCCTCGCGCGCCACCAGCACCGGGCCGTAGCCGTCCCCCATGGACGCACCCGATGCCAGCAACGCGTACTGCTCGTCGAGATAGGCGTACGCGTGAATCGACACCGCCGACACCTCGTAGGTTCCCGAGTGGGCTTCCCGGTTCAGGGTCTCGATATCGGACAGCACGTGCTCGAACTGGTACTCACCCGTGTCGATGAGCCCCTTCGCCAGGGCGTAAAACATGAACGCATCGTCGGAGTCGGGTGAGTGGGCAACGCGAATCAGGGTCATGGGGCCTCCATTTCGAAGGCGCATTCTACACGGAGCGCGGCCGAACGAACGCAGCAACCCCGATGGCCGCTGCCGCAAGCGCGGCCAATACGGTCCATACGAGCGCGAAAGAGCCACGCGCGTCGAGCAGCGCGCCCGCGATCGCCGGGCCGACGATGGTGCCAAGGTTGGAGAACGCGGTGATGAAACCGAAGGCAAAGCCGACGCGTTCGGGCGCGACGAGCAGACCCGGCAGGGCGTAGGCCGCGGTGGGCAGCAACGCGGCCGCCACACCGACACCCAACATCGCCGCCGTGGGGGGCAAGATGCCGGCGGCCATTGCCGCCACCACCACCGCCTGAACGACGTGCCCGGCCACCAGCCAACGCGCCGGGCCCGCAGAGCGGTCGATGAGAACGCCGACCAACGGCGATCCCACCATGGCCACCCACATCACCAGGGTCACGACGAGGAGCGCCGCCGACCCGCCTCCGGCCCACTTCGGGCCGAAGGTCAACACCGACACGTGGACCCCGAAAAAGAGCATCCAGCCGATCGCCAGCGCGACCAGCGAGCGGTTGATCCGGAGGGACGGCCGCACCCCAGCCTCTCCCTGCCGGTCCTTTCCGGCCCGGCCGACCGCGATGACGAAGAGCGGAATCGCCAACGCCACGAGCCCCGCCAGCACCAGTAGCTCGCCTCGCCATCCCAACGCCCCGAGCAGCGCCGGCTGGAGCGAGAAAACGGTGATCATGCTGGCCGGATAGGTGGCCATGAAGATTCCCATCGCCAGCGCGAGCTCGCGCTCGGCGAACGCCTCGGTCAGAAGGCGCGCCAGGAGCAGGTTGACCACGAGGCCGCCGATGCCGAAGAAGAACCTCCCGGCGAAGAGGATGGCGAAGGACGGAGCGGTGGCGAAGGAAACGGCGCCGACCAGCATCAGCGAGAGCCCCGCAAGGCCCGCTTTACGCGGCTGCCAACGGTCCACCGCGAGCCCGACCGGAACCGCCAGGAACACGGCGGGGAAGCTGATGGCGCCCATCAGCAATCCGATCTCGAAGTTCGACAGATCGAAGCGATCCACCAGTTCGGGAATCAGCGGCGGCACGACGAAGAAGGTCGCCCCGATGGCGAAGAAGCTGAAAACCGATGCAAAGAGAACCAGCCAGCGGCGGGACGCGAGATCGGAGGTCCGGGTCATCGAGGCATCATAGCCGAGGCGGGGGCCGTGGCCGGATCCGTATCAGTGGCCGCGGCAGTGGCTGGGTCGATCCCGATCCCGTTCCCGATGCGAATTTGTGGGTGCGGGCGTCCCGCCCGCACTGATGGACCCTCTCAATCGAGATCCACGTTCCGTTTCCCCGCCGCCCGAAGGCGGGTGAGACGTCCGCCGCCACACTGTGCGCTTCGGGTGCCGGGTGGGCGCTCTCTCTCCTGAGTTTCAGCGCTCCTGTCGCTCCACGAATCGCTTCAACAACCCCGCGGTGCTGGAGTCGTGAGTAGAGAGGTCGACGTCGTCACCGGCGAGGAGATCCTCCTCCTCGGCGAGGATCGTCTTGGCCAGGACCTTGCCGAGCTCCACGCCCCACTGGTCGAAGCTGTTGATCCGCCAGATCACACCCTGGACGAAGATCTTGTGCTCGTAGGCGGCAACCAGCATGCCCAGAGATCGCGGAGTGAGCCGGTCCAGCAGAATCGTGTTGGTGGGCCGGTTGCCGGTGAAGACCTTGTGCGGCGCCAGGACGTCGGCGACGTCGGCCGAAAGGCCCTGGGAATCGAGCTCCGACCGCACCTCGGCCTCGGTCCTGCCGCGCATCAGCGCCTCTGTCTGGGCGAAGAAATTGGCCATGAGCTTGGCGTGGTGGTCACCCACCGGCTGCGCCGGGTTGACCGCACCGATGAAGTCGCAGGGGATGAGCTGCGTCCCCTGGTGGATGAGCTGGAAGAAGGCGTGTTGGCCGTTGGTGCCGGGCTCGCCCCAGATGACCGGACCCGTCGTGTAGCCGACGCGACGGCCGTCGCGATCCACCGCCTTGCCGTTGGACTCCATGTCGCCCTGCTGCAGGTAGGCCGGGAAGCGGTGCAGGTACTGGTCGTACGGCAGGATGGCGTGGCTCGCCGCCGAGAAGAAGTTGGCGTACCACACTCCGAGGAGAGCCATCAGCACCGGGATGTTCCTGCCGAGAGGCGCTTCGGCAAAGTGGCAATCCATCTCGTGCGCGCCCTCCAAGAGCTCCACGAAGCGGTCGAAACCCACTGCCACGGCAATGGTCAGGCCGATGGCCGACCACAGCGAGTAGCGGCCGCCTACCCAGTCCCAGAACTCGAAGGCGTTGGCCGGGTCGATGCCGAAGGCGGCCACCGCCTCGAGGTTCGTGGACAGGGCCACGAAGTGCCGAACTACCGCCTCCTCACCCAGAGCCTCGACGATCCACTCTCTGGCGGTGCCCGCGTTGGTCATGGTCTCCTGCGTGGTGAAGGTCTTGGACGCCACCACGAAGAGGGTCTCGGCTGGGTCGAGGCCGCGCACGGTTTCGACGAAGTCCGTCGCATCGACGTTGGAAACGAAGCCCACGTCAGGTCCGTCGTGGAAGGCGCCGAGGGCTTCGGTGATCATCACCGGGCCCAGGTCCGAGCCCCCGATGCCGATGTTCACCACCGTGCGGACCGGTTTCCCGGTCGCCCCGGTCCAGCGGCCCGCCCTGACATCATCGGAAAACACCCTCACCTGCTCGAGGACGCGAAGAACGCCGGGCATGACGTCGACGCCGTCGACCTCCACCGGATCTCCGGAACGGTTGCGCAGAGCGGTGTGGAGGACCGCTCGACCCTCGGTCCAGTTGATCCTCCGGCCGGAGAACATGGCCTCGGCGGCCTCGGGCACCCCGGCGGCGCGGGCGAGGTCGGTGAGCAGCTCCACGGTCTCGGCGGTGATCCGGTTCTTGGAGTAATCGAAGAGCATCGGCCCGAGCTCGACGTGGAAGCGGTGGAATCGCCCCGAGTCGGCAGCGAAGAGGTCGCACATCTCCAGCGAGCGAACGGCCTCGTGGTGCGCCTCGAGAGCGCGCCACGCCGGGGTTGCAGGCAGGATGGATCCGGCGGCGATCAAACGGTCGTTCTCCGAGTCGAAGATCATGTCGGCGGCCTTTCGAATTCCCGGGTCACACGATTTCGGACGAGGCCCACGCCAGCGCCCGGGCGGGATCGTCCTCGAGGAGCTCGGCGAGGCGGTCGGCCGGGACCCTCCCGCCAGCGGTGTACGCTTCGAGAAACGCTTCGGTGGCGGCCAGGTTCCCATCTCCCACCCAGCCCTTGGGAAGGCGCCGGGCCCCCGCCAGGGCAATGGTCCACAGTCGGCATGCCAGTTCTCTGAGCTCGTCGTCGTGTACGCCGACGGCGGCGGCCCGACTCCACAGCTTCGGCAGCTCTGTCCGGTAGTCGGCCAGCAGCGAGAGGGCCTCGGCTCGCGCTTGTTCGTCGTAGAGCACCGCCGATGCGAGCACCACCTGGGCCGGCCGGACGTGGTCGGGCACCGCCTCCCCCGCCCGCAGCTCGAGGAAACCGCGCGCCCGAATCTCGAAAAAGAGGGTGGTCAGGTGGTAGTCGAGATCCTCGACGGTGGGCCATCCCAGTCGGGGGTGGCCGTTCTCGATCCAGTCCACGAAGCGGTACCCCGGACAACCGGGAACGAAGTGCTCTTCGCTGGCCCGGATGAGCATCACATCGGCCTGCAGCGCGGCCTCGGCCCACTCCGTCCGTGGGTCATCGCCGGCGCCGGTCACCAACCGGCCGGGGAATCCGCTCCGCGTCGGGTCGAGCTCCTGCCAGGCCCGCGCCCGGGCACAGACCACGCCGGAGCCCGGACTGCAGGCGAAGGTAGCGGTCAGGAAGGGACTGATGAGGTTCGACGCCAGCCATCGCTCCTGCCAGACCCCCTCCGGACCCAGGTCGAGGTTGATCTGGAGGCTGGCGGTGTGGCGCATCATCACCGCGCCCCAGTGGCCGCGCTGCCGGTAGTACGCCGCCTGGGCGGTGTAGCGCCCGGCGCGAAGCTGCTGCGGAACCTCTTCCACATCGTGCCAGACGTCCAGTCCGACGGCGGCCAAACGCACACTCCGTGGGCGAAAGGCCGACTGCAGCAGCCCGATCGTTCCCTCGATGTCCTGCAGGGCGGCCGCCGCGCTCGGGTGCACCGTCGTGGAGTGCTCCACCTGGGCGCCCGGTTCGAACGTCAACCGGCCACCCCCGGTCAACGGATAGAAGAAGGCGTGCGGCGGACGACCGATGCGCGGTAGGATCGGCCCGTCCGCACCGGCGATCCCGTCGATCACCTGCACCACCCCGAGGCCGTTGGGACGGGACAGCACCAACCGCTCGCGGGGCGCCCCCGAGGCGTCGGAAACGATGGGAAAAAGTTCCGGCTCGAGGCCGACGCCGGTCTTTGCCGACTCGGCGCCCACCCTCGGGAAGGCGGCGAGGCCGGCGAGACGGCGGGCCTGGGCAACGGATACAGCGTCGCTGCGGTTTCTCGTCGGCATTCGGTGCTATGCTCCGAGATCAGCCAGAATCTTGCGCTGCAGCGCGATGTTGTCGCGGTGTCCGGTGAGCCGGGCGGTGACCTTGCCCCGCACCGGGTACCCGAGCAGGTAGAGGTCGCCGATGACGTCGAGGATCTTGTGCCGGACGAACTCGTCGGGAAAGCGCAGCTCGGTGTTCACGACCTCGTCCTCACCGACCATGATGAAGTTGTCCAGACGGCCGCCGCCGCCCAGGCCGAGCTCGTTGAGCATTTTGATGTCCTTGACGAACCCGAAGGTCCGCGCCGGAGCGATCTGCTCGCGGTAGGCCTCGCAGTCGTCCATGGTGAACTCGCAGAACTGCTCGCCGATGGGTTTCGGGTAGCGCAGGAGGTAGGAGACCGAGAAGACCTCCGCCGGTTCGATGGTGAGCCGCTTCTCGCCGCCGTCGCCGACCTCCCAGACGCGGTCGATGACGATCTCCTTCGCCGGTCGGTCCTGCTCCTCGACGCCGATCTCGAAAACGCGATCGAGGAAGCCCAGCGCCGAGCCGTCGAGCACGGGAATCTCGCCGTGCACCTTGACCAGAAGGTTGGTGATACCGCAGGCGTGAAGGGCCGAGAGCAGGTGCTCGACGGTCCTGATGTGCTCACCCGACCGCGTGATGGAGGTGGCGTAGTCCGTCTCGGCCACCGCCGAGATGTGGGCGGGAATCACGTTCCCCGCCGGCAGGGTGATGAAGTGGATCCCACTGTCGGGCGGCAGAGGCTGGAGAACCATGCCGGTGCGCCCACCCGAGTGCAGACCGAGCCCGTAGATCACACTGGACGTCTTCACGGTTCGCTGGGGCCGGTCGGTGGCGGCCAACAGCGGCAGCTCCGGCGGTGGCTGGAGCTCGCCCACCGGTTGGTGTCGGGCAGCCTCGAGCACGCCGCCCTGCCCCGCCGTCGCCCGGGTCTCCCGCACCTCGAGGGCGTCCCGAACGGCTTTCACCGTCTGGTCGTACGACAGCGGCTTTTCCAGGTAGTCGTTGGCGCCCATCTTGATGGACTTCACGGCGGTGGCCGAGGTTCCGTGGCCCGACATCATCACCACGAGCACATGCGGGTCCATCTCGATGAGGGCCTGAAGCGCCTCGAGGCCATCGAGATCGGGCAGCCAGATGTCCAGGAAAACCACGTCGGGACGGTGCTCGCGATACAGCTCGAGAGCCTCGGATCCACTGGTGGTCGTCAGCGTGTGGTAGCCCTCGTCCCCGAGAACCTGCGACATGGTGGTGAGGATTCCCTCCTCGTCATCGACTATGAGAATGAGCTCGTTCATTTGTCAGAGTTTCCTCGCTTCCATCGATCCGGTCAAGAGCATCGCGTCCATCCAAGACAACACCGATGACCGGCGGTCGATTCTCGTTCTCATCCGGATTGGGTAGAATGGCGGCTTCGTTCGGAGGAGTTGTTCCATGACCGTTGCACGATCCCTCGACGGCCGACTGGCCATTCTCACCTCAGGCGGCGACGCTCCGGGGATGAACCCGGCCCTCCGCGCCGTGGTTCGCTCTGCCCTCGATGAGGGCGTCGACGTCGTGGCGGTCACCGACGGTTTTCGGGGCCTCGTCAAGGGCGGAGAGCACTTCCGGACCATGGATTGGGACTCGGTGGGCGGCATTCTCCAACAGGGCGGCACGGTCATCGGCAGCGCCCGAAGCTCCAGCTTCCGCAAGCCCGAGGGGCGGCGCCTCGCAGTCCGCAACCTCATCGAGAACGACATCACTCGCCTCATCGTCATCGGCGGCGACGGAAGCCTCACCGCGGCCCATGTGCTCCACTCCGAGTGGACCGAGCACGTGGAGGCACTCGTTGAAGACGGCACGCTTGACACCACGACGGCCGCGGACCATGGAGGCATCGTTCTCGCCGGCCTCGCGGGCTCCATCGACAACGACTTTCACGGCACCGACATGACCATCGGCGCCGACACCGCCCTCCACCGGATCACCGAGGCTGTCGATGCCCTGTCGAGCACAGCGGCCAGTCACCAAAGGACCTTCGTCGTCGAGGTCATGGGTCGGAACTGCGGCTACCTCGCACTGATGAGCGGCATGGCCGCCGGCGCCGACGCCGTCTTCATCCCGGAGCGGCCACCATCCGACGACGACTGGGCCCGCCGGCTCTGCAGGCGCCTCCAGGCGGGCCGGAAGGCCGGCCGCAGGGACAGCATCGTCATCGTCGCCGAGGGCGCTCACGACCGGCACGGAAAACCCATCACCTCCTCCGATGTCTGCGAGGTCCTCCGCCGGGGCATGGAAGAAGACGTTCGGCTCACCATCCTCGGCCACGTCCAACGCGGCGGGGCTCCCAGCGCCTTCGACCGGACCATGAGCACGCTCCTCGGCCACGCCGCCGTCCAGCACGTGATCGCCAGCGATATCGGCACCGAACCGCAGCTCATCGGCGTGCGCAACAACCGCATCCAAAAACGCTCCCTCGCCGAGTGCGTCGAACAGACGCGCACCGCCTCGAACGCCATCGCCGAGGGGCGGCACGATGAGGCCCTTCGGCTGCGCGGCGGCAGCTTCTCCGGTAACCTCGAGACCCTCTCCACCCTGCTCCGATCGCTTCCCCACCCGCCGCGCCCCGATCAGCGCCGGCTGCGCATCGCCGTCGTCCACTCGGGCGCCCCAGCGCCGGGGATGAACACCGCCGTGCGGGCCGCCGTCCGCCTCGGTCTCGACGCCGGCCACGTGATGTTGGGCGTCCGAAACGGCTTTGCTGGTTTCATCGAGGGCCGCATCGAAGAGCTCGGGTGGATGAGCGTCCGCGGCTGGACCAACAGTGGTGGGTGTGAGCTCGGGATCAACCGCAAGGTCCCGTCCAAGCACGACTACTACACCATCGCCAGAACCATCGAGGATCGCCAGATCGACGCCCTCCTGATCATCGGCGGCTGGTCGGCCTACCGCACGGCCTACCGCTTTCTGACCAAGCGCGAGGGCTTTCCGGCTTTCGACATCCCGATGATCTGCCTCCCGGCCACCATCAACAACAACCTGCCGGGCAGCGAGCTGTCGGTGGGCGCCGACACGGCGTTGAACTCCATCGTCGAGGCGGTGGACAAGATCAAGCAGTCGGCGGTGGCCTCCAACCGTTGCTTCGTCGTCGAGGTCATGGGCCGCTATTGCGGCTATCTCGCCCTCATGGGCGGTCTCTCCACCGGCGCCGAGCGCGTCTACCTCAACGAGGAAGGCGTCACCCTCGCCGACCTCAAGGCGGATCTCGGCCACCTTGTCCACGGCTTCCGGATGGGCAAACGCCTCGGCCTCATCATCCGCAACGAAGAAGCAAACGCCACCTACTCGACGCCCTTCATGGCGTCACTCTTCGAGGAGGAGGGCGGCGACCTCTTCGAGGTGCGCCAGGCGATCCTCGGCCACCTCCAGCAGGGAGGAAGCCCGACCCCCTTCGACCGCATCCTGGCCACCCGACTGGCCAAACGCTGCATCAACCACCTGGTCGAGGAAGCGAGAACCGGCCGGAACTCGGTCTGCGGCATCGGTCTGCAGGGCGGCAAGGTGCAGACCGTCGACCTGCGCGACCTGCCCAGGGTCGTCGATGCCGAGCACCAGCGACCCTTGGAGCAGTGGTGGCTCGACCTGCGGCCGATTGCCAAGATCCTCGCTCAGTCCGGTCCGAAGCCGAACATGAGGAGTGAGCTGTAGCAATTCGTCGGACGAATTGCGGCGGCTCTCGCTTCGCTCGCGCCGATGAGGGCTTGCCGGTCGCTGTCTGACGACACTGTCACTGCCCCGGCAATAGCACCTGTCTCATGCACGAAATCAGAGACGGCAGCAGACGATGGTGGGGCAAACCCCACCACGGCAACCCGCCAAAACCGCTCTACGACGGTATGTTGAGCACCCAAAGACGAGAAAACTCGACTGGCGCGGAGGCATCGTCGGCCGCAGTAGACAGCTCATGAATACTTCGGGCTACGGTGCGACGCGGCCTCCTCCCGAACGTGGCGGGGTCTGGAAGGCATCGAGGATGCCGTCGCCGTCGGTGTCGAGGGTGGGATCTTCCACGATCTCGCAGCTGTCGGGGTCGAAATTCTCGTTGAGATCGCGTTCCTGCCCCAGCCACACGTCGTGGGAATCGCTGACGCCGTTGCCGTTGCAGTCCGCCCAGATGCGGGTGAAGTAGACATCCTGCTCGTCGTTGAAGGTGGCCGCCCAGGCGAGATTCGCCCCGGTGTCGTCGGAGACCATGTCGTAGTAGTCGCCGAGCTTGTTCTGGTTCGGCCAACCCCGCCAGCTGTTGAAGGTCGGGCTCGCCGTCACCGGGACCGACCAGGTGTCGCCGCCGTCTTCGGAGAACGCGTAGGTCAGCGCGCCGATGTTCGGTTCGTCCTCGGTCACCGACTCGATCCACACCACGTCGATGCGTCCGTTGGGCGCAGTGGACATGGTGGCGAACCACTGCCACGCGTAACGGTCGTCGGTGTTGACCCTTTTCGGCTGGGTCCACGTCTCGCCGCGATCTTTCGATCGGATGAAGAACACGTCCTGCGGGTCCCTTCCTGCCGGATCCACCGACGAAACGATGTAGAGGTCGCCGCGATCGGGCCCGTCCGAGTGGTTTGCCGCGATCCATACCTGACCCGTCAGTCCGCCGGGATTCGGAGCCTGTCCGGAATCCTGGTCACCACCCAGCGAGAAGCCGAAGGCGTCGAACGTCGGATTGCCCCCGGAGTCCCGGGCGTCGAGGGAACGGTAGACGACGAAGATTCTGGTGTTGTAGGAAGAGTTTCCGGCGAGATAAAGGCCCCCGTCGGGAGCGACGGTGAGCGTTCCCCACGTCGGCGCGGGCCGGAGAACGATGGGATCCGAGAACGTCTGACCGCCGTTGGTGGAGCGGATGAAGACGCGGTCGCCCCACGGGTTCGAAACCAGGGCCCAGCTGGCGTAGATGTTTCCCCGCCCGGGTCCGTCGGTACGGTCGATGGTAAACCACTGCTTGTCGCCGCCGAAAGCCGCCACCGGGCCGGACCAGGTTCTCCCCTGGTCGTCGGAAAAGAAGAAATCGCACAGCAGGCTGTTCTTCAAGCTGTAGTAGTAGAAGCGCCCGTCGGCATCGACGTCGAGCACGGGGTCGGAGCGGAAGAGGCCCGGCGTGAGGACGTCGGGAAAGGTCCAGCTGCGTCCGCGATCGTCGCTCCACCCCCAACCGGCCTGGCGGAAGTTGGAGCTGCGGTGGTCGAACTGGCGCCAACCGATGGCCATACGGTCGGGATTCAGGGGATCAACGGCGATGGACGGCTCGTTGGCCGCGTCGTCCGGGATGTTCTTCCCCTCGGCATCGACGTTGACCTGGTAGCTTCTGAAACCCTGGTGCTCGACCACCGTGTACCCGGTGGACTTGGGCAGGCCGCGGTCGCGGTCGATGGCGGCGGGAGGGTCGTCGAGGCGCTCGTGATGCCCCACTGTCGCCGGACGATCCGTTCCGGAATCCGCCTTCGAATCTGGGGCTTCCGCCCCGTTTCCCGAGACCGCCGCGACGCACACCGCCGCCGCGAGTGCCCAACGAAGAGTGGCCCAACAACTCATGAACTCAGCATACCCTCTCACAGGGTCGTTGATGCAAACTGTTGTATTCTCGGTGTGAAGGAATGTCAAAACGTCGGCAACCATTCAACTCGAGCTGAAGAGGCGCCCATGACCTTCGCCGTTGTCCTCATGACCATCGCCGGGCTCATCTGCCTGGTCTCCGGGATCTGGCTCATCGTCCTGGCATTCCGGGTCAGCCTGGCCTGGGGTCTGATTCTCTTCTTCCTGGGCTGGACCCTGATACCGGTGGTGATCTTCGCCGCGAAGAACTGGAGCGACGCCAAACGGCCGGTCATTCTCTACCTCGCGGGGCTGGCCCTCTCCGCAGTGTCGTACGGTCTCGTCTTCGCGGCCATCGGCTCCGAGCTCGAAGCCGTCGCCGCCGAGAGCATCGCTCCGCAGACCGGGGAGCCGGCAACGACCGACACGCGCGGAAGCGCCCTCCCTCCACCTCGGCGGCCGTCTGAGCCCACCCACCCGTCGTGGGAGGAAGTGGTCAGCGAAATGGACCGGAAGGCCGACGCCGACTGGGAGACCTTCGTCCCCTCGCCGACCCCGGCGACCGCCCGGCCGGACGTTCTCGACTGGGATCAGCTCGCATCCCACGCCGGACAGAAGATCATCGTGGAGCTCCGCAACGGCACCGTGAGCACCGCGACCCTCGAAGGGGCGACCTCCGACCGTCTCCGGGTCCGGCACGTCATCGGCGGCGGCGAAGCAGCGTACTGGATCGAACGCGAGGACATCGCGGTGATTCGCCTGGCGCGCTGACGCTTGCCAGGCTGAGTCGAGAGTTATGAGTTTTGAGTTATGAGTTTCATCGCAGTCATCGCAGGCGTCACAGCGCCGGCTCTCACCGGCTGAATCTGCTTGTGCCGCTTTCGCTCATGCTTGAATCAGCCCGCTTCATCCGCCGCACCGCCCCTTGGGATGAAAACTCAGAACTGAGAACTCAGAACTTGGGATCATCCCGCCATTTGCGGGATGATCCAGAATTCATCATTGGCTTTCGTCATCGACCTGCAGGTCGATGACGAATCCCTCGGGCTCGAAATAGCCCTGATCGACGATCTCCGGTCCGGAAAAGACCGCCCACGACGGGATGCCGCGGTGGTAGGCGGCGGTCATGTGGTAGAGCTGCTTGGCCGAGTTGGCGGCGATGAGATAGAGCACCTTTTCCGGATTGAAGGGGTTGGGCAACACCGCGAAGAGGCCATCTTCGGGGTTCGAGAAGCTCGTTCCGCCGAAACGGAACCAACCGCGGCCGATCTCGATGTCCCGCGCGCCGAGATGCCGGAACAGGTCGTTGTCGTCGGTGGCGCCCATCACCATGAGGTCGTGGGCCCCGGCCTGTGCGGCATCGATCTCGGCGTCCTTCACCAGCGGTGGAAGAATCTCCACGTAGGTGTCGGCCACCAGATGCTGCCAACGGCGGGCCATGGTGTGGTTGGCTTCGATGCGGCTCGCGGTTCCGTAGACGATGAGGGTCGAGTGGTAGTCGTCGATGAAGTTCTTCCAGACGTAGAACCGTCGGCGCTTTACCGGTACGTCGTCGAGAACGTTGAACTCCACCCGAACGGGCCGCTCGTCGACGACGAGCTCCACGTCGCCGCCGCCGATCTCCACCCGGTGGAGGCTCCGGCTCCCGCCGGCGGTCACCGCCACGTGGGTGAGCAACCGGTAGGGCTCGCTGTCCTGATCCACCCGCAGGCGGAGCTTCCACTGCTGCTTCCACGGCTTCACCTCGACGGACGGCCTCAGCTGCGGCAGCCCTTCTCGTTCAAGCCACTGGCCGAGGAAGGTGCCGAGGGGTTGTCCCGAGACCTCCTCGGCGACGGCCACGAAATCTGCGGTGGACATCTCCCGCTCGGCGTAGCGGTCGTGCACCTCCGCCATGACCCGGAAGAAGGCCTCGTTGCCGAGCAGCAGCCGCAGCTGATGGAGGGCGAAGGTGCCCTTGATCCGCGGCAGCAGATAGGGCCCGTAGCGGTCATAGGCGCGGTGGGCGTCGAGCGCCGGGAGATCATCCTCTCTGGATGCCGTGTAGGTGTACCGAACTGAAATCGCGGCGAGCTCATCCGCGATCTGCTCGACTGCGGTTTTCGGATCGTCATCCTCCAAACCATCGAGCATCCGCCAGTAGGCCGCGGAGCCGCTGACGAACCAGCTCTCGGCCGGCGAAGCGGGGAAGACCGTTCGTCGCCAGAGGTCGTCGCGCGAGATCTCGAACTCGGATGTCAGGGCGCCGAGCTCGAGATCGGGCTCCTCGCTTTCGTCCTGCTCCGCCAGCTCGGGCCGCAAAGCCTGCATGTGCTCGTTGACGAAGATCGGACTGATGGTGGCGTAGCCGAGGCTCAGGTGGGGCTCCGCACCGGGACGATCCGGGAGGTAGCGCCAGCCCTTGGTTGGGAACTTCTCGCGCAGGGTGACCTTGCCGTGGTGGGCCAGGAAGACCATCTTTCTCGCCATCTCGGTGTCGGTGATCTTGCCGTCGCAGGCGTGGGCCCGGTTGATGGGCGAGGTGGCCCAGAGATTGACTCCGGCGATCGCGTCGATGGCGCCCGCGTGCTCACGGTAGAACTCGTTGAAGGCGATGTCCCGGTTCCATGGTGTGTACATGAGGTCGAAGGGACGGTCGTCGGGTTGGGCCAGATACTCCTTGCGCACCTCCGGGTCGCGGTTGTTGTTGTTGGCCCAGAGAAAACCCGGCGTGCCGAAGGGCGCCATGTCCTCGCCGGTGCGCCACATCTTCTTGCTGTGCGTCCCGAGCAGCAGGATGGCGACCTCTCCGGTCTTGATATCGGCAATGGGCCAGTCATTGGTGTACATGCCGTTGTTGCCCTGCCACAGGATGCGCTCCACATCATCGATGGATCGGGCGTACTGCGCCGCCTTACGAATGCGGTTGGACTGGGGCGTCGAGTCGGGCTCCCAGGGGGTTTGGGAAACCGTCGTCTCACCGATGATGATCCCTGCCGAGTTGAGATAGAAGTCGGCGCCCGAGTGAATCCCGCCGGGGAAGGTGTGGTAGACGAGGCGGTTCCCTTCGGAAGGGATCACGTCGGTGATGACGTTCCAGTGGACGCCCGTATAACCGCCCCACATGAAGATCTGGCCGAAGACCACCTCGCCGGTGGCCGTTGCGGGCCCGGTGGCTGCAAAGGCCGAGCAGCTGTGGCTCTCCGGCGCCACGTCGAGCTCGTCGTCGGGGGCGGCGAAGGCCTCGCCGGTGAGGGCGTGCGGGCTCACCTCGATCGCGTCCTCGAGCTGACCGAGATCGACCACCGAGTTGATGGTGACGATGTCCACGAGATCCAGCGGGCGGTTCCATACCTCGGCGCCATTTTCCGCGGCGCCGTCGGCGATTCCCTTCATCTCGCGCAGGTACTCCTCGTCGTAGCTGCGCAGGAAAATGGTGTTGCACTCGAAACGGAGCCGACTCCATCCCGCCTCGGGGTCGTCCCCGTTGGCCTGGACGCCGAGCTTGGTGATATATGAGACGATCTCGTCGGCCACCAGCGAGCCGTACTGGAACCCCCGCTCGTAGGGCTCACCCTCGATGTGGACCACGATCCAGCCGCGGTCGTCGTACCGAAATCCCTTCCCCGACCAGCGCACCGTGTTCAGCGGGATGTACTCGGTGATGTCGTCCACCCGTTCGAGGTGCACCTCGTCGAACCACGCCGCGCCCCGGGCCGACCCGTTGCGCCCGAGATGAAGCCGCACCCGATCCTCGCTGCGGGTGGCGAAGAAGAGGCTCTCCACCCGGGTCCAGTCGGAATCGCCGCCCACCGCTTCCGAGTGATTCGTGAAGGGGAAAGAGGCCATGGTCAGCACCGCCGGCACCGCCGTCGGGTACTTCGTCGTGGGGTCGGAAACCGCCCCGGAGGTGCGGATCCAGGCGCTCAAGCGGTAGAGCGTTCCCACCTCGAGCCTCACCGGCTCGGACTCCACCGACACCGATCCGTGTCCGGTCAGGCCGAGCTTCAAGCTGCCAACCCCGTCGAAGGGGAGATCGGTGCACCCTTCGACGACCGCGCCGGTGGTTGTCAGCTCTTCAAGAACGGCCCATCCGTCGACCCGCCCGTCGGCATCCACCTTTTCGAAACCGGAGTTGCCGAGGGGAACGACCTCGTCGGCGAGTACGACGACGGCCGACAACAGGGAAACGATGAGTACGGTCAAACGCATGGCGCTTCCTCCAAGCTCAGGATTGTAGCGGAGGACCGGACACCTGGGCGCCATGTCATCGCCGCAGCGGTCTCCACAGCAGGTCAACCACAGCACCGGCTCTCCTGCAGGTCCGCCTCGCGAATCGAAGCGACTCCGCGGGCACAGAGACCGGGCCGATGGTAAGATGAGTGCGACCCTGTCGCAGAATCACCGGAGAACTCCATGCCGACGACACACCACGCCCTCTTTTCGGAAATCATCGACTATGCCGGTATCTTTCCGCCGGCCGCCCTGCCGCTGGACGAGGCCTTTCAACGCTTCGTCGCGCACCGCACCGGCGACACCGGTTGGATGCTGGCGCGGTTCGTCTGCCCCGCCGCACGTCTGGGCGAGCTCGCCAACGTGATGGAACGAGAGCATCTCGGCCAGACACCGGTCCGAATTGCCGCTCTCGGCGCCGGCGGCGACGACCCACCGACATTCGCCGGCAACCTCGAGCGCGACACCGAGGCGATCCGGGCATTCTCCCGGGAGATGAAGGACCGCGCCCGACTCGACGTCTTCGAGGTCAAGCTGCCCGCCGGGAGCAATTCGGCCGACGTCGCGGACCTCTGTTTCCACAGCCTTGCCGACACCATCGAACGCCCACCGGAACCGTTCTTCGAGATTCCCCTCCTGAACGGCTCCCAAGACCCCACGGCCACCGCCGTCGCCCTGGCTTCCGCGGCCCACGAGATCGACCCGACCCGCCGTGCCGGATTGAAGATCCGTTGCGGTGGTCTCGACGCTGCCGCCGTCCCGTCCGTCGATGCGGTGGCGGCGGCGATCACGGCCGCAGTCACCACCGGATTGTCGCTCAAAGCCACCCAGGGGCTGCATCACCCGCTGCGCGGCGAGGATCGTGAGCTGGGCACCACCGTGCACGGGTTCTTCAACCTGTTGTCGGCGGTCATTTTGGCCTACGAGCATTTCCTCGACGAAGAGAGGGTGAGGGCCATCGTCGCCGAAGAGGATCCGGAGACCTTCCGGTTGGACGAATCGGGCCTCCACTGGAGGGACCTCAACGCCGATTTCAGCAGCATCGTCGAGAGCCGGATGGCCGCCTTCACGAGCTTCGGCAGCTGCTCATTCTCCGAGCCGCGCGACGACCTCGTCGATCTCGGGTGGATCTGACGCCCGAGAATGCTCCGCAGGTAGAATGCGTTCTGTAGCTCAGGAGACCAACCCATGACCACCCTCGATCCCTCGCTCAGTTCCTTTGTCGATGTGGCCCCGGACAGCCACTTTCCGCTTCACAATCTGCCCTACGGCGTGTTTCGGCCGTCGGCGGGGGCGAAACCGAGGATCGGCGTCGCCATCGGCGACCGCGTCGTGGACCTCTCGGTCCTCGCCGAAGCCGGCCTGCTCACGGGCGGCGATCTCGGCGACGGCTCTGTTTTCGGCGCTTCCACCCTCAACGGATTCATGGCCCGCGGCCGGCCCGCCTGGACGGCCGCCAGGTCGGCGCTGACCCGCGCACTGCACCGCGACGAGCCGGTGCTGCGGGACAACGCCGCCTTGCGGGACTCCGCCGTGCATCGAGCCGCAGCCGTCGAGATGCTGCTACCCGCAACCATCGGTGACTACACGGACTTCTACTCCTCTCGCGAGCACGCCACCAACGTCGGGACCATGTTCCGCGGCCCGGACAATGCCCTACAGCCGAACTGGCTCCACCTGCCGGTGGGTTACCACGGGCGTTCAAGCTCCATTGTCGTCAGCGGCACCGACATCCGCCGACCCATGGGCCAGTCCAAGGCGCCCGACGCCGATGCCCCGACGTACGGACCCTCGCGGCTCATGGACTTCGAGCTCGAGATGGGCTTCTTCGTCGGCCCCGGCAACGATCTCGGCAGTCCCATTCCCATCGAGCGCGCGCACCAGCACATCTTCGGCATGGTGCTGGTCAACGACTGGTCGGCGCGCGACATTCAGGCGTGGGAGTACGTACCCCTGGGACCGTTCCTTGGCAAGAACTTCGCCACCTCGATCTCGCCGTGGGTGGTGACCATGGAGGCCCTGGAGGCGTTCCGCTGCGCCGGCCCTGCGCAGGACGACCCTGCGCCCCTCGACTACCTCAGGACACCCGACGACAGAGCCTACGACATTCATCTCGACGTTCTCTTGCAGAGTCCGCGAATGGCGGCTCCGGCATCCATCGCGACCTCGAACTTCCGCTACATGTACTGGAACATCTGCCAGCAGCTCGCGCACCACACGGTCAACGGCTGCAATGCCAGCCCCGGAGATCTCTACGGATCCGGAACCATCTCGGGACCGGAAAAACACGAGCGCGGCTCCATGCTCGAGCTCAGCTGGCGCGGAGCCGAAACCATCAGTTTGCCGAGTGGGGAGGAACGGCGGTTCCTCGCCGACGGCGACACCGTGACGATGACCGGATGGTGCGAGGCCAACGGCATCCGCATCGGCTTCGGCGAGGTCACCGGCACCCTGCTGCCCGCGACGGGGTGATCGGTTTTCGGTTGTGGTTCAGGGTGTGTCCATCCGACGCTCTGGGCACAATCGAACCGCAGAGGTGCGGAGCCCACCGAGTTGACAGCATCGACCGTCGGACGTCAGATTGAACGTGAGCATTTGTGATGACCACCGACACCCACCCTGCACGCTACTGGAGCCGACTCTCAGACGACCGGGTGAGGTGTGAGCTGTGTCCGCGACTGTGCAGGCTGAAGGAAGGCCAACGAGGGCTGTGCTTCGTCCGGCAACACCTCGACGGTGAGCTGGTGCTGACCACCTACGGTCGATCGTCGGGCTTCTGCGTCGATCCCATCGAGAAGAAACCGCTCAACCACTTCCTGCCCGGCAGCGCCGTGCTGTCCTTCGGCACCGCCGGCTGCAACCTCTGCTGCCGGTTCTGCCAGAACTGGGACATCTCCACCTCGAGACGAACCGAGGACCTGGCCGATGAGGCGCCGCCCGAGGCCATCGCTCGGGCCGCCGCCGAGTTCGACTGCCGGTCCGTAGCCTTCACCTACAACGACCCCGTCATCTTCCTCGAGTACGCGGTGGACACGGCCGCCGCCTGCCGGGCCGCAGGCATCCGCACGGTGGCGGTCACCGCCGGTGAGATCCTCGCCGAGCCCCGCCGCGAGTTCTTCGCCGCCATGGATGCCGCCAACGTGGACCTCAAAGCCTTCACCGAAGAGTTCTACCGCCGCCAGTGCGGCGGTCGCCTCGATCCCGTCAAGGAGACCCTCGAGTACCTGGCGAGAGAAACCGATGTCTGGGTGGAGCTCACCACTCTGCTGATCACCGGGCTCAACGACTCCGAGCACGAGCTCAACGAGATGACGGCGTGGGTGGTGGACCGGCTCGGCCCCGACGTACCCATGCACTTCACCGCCTTCCACCCCGCCCACCGGCTCGGTCATCACCCGGCCACGCCGGCCCGGACCCTGACCCGGGCGCGGGCGATCGCCCGCGCCAACGGCGTCCGCCACGCCTACACCGGCAACGTCCACGACGAAGAGGGCCACAGCACGATCTGCTCCGGTTGTGGGGAGATCGTCATCGGCCGCGATTGGTACCGCCTCACCCGGTGGAACCTCACCGACGATGGCCGGTGCGGGTCCTGCGGCACACCGTGTCCCGGCCGTTTCGGCGGCCCGCCCGGCGCCTGGGGGGGCCGTCGCCTGCCGGTCCGCATGCGCGACTTCGTCTCGCGCTGATTGGCGCTGCCGGCAATCCCATCGCCGGCGTCACGGGGTCGTGGATGAAGGCGGATCGTCGGCGGAGTCGGCGGGTGGCGGCGCTCAGCTCACCGCCACCGGTAAACGGACGGTGAATCGAGTGCCCTGGCCGAGCTCGCTGGTGGCGCTGATCGAGCCTCCGGCCTCTTCGACGATCTTCTTCGAGATGGCGAGCCCGAGCCCCGTTCCGCCCTGGGTTTTGGTCGTGAAGAACGGGTCGAAAACCCGCGACAGCACGTCGTCCGGGATCCCTTCGCCATTGTCGTAGACCTGCAGCTCGACCCACTCTCCCCCCGGCGCCGGCAGCAGCCGCACGCCGACGACGCTCTCGTCCGGCGGCTGGTCCGGCATGGCCTGCATGGCGTTGACCAGGAGGTTGATCAGGACCTGGCCGATTTCCCTCGGCGAGCCCTGGACCAGGGGCACGTTCACGGCCTCGACCTCGAGTCGGGCCTGCTTGAGAATCGCCGCTCGCATGAACTTGATGGTCAGGTCGAGTATCTCCGCGAGATCGGTGGTCACATCTCCGTCGCGCCGGCGGTGACTGAGCTCGAGTCCCTCGGCGATCTTCCTGGTGTTTTCAGAAGCGACCTCGAGCTTCTCCAGCGCGTTCGACAGTGAGAGCAGGTGGGCCGGATCCACCGAATGGCCATCGGCGAGGCTGCGGTTCATGGTGTCGAGCCGCATCCTCGCCAGCTCGAGATTCATGCTCATCGCGGCCAGCGGGTTCCGCAGCTCGTGAGCCACTCCAGCCGCGACCACGCCCAGAGCGTAGGTTCGTTCGGTCTCGAGCAGCCTCGTCTCGAGATCGGCAATCTTTTTTCTGGTCTGGTAGATCTCCACCGCCTCCTGCAACGCCGCTTTGAGCTCTTCGGGCTCCCACGGCTTCCTCAGGTAGCGGCGAATGTGGCCGCGGTTGATGGCGGCGATGGCATCGGAAAGATCGGTGAAGGCGGTAATGAGGATTCGGACGGCGTCGGGGTAGTGCTCCCGCGCAACCTCGAAGACCTCGACCCCTGACATGCCCGGCATGCGTTGATCCACCAGCAGCACCGCCACCTCTTGCCGAGCGAGGATCTCGAGGCCCTCCGCTCCGCTGGCAGCGGTGATGACGTTGAAATCACCGGCGCAAGTGGCCTTGAGAACGAGGAGGTTCGACTCGTCGTCGTCGATGTACAGTATCGTGTCGGTCATCACTGGCACCCTTCAGCTCGATGCCTCCGCGTCCGGTTTTCTGACGTTGAGGAAGTAGTATGCGTTCCCCGGTTCGACCACCACGTCGACTCCGGCGTTGTCCGGCAGGCGGCCGCCGAGGCGGAACACCTCGTCCCGGGTCCGGTAGATCATGGACCAGTCGCCGAGAAACTCGGGCGTCCAGAAGCAATCCTGCGGTCCAACAGCGTTGCCGACGCTCATCATTCCGCCCGGCGCCAGAAGCTCGTACAGGGCGCAGATCAGGTCTTGAGCGCGTGATTCCTTGATGTAGTCGAACAGACCGGTGCAGTAGATGTAATCCTGCGACTCCGGGTCGTGCAGCGGCACCCCCTCGTTGATCATCTGAACGAAGGACAGGTTGAGCAGGTCGAGCTGCGCCGACGACCCCCACTCCCCGATCTCGCGCTTGCAGGCGCGGAACGCCACCCCGAGGGCTTCCTCCTCCTGGTCGATGAGGGTCCAAATGGCAGTTCCCGGCCAGGTCTTCCTCCTGGCCACGTAATCGGAGACCTCGCGCGCCGGACCGCAACCCAGGCTGGCCACCCGAAACTCGCAGTCGTCGCCGCGCGCTGCAATCACCCGGTCGTGCTCGGCCTCCATCATCTCGATGATGAAGTCCTTGCGGGTGCAGACCCCGTGGGCCAGGGGGTGCTCGATGATGATTCGGTGGAAGACCTTGGCGAAGACCGAGTCCCCCTCGAAGCTCTTGTTGTAGTAGTAGAGCATCACCTGGTAGTCGCCCGGGTAGCCCAGCGGTTTCAGATAGGCCCGCTTGTTGAGGGGGATGTCGAGCGTCAGGGGCGTCAGGACGGTCTCGGTGTACACCTTGGCCGCCACCAGCGTCTCGCGGTCGCCCATGAACTCGAGGGCGGCGGCAGTCGCCTGCCGATTGAGGTCGTAGAACGGCTCCAGAAGCATCTCGTAGGCGCGCTGGGAGAACGCCAGCAGATCGCTGTCCGTCGCGCCCTCGGCGCGAAAGCGGCGCTCGTGGTAGTCGAAAGCCCGACGATAGTACTGGAAGAAGTGGAGGATCTCGGTCACCTTCTCGCGGTAGGCCCGGGGCACCCTGTCGAACTGAGCCTCCGCTCCCATCTCCATCTGCTCCTCGAGGAGCTTCTGGTCGTCGCGGCGGCGGATCTCCGGCAGATCCAGGAAACCCGTCATCAGACCCACACCGATGCGCGATCCCCGCGGCCCCGGCTCCACCCTGGCGATGTGCGCGGTGCCGTGGTAAACCGGTTCCGAGTGCATCAGGAGCTCGAGGTCGATCGTGGCGCCGATCTCCCACTCTGCGGAATGGTTCGGAGTGAGGAAGGAGAGCCCGTTCATGGAAACGTCGAAGAGAGGGTACCGACGCCCGTTGATGAGGAGCTTGGGCCGCGCGTCCCGCGACAGGAGCTCCCGCACCCGCTGCCGTTCCGGCCGGTAGAACATGGCCCGCCCCAGCGAACCCATCAACGCTTCGTACGGTTTGACCATCGTGCCCTCCAGAAATCACGCCTCGGGGCTCACCGCCCCGGACGGTCAAGCGCTCGTTGTTTCGACCTCAGCCCGGTTCCAAGCCCGGCCCCGGGTCGTGCTCAAAGGGTAGCGTAGGAAGCTTCAACGTAAACAAAGCCCCGCCACCTTCACGATCCTCGACACTCAACGACCCTCCGGCCTCTTCCGCCATTCGACGGGAAAGATGAAGGCCGAGCCCGGTTCCGTCGCCGGCCGGTCGATTGGTGTAGAACGGATCGAAGACCCGCTCCTTCTCGTCACCGGGAATCCCGGGCCCGTCATCTGCGACGGTCACCACCGCGGAGTCGTCCGCTCGGCGAATACCGATCCACAGCGTGCCGGCTCCCACCCTCAGGGCATTGTCGACCAGGTTCAGGAGAATCTGGTTCACCGGCCCCGCCGACGCTCCGGCGTAGACCCCGGACTCGTAATCCCGGTGGATCTCCAGGCCCCCCGACCGGTGCTTCAGAAGCTTGAGCGTCGACTCCATCCCCGCAGCGAGATCGCACATTCCGGTGACGCCCGCCTCCGCCGGGCGAGCGTGGGTGTCCAAGGCCGAGGTAATCTCCTCGATGCGGATCGCGGCATCGCCGATGACCTCGAGGAGCTGGCGCCGGGTCTCCTCGTCCAGCCGGTTTCGCGTCATCGCCCTCGATGCGTTGAGAATCGCGTTCACCGGGTTCCGCACCTCGTGCAGGATGCCCGCAGACATGGTGCCGACGACCGCCATCTTCTCCTGCAAGGCCAGCTGCAGAGCCATGGCCCTGAGATTGAGCTGGGCGCGAATGCGGGCGAGCAACACCCTGGGGTGGAACGGCTTGGCGACGAAGTCGTCGGCACCGTGGGCGTAGGCCTCGAGGGTCGCTTCCGACCCTACCCTGGCGGTGAGGAGAATCACCGGAATCGATCTCAGCACCGGGTCGTTCTTGACACCCTGGCACAGCTCGGTGCCGCTCATCCCCGGCATCATAACGTCGGACACGATGAGATCGGGAGAGCACTCCCGCACCAGCGCCCACGCCGCGGCCCCGTCCACCGCCTCAACAACCTCGAAGCGGGGTTCGAGCAGGTTGCGGATGAAGTCCCGGACCTCGGCGTTGTCCTCGGCGAGAAGGATCTTCGGCCGCCGTCCCTCGGCGAACGGAATCGTCTCGCGGTCATCCGCTCCGGACGGCGGTGCCTGGTCGGCGTCCAGAACGATCACCTGCTCGTTTTCGAGCTCCTTCGCCGGGGTTCCGGCGGACGTGTCCTCCGCACGTCGGCGTACTGACGATTCCTCATACTGCCGGCGTCGCTCGATGACCTCGGGTCGAATGTGGCCCTTGCCGAACGGCAGAAAGATGGAAAAGCTCGTGCCCTGGTTCGTCCCCGCGCTGGCCACCGAGATGGTCCCTCCGTGGAGTTCGACAAGTTCCTTGGCAAGAGCGAGCCCAATGCCCACCCCACCCTCGCGCCGCCTGTCGGTCGGACTGACCTGGTAGAAACGTTCGAAGACCCGCTCCAGATCCTCCTCGGGAATGCCGACACCATTATCCTGGACGGTGATTCCGACGCCGCCCTCGTGGTCGCGCACCCGAATCTCGATACGGCCCCCGGCCGGAGTGAACTTAAGTGCATTTGAGACCAGGTTGGTCATAACGATCTCGAGGCGGTGGGCGTCGCCCCATATGAACCGGACGGCCGGATCGGCGTCCAGAATCAACTCGATGTTCTCCGCCAGCGCCGCCGGGGTGCTGTTTTCGTGCACCGACGCCGCCACCGAACGCATGTCCATCTCGGCCAGGTTGAGCCGCAGTCCACCAGCGTCGAGCCGGGACAGGTCCAGGAGATCGTTGATCAACCCGAGTAACCGCTCGGCATTGCGGCGGATCACCCGCACCTGCTGCCGGGCCTTGCTGGTCGTCACCGAGGCGTCGAGCTCACTCAGAGGCGCCAACACGAGGGTCAGGGGAGTCCGAAGCTCGTGGGAGATATTGGCGAAGAAACGACTCTTGAGGCGATCGAGCTCCTTGAGCTTCTCGAGTGCGTCCTGCAGATCTTCGGAGGTTTTCGCCAGGACCTTCCTGGCCTCCGACTCACGCCGCGCCACCGTAGCCAGCTGAACCCGGCTGCGGAAATCGCGTTTCGCCAGGTCGTACTTGAAGACCGACGCGATCACTGCGAGCCCCACGGCGGTGAAGACGACGAAGCTGTCGGCCAGAACCTCCCGCTTGAGCGGGACTCCGGCCCACTGCGGCAGGAAGTAGATCGCATTCAAACCCACTGCCGCCAGCAGGGCCGTCACCGCCCAGCGGGGGTGCCAGACCGGGATCACACCAGCCCCAATCATCGTCACCGACAGACCCATGATGTACTTGGAAAAATCACTCCCGGCCACTGGCAGCATCGGCGCGATGAAGGCGCAGTAGACCACCACCAAGAGCCAGAATCCTTCGAAGCTGTACTTCCTGAACCTCGGGCGGAAGATCACGATGACCATGACCGTGTTGACGAAAACCGCCAGGATCCGCAGGACGAAGAAGAAGGCCCAGTGCTCCGGAACCAGAATGTAGTCGAAGAGCGCCCACATCACGTACGCGGTATTGAAGATCACGGCGGTCCACAGCAACATCGGCAGGTTGCGCTTGCGGAGCTCCAAGTTGAAGGCACGGTCGAGCCGACTGATGTCGTCCGGCGTCGCATCCGGATCGACGCCGTACGGCGTAGCGACACGAACGCCCCGCGAAGAGTCTTCGTCGACTCGCGGCCGCCTCTCCTCGCCGAACTCCGAGATCATGCCCTCCTGCCGGATCTGGAGACCCAGATCCCGACCATCGTTCCCGCTTTGGAATTCTACCCCATCGGGCCCGTCGACTCAGTCGAACTCGATGACGTCGATCTCGTGCCAAACCACATGGACCGGCTCTCCACCCTTGGTGGGCACCACCACGACCCCGGAGTTGTCGACATCCACGTCGTGGCTCCCCTCGAGTTCGAGCTCGAGACCGTTGCGAAGCGTCACCACGCTCCCCCGGCTGCCGGCGGGAGCGATGGACGCGATCTGGGCGAAGGGAATGGTGTAGTCGAGCTCGTCGGCCTCGCCGTCAAGCATCTCCCAGCTCCACTCCTCGTCGAGGTCGAAGACCAGATTGCCGCGGCGCCAGTCGCCGCCCTTGAGCCGTACGGTTCCGCTCAACCGCCGGCCGGGGCCGTAGCTCCCGTACCCCGGGCCGCTGCTGCCCGGATCGTCGAAGACCACCTCGCGGAAGCCGTCCCACGAAACCTCCACCCGACCGTACCGGGGGTCCTCCACGTGGATTCCGCGAATGTCGTCGTTGACGTCGTTGGTGCCGGAGAGCCGGTGCTCGGCACCGTCCTTCATCACCACCAGCGCCCGCCGGCTGCTGATCTTCTCGATGGAGCGGATCTCCCCCATGGCCAGGCTGAGCCTCCGGTCGTCCTCGTCGCCGTCGAGCAGGTCTGTGCTGAGGCACTCCTCGTTGTCCCACTGGATGAAGCCCTCCAGTCGGCCGTCGTCGGTGGTGACCGTCCCCCGGAGGCGGAAGCTCCCGGGATCGGCATCGCCCGGTGTCTCTTGAAAGACGATCCTTTCGATCTTCTTCCACGGCACCTCGACACGCCCGGGCTTGGCGTCGTGAACCACCACCGAGGCACTGACGTCGTTGGCATAGCCCTCGACCTGAAGCTCGGATCCGTCGCGGAGCACCAATACGGCCTTGCCGCCTCCCTCCGGCCGGATCTCACGCAGATCTCCAAAACGCACAGCCACCACCCGCGACTCGTGATGGACTCCCATCTCGTTCGAGATCGTCTTCACCATTCGCCGCCACCACTCGAGATCCTCGTCGACCTCGGGTTTCTCGGCATAGTCCGAATAGGGGAGATCACCCTTCGCGGAATGAAAAAGGTCGTCCCAAAACGCCTCTTCGTCATCCCAACGCAGAATCCCGCTGTAGCTGGACCCGCTCCGCGTCTCCACCGTCCCGTAGATATAGCCGTCAACCGACGATGCGTGGACGATCGACGACGCGGTTGTGACGACAGTGAACGCGGCGAGCACCAGGCCCGCCGCGAGGTTGAATCGAGTGTTCTGAGCGATCATGATGAACCCCCTGCCAACTCTTACGCAGGGAAGCTCCCGGCGGTTCGCGATCAGGAACCGATGTAGATGGCTCCGTTGACCGTCTCCATGCTGATGACCGGCCCGCCGCCGCCGATGGTCCCGTTCATCGAGGCGCCGACATACCTGCCCTTCCGGACCTCGATTCCGAAGTCGTTGCTGAGCCGTCCATTGACCGTTTCCGCCCGGACGTCGGCGGATCCTGTGCAGTAGATCTCGATCCTGCCGTTCACCGAACTGGCGTCGATGTCGTTGCTCACCGCCGCACCGAGCCGGAGCTCGATGTCACCGTTGACGGTCTCCACATCGATCTCACCCGCCGCGCCGCGGACCGCGACGATCCCGTTGACGGTTTCGGCGCTGATCCCACCCTCGACCCCGTCGATGCGAAGATCGCCGTTCACCATCTCGATGCCGTCCATCTCGGCGAACCTCGGGACGGTCAGGGTGTACTCCACCTTGGAGCTCCCGCGGCGGTCCTCCGGTCTCAGGTCCCGGGAGTTGGGGTAATGGGTCTCCACGTAGAGGCTGCCGCCGCTCTGGCGAACCTGGATCTCGAGCAGCTCGAGGCGCTCTGCCGAGCTCGCGCTCTTTTCGGCGTAGATCCGAACTTCGGGCCGGTCCCACACCTCGACGACGACATCGCCGTTGATGTTGTCGAGGCCAACGCTCACGCCGTGATCGACACTGTAGGTCTGGTCGAAGGTCTCGGTGTAGGCCGAGTCCCACGCGGACGCCGCTCCCGCAGCCAGGACCAGAATCGCCGTCAAGGTCAGTGCTTTCCTCATCTCGATTGCTCCTTTGTCGTAGTTCAATTTTCGCCTCATCACGACCCTGAGATGCCGACCGACGGCGAAGGGTTGGAAGCGAATCGAATGGACCACTCCACCACGAAGAGCGCAAAAGTCTGGTAACCGATCTCCTCCCGGGTTGCGCTGCCGCGCCGACAAACGGTAAGGTCTCGGGCATGAAAACACTCATTCCCTTCGCCCTCGTCTGTCTTCTTCCCATGATGGTGTCGGCACAGGAGCCGGTGGCTGCCCCGGCCGACGTGGCGGCCCCTCCGGCCGACGCCGAGGTCACCGATTCCGGCCTCGCCTCCAAGGTCCTCGCCGAAGGCAGCGGCACTGCGCACCCGGACGCCTGGGACTCGGTCACGGTCCACTACACCGGTTGGACCACCGACGGCACCATGTTCGATTCCTCCGTCACCCGCGGCCAGCCCGCCACCTTCCCCCTCAACCGCGTCATCCCCGGCTGGACCGAAGGCGTCCAGCTCATGGTCGTCGGCGAAAAGCGCCGTTTCTGGATTCCCGAGGAGATCGCCTACGGCGGCCGACCGGGCGCTCCGGCGGGCATGCTTGTTTTTGACGTCGAGCTCATCTCCATCGAAGAAGCCCCCGACCCGCCGGCGGCGCCGGCCGATGTCGCGGCTCCTCCCAAGGACGCCGAGGTCACCGATTCCGGCCTCGCCTCCAAGGTCCTCGCCGAGGGCAGCGGCACCGCACACCCGGATACCTGGGACAAGGTCACCGTCCACTACACCGGCTGGACAACCGACGGCACGATGTTCGACTCCTCCGTGACTCGCGGCAAACCCGTCAGCTTCCCGCTCAACGGGGTCATCCCCGGCTGGACCGAAGGCGTCCAGCTCATGGTCGTCGGCGAGAAGCGCCGCCTCTGGATTCCCGAAGAGCTCGCCTACAAGGGAATGCAGGGCCGTCCCCAGGGGATGCTCGTCTTCGACGTGGAGCTCATCGAGATCATGGATCAGGTGGAGCCCCCCAAAGCTCCCGCGGATGTCGCCGCCCCGCCGGCGGACGCCCAGGTCACCGACTCGGGGCTCGCCTCCAAGGTCCTCGCACCCGGAACCGGCGCCGACCACCCGTCGGCCACCAGCCGAGTGACGGTCCACTACACCGGCTGGACCACCGACGGCAAGATGTTCGACTCCTCCGTCACCCGCGGACAGCCCGCCACCTTTGCCCTCAACCAGGTGATTTCCGGCTGGACCGAAGGCGTTCAGCTCATGGTCGTCGGCGAGAAGCGCCGTTTCTGGATTCCCGAAGAGCTCGCCTACCAGGGCCAGCAGGGTGCACCGGCTGGGATGCTCGTCTTCGACGTGGAGCTCATTGAGATCCAGTAGAACCGGAAGTCGGCAGCCGACTCATCTTTTCGACTTGCGGCCGGGCACCCGACTCGGGTAGCGTGCTGGGAGTGGACCAGCCCGCGATTTCCCTGGTGATCCCAGTTTTCAACGGCGAAGCGATCATCGCCGAAAGCCTGGAGAGAGTCTCGGGCTTCCTCGACGCAACGGATCTCGACGCCGAGGTCATCGTCGTCGACGACGGCTCCACCGACGGCACCCAAGGTCTCGTGGGGTCGATCACCGACGCCCGCGTCCGCGGCCTCCGGCTGCCCGAGAACCGCGGCAAGTTCGCCGCCATCAAGACCGGAATGGCGGCCGCCGGGGGCGCCTGCCGGATCTTCACCGATGCCGATATCCCTTTCGATCTCGAAGCTGTTCCGCACATGCTCAAGCTGGTGACGAAGGGTGGCTTTCACATCGTCGTCGGCGACCGGACCCTGCCCGAGTCCGAAAGCGGCGGCCGCCAACCGTTGCCGCGCCGCCTCGCCACGCGAGTCTTCTCGTTCTCGGTGCGGATGCTCGTCACCGGCGAGCTCTTCGATACCCAGGTCGGGCTCAAGGCTTTCCGCGGCGACGTGGCGAGGGAACTCTTTCCCATGGTTACCGACGACGGCTTCGCCGGTGACGTGGAGCTGCTCTACATCGCCCTGAAGCACAACCTGGCCATTCGTCGGATCCCGGTGCGGCTCCACCGCCGCGGCCCCACCACCGTCAGCCTGCTCGGCCACTCCCTGCCGATGCTGGTCCGGATTGCCGGTCTGAGGCGCCGATGGGCCGCCGGCGGATACGACTCTCCCGGCCTGCGAGCCGTCGCCGACCAGCGCTACTGGTTGGCGGACCACCGTGACTGATCGCGGGGGCCGGAGCCCCGAAATCGTCCGCGCTCTCCGGTGGCCCGTGGTGGTGGTGCTCCTGGCCCTGCTGGTTCTCGTGGCTGTCCACCAGCTTCGCGAGACCGCGCGCGACGGCGGCCGCGCCGCCGTCGAGACCGTTCGCGCCGTGGGTTCGGGCGCCGCCGAGATCGCCGGCCGGTTCGCCTCCGGCACCATCACGACCACCTTCATCGCGGCGATTCCCCGGCTGGTTTCCGACAACGGCACCCTGCTCGAGCTTGCCGCCTTCGAGGCCACCGAGACCCTGGCGCGCGCCGACGACCGTCGGATCTTTTTCGACATGGTCCCCCTGGGCACCACCGTTACCGAAATCCGGGTTCCCGTCACCTACCGTTACCACCTCCGCCTCGACGAGACGTGGAGGTTGGAGGTTGCCGATGGTGTCTGCGTCGTCCGCGCGCCATCCATCCGTCCGACGCTGCCACCCGCCATCCACACCGACCGGCTGGAAAAACGCTCCGAGAGCGCTTGGCTGCGCTTCGACGAGGACGAGCAGATGGAGACCCTGGAGCGGAGCATCACTCCGACCCTGTCCCGGCGGGCTGGAGACCCCGACCACATCGCCCTCGTTCGAGAATCCTGCCGGCGCCGCGTCGAGGACTTCGTTCGCTCGTGGCTGCTGTTGGAGGACCAGTGGGGACCCGGCCGTTTCACCCACGTCCAGGTCATCTTCGCCGATGAGGAGGAGACCCCGTCGGTGCTGCCGCCGATGGTCGTGGAGGACTGACGCCGGGCGGATCGAAACAGGTGCCAAGGTGAGCGTTCACCTCGTCAGTCGAACGTCGCCGCGAGAACGAGTTCGAGATCCTCTTCGGATCCACCCTCGTCAACCAGCCGCACGGCCTCGGCCACGTCGCCGGCATCGCACCGCCCGTCGAGCACGAGGTCACAGGTTCCGGGAGGAAACCCGGCCCAGAGCTCCCAGCTCGACTCGGTAAAGCCTTC
>JAZBOQ010000232.1:0-7350 GCA_036351195.1 Thermoanaerobaculales bacterium | reverse complement strand
CCTCAGTGGGCCACGGCCCACCCCACCTGACGGCCCGGAATGCGGGAGTCGAGCGCACCGGAGACTGCAGCGCCGTAGGGTGGGCCTTGGCCCACCGGATCGCTTTCCGGCTCGGTAGCGGTCACGACCTCGGATCCTGATTCGGCCCCTGCCCGGTTCCTTCGCCCTACTCTCCGGTGAGGTAGGTGAGCGGCGGAATGATCTCGCCGGGCCCGACGGCGGCGGAATCGAGCACGCTGTTGGCGCCGATGTACGCACCTTCGCCGACCTGGCAGGCGCCTCGGAGCACCACCCCGGGCTCGATGACCGTCTCCGGGCCGATCTCGGCGGCCGGGTCGACCCAGGTCGTGGCCGGATCGCGAAAAGTGACCCCCGAGGCCATGAGATCAGCGACAACGAGTTCGTTGAGGACCCGCTCCGCCCGGGCGAGATCGGATCGGTCGTTGACGCCCTGCATCTCATTCGGGTCGTCCAACCGCACGGCCGCCACCTTCCGCCCCTGGACGCCGATGCCTTCGGCAACGTCGGTCAGGTAGTACTCGCCCTGGGCGTTGTCGGTGCCGAGGCCGGCGACGGCATCGGCAACACACTGCCGGTCGAAGGCGTAGACCCCCGCGTTGACCTCGCGGATCGCCAGTTGATCGGCGTCGGCGTCCCGGGCCTCGACGATGGCCCGAACCAGGCCATCGTCTCTTCTCACCACCCGACCGTAGGATCCAGGCTGGTCGAGCTGCGCAGTGAGGAGGGCTGCCGCCGCTCCGTTCTCCACCGCCGTCATGAGCCGTCGGAGCGTGCTCGCCCGCAGCAGGGGAACATCCCCGGAAAGCACCAGAACCCGCTCCGTCGGCCGCCCGGCGAGCCCGTCCAGCGCGACCTTGAGGGCGTCGCCGGTGCCGAGCTGAGGCTCCTGAAGCACCGCCCCAACTCCCCGCTCACGCACCGCGGCTCCCACCTCGTCGGCGCCGTGACCCACGACCACCACCACGTCGTGCGGCCGGGCCACCTCGAGGGCGAGATCGATGACGTGATCCACCAGCGGCCGGCCCGAGAGCTCGTGCAGCACCTTGGGCCGCGTCGATTTCATCCGGGTTCCTCTGCCCGCAGCAAGGATGGCGACGGCCCACCGTGAGTCTTCAGTCTTCATGGCTGCCGATTATGGCGAATCCGGACCGAAAGCGCGAGGCGTCCCGCCGTCACAACCACCGGGGCACGACGACACGAAGGCCACACCAGGAGGAGCTTCGTGATTCCCATCGTTGTCTTCGTGGTCGGGGAGGATGCGGACGGCCCCGGGAGGGCCGAGTTATCGGCGGCGGAGCTCGTAGAGAACCTGCTTGGCCACGGCCTTGAGGGTCTCGAAGACACCCATCCCCTGAATCGCAACGGCCTCGAAGGTGGGCTCTCCCTTGAAGTTCAGCGCCCGGTACATGGTGTCCACCGCAACGGCCGAGGGCAGGTCCCGCTTGTTGAACTGGAGGACGTAGGGGATGCTCTTGAGATCGAAGCCGTTCTCGACCAGGTTCTCCTCGAGGTTGTGCAGGCTCTCGGTGTTGGCGTCCATCCGCGCTTCCTGAGAGTCGGCGACGAAGACCACCCCGTCCACCCCCTTGAGAATGAGCTTGCGCGACGCGTCGTAAAAGACCTGACCGGGCACCGTGTAGAGGTGGAAGCGGGTCTTGAAACCCCGCACCGATCCCAGATCCAGGGGCAGGAAGTCGAAGAAGAGGGTGCGGTCGGTCTCGGTGGCCAACGAGATCAGTTTGCCCTTCTGCTGGGGATTCGACTTCTCGTAGATGTACTGGAGATTGGTGGTCTTGCCGCACAGGCCGGGACCGTAGAACACGATCTTGACGTTGATCTCACGCGCGGCGTAGTTGATGAAGCTCATTCGGAGAACAGAGCGTCGATGTCGTCATCCGTGATCTCGGCAAACGGCGACTCGGCCTCTTCGATCCCCACCTCCTGCGCCTTGACCTCGATCTCGGAGAGCACCCGTTCGATGTCGGCCGAGGCCTTGCGAACCCGCAGCCGAACCAGACCGAGGGACGACCTTTCATCGAAGATCACCACGAGGATCAGGCGCTGCCCGACGATGGAGATGTGGATGTTGTCCTTACGACCCTCGTGGAAGAGGATCGAGAACTCCTTCTCTCCGATCAGCTTTGCCAGACCGTCCGTGGCGGCCACGTTGCCGGCGGTGAGGGACGCCAGGGACGTGGTGTCCACCTGGTCGATCTCGCCCGCTCCGGCGATCTGCTGGCCATTCTTGTCCACGAGAAAGACGATCTTCGCACTGGCGTCGATGCGAAGACGATTGAGGAGTTGGGTAATCCGGTCGAACTCCTCCTCATACATCACCAAGCTGGGACTCAAAGCACACACTCCTCGTAAAACCATATCTAGCACAGCCACCCATGGCAGGCAAGGATGGATGCCACCTTTCGAACCCCTTCCGGGTCGATCTCAGACCTTGCGGCGGGACTGCAGCGCCTGCGCCAGAGTGAGCTGATCCACCGACGCCAGCTCGCCGCCGACCGGAATTCCCGACGCCGGCCGGGTCACCGCCACCGGAAGGTCCTGCAGCTGACGGGCGATGAAGACCGCCGTGGTCTCTCCCTCCACGGTGGGGTCGGTGGCGAGAATCACCTCCTCGATCCCGCCGGCGCGGCATCGCTCCACCAGGGCGCCGATGGTCAGATCCTCCGGGCCGACGCCGTGCAACGGTGACAGGTGGCCGAGCAGCGCGTGGTAGAGGCCCCGGTACTGCCGCGTGTCCTCCACCGCCCACACGGTGGTGGGGGCCTCGACCACGAGAATGGTCGACCGGTCCCGATCGGGGTCGCTGCAGACCGGACACGGATCCTCCTGGGTAAGCATGGAGCAGATCGAGCACAGTCGCAGTCGCTCGTGGAGACCGTCCAGCGCCGCGGCGAGGGCGGCGACCTCTGCCGGGTCGGTGGTCAGGAGGTGCTCGGCCAGCGAGCGCGCCGTCCTCGGGCCCACCCCAGGCAGGCGCCCGAGATGCTCGAGAAGGACCTTGACCGACGCCGGCCGCAGGTCCATCAGGACCCGCCGTCAGGTCGCACCGACACCACCACGCCGCCGATGACCGCCCGGGCGGCGGCCACGCCGTCATCGGCTTCGGCTTCGGCGCGAAGCTCGGTGAGCGACGTTCCGTCGCCGGCCTCGGCCTCGGCCTCGACCTCGATCCGTACCGCGTCGGTTCCCGGGTGGGCCGTTCGGCACGCGTTTTCGAGCACTGCCCGCACCGCCTCCGAAGCCGCATACCTGGCCGACGGCCGAGCCTCGGCGGCATACGCGAGAATCACTTCCGTGCCAACCACACTGACCTGTGCAGCCTCGACGGCGCCCGCCAGTCTGGGGTGCTCACTCTCCAGGGCCTGGGCGAGGCCTGCGGGCCGCGCCGAAGAACCCGGCGGGGGACCACCGCGATCGTGCGATGATCCATGGTTCGGAGGCGGGCTGCCCGCCGGTGGTGTCTCGCCGGTGGCCAGCCACTGCTCGATCCTCTTGACGGCCGGCCACCGGGCCAGCCTGAGGGCGGCTACCTCGAGGGCGAGCTCGCGGTTGGTCGCGTCACGGAGCATGGACTCCTGCTCCAACCACAGGCCGAGCATGCGGGCCAGAACATCAACGCCGAGATCGCCGGCCCGCGCCTCCACCAGACCGCGCTGGCCGTCGGTGAGCGCCGGTTCGAGCTTCGGATCAACCACGAGGTGAAGATGGGCGCGCAGCATCCGTCCCACCTCCTGGTAGAGGATGGCGGCGTCGTGTCCGGCAGCGAGCTCGGCCCGAATCACCGCGAGCGCGTCCGCCACCTTCCCCTCCGACAATGCCCCAACCAGCCCGGCGGTAACCTCGAACGGCGGAACGCCGAGGACCTCCGAAACCGCTTCGTCATCGATCTTCCCGGCGGCGAAGGCGCGCAACTGGTCCACCAGCGACAGGGCGTCGCGGACGCTTCCCTGCGCTGCAGCGGCGATGGTGGCCGCTGCCCCTGAGGTCAGCGTGAACCCCTCTTTCGCGGCGATGTTTTCCAGGTGTGCGCGGATGGCCTCGTCGCTGAGGGGGCGGAACTCGAGCTGTTGGCAGCGCGAGAGGATGGTTGCCGGGACCTTGTGGCGCTCGGTGGTTGCGAAGACCCACAGCACGTAGTCGGGCGGTTCCTCGATGCTCTTGAGAAGTGCATTGAACGCCGCCTTGGAGAGCATGTGGACCTCGTCCACCACCACCACCCGGTAGCGGTCCCTCGTGGGGCGGAAGCGGAGCAGCTCTTGCAGCTCGCGCACCTGGTCGATGCCGGTGTGGGTGGCGGCGTCGATCTCCACAACGTCGATGCTCGACCCCTCCGCGATCTCCCGGCAGGAAACGCACTCGCCGCAGGGCTCCGCCGTGGGGCCGTCGGCGCAGTTCACCGCCTTGGCGAGCAGGCGCGCCGCGGTAGTCTTGCCCACCCCGCGCAGGCCGGAGAAGAGATAAGCGTGACCGAGCCCGTCCGACGACAGGGCGTTGGACAGGGTCTGAACGACCGCGTCCTGGCCGAGAAGATCGGCAAACTGCTGCGGCCGCCACGAACGCGCGAGAACTTGATAACTCACCGCGGTATCGTACCGGATCTCGACTTCGATTCCCGCGTCCGCGTCGGTGCCCGAACTGAAATGATGAATGCGGAATGCGGAATGATGAGACTCGGAACCCGCCTCGCAGTGGGAGCGCGCACATTCGCGTCGGGACGGAGGTGCCATGTTCACACTTTTCGTTCCCAGCAGACCCGGTTTCTCAGCGCGCTACGAAAAGTGTGAACGCGGCAATCGCCGAGCCCAGTCGCAAAAAGTACTCGCTCCGGTTCCGAGGTAGGCCGCCGCTCGTCCGGGCAGGGCGGTCACCTCGTCCTCGTTTCTCAGATGGCCGCCCTGCCCGGACGACGCTGGGCGCCGCAGGCGACCAGAAGGCCGGCGTCGAGGGTACCGCCCGTATCCGCCTCCGTATCCGTGCCCGTATCCGTATCCGTATCCGTGACCGGTGTCCGCGGCCATGGCCGTGGCCGTGGCAGCGTCAGAATCAACGACGCCGACAGACGGCGACGACGGCGATCAAGCTCCCGCAACCATCATTCACAACCTTTGACAACAACCATCGACGCCGAATAACGTACAATCCAGGGTCAGCCCGGGTCGGGGTCACCACCCCTCCGGGACCTGTCGATGCTATTGTGTTCGCCGCAATATGGATTCAAGGAGGCTTCGATGCGCCGTTTCACCACAGTCCTCGTCGCGGTTGCCCTGGTGGCGACTGCATTCCCCGTCCTCGCCCTTCAGTCAGGAACCGACATCATCGTTCCGGCCGCCGGACGAGGCGGCGTGTGGGTCACCGATGTCTACGTTGCCAATCCCGGCAACGAGACCGTCACCGGTTCGGTCTACTGGCTCGTTCGCGGCCAGGCCAATCCGAACCCGACATCGGTCGCCTTTTCCCTCGCCCCCGGTGAGACCGCCGTCTTTGCCGACATCATTAATGCGGACTTCGGGTTGGCATCGGGCAACGGTGCGTTTCGGGTCATGGCCAGTGATCCGGTGATCGTCAACTCGCGGATCTACGCCACGGAAGGAAGCTCGACCTTCGGTCAGGGTTTTGAGGGTGTTCCCGTCAGCGCCGCGACCGAGAGTGGTGACATGGCAACGGTCGTGGGGTTGAGCTATTCGAGTGCGTTCCGGACCAACATCTACGCCACCGCCGGTGCTGACGGCGCCACGGTGACCCTCCGTCTGCTCGACCTCGACGGCACACAGCTTTCGGCCTCCGACCTCACTCTGGAGGCCTTCGAGCCCTATCTCCGGCGGGTCGATCAGGTCTTTTCCGGAATCGGTAATTTCGACAACGCGACCTTGACGGCCGATGTCGGCGCGGGCTCGGTGGTGATCGGCGCCTCCAAGGTGGACAACGCCTCCACCGACCCGACAACGCTGGAGTCCGACGCCACCGGCGGCGGCTCGGCCTCGGTGGACGGCACCTACCAGATCTCGATCTACGACTCGGCGACCTTCGCCGCCGGCGGCAACATCGTCATCGACGACGGCGTCGTCACTGAGATCAACGGCACCTACTTCAACTGGGACAAGCTCGAGGGCGGCGACCCGGCCTGCACGCTGCAGTTCCTCTGGGGGATCTCATTGAGCGACACCCCGCTCGCCGATTTCGCCGACGGTGTCACCTTCTCCGACAGCTACACCTCCACCGGCAGCGGCGTCATGGAGTGGACCGTGACCTTCACCGTCGCCGACAACATGACCATCAGCGGCACCGTGGAGGCTACCGGCTCGGACTTCACCGATTCCGAGGAGCTCGGTTGCAACGGTGATTTCCCGGCCCTCGTCCTCGCGGGCGGTAAAACCGAATAAGCGCTGTCATTCAACACACCAAGGGCCGCCCGAATGGGCGGCCCTTTTGTTGTCTAAGGTGCTAGATGCGATTCATACCGGGAACGCGACCGCGCACATTCGCGTTGGGACGGACGTGCCATTTTTGACATTCTTCTTTCCCTCGGCGTCCAAGCTCCCACCGCGATGCGAAGAATGTCTAAGGTGGCAATCGCCGAGCCGAGCCATTGAAATCTGGGTTCCGGTCTGCAGGGAGGTCGCCGATCGCTCGAGCAGGGCGGTTATTGTCCTTCCGAACGCTTTCGCTGACCGCCCTGCTTGAGCGTCGCTGACCCGCTTCCGCCGTCCAGGCGGATGCGGATCAGAAGGCCGGCGCCGAGGGAACCGTCCGCGACCGTATCCGAAACCGCAGAAGTAGCAGTATCCGGTAGCGGTGGCCGTAGCAGGGACAGCGACCCACTGATTTCTGAAGCGGTTCCAACGCTTCCTCATCAAGCACCCAGCATCAGAAAACCGGCGGCAAGTGCACCTTGCCGCCGGTTGATCTACACATACGTTACTGCCCTCAGAACCGGTCGACGAAGTCGCTGACCGTGGGCACCAGGAAGCGCTCTCCGTTGATACCTTTGACGATGCACATGATGTGCAGCACGAGCACGCCGAGGAAGAGAACCGGCCACGCCAAACCGAGGATGCAACCGAGGCCCGCGCTCATGGCGCCGATCACCATGCCCACCACCGACAGGCCGATGAAGACGATGAACTCCACCACGGTGAGCACCAGGCCGTGCTTGGCGTGCCATTGGACCTCGGAGTCCTCCTTCTCCACGAGCAGCGGGATCAGCGCCAGCAGCCCGAGGTAGGACAGCACGATCCAGATGTTGCGGTTGTCCGACACCTTCCCTGCGGAGGAGGGCGCGGCGGGCTCCGGCGGCGGTTCCACCGGGGGCGG
>JAZBOQ010000231.1:0-2665 GCA_036351195.1 Thermoanaerobaculales bacterium | reverse complement strand
GTCGTGATGGGTCCCTTGAGGGCGACTCCGGTTGCTCGAATCGCGTCGAGGGTCGCATCAGGAAGCGTGTCGCCGTGGCTGGCGATGGTCTCGGCTCCGGCGTGGTGGAGCCGCCACTCGATGTCGGCGCCGGCCGCGTCGAGGATGCGAACCACGGCAGACGAGATCGACGGGCCGATGCCGTCGCCCGGCAACAGGACCACAGGAGAGGACACTTCGAACCTCCTCAATCCACGGCCTACTGCTCGAGCAGCCAGGCCGTCAGCCGCCGCAGCACCTCTTCATCGGTGTGGGCATAGGCCGGCATCTCGATGGGGTACTTCTCGGCCATGTAGGCGAGCCGCGGCATCCTGGCCTGCACCGCCTTGGGATCGCGGAGGTAGTCGTAGAGGTCTTCCTCGGACCAACGCTTGGTCAGCCCGGTGAGCTTGGGCGCGGTGCGCTGGCCCTCTAAGTCGGCGCCGTGGCACTTGCCGCAATTGAGCGCGGTGTAGGCAACCGCGGGTGGAGCGCCGGTGAGGTCGACTTCCTCCTGACGGAACTCGTCCTTTCCGGCCCCGCAGCCCAGGACGGCGATGATGATGGCGGCGACGGCGACGGCGACGGCGGCAGCTCTCATGATGTCTCCTCGAGCGGTCAGTCGCCGACCAGGTGGTCGACGTTGGCGGCGCAGATGAAGTCGTTCTCGGACAGGCCGCCGATGGAGTGAGTGGAGTAGGACACCAGACAGGTGTCGTAGCCCACCACCAGCTCGGGGTGGTGGTCCTCGCGGTGGGAGATCCAGGCCACGGCGTTGACGAAGGCCATTGTCTGGAAATGGTCTTCGAACTGGAATGCCTTGGTGAGCGAACCGTCCTCCACCTCCCAGCCGGCCGTGTGCGAGATGAGGTGCTCGAGCTCGTGTCCGGTGATCGGCGGGGTGCCGTCGGGAATGGGTTGACAGGTCTTCATGAGCATGGCGTTGTCACACATGGGGCGTCCTCCTGGTCGAATGATAGCGGATTCGACTTGCGTGATGAAAAATTTTAGTCTAGACTAAAAATATGTCGAGCAGTGATGGTCTGTTGACCGCCTCGCCGTCGCGCCGAAGCGCGTTGTCACCGTCGCAGGAGGACTATCTCAAGCAGATCTACCTTCTCGGCGAAGATGGCCGGGCCGTCCCGACTCAGGTTTTGGCCGACCGCCTCGAGGTGCGACCGGCGTCGGTCACCGGTATGGTGCAGCGGCTGGCCGAGCAGCGCCTGGTGCGTTACGAGCCCTACCGCGGCGTCCGCCTCACCGGGGATGGCCGGCGGGCGGCGCTGGAGGTGCTGCGCCACCACCGCCTGCTCGAGACCTTTCTCGCGCGGGTGCTGGGCTATGGCTGGGACGAGGTCCACGATGAGGCCGAGCGCCTCGAGCACGTCATCTCCGACCGGTTCGTGGCGCGGATGGCCGAGGCCATGGGCCACCCGACCCACGACCCGCACGGCGACCCGATTCCCGACGCGGACCTCCGAATGCCGCGGGAGGAACCTCTGTTCGACCTGGCCTCGCTCCCGGCGGGCTCACGCGCGGTGGTGATCCGGGTCGGCTGTCAGGATCCCGAGTGCCTCAGCGCTCTCGGCGACCTCGGCTTGATCCCGGGCGCGGCGATCGAGGTTGTCGAGACGGGCGGCGACCGGATCCGAGTTGAAGTGTGCGATGAAGAACACCGAATCCCGTCCGAGCTGGCACGGGAGCTTTGGCTTCGAAAGGAATGAACGTCATGAAGAGTCGAGTCTTGTCACTGTTGGCGATCCCGGTCTTGATCACGGCCTGTGGTGGACCGCCACAGGTGTCGGATTCACCGGAGGGTCTGGTGCGGGTGGTGGCCACGACGACCATTACCGGCGATCTCGTTCGCACCATCGGCGGCGACGCCGTCGAGCTCGAAACCCTCATGGGGGCGGGCGTTGACCCTCACCTCTACAAGCCGTCGGCGGGAGATGTGCGGACGATGGCCGCCGCCCAGGTCGTGGTGTATAACGGTCTTCACCTCGAGGGCAAAATCACCGAGGTGCTCGAGGAGATGGGCGGCCGCGGAGTCGAGGTGGTGGCGGTGGCGGAGTGTATCGATCCGGACGCGCTCCTGCCCGTCGAGGGCTTCGAGGAGATGTACGACCCCCACGTCTGGTTCGATATCGAGCTTTGGCAGCAGGCGGCAGCGTGCCTGCGCGACGAGCTCGTTCGTATCGACCCGGCCCACGCCGACGGCTATCGGGAGCGGGGCGACGCGTTGATCGCGGAGCTGTCGGAGCTCGACGGCTGGGTCGAGGAGCGGATCGGTTCGCTTCCCGAGGCGCGCCGGGTTCTCGTGACCGCCCACGACGCCTTCGAGTATTTCGGCCGTGCCTACGACATCGAGGTTCGGGGCCTCCTCGGCGTCAGCACTGCAGCTGAGGCAGGGACCGCCGACGTCCAACAGCTCGCGGCGTTCATCGCCGACCGGAATCTGCCGGCGGTGTTCGTCGAATCGTCGGTGCCGCCGCGATACGTCGAGGCGCTGACCGAGGCCGTCGTCGCCCGCGGCGGTGACGTGACCATCGGCGGCAGCCTCTACTCCGACGCATTGGGATCGCCCGGCGGACCCGCCGAGACCTACGTCGGCACCGTCCGATCCAACGTCGATACCATCGTCAGCGCT
>JAZBOQ010000230.1:0-3299 GCA_036351195.1 Thermoanaerobaculales bacterium | reverse complement strand
GTGGCACCGGCTTTCTCCTGGCTGTAGGGGCGCGCGTCACGCACAGAGATCAACCGTCGCAAAAAAGCCTGAACCTCCGGATCAACCTTGTTGCGGGATCGCGGAAAAATCGGATCGAAAGCGCCCGGTGAGCCTTCTCACCGGACGCTCCAGCGTCAGTTCATCACGCGCTCGACCACGGGGACCTTCCAGTCGCCGTTCAGCGCTTCTTCCTTCGGCCAGTAGAGGCGCAGGATGACCCAGAACGGGCCCTCGGGGGCGGGCAGCCAGTTTGCTTCCAGGTCCTTGCCAGGGGATTGGTTCTGGAAGTGGAGGGTGATGCCGCCGTCGGCGTCCCTGACGAATTGATCCATCATCGTCGAATTCAGCAGGTAGCGGTCGAGCGGATTGGCGACGAGCAGGCTCTGCGGCAATTCGTACATCGTCGTTGACCAGAACGCGTTCACCGGGGGAAGCGCGTCCGGCGCGAACCGCAGGGTATACTTGTTCGCACCGCTCAGTTTCTGGCCCGTGGAGTCAACCGCCAGAACCGGGTAGATCGCCTCTTCCTTGGCGTTGCCGTAGATGCCGGTCGTGCCGAGCCAGCGGTAGAGGTAGTTATCGCCGAGAAACTCGCGGCTGCCGAAGACGTCACCGGAGGTGATCTTGCCCTGGTCCATCTGCTTCGCGACGCCGGCGAAATCCGCGAGCGCGTCGGCGCGGCCCGCCTCGATGGCCGTCGTCATCTCGGGCGACAGAGCGGCGGGGTCGAAGGTCTTGCCACCTTCGATCCCGATGCTAGCGAAGCGCTCCCTCAGCGCCGCCTCGCCGGGCACGGCCGGGCTGTAGGTCAGCACGAAGTTCATGATGTTGAAGAATTCGAGCGAGGTCTTCTGCTGGTCCTTGGTGATCGGCTTGAGAAAATCGACGGCCGGTGCGGCGGGCGGCGGCGGCGTTCCGAGAAACGCCGACAGCGGCTGCATCTTGTACCGCGCCTGGATCTTCTCGACATTGGCGATGTCGTCCGGGTTGAACAACTGCGTGCGGATCACCATGACACCGAACTGCGTATCGGACGAATAGACCTTCTTGATACCGTCAGGTGTCTCGCCGGTCCAGTCCGGCCCCACCACCATGATGTTGCCGGCTGCGTTTCCAGTGGTCCGCGACCCGGCATAGCCGATGATGTAGGTGTAGGCATCCCAGATCTCGACGGAGTAGTAGCGCTCCTTCTCGATCTCCGGCAGGGAGATCACGATCGGTTCGGTCCGCAGATCCAGCCCGGCCCAGGAATAGGGCGTGTCCGAATTGGGCGTCTGCACCGCGGTATCGGCTGGCGTGAATACCCTGTTGATGTTCTTGAGCTGGATCCAGGGCGCCTTGAAGTTGGGGTCGGTCTCGTCAACGTAGTAGGAGTACTGGACCCGGTAGTTGTCCACCATCGGGTAACCGTAGGTATAGGCTTGCTTGGCGATCGCTCGCGCTTCCTCGGGGGTCACATCCTGAGCGGGGGCGACTGTTGCAAAAAGCGCCACGGTCGTCATGACGGCCGCCATCTTCAGCTTCGTCAGTATCATTTGAAACACCTCATGAGACTTGTCCTGGTCCTTGCCGACAAAGCGGCCGCCTTACGTTCAGGATCACTCGGCAACCGGTTCCAGATCGCCGATCTTCCAACTCTTGTCGAACCAGGGTTCGAGCGGCCCGTAGAGCCTGAAGAGCAGGAAATAGCCCTTGCCCGGCATGGTCTGGACCCAGTTGGCGCCGTGGCCTTCGGGGGCCTCGGGGCCGAACCACACGGTGGCGGACCCGTCCGCACTCACCGCCAGTGCCTTGTCGTTGCTGTCCACGCCCGCCAACTTCTGATCCGTCTCTAGAAGCGACCGGGTCTGGTTGTCGTAGACGACGAAGGACCAGAAATCCTTGGCCGGAACCGGGCCGGGTAGTGTGATCTTGTATGTCTTGCTGCCATCGAGGTGATCGCCGTTGGAGTCGCGCACCGCCATGGCATAGGCCGAACCAGCGCCCGCCTTCTCAAGCGTCATGGCCGGAGTGATGCCTGTGAACCCATAAAAGAACAGCGTGGCCGCATCCAACAAACGCTCGGCCCCATCCTGAAACAGGTAGCTTCCGCCGATGAACGGGGCGAACCACTGGCGGTCTTCGTAGAAGGGTGCCGATGGATCGCGCGAGGCGAAAAGGAAGGTCCGTGCCGTGGCATTGCCAACCGCGGCGGCCTCGGTCAGGATCTTCTTCATGCGGTCGTCGGGGGCGAAGTCCTGACCCTTGCGGATGCCGATCGAGGCAAAGAGACCGACTGTCGCCGGATCGACCCAATCGGCCGGTTCGGCCTGCACGACCTGGTTCAACTCTTCAAAGAAACTGAAGTCGTTGGCGCTGATCGTGTTGAACTTCTGGCCGGACGTATTGACGAAGGTGACCTGCGGCGGATTGTCAACGGCGCTCAGCGGGTAGATGTTGGTGCCCTTCTTCACATGCGCCACTGCGCCCGCCACGTCGCCATTCTCGACAAAGGCCCGGAAGAACAGAAGCAAGGTGTTCGTGCGCGGCTTCTGGACGAAATACCCGGTGTCGGGCATCGCGTCTGTGTTCCCGGGCGGCACGAAGAGGTACTTGCCGCCCTTGCCGGCATCCGGTCCGGTCAGCCCGATATCGGTGACCCAGCGGAAGTCGGCGTCGTCGACGGGGCCGAGCACCCCGGTCGGCACCTCCAGCACCATCGGACCCCCGGACAGGTCCAGACAGGTGAAGCCATAGACCGTGGTGGTGTTCGGCGTCAGGAACAGGGACCGGGCATCCATGAGGTCTTCGGTGATGCCGAAAGCCTCGTTCGTCTTGATGCCGATGGTCTCGAAGCCGTTGCATGCCGCGCGGATCGAGGTGGCGGAGACGCCGGTCAGGAACGACTGCACGCCGCGCATGAAATCGAGATTGTCATAGATCGTCGCGGCGGTCGCATCGTCGGGCGCACCGTCCTTGAACGTGAGCGTGCCGATGCGGGTGTCCGTGCTGTCGGGTGTCGTGATTTTGGCGGGCACGTCCGCCGAATAGGTCGGCGAGTCTTGTGCCAGTGCGGCGGAGCCCGCGGTCATCGCCGTGGCGATGACAGCCGGTCCAAGCATGGGCGCGACCGTCATGGCGGCAGGAAGCCTGAATTGCGATAACTTCATTCGATATCTCCGCTTTGAACGCCGTCTTAATAGAGCACAGTGCGACGACGCACACATCTCGACCGGGGGCGGCGCTGGAGATCTACCGGGAGCCCGCCGGCAACGGCTACGCCCGATCGGAGCGGCTGG
>JAZBOQ010000229.1:0-34748 GCA_036351195.1 Thermoanaerobaculales bacterium | reverse complement strand
TCGGCAAACCCTCGCGGCCGCGAATTCGCCCGGTCAACAATGTTTCGGGTGGTACGTTCGCTTGGCTACCCGCACTCCGGGTCCGCAACCACAGGCCGCCGCTCGCCCGAGCAGCGTGGTGTGCGAACCTGCGAGATCTTTCAAGCCGGTGGGGATCCTTCGACGCGGCGCCCTCGGCGGGCACCTTGCTCAGGAGGCGACGCTGGGCAACGACGCCGGAAACCTCAAATCTTCGCGCTTGACACTAAGATCTCGCCAGGGATAAATCTGAGTGATTCGCCATCAAAAATTTTCCAAATAAGCTTGACAACCGATCTCAAACACCCTATATTCTCCGCTGGCACTCGACAAGTGAGAGTGCTAATTTCAACACATAACTCGAAAGGAGTGAGCGAGATGAAGATCAAACCTCTGGGCGATCGAGTCCTCGTCAAACGCACCGAGCCCGTGGAAGAGATCCGCGGCGGCATCATCATCCCGGATACGGCCAAAGAAAAGCCCCAGGAGGCTGAGGTGGTCGCAGTCGGCGACGGCAAGCTGGACGATAACGGCAAGCGGATCGCCATGAACGTCAAGGCCGGGGACAAGGTCCTTATCGGCAAGTACTCGGGCCAGGACATCAAGGTCAACGACGTCGAGCACACCATCCTTCGCGAGGACGAGATCCTCGCCATCGTCGAGTAAGGGAGATTCACAATGGCTGGAAAGCAGATCGTCTACTCCGAAGAAGCTCGGAGCAAGCTCCTCGCCGGCGTCAACAAGCTCGCCGACGCCGTCAAGGTAACTCTTGGCCCCAAGGGCCGCAACGTCGTTCTCGAGAAGAAGTTCGGATCGCCGACCATCACCAAGGACGGCGTCACCGTGGCGAAAGAGATCGAGCTCCCCGACGGGCTCGAGAACATGGGCGCACAGATGGTGCGTGAGGTCGCATCGAAGACCTCCGACGTCGCCGGCGACGGCACCACCACCGCCACCGTCCTCGCCCAGGCCATCTACCGCGAGGGCATCAAGAACGTGACCGCCGGCGCCAACCCCATGGAGCTCAAGCGCGGCATCGACCAGGCCACTGCCAAGGCCGTTGAGACCATCAACTCACTGGCCGTGCCGGTGGAGGGCGACGCCATTGCCCACGTCGGCACCATCTCGGCCAACTCGGATCACGAGATCGGCGAGATCATCCGCGAGGCCATGGAGAAGGTCGGCAAGGACGGCGTGATCACCGTCGAAGAGGCCAAGGGCCTGGACACCACCCTCGAGGTCGTCGAGGGCATGCAGTTCGACCGCGGCTATCTCTCCCCCTACTTCGTCACCGACGCCGAGCGCATGGAGGTCGTGCTGGAAAACGCCATGATCCTCATTTTCGAGAAGAAAATCTCGAACATGAAGGACCTCCTTCCGATCCTCGAGAAGGTCGCCCAGCAGGGCAAGCCTCTCCTGATCATCGCCGAGGACGTCGAGGGTGAAGCGCTGGCCACCCTCGTGGTCAACAAGCTCCGCGGCACCCTCAACATCGCCGCCGTCAAGGCGCCCGGCTTCGGCGACCGCCGCAAGGCCATGCTCGAGGACATCGCCATCCTCACCGGTGGCAAGATGATCTCCGAGGATCTCGGCATCAAGCTCGAGAACATCACCTGGGAAGACCTGGGCTCTGCAAAGAAGATCGTCATCAACAAGGACGACACCACCATCGTCGTCGATGATAACGACACCGCCAAGCAGGAAGCCGTGCTCGGTCGGGTGCAGCAGATCAAGCGCCAGATCGAAGAGACCACCTCGGACTACGACCGCGAGAAGCTGCAGGAGCGGCTGGCCAAGCTCGTCGGCGGTGTGGCGCAGATCCAGGTCGGCGCCGCCACCGAGACCGAGATGAAGGAGAAGAAGGCTCGCGTCGAGGACGCACTCCACGCCACCAAGGCGGCGGTGGAGGAGGGCATCGTGCCCGGCGGCGGCGTCGCTCTGCTGCGCGCCATGGATACCGTCGAGGCCTTCGCCGACACCGTCGAAGGTGCGGTCCAGACCGGCGCCAGGATCCTGCTCCGCTCCCTCGAGGAGCCGACCCGGCAGATCATCCTCAACACCGGTCTCGAAGAAGCCGCGGTGATCGTACGCGAGATCCGCGCCGCGGGTGGGAACAACGGCTACAACGCCGCCACCGGCGAGATGGCAGACATGACCGGCGACGGCGTCATCGACCCGGCCAAGGTCACCAAGAACGCCCTGCTCAACGCCTCCTCCATCGCCGGTCTGCTCCTCACCACCGAGGCGCTGATCTGCGAGATCCCCGAGGACAAGCCCGAGATGTCGATGCCCGGCGGCGGCGGCATGGACGGCATGGGCGGAATGGGCGGCATGTACTGATCCGCTCACACTCCAACGAAACTCACGGCCCGGGCATTTGCCCGGGCCGTTTTCGATTCGCGATACTAGATTCGCGGTACTGGACGCGGATTGCTCGGATCGACCTTTACGGCGTGGTGCCCGACCATGCCCCCGCATCCCCGGTCTCGAAATCGTCGTGGAAGACCACTTCGGCGCCGATCACTGTGTGGCCCACGTCCCACAACAGATCCGGCGTCATGTCCAGCTCGTTGAAGAGCGTGTCACTGGCGTAGGGTTCCATCAGCAGGTCGGGTGAGGTCTCCTCGTCCCAGTGGGAGACCGACGAGCCGGGATCCACCGGGTTCGGGGCGTAGAGGGTCGGGTACCACGGCCCCAACGACCCCTGGACGCCCGGCAGGGCCCCCTTGATGATGTTGCCGCTGGTGTAGCTGACGAAGACGGCCGGGATGGTCACCTGGTCCCCGACGTCGCCCCCCTGCATGATCACCAGGACGTCCGGAGAGGCGTCGTCGTTGTTCATGACAATGACGGCGCTGGCGCCGGCGTTCTCGGCGTTGAGCGCCTTGAGACCAAACTCGCACTGGCCCCGATCGACCAGGGCAACGTTGCCGGCGGTGAAGCCGACGAGGGCCGTACAGCCGTCGGAGGGCGTCGTCCCGACGCCGGTGTCGACGAGCTCGAACTCCCCGGTAATCGCATCCGGACTGGCCCCGCCGAAGTCGCTCCGCATGGACTCGTAGGAGCCGGCGATCCCTCCCGGCCCCGTCACTCCGAGCTGGAGGTAGCCGGGGAAGATATTGTCGCCGACGGCATCGGTGGCGTGTGGCCCGTCCCACTGGAGCTTGCCGCTGTTGATGGCCGAGGCGACCCGTCCGGCGTTGGTCATCTCGGTCCAGTGCAGCCCGGTGCCGACGTCGAGGCTGAAGTACCCGAAGATGTCCGGGTACCCGCCCCACTGGACGCCGGTGCTCTCGTTGACGAAGCTGGCGAAGCCGAGGCCGTGGCCCATTTCGTGCAGCACCACCGGAAACAGGTCGATGGCGCCGGACGGCTCCTCACCGTCCATGCCGTAGTAGAAGCCCGGTTGGGCGCAGACGCCGGGATCGTCGATGTCGCTGTTGTACCTGATGGTGAAATCGCCTCCGCCGGGGTTCAGGTCGGTCCCGGTGATCGCGTCGGCGATGCAGCTGTGGAACCAGCAATTGGGCACCGGAGCGCCGGGGAAGTCCCGGTAGACGGTTCCCGGCGAGGTCGAACCGAGAACGCCGCAGCCGCCCATGGGGTTGAAGCGGGCGATGATCCGTATCGGAACCGAGCTCTCGATGCGCGCGGCCCAGACACCGGCAACGCCCTCGAGCAGGTTGCGTCTCTGCTCGCCGAGGGTGGTCCCCGGGTTGCCCGGGACCGGATCGACGGGGGTGAGGTCGTTGAGACCTTCTCCCGCCACGTCACCGTTGACGATAATGAACTCCGCGGCGCCGGAAGCTACCGAACCGACGACCGCCACGAGGCCGATGAGGACGACGATTTTCCGAGTCATGATCACCCCCTCACCGGTCCGCCGGAACCACGGCCGCGTCGGCGCCCTCGGGCTCCAGTACGCGATCGAGCCCGACGAGGAACGCCACCGCCGCATCGAGGGTCCTCACGCAGGTTGTCTCCCTGGTCCCGTCGAGATTGGTCCGTACCAGGTGGACGTCCCGGACGGCGCCGCCGGCCGGAGAGCTGACCGTGCCGTCGTCGGCGACCTCAGCCGTGAACTCCGAGTCGGCCTCGAAAACCGGCGCGAGCTCCCGGCGGAGGTGAGACACCGCCTCCTTGGTGGCCACCACGACCTTCCCGGTCTTCGAGTCGACATACTCGAGATCGCCGGCTTGGATGTGCTCCTCGAGGAGCTCCACCCGGGTCTTTCCGTAAGCCGGTTCCGCGGCGGCCGCCACCGCCGCCACGCCGGCCAGCGCCAACAGCGTCACAACCGCCGGGAACGAGCTCGATCGGACACGGAATTTCCACTGCATGAGTCTTCCTTCCTCCCGCTCTGACGAGAGCGGCGGTGGTTCCTGTCATGGATTTCGACGGGTAGCTGGATTCCCCCCCCGGCCACCGATTTCGCTCTGTTGTATCGCGAGCCGGAGGCGAGGTCAAACGGAACCGACTGGAATCGCCCGGTTTCTTGCGCCACAACCGGAATCTCCATATCCTCTCGCAACGGGAGGACGCATGCTCCGGTCTCATCTCATCCACGTCGGGCTCGCCACCACCGCCCTGATCGTCGCGACGACGGTCCCCGGCGTCGCCAGTTCGACCGCAACTTCAACGGGATCGGCGACGCGTGCGACACCTTTGTCTTCGGCGACGGCTTCGAGTGGGGCAGCGACGCCGCCTGGAGTTCCGTCGCGCAGTAGTCCTTCGAGACCGGTCGCGCCTTTGTCATCACGATGACAGGTCGAGAGAAGGCAGGAACCGCCGGCACTTCTCAGAGTGCACTTCCGATGAACCTGGAGACCATTGGCTCCAGCGACCATCGACTCACGACCACGCACGATCGAACCGCTGAGACGCAGAGTCCGCAGAATCGCTGCTGCATGAAACGCGAGCGCTACTCCGCCGGAAGCGATTGAGCTGGCGGGATCCAAAGCGCCGGCGCTCCCTCCCCTACAATGGTCGGTGTGAAGATCATCACCACGCACCTGTCGGCAGACTTCGACGCCTTCGCGGCGGCGGTGTGCGCGGTGCGGCTGTACCCGAACCACCGGGTGCTCTTTCCGGGATCCCAGGAGGCGGCGGTACGCCGCTTCATGGCCGATACCGGCTACCCCTTCCCCGAGCTCAAGCTCCGTCGTGCACGCCGGGAGACCATCGAGCACGCGGTGGTTGTGGACACCTCGGCGCCATCGCGTCTCGGCGAGGTCTGGGACCTCATCATGCGCGACGGCTGCGCCATCGACCTCATCGACCACCACGCCGAAGAGCGGCCGGACGGCATCACCGCCGAAAACACCGTCTTTCGTCCCGTGGGAGCCACCTGCACCATCATCGCGGACCTTTTCTCGGAACGCGGCATCGAGCCTTCCGAGGAGGAAGCCTCGCTGCTGCTCATGGGAATCTACGAGGACACCGGAGGGCTCTCGTACCGCGAGACCACCCCGAAGGACCTCAGGGTGGTGGCCCGGATGCTTGAGCTCGGCGGCTCCCTGGCGTGGGTCCGGCGCTGGGTGCTCAAGGGTCTGCAGCCGGAGCAGCTCGACCTGCTCAACCGCATCGTCGAGTCCGCCGAGGAACAGGTGATCAACGACATCCCGGTCGCATTCGCCATGGTCGAGGTCTCCAGTTACCACGAAGAAGCGGCCTACGTGGTCCACCGTTGGGTCGAGACCTTTGAGCTGCCCGTGGGCTGTGTGTTGCTGGTCCAACCTCCCAACATCAACCTCATCCTCCGGGCGCGTGTCCAGGGGCTTCATCTCGGGCGGGTGGCCCAGCGCTTCGGCGGTGGCGGTCACGCCACGGCTGCGTCGGCCCGCATCGCCGACCGGATGCCGGTCGAGATCAGGGAAAAGCTGCTCACGGCCCTCGCCGAGGAGCTCCCGCCGCCCGCCGTCGCCATCGACGTGGCCAGCCGCCGCATCTTCACTGCCGCTGCCGACGACAACGTCGGCGCCGCCAAGGAGAGGATCAATCAGCTGCGGCTCAACGCCATGCCGGTGGAGGCGAACGACGGCGAGCTGATCGGCATGGTCACCCGGCAGATCCTCGACGGCGCGCTGAGTCACGGCATGGCCGACCGGCCGGTGAGGAGCATCATGGCGCCGGAGCTCCCCACGGTCGAGGCGACGACGGCCCTCCACGAGCTCCGCGACCTCTTCCTCGAGCGCTCCCACCGCTTCGTCGTGGTGGCGGATCAGGGCCGGCCGGTGGGAATCATCACCCGGATGGAGCTCTTCCGCCGACTCTTCGAGCGGCAGCACGCCATGGGGTCAGGTCTCGACCACCGGATGGCCGGGTCGCGTCCGGTCACCCAAAGCGTGACCCGGCTGCTCCGCGAGCGAACGACGCCGTGGGTCCGGGATCTCCTGCGCACCGCCAAGGCCGTGGCGGACACGGTCGGCATCCACGTCTACCTGGTCGGGGGGATGGTCCGAGACCTTCTGCTGGCCAGAACCAACGAAGACGTGGATCTCGTGGTCGAGGGATCGGGAATCGACTTCGCCCACGCCCTCGCCGCGTTCGTCGGCGGCCGCTGTCATCCCCACCAGCCGTTCCTCACCGCAGCGGTCACCCTGCCCGACGGCAACCGAGTCGATGTCGCGTCCGCCAGGACCGAGTTCTACCGGACACCCGCCGCCCTCCCCGAGGTGGAGACCTCACTCATTCGTCAAGATCTCTATCGGCGGGACTTCACCATCAACTCCCTCGCCGTGGCCCTCCACGGCGAACAGCACGGCGATTTGGTCGACTTTTTCGGTGGCCGGAAGGACCTCCAGCGTGGCGACATCCGGGTCCTCCACTCGCTCTCGTTCATCGACGATCCGACGCGCGCCATCCGCGCTGTGCGCTACGCCCGCCGACTGGATTTCTCCATCGCTCCCGATACCCGGAACCTCATCGCTTCAGCCGTTGCGGAAGGCGTCTTCGACCGTCTGTCCGGGCAACGCATGCGGCGCGAGCTCGAGGCGCTGCTCGCCGAGGACCACCCGACGCCGGCCATCGGCCTCACCGCTGAGCTCGGCCTCCTGCCCGCAATCTGCGAAGGATTGAGCTGGTCGGAGGAGGTCCGCGCCTTTCTTCTGGAGGTCGAGGCCCAGCTCGCCTGGTACGAGCTCGAAGCTATCGGTGCTCCCCCCGAGCCCTGGCTGCTGTTCCTCGGCGGGCTCGCCCTGTGCGCCGGTGGCAAGGTGGAGCGCCGCCTCGTCGACCGGCTGCAGCTGACCGGGGACCTGCGCCGGCGGATGCTCGACATCCCGCAAGCGGTGGCGGAGCTGCGCCAGGCCGCCGTCTCTGCGGAAAAGCTGTCCACGCTGGTCCGGGTGGTGGAAAGCCGAGATCCGGAGAGCGTACTCCTCGCCATGGCCGGGCTCGAGATGGGCCGGCGGCGGCGTCTGGCCGACGCCGTGGTGGCCGCCGCCCGGGTGCGGACACCAGTGAGGGGCCGCGAGCTGCTGGCGTCGGGGATCGCCAGCGGTCCGTGGATCGGCCGCGCCCTGAGACGGAGCCGAGACGCCCTGGTTGACGGCGACACCGATGAGCACGGAGCGCTGGCCTACGCCCTGGCCGCCGCGCGCTCACTTCTGGAAGGAGATGAGGAATGACCGCCCGCGCGATGCTCCTGGTGATCCTGGCAACCGTCCTGGTGTGGGCGGACCAGCCGCAGGCCCCCACCGCCGTCGCCGAGAAGATCACCACGCACATCGAAACCACGACCCGGGTGTCGCTCTTCAGCAACCGCCTCGTCGTCGTCTCGGTCCGCTCCGAGACCGACGACTTCATCCATCGGGCCGAGATCGAACCCGACGAGTACATGGTGTACCTCCAGACTCTCGAGGATGCGGCGGAAACTCTGAGCAACAATCCCGTCAGCTCGGATGTGGAAAGCGACGCGAGCTCAACCACCCTGATCGTGAATGTCGGCCCCGACGCCCCGATGACCTTCACCTTCTCCCCTCTCGCCACCCTCGACCTCTCCCTCGGCAAGATCGTCATGGTGATGGAAGACATCCGGATTCAAGCTCTCGAGGTGCTGCCCGGCGAGATCGAGCTGGCTCACTGGCAGCCGGAGATCGGCGACTGCGTCGAGCTGCGTCAGGGAGGCCGCGCCTGCGTCATCTTCCTGGAAGAGGACGAAACCGTGGTCCTTCGGCGTGAGGACATCGCCATGACCTACATGGTGGCCCCGGAGGATCGTGCCGGCATCATCCTGAAGCTCGTTGAGCCCGAGCGGTGAGGTCGGCCGAGGTATGAGAGTCACCGGAGGCATCTGGGCGTCACGGCGGTTGCGCGGGCCTTCGAAGAAACAGAAGATCCGGCCCACGCCGGACGCCATGAGAGAACGAGCGTTTGCCGTCCTCGGCCCCACAGTCGACGGCGCCGTCGTTCTCGACCTCTTTGCCGGCTCCGGCGCCGTCGGCATCGAAGCGCTCTCCAGAGGCGCCGCGCGGGTGGTTTTCGTCGACGCCCACCGCAGCGCCACCCGGCTCATTCGTGGCAACCTCGAAAGCCTGCAGGCTCCGGACGACGCGACGAGAATCCTCCAGCGCCCTGCGATCAGGGCTGTGGGGGAGCTCGCACGCTCCGGCGAGATCTTCGATCTGGTCTGGGCGGACCCTCCCTTCGAAAGCTGGCCGGACGGCCTCGAGGCGCTCACTGCCGCTGCCCGCAAGGGCCTCGTTTCAGCCGACGCGACTCTCTGTCTCGAGTGTCCCGCCGAAGCCGCGGTCGAGGGCCGCCTCCCGGAGAGACTCGAGGTCGCCCGAGACCTCAAGGGCGGTGCTTCGCGGGTCGTGATCCTGCGCATCGCCGGAGCGTGAGGAAGTGAGAGGGTGAGAAGGTAAGGGGTGAATACTCGCTTCGCTCGCTGTGAGAAGGTCAGCGCACCCATTGGTTGGCAGTGCGAAGTCATAGGTCTCCAGCTTCCCTTCACACTCTTCACCAGCGCGCCCCGAAAGAAGTGAGAATGCGCATCCTCACCCTCTCACCTTCTTCCCCTCTATCCCTCTAACCTCCTGACAAAAAACCGCGGGACCCGAAGGTCCCGCGGGGATGAAACGCCGGTCCGCTCGGAGGGCGAGTGGCGGTGCCGACGTCACACTGAGAAAAATGATCCTGAAACAACCTCTCCTGCGGTGGCGGTCATCACGCCGTCGGCGGTGCCTCCGCAGTTGCAGTACTCGACGATGATGTTTCGAACCCTGATCGTCGCGTCCGCGTCGAGATCGCCGAACTCCAGGCCCGACCGGTAAACGACCTTGCACCCGTCGTCGGTCTTGGTCAGCTGTGCGCGGCAGCGGCGGACCGTAGCCTTGATGACCATCTCTTGGCCCTGCACCGTGAGCCGCAGCTCGCATTCGGTGGCAGGGGGAAGACCGAGCCGGGTTTCCACCAGGACACCGCCTTCAGAGATATCGACCACCCTGAAGTCCATGGTCGATTTCACCTTTCCAGTGATCTCCCGCGCCGGGGTGTGCCGTGGATGGCGACGACGTTCGAGGGTTCGTGCTTCCATGCCACCCTACCCAGCAAGCCCCGTGCCAACTTACCCGCAACCCGGCTGGATTGGTGATGGCCATCACCTGTTCGATCCTGGGACAGGTCGTCCCAGGGCGGTCCACCAAAATCGAACAACCGAGCAGAAGCTCTCCCCGGGGGCGGTTCTCGTGTATCATCCCTGCCGGTCCCCAAGAGGACACGGAGGAATCATGAGCAACAGAACGTTCACCATCATCAAGCCCGATTCGGTCATCAACGGCAACATCGGCAAGATCATCGCCCACCTCGAGGCCGAGGGCTTCAAGATCATCGCCGGACGGTTGACGCACCTCAGCGTCGATCAGGCCCGCGGCTTCTACGCCGTCCACGCGGAACGGCCGTTCTTCAACGACCTCGTGGACTACATGACCTCGGGCCCCGTGTGGGTCATGGCGCTGGAGCGCGACAACGCCGTCAAGCACCTCCGCGCGACCATGGGCGCCACCAATCCTGCCGAAGCCGATGCCGGCACCATCCGTGCGCTGTACGGCGAGTCCATCGAGCGGAACTCCATCCACGGCTCCGACTCGGACGAAAACGCCGCCATCGAGATCGGTTTCTTCTTCTCCGCCAGCGAGCTGGTGTGAGCTCGGAGACGACCTCCCATCGAGTCTCCTGGGATCGCTACTTCATGAATCTGGCGATCCAGGCGGCCACCCGGTCCACCTGCCCCCGCAAGCACGTGGGGGCGGTCATTGTTCGTGACCGGACCCTGCTCTCCACCGGGTACAACGGGTCCATCCGCGGCGCACCCCACTGCACCGAGGCCGGCTGCCTGATGGAAAACGACCATTGCGTCCGAACCGTGCACGCAGAAGCCAACGCGCTGGTGCAGGCGGCACGCAACGGTGTCCGGCTCGAAGGCGCTGAAATCTACGTCACCGCATCACCATGCTTCAGCTGCTTCAAGCTCATCGTCAACGCAGGTATTCGAGCAATCCACTACGGTGAGTTCTACCGCGACGACAAGGTGCTCCGCTTCGCCGAGGAGCTCGGCATTACCATGGACCACCTCGGGCTCGAGGACGAGCCTGCAGACAGCTGAGATTGTTGTGGTCGAGCTCGATCTCAACGCCATCGCCATTCCCATCCGCTGGTCGGAGGTCTTCGGCCGAACGGCGCCCGTGGACGTGGAGATCGGCTCGGGCAAGGGCAAGTTCCTTCTCGAGCTCGCCGCCGAACGCCCCGACCGGGACATCCTCGCCGTCGAACGGTCCGGCAAGTATCACCGGCTCTGCTGCGACCGCGCCGCGCGCCGAGGCATCGCCAATGTCCGCCTGCTCCGGACCACCGCCGAGGACCTGCTCTTCCGTCTTCTCGAGCCCGCGTCGGTGGGGAACTTCTTCGTTCTCTTCCCCGATCCGTGGCCCAAGAAACGACACCACAAAAGGCGGCTCATCACCACCGACGTGGTCGCGGCCCTGCACCGGGCCCTCGTCCCGGGAGGCCGGCTTCTGGTCAAGACCGACCACGAAGGCTACTCGGAAGTCATCTCGGAGGTCCTGGCCGCCGCCGAAGACTTCGACGTCCTCGATCCGGACGAGGCGTACGCCGGCCTTCCGGTCACCGGTTTCGAGCACAAGTACCGCATCGAAGGCCGACCCATCTACCCCTTCGCACTCCGGAAAAGGGACTGAAGCGAGAAGGCGCGAGAACCCCACGGCATCACCAACTGGACGCGGATGAACGCAGATCACAGCGTGTACCGGAGCAGCCCAGTCACCGGGCGCGGTGTCCATCGCATTCTCCGACGCGGATTTCACGGATTGCGCGGATCCATCGCAACGTCGCAGGTTCACCACAGAAGCACGGAGACACAGAGAAGAACACGGAGAGGCATCGCATCCATCTTTTCTTAAAAAGAGGGGGACAAGGCCGGTGTGCAGATCGTAGGCGGAGTCGACGCGTCGAAGGCGCGGCGGCCTGTTGATCGGTACGGCGAAACAAGAACGAGTTCCTGGAACGTCGTGCCGATCAACAGGTGGCGGAGGTCGAAGACCTGCGCCGTCTCCGCCGGGAAGACCCCATGCGATGGAATGCGATGACTCAATAATGCGATGGTGCGATGACTTCGTGCTACCTTCACGCCTTTGCGCCTTCGTGGTTGCGACGATGCGATGGATGCGATGGATCCGCGAAATCCGTGAAATCCGCGTCCAAAACGATCGCCTCGCAGACTCCCGCGCTACTCGGCGATGCCGCCGATGGTGGAGCCGTCGGAGGCCTGGACCTGCCAGCGAACGACGATTCGGCTGCGGCTCGAGGGCAGGCGGACCGACCCGGTGACGATCTCCTCGCCCGGCGCGATGTAGCTCTCGATGAAACGGACGGCGTCGGCTCCACCCGTCGGATTCGGCTTCCACTGACCGCTGGACGTCGACCCCAGGATCACCCGGTCAAAACCGCCCCGGGAACGCGCCACCAGCGCGCCCGATGCCAGCTCGATCTGAATCCAGTTGCCGAACCCGGTCACCGCACTCCGGAAGACGCCCTGGTTGACGAGGCGCACGGTCACCGTGCGGCCGCTGCGACGGACCCTCACCTCGACTTCGGGCGCAGGCCCCTCACCCCCGAGGTAGCGAACGAGCTCTTCCCTGCCGAGCCCGAGGTTGTCGCCTTCCGGCGGGAGGGAGACCAGGTCCCAACCACCGATCTCGGGCAGCACCAGTCGCTGGCTCTCGCCGAAGAACAGCTGGAGCTTCGCCGCATCGACCCAAGCCACCGCCAGGGTGTCTCCGACTCGAAAGTCCCTCCCTGCCCAGGCAACGGGCTTCGTGACCTGGAAGCTTCGGTCGAGGCTGGACGTGCGACGAATGTCGGCGACCTCGCCGTCGGTCAGGACGTTCAGGTCCTCGCCCCAGGGCGACACCGCCGGCTCGGTCTTCGGGCGCAGCGAGACCGCCACCCGGATTCGCACGCCGAGGTCTCGAACCGACTCGAGCCGATCGGCCAGTGGACGGGGTTCGGCCTCGTCGAGGCCCCGGAGATCACCGGTCCGAGTCCCGAAGAGGGGCACGATGCACTGGTTGGCGGCTTTGGCGATCCGGCGGCCGGCGTCGGTCCCCAGCTGCTCGACGGTGAGCATCGGAGCCACCGCCAGGCCGCTCTCGCCGGCGAGCCGGGCGATGAACCCACCGGCGCCTTCGCCCAGTACCGGGAGGTCCAGGATCAACTCCGACGGCAGGCGATCCCCGAACTCGGCGTCGAGCGCGGACCAGACGGCCTCCGCCGCCTCTCCGGACACTCCGGAATCGAGTCCCCTCACCTCGAGGGCGACCGCCACCGGCAACGACCCCTCGACCATCGGCGCCGGCGCCAACTGCAGCACCGGCGCCGGGCCGGACAGGAGAATCTCCCCGCGCCGAACAACCAGCTGATCGACACCCGATGCCGCCAAGCGGCCGACGGTGGCGGCATCGGCGCCGCCTTCGTCGAGCCAGACCACGGTTCGACGCGGCGTCGGGGCCACCTCGGCGCTGAACGAAGCAGGTCCACTGTCGGAGCAGGCCCCTGCTACCACGGCTGCCGCGGTGACCAACACCGCCGTCCAATGGGTTCGCGTCATTGCCCCATCCTAACAAAAAGACGGTCCCCGGATCACGCTGAAGCCCGGGGCAGCTCGATTCGAACACGGAGGCCGTGCTCGCCATTGGCCGCCTCCACGCTGCCCTGGCAGCGCGTCACCACGTGGTGGACCAGCGCGAGACCGAGACCACTCCCCGACGCGGTGGTCGAGAAATAGGGAGAGAAGAGATCGGCGAGTTGATCGGCGGCGACCCCGCCGCCGGTGTCCTCCACCTCCAACGCCACCGTACCGGGATGCTCAGCGACCCGGAGCTCGATGCGACCGGACCGGTCCTCGAGAGCATCGACGCTGTTCTGGACCAGGTTCGCCACCGCGCGGGCCAGCCACTGGCGGTCTGCCATGACCAGCGCCTTCCCGGCGGGAGGCACCCGGGTCTCGAGTTCGATCCCCCGCCGACCGAGCACGCCGAGGCCCTCGGTGGCGGCCCCGACCACTTCGGTCAGGTCGACCACCTCCGGGCGCCAGTGCTCCAGGGCGACGAGGTTGGAGAACGAGCTCGCCGTGTCCTGGAGCCGCCGCACCTGAACCGCGATCTCGCCGCTGGCTTCTTCGATCAACCGATCGAGATCGGGATCCCGCCGGCGGCCGGCCTGGCTGAGCTCCTGGACCCAGAGTCGAATGGGCGTCAGCGGGTTCTTCACCTCGTGGGCCACGATGCGAGCCAGCTGATTGAGCTGCTGCAGACGATCGGCTCGGACCACCTCGGTGACGTCATCGATGACGGCCACCAGCCCCGAACGCCCATCGGGCAATGGAACCGCCGCCACGCCCAGGCGCCAGGTCAGATCGCGTCCCGGATAGGGCAGAAGGGTGACGTCCGCCGCGGGGGCGTCTCCCACTCCGGCCGCCAGCTTCCCGACCTCCTCGTGCACCAGCTCACCGTGCTCTTCGAGCAGCGCCTCGGCGCTGGGGTTGGCGAATGAAACGGTGCCGTCCGGCTCGAGCAGCAGCACCGCCGGTGACAGGCTCGTCAGCGTGATTCTCAGCAGCTCCTCCTGGTGGCGCAGGCTGAGCTCGCGGCGCCGGACCTCCTCGTTCATGGATCGCACCGCGTCGATCACCTCCGCGAGATCGGTCTCCCGGGGCCGCCGCACCCGCCCCACCGGCTCGCCGCGGACAAGGCGGCGGGCCAGGCCCACGAGGTCGCGGAGCGACGCGCCGAGACGCTCCTCGATGCGGCCGGTGGCAATCAGAGCCACGAGGGCGGCGAGGAAGCCACCCGTCAAAACCCAGTCCACGGCGTCCGGGGCGATCCCCGCCCGGAGGAGGTCCGCCCGGTGGAGCTGCAGCAGGGCGCGCTGCTCCCCGACGACGACGGAGCCCGATGCCATCAACTGCCCTTCACGCCTCGAGATCACGGCCTCGGACCGGCCCAGCAGAAACCCGGGATACGCCTCCACCGCAGGCATCTGAGCCAGGCGGCCGACGCTCATCAGATCCCGCCGGGACACTCCCGCCGCCCGGGTGTGGTCGAAAAAGGTCACCTCACAACCCCAACCCCGGGCGAGCCAGGCTGCCAGGCCGTCATCGATGACGGCTCCATCCCCGAGGTGCTCGATGGTGTAGCGTGCGGCCTCCAGGGTGTCGCGCCCGATGACCTCTTCGAGGCGATTCTCCTCCCGGCCCAGGCGCAGTTGGAGGAAGAGGGTGAGCACCACCAGCGGGATCACGACGCCGCCGGCCACCAGCAGGCGCAGACGGCCCCCGAAAGTGGCCAGCTTCTCGCGGCGGACGACCGGCGGTCTGGCAACCATCAGCCCGAGAAAGATCCAGACCACCGCAAGGGCCGACCGCACCACCCACACCGGAGGCTCCGGCGGGTGCGCGACGGCCGCAACGAGCCAGTCCCCACGACGAACGACGCGAGCAGGGAGCAGATCGTCGCCGACCGCGATTCGGGTCCAGGCGGCGCCGGCGTGGTAGGCATCGCCGGCCGCCGCCGGATCGAGGCTCCTGATCTCGGGGTGGAGCGTCGCCGCCACGGTCCCCGAACGCGTCAGAACCGCGGACCACACCGAGCGGTGCCAGACGCTCTCTCGAGGCTCGCCGCTGGCCCAGTCCTCGAGCAGGCTCCACGGCTCTTCGGCGACCGCAAGCTCGACCCGGAGCCCGTCCGTACCCGAAATCGACCAGTCCTCCACCGTTCGCCGGCGATCCCCGGCCGGTGACAGATCCCCCCAGCTCGAAACGGCGAAGCCCTCCGCATCGACAATCGTCAACTCCGACGGAGTCGACCAGCGGTCGAGGCCCCACCGCTGGGCGAGCACCGGCGCCGCGTCATCGAGCCGGCATTTCGCCGGCGCCGCAGGCCAGATCTCGGACGCGGACACCGACCCTCGCGGCAGCACCACTGACCTGTGATCGCCCGCTCCCCCGGCAACCAGCTGGACCGGTATCCACAGAAGCTCCACAGCGACGATCATCGCCGCCACCCACACCGCTGCCAGCACCCGTCGTTCGAGGAAGGGGCGGCCTCGGGACAGTCCCGGCCAGCCTGCCGCCGCCCACGCCGCCGCCACCACCCAGACTCCGCCCCAGCCCGGTCTGAGCAGGTGTTCCGGCAGCCACGATCCCACACCGGGCAGGTATCCCGTCAGGCGGACCGCCGCTGCCCCGCCCGCCGTCGCCACCAGCAGAACCCGGGCCCACCACTCCGGCAGCTCCCGGGCAAGGCGCCCCACCGATGCGCCGGCGGCCAGAACGAGGACCATCCACTCCGGTCCCGCCAGCTCGCCCGACACCGACAGCGCGACCGCCGCCACCAGGACCACCGCCGACCACGCCGATTTCGGCCGGCCAGAGATCCCGACCAGGAACACCACCATCCACCCGGCGCCGAAGAGCCCGCGCCGGGCGCGGCGATTGTCGACCTCGGAACCGACCCGAACCGCCACCCCGGCGGCGAATTCGGGCGCGACCTCGACGGCGTCGGCCCCCGATGAGCCGAGAACCAGCCGCCGGCCGCCCGGCGCCGTCATCCCCCACGCGGCGCTTCCGGTGAGAGCAGCTCGGTCCCCCACCGTCACCGACCCCACCATGCGCCCCTCGACGATGATGGGCTCCCGTAGGTGGAGCATCCCCCCGGCGGCCGACCACTCGACGCCCCACGCCCGCGGCCCGAGGGGCCGAAGAGCGACGGGAAAGGCCTGGTCCTCACCGCCCCACGCGACGAGATTGCCCCTGTCGTCGGCGAGATAGAAGGTCCGCCCGGGAGCGCCGCGGGCCGCGGCGGCAAGAATTTCGAACGGCTGAACCGGGTCCGACGCCTCACCGGTGACGGTGAAGAGCCGGGTCAGCCTGTCGTCCTTCACCAGCGATTCGGCGGCCGCCAGCATGGTGCGGACGTGGCTGTCGAGCTCGTTCTCGAGCCGGTCCCGCGACACCCCTGGCGCAACCGGGGCCAGGGCGCCCGCCAGAGCGGCAACGACACCCAGCCACGCCACGCGTTCGAGCCCGCGGGGCCGGGCGAGGATCACCAGCAGACCCACCACCAAGACGAGCTGGGCCGCATCCGGCCGCCAACCCGGCCACGGCGCACACACCGCCAACGCGGCCAACGCCAGCCACCACGAACGCGCGCCAGGAACGCCGTCGTTTGTTCCGTCGGTCACGACGACCAGTATACGGGGCGTGAGGGGTTGGGGGTTTGCCGAGCGCCGACGCCGTCGGACGCGGACGCGGACGCGGCCATCGCATCGGGATCGGGATCGGGATCGGCCACGGTCATCGGCCACGGCCACCCGGCTCCGCCGTGGCAGGTGGTTGCAGAAACGGATACGGTCTCATCGGACGCGGACGCGGACGCGGACGCGGCCACGGGAACGGGCACGGGTAAAATGCCCAGCGCAAAGGAGACAGTCATGACCCAAAGCGACATGCGAGGCGGTAACTACGCGGCGGAGCTCCAGGCTCCGGAGGTCTACCGGCAGCGCCGGCAGCGTCTCGCCGAGCGCATCGGCGGCGGAACCATTGTTCTCTGGGGCGCCGGCGACGACCGGGGCTACGGTGATGTCGGCACCTTCCGACAGAGCTCGGACTTTTTCTATCTCACTGGCGTCGAGCTGCCCAATGCGGTCATGGTGCTGCGTCCGGACGACGGCCTCGACGCGCTCTTCCTGCCGCCCCGTGATCCCAACGTGGAAGCGTGGACCGGCCCGAAGTACGGCCCCGGCGACGAGTCCGTGGCCGCTCTCGGCTTCGGCGAGGTGTTCTCCACCACCCCGACGGAAATCGTACTCGACGCCCGGCGGCGGCCGGTGCCCGGCTTCGAGGGCCGGCTCCAGGGGTGGCTCGGCGAGCCGGGCGCCGCCATCTGGACCGACGTTTCTCCAGTGGGAACGTCCTCCGAGCTGCCCCCCACCCACCGCATCCTCGCGAGGCTGCGCGACCGCATGCCCAGCTTCGCCGTCAGGGACCTTTCCGACCACCTCAGCGCCATGCGTCTGATCAAGGACGACGGCGAGGTCGGCTTGATCCGCAAGGCCGTTGCCGCCACCATGGACGGGCAGCGCGCGGCGGCCCGCACCATCAGCCCCGACGTCGGCGAGTTCGTCGTCGACGGCGCAGTCTATGCGGAGTTCCGGCGCCACGGCGCCGAAGGCCTCGCCTTCCCGTCCATCGTCGGCAGCGGCGTCAACGCGACCACCCTCCACTACGACCAGAATATCGGGCTGTGCGGCGACGGTGAGCTCGTCGTCGTCGACATCGGTGCCCGCTACGGCTACTACTGCGGCGACCTCACCCGCACCTATCCGGTCAACGGCCGCTTCAACGACCGCCAGCGGGCCGTCTACGACCTCGTCCTCTCCGCCCACGACCGGGTGGCCGAGGCCATCCGGCCGGGAGTCAGCATCTTCGACCTGCGTAAGATCGCTTACGAGGTCATGCAGGCGTCCGAGCTCACCGACGACAACGGCGACACGCTCGGTCAGTACTTCATCCACGGCCTTGGCCACCATCTCGGCCTCGATGCCCACGACCCCGGCTCCGACGAGGCGTTGCTGGTGCCCGGCAACGTCATCACCAACGAGCCCGGCATCTACATCCCCGACGAGGCCATGGGCATCCGCATCGAGAACGACTTCCTGGTCACCGAATCAGGCTCCGAGAACCTGTCGGCAGCCCTGCCGACGAGGGCCGACGAGATCGAAGCCATGACGAAAGGTTGAAAGGGAGCAACCGCATTTCATGGAACGTTCTGAATCTGGAACACCCTGCAGCGCTGCGGTAAACTGCTTCGGCATCGTGTCGCATCTTTGAGAACCAAACCCAGGGAGGATCTATGACGACTGGCATCGTCGGCTACGGCGCCTTCATTCCGAGACGCCGCATCAAGCTCGAGGAGATCGCCAAGGTCTGGGGCGCCGACGCCCCGTCCTACAAACGCGGCCTCCAACTCTTCGAAAAGTCGGTGCCCGGCGCCGACGAGGACACCGTCACCATGTCGGTCGAGGCGGCCCGAAACGCGCTCGTGCGTTCCGGCGGAGTCGATCCGCAGGAGATCGGCGCGCTCTACATCGGTTCGGAGTCCCATCCCTACGCCGTCAAGCCCTCGGGCACCATCGTCGCCGAAGCCATCGGCGCGGTCCCGACTTTGCACGTGGCCGACCTGGAGTTCGCGTGCAAAGCAGGCACCGAGAGCCTGTTCCTCGCCAACTCACTCGTCAAAGCCGGCGAGGTGACGTACGCCGTCGGTATCGGCGCCGACACCTCCCAGGGAGCCCCCGGCGACGCCCTCGAATACTCGGCGGCAGCAGGTGCGGCGGCCTTCATCTTCGGCGCTGGCAGCGACAAGATGATCGCCGAGGTGGTGGACACCTACTCCTGGACAACCGACACCCCCGACTTCTGGCGCCGCGAGTACATGCACTATCCGCGGCACGGCAGCCGCTACACCGGCGAACCCGCCTACTTCCGGCACAGCATGAACTCGGCGCGGGGCATGATGGAGAAGGCCGGGCTTGAGCCCGGTGACTTCGCCCACGCCATCTTCCACCAGCCCAACGGCAAGTTCCCCATGCGGGTGGGCAAGAAGCTCGGATTCACCCACGAGCAGCTGGAGACCGGGTGGCTCTCTCCCTGGCTCGGCAACACCTACTCCGGGGCCTCGCCCATCGGGCTCACAGCGGTTCTCGACATTGCGTCGCCGGGCGACCTGGTGCTGCTCACCTCCTTCGGCTCGGGCGCCGGATCGGACTCCTTCGTCCTGAAGGTGACCGACCGCGTGACCGAGGTCCAGGATCTGGCGCCGAAAACCCGGTTCCAGCTCGACGAGAACAAGATCTACCTCGAGTACGGCGCCTACGCCAAGCTCCGCGGTAAGATCCGCATGGCCGAGTAGAGGGGAGGTCGAAGATGAGAGATGTCGCAGTTATCGGAATCGGTATGACCTCCTTCGGTGAGCTCTGGAGAACACCCCTGCGGTCGCTGTGGGCCGAGGCCGCGCTGGCCGCCCTCGACGACGCCGGGCTCGACTCCGTGGACCTCATCACCATCGGCTGCATGTCCTCGGGGCTCTTCACCGGCCAGGAGCATCTGGCCTCCCTGCTCGCCGACGAGCTCGGGATGGGCGGCGTCCCCGCCGCCCGCGTCGAGTCGGCCTGCGCCTCCGGCGGCCTCGCGGTCCGCACCGGATTCGCCGAGGTCGCCTCGGGGCTCTCGGACACGGTGCTCGTCACCGGCGTCGAAAAGATGACCGACGTGGACGGCGCAGACTCCACCTACGCTCTGGGCACCGCTGCCGACGGCGAGTGGGAGGGCTTTCACGGAATCACCTTCCCCGGTCTCTACGCCATGTTGGCTCGGGTTCACATGCAGCAGTACGGAACCACCCGCGAACAGCTCGCCATGGTTGCGGTGAAGAACCACGCCAACGGCCTGCTCAACCGGCACGCCCAGTACCACCTCAAGGTGGATGTCGAGGGAGTCCTGGGCTCGACCCTGGTGGCCGATCCCCTGCGCCTTTTCGACTGCTCGCCGGTGACCGACGGCGCCGCCGCAGTGGTCCTCACCACGGTGGAGAAGGCTCGCGAGCTGCAACCCGACCGGCCACCGGTGGTGATCATCGGTTCGGGCCTCGCCACCGACACCATCACCATCGCCAACCGCGGATCGCTGGCTGCGCTCAACGCGGTCAAGCTGGCCGGCGAGCGCGCCTACGCCATGGCCGGCCGGACGCCGGGGGACATCCACCTGGCGGAGGTTCACGACTGCTTCACCATCGCCGAGATCATGGCCACCGAGGCGCTCGGCTTCTTCGAACCTGGTCAGGGTGGCCCGGCCGTCGAGAACGGCCTCACCGCTCTCGGCGGCAAGATCCCGGTCAACACCTCGGGCGGCCTGAAGTCCAAGGGCCACCCCGTGGGGGCCACCGGCGTCGCCCAGGTGTTCGAGATCACGAACCAGCTGCGCGGCGAGGCCGGGCAGCGACAGGTCGAAGGCGCCCGCATCGGCATGGCGCAGAACATGGGCGGCTCCGGCGGCAGCTCGGTGGTCCACATTCTGGAGGTGGTCTGATGTTTTCACCCGCACGAGCCTGGCGTGAGTTTCCCCAGCGCTACCGCCTCGAAGCGGAGAAGTGCACTGGTTGCGGCAAGATCCACTATCCGCCGCGGCTGGTCTGCTCCCAGTGCGGCGCCCGCGACTTCACACCCGTGGTCCTGCCCCGGGACGGCAAGGTCGTGACCTTCACCATCGTCCGGGTGCCCCCGGCAGGCTTCACCGAGCAGACGCCCCTGCCCATCGCCCTCGTCGAGCTGGACAACGGCGTTCGCCTCATGGTGCAGATCGGCGACGTGGAGGATCCGGAGAGCATCGAGATCGGAATGCCGGTCAGACTCGAGTTCCGACGCGTCTCCTCCGACGGCGAAGCAGGCGTCATCTTCTACGGCCACAAGGCGGTGAGAGCAGCGAGCTGACCCGGCGCCCGTTCGTTGACGCACCGCGGCGTCGTTGACCCATTTGCGTGAAAGTGCAAGAATGCCTGCATGAGTGATGATGTCCTTGATGGTGAGGTCTGCTCGATCAACGAAATCAACCCCGAGGCGGTGGCGTACGTCCAGGACAGGGCGCTGCCCGATCGTACCGTCGAACGGGTCAACCGGTTCTTCTCGGCTCTCGCCGACCCGACCCGGATCAAGATCCTCAACGCGTTGATGGTCACCAAGGAGCTCTGCGTCTGCGACCTCGCCGTCATCGCCGACCTGTCGGTCTCTGCCGTCAGTCATCAGCTGCGCCTGCTGCGGGACCGGGACCTGGTCCGGGCTCGCCGCGACGGCCGAATGGTCTACTACAGCCTTGCCGACGACCACGTCTCGACCCTGATGGCCGCGGGCATCGACCACGCCAACGAGTAGCCGCGGTGGGCCACGGCCCACCGGATCGGCTCGCGGCACAGAACCGCTCATCACAATGCCGACCTGAAGCTCGGCGGTCCACCGGAGGACGCAGACCCGCCACCACCGATCTCCGCTACACTCTCCCAGCACCATGGCAATGAAACTCAGCACCCGAGGCGGCGGACCGATCAGCGGCAGTGGACGCTCGGCCGCCGGCAAGGGTTGTATGACCGCCTTTTTCCTGATCTTTCTGGTCATGGGACTCGCCGCCACCGCCGCCGTTGGTGTTCAAGCGGCCCGCGAGGCGGCGGTGTGGCTCTGGCCGGAGGTGCCCTGCCTCGTTCGTGCCAGCGGCGTCGACACCACCGGCGACGACTCGGCGCCGTACCGGCCCACAATCCGCTTCGAGTACACCGCCGACGGCCGCAACCGGGAAAGCCGGACGGTTGCCAGGGGCGACCTGTCGAGCTCGAGCTACGACGACGCCCGCCGCATCGCCGACCGCTTTCCGGCGGGCAGCCGCGCCATCTGCCGGGTCAACCCCGATGATCCGAACGAGGCCGCCCTCGAGGCGCACCCCCCCCTCATCGCATTCGCCGTCCTGCTCACCCTCGTCTTCGTCGCCGTCGGAGCCGGAGGCCTGTGGATGGTGTGGCGGCCGGAGCGCCCCGAGAATGGACTGGCCACCCGTTCGATTTCACAGCGGGCCGGCGGCGGCGGGGCCACGATCGAGCTCGCTGTCGGCCTGATCTTCACCGCCGTCGGCGGGGTGCTCACAGCCCTCCTTCTGGTGATGCCGCTGACCCGGCTCGCCCTGGCGCTCGACTGGATCGAGACGCCGGCCGAGGTGGTCTCGTCGACCGTGCGTTCCTGGAGCACCGACGACGGCACCTCACACCGAGCAGACGTGCTCTACAACTACCATGCCGGAGGACGGAGCTGGACCTCCAACCGGACGAGCTTCTTCCCCATGAGCTCGAGCGGTTACGACGACTGTCGGGAGATCGTCGAGCGCTATCGCGAGGGCCGCGATGTCAACTGCTGGGTGGACCCCGACGATCCCTCGGTGTCGGTCCTCGACCGGGCGTTCCGCCCGGTCTATCTGATCGGGCTGTTTCCGCTGGTCTTTCTCATCGCCGGCCTCGCGTTGACCGCCCACTCGCGCCGGCGCCGGTCGTCGACAGTCCCCGGAGCCTCGCCGACGGCCTCCGAGAGCGAGACCCGGGTCGTCGCCGAGGCAACCCTCGAGCCCGCCGCGGGGCCGGTGGCCAAGGTCTTCGCCATGTTGGTCTTCGCGCTGTTGTGGAACGGCATCGTGTCGGTCTTCATCTGGCAGGTGGTCGAGGGATTCCGCAACGGCTCACCCGAGTGGTTCCTCGCTATCTTCATGATTCCCTTCGTCCTGGTGGGCCTCGCGCTGATCGGCGGAGTGCTGTACGCGTTGCTCGGCGCGGCCAACCCACGACCGCGGCTGGTCATCGCGCCGTCATCTCCCCGCCTCGGGGGACGGCTGCGCCTGAGCTGGACCTTCTCCGGCGCCGTCCGCCGCATCGACCGTCTGACGATGTCCCTCGAGGGCCACGAGAAGGCCACCTACCGCCGCGGCACCGACACCATCACCGACCGTGAAGTCTTCGCCTCGACGAATCTCGTCGACACCACGTCGGAGTGGGAGATCGCCCAGGGGAACGTGGAGGCGGACATCCCCGTCGACACGATGCACAGCTTCAGCTCGGACAATAACGCAGTGGTGTGGTCGATTCACCTGCATGGGGAGGTTCCTCGCTGGCCGGACGTGATCGAGAGCTTCCCACTGGAGGTGCGGCCGATGAGCCGGAAGGATCTGCTGCCGTGAACGAGCTCCGAATCGACCTCGACGGCAACCGCAGCCACTTTCTCCCCGGGGACGACGTCGGCGGCGGCATCGTCTGGCGCCTGTCCGAGCCCGCCGAGGCCCTGGAGCTGCGCCTCTTCTGGCACACCAGCGGAAAGGGAACCGAGGACGTTGGCATCGTTCGGGTCCACCGCGTCGACGACCCAGGGGCCTTTGGCGAGCAGGAGTTCAGCTTCCGGCTCCCCGCCGGACCTTACGCCTTCTCCGGAGCTCTGATCACCCTCGCCTGGTCCATCGAGCTGGTGACCCTGCCCGGCAAAGCCACCGAACGGGTGGACATCACTGTGGCCCCGACACCCGTGGAGGTCCGGCTTCAGAGCCTGGGGCGGCCTCCCAAGGGCGGGATCATCAAGATCGGGTCGACACGCCGGTGATCCGGCCCATGGACAACCCCTTCGCGAGTCGGTACGTCGAAGCACTCCCCTACCGCTGCGCCTCGTCGAGCCTCGACGATGTGATCGACCGGCTGGTCGCCAACCACGGTCGCGGCGCCATCGTCGGCCCCCACGGCAGCGGCAAGACCACTCTCGCCGAGACCCTCGCACGGCGGGTCGGCGGCGACATCGTGAAAATCCACCTCGGGACGGACACCCGCCGGCCGCTCACCTCCACCATCCGGAGCCTGCCCCCCATCGTCGAGCCGCGCCACACTATCGTTCTCGACGGCGCCGAGCAGCTCCGGCCGGTGGCGTGGTGGCGGACGTGGCGGCAGCTGCGGCCGGCCGGCACCGTCGTCATCACCAGCCACAAGCCGGGCCGGCTGCCGATGATTCATGAGTGCCGAACGAGCTCGGCGCTCCTCACCGAGCTGGCGACGGAACTGGATCCCACCGTGGCGGAAACGGTGGATCTCGACGAACTCTTCCGCCGCCACGACGGCGATATTCGACTCTGCTTCCACGAACTCTACGACCATCGCTCAGGACGGTAGGCGACGTCGAGAATCGAGAGGGTCCGCCGAACCATCACTTCTCGATTTTTGGGGTGGGATTCACTCTGGTGGTCTCTCCGCGGACATCTGAATCATGTTGGCGCCCACGGCGCGGGCGGTGTCCAACACCGTGACGACCACCCCGTAATCGGCGTCCCGGTCGCCTTTGAGGATGACCGCCTTGTCGGGCGCACGCTCAACCAGCGCTTTCATCTGTGCCTCGAGCTCACCCTCGGGAACGATGACGTCGTTGATCCACACCGTTCCGTCGGCGGCGACCTTCACCTCGGGTGGGGACTCCTCGCGGCCAACCCCCTGGGACTCGGCCGTCTTGGCCTCCGGCAGCTTGAGCTTGAGGCGCTCGTCGGTGACGAACTGGGTGGTCACCGCATAGAAGATGAGCAGCAGAAAAACCACGTCGATGAGCGGCGACATCTGGACGTCCGGCTTTCGCCGGCCGGAGAACTTGGCGAGCTGCATCAGTCCTCCTCCTCCTCGGCCTGATCCTTTTCGGGCCGGCGCACCAGGTGGAGAAAGTCGGTCATCTGCGCCTCGATGTCGGCGAGAATGCCCACCGCCCGCGCCTCCAGGTAGCTGTGGGTGAAGAGGGCCGGGATGGCAATGATGAGACCCGTCGCGGTGGTGATCAGCGCCTGCGAGATCCCGGTGGCGAGCTGCTCGGTGATCCCGGTGCCGCCGGTGGCCACCGCCTTGAAGATGGCGATCATACCGAGGACGGTGCCGAGCAGCCCGAGCAACGGCGCGCCGCCGACGATGGTGGCGAGAGCCGGCAGCCCGCGCTGCAGACCGAGAAGCTGGCGGCGGCCGGTGTCCTCGAGAATCTCCTTGAGCTCGTCGTAGGGGGCGGTCCGGTTCTCCACCATCGTCGCCACGAGCTCGGTGAAGGGTCCGGGGTGCCGCCGGCAGTAGTCGAGGGCCGCTTTGAAGTCGCGGCCGCCGAGCAGGCCCGACAGGGCCTGCACGTTGCCCGGCTCCAGGTAGTTGGAGCTGCGCAGCACCCAGAGGCGCTCGAGAATGATCGCCAGCGCCACCACCGAAAGCAGCCCGAGGGGGTACATGACCGGGCCGCCGGACCTGAAGATGTCGATGCCGTTCTGCATGATGTCGATCACGTCGTTCTCCGATTCGCGGGTCAGCGTCCCCGCCGGGGGTTGACATTGTAGAAGAAGGTAATGGTCACACCTTCCGGCCCGTTGAGGCCGAGGCCGGCCGGAAGCGGGTCGAAGTTGAGGCAGTCCGCGATGGCGTCGCGGGCCGCAAAATCCATAGGCGGCTTGCCGCTCTCGTCCATGATGCGCACTCCAGTGATGGTGCCGTCGAGCTCGATGTAGAAACGGACCTTGACGACCCCCTCGACGCCCATCCTGGCGATCTCCGGGATCCGCCAGTGGCGGCGAACCTTGGCGAGCATGGACTTGGCATAGGGCCCCCAGTCGTACCACTGGGTGTCGAAGGACACGGCGCCGGTGTCGACCCGGCCGCCCTCGCGGTCGGGGTTCTCGGCGATCCCACCGTCCGACGGCGGCAGCATCCAGGTCCCTGGGGGCGGCAGCGGCAGCGACGGCTGCTGCTGCTCGACGGCCTCCGGCTGCTCGTCTTGCCCCGCACCCTCCTGCTGCGACTCCACCGTCTGTTCTTCAGGGCGGGGTTCCTGGCGCGGCTGCTCCGGCCGGGGCGGCGGCACCTGTTGCGATTGAGGACCCTGTTCCTGCGGCGGCGCGCCGCTTTGAAAAACGTCTCCGCCCTGGGACTGCACCAACTGCGGGGTATTGCCCCGGGAGGACGGCCGATCGGCCGGTTCGCCTTCACCCCCGTGTGCGCGCCGATCCAGATCGGACAGAGGGGCGTTGGGGTTGTCCGGCGTCTCCTCCCGCTCCTCGGCGAGATCGACGAACTCGAACTCCAGGGGCGGTCGGGCCACATCCGACGCCGGTTCGACCGCGAAGAGAGGCGCCGCTGATGACTCCGACCAGGCATCGCGCATGCGGGGCACGACTAAAAAGAGCAGCAGCAGATGCAGCAGCAGCGAAATGCCGACAGCTCGGCGGAATGTCCTTCGATCGTCACGCACGACGCCTACCCTAGCAAGACTGCTGCCAGATCTCCCACTCCACGTCGATACCGGAGGACTTCGGGTCCCGCGTGGTTGTCTCCGCGGCAGAGATCGCCGTTCTGGCAGCAGCATCGGCCACCATGGCGCCGAAGCTCACCACTGAAAAGAAATCTTCAGGCCACCACCACCGCGCGAGGAGACGAGGAACTCTGGAATCACCAGTGATGCGGCGACGTTGTCTCCTTCGAGTTTCCGAGATCAACCGACCACAACATTGGAGAACAAAATGAAACGCATCCTCACTCTTGCCGCACTCGTGATCGCTATCGGCGCCAACCCCGCGGCCGCCGCCAGCTACACCGTTGATCCCGTCCACTCGGACGTGAGCTTCAAGATCCGCCACCTGGTATCGAAGACTTCCGGGGAGTTCACCGATTTCGCGGGAACCATCGTTGCGGACTTCGCCGCGTTGGACGCTTCATCGGTGGAGTTCGTGATTCAGGCTGCCAGTATCGACACCGAGAACGCGGATCGCGACGCCCACCTCCGCAACGAGGACTTCTTTCACGTCGAGAAGTACCCGGAGATCACCTTCGTCAGCTCGAAGATCAGCAAGACCGGTGACGCGTCCTTCGCGGTCACCGGCAAGCTGACGATGCACGGTGTGACCAGAACCGTCACCTTGCCGGTCACCTTCCTCGGCGAGGGGCCCGACCCGTGGGGCGGCACCGTGGCCGGTTTCGAGATCGTGACCACCCTCGACCGCAAGGACTACGGCATCGTCTGGAACAAGGCGTTGGACACCGGCGGCATGATCCTCGGTGACGAGGTGGAGATCTCGATCAATATCGAAGCGAAGAAAGAGTAGGCAGGTATTCTCAGTTCTGGGTTCTCGATGCTCGATTGACATCGCGTCCGCTCTGAAGCCGGCTCGAAATCCGATGCAGCGAAGCTGCCCGCTCGGAACCGAGTCTCGAAAACTCCTCCTATACTGGCCCAATGCCTGACCACACCCACGACTTCGACCTCTTCGTCATCGGCGCCGGATCGGGCGGCGTCCGCGCTGCCCGCATGGCCGCAGCCCGCGGTTTGCGAGTGGCGGTAGCCGAGTCCGCCCGCCTCGGCGGCACCTGTGTCAACGTCGGCTGCGTGCCGAAAAAGCTGATGGTCTACGCGTCGCACTTCGCCGACGCCTTCGCCGACTCGGTGGGCTACGGCTGGGAGCGGGGCGGTGCTTCCTTCAGCTGGGGCCGACTCATGGCCGCCAAGGATGCCGAGATCTCCCGGCTCAACGGCGTCTATCGCCGTCTGCTCGACGGTTCCGGGGTCGAGATCTTCGAGGGTGGGGCGCGGCTCGTTGGCCGGAACGAGATCGCCGTCGGCGACCGGCGCTGCACCACCGACATGATTCTCGTTGCCACCGGCGGCCGCCCCTTCGTTCCCGACGTCCCCGGCGCCGAGCTCGGCGTCGTGTCCGACGACATCTTCGCCCTTCCGGAGCTGCCGAAACGAGTTGCGGTCATCGGAGGCGGCTACATCGCCGTCGAGTTCGCCGGCATCTTCAACGGCCTCGGCACCGACGTTTCCCTGGTCTACCGAGGGCCCCTCTTCCTGCGCGGCTTCGACAACGACCTCCGCGCAACCCTGGCCGGAGAAATGGCCAAACGCGGTATCGAGCTACGGTTCAACACCGAGGTCTGCCGACTGGAGAGCACCGACGGTGAAACCATCCGCGTCTCCGGGATCTCGGGCGAGACGGTGGAGGCCGACCTCGTGCTCTGGGCCACCGGCAGGGTACCCAATACCGACAGCCTCGGCCTCGAAGCCCTGGGAGTCGAGCGCGGCGGCAACGGACAGATCGTGGTTGACGAGTTCTCTGAAAGCAGCGTCTCCGGCATCTTCGCCATCGGCGACTGCACCGACCGGGTTGCCCTGACACCGGTCGCCATCGCTGAGGCCATGGCGCTGGTCGAGACCCTGACCGGTCATCCCACCGCCATGACCTACGACGCCATCCCATCGGCGGTCTTTTCGCAGCCCCCCATCGGCACCGTCGGCCTCACCGAGGCCGAGGCGCGAGCCCAGTTTCCCGAGGTCGTCGTCTACCGCTCTTCCTTCAAACCCATGCTCCACACCCTGTCGGGCCGCGACGAGCACACCATGATGAAGCTCGTGGTCGACAACGAGACCGACCTCGTGCTCGGCGTTCACATGGTCGGGCCCGACGCCGGCGAGATCGTCCAGGGCTTCGCGGTGGCGTTGAAGTGCCGCGCCACCAAGGCCCAACTCGACGCCACCGTCGGCATCCACCCCACTGCCGCCGAGGAGTTCGTGTCGATGCGAGAGCCTGTCGACGATTCGAGTCGTTGACAGCTGAGCCTCGTGCAACAACCAGGGATGCAGGTCTCGGCGCTACAAAGGCCGATCCACAATCTTTTCAAGAAGGTTCAACCGTTGAATGTGAACTGTCAGCTGCCGTCAGGCGTCTTGACCGCGACGGCCTCGATTCCCCAGATCTTCTCGGCGTACTCGAGGATGGCCCGGTCCGACGAGAAGTATCCCATGGCGGCGATGTTGAGGATCGCCGCCCGGGCCCAGGCCCGACGGTCCCTGAAAAACTCCTCCACCCGCCCCTGACACTCCACGTAGTCGCGGAAATCCGCCAGCAGCATGTAGCGGTCGCCGTGCTCCATGAGCGCCGACCAGATCCCGCGAACCGCGTCGCGATCGGCGCCGACGTACTCACCGTTCCGAAGGGCGTCGATCACCGCCGCCATCGCCGGGTCCTCGCGGTAGAGCTCCCACGGACGGTAGCTCCCGGTGGTCAGACGTTCCTCGACCTCGTCCGCCGTCAGACCGAAGATGAAGATGTTTTCCTCGCCCACCGCGTCGCGGATCTCGATATTGGCGCCGTCGAGGGTGCCGATGGTCAGGGCGCCGTTGAGGGCGAGCTTCATGTTGCCCGTTCCCGACGCCTCCATCCCCGCGGTGGAGATCTGCTCCGAGAGATCGGCGGCGGGGATGATTCTCTCGGCCAACGAAACCCGGTAGTCCGGCAGGAAAGCGACCCGCAACCTGCCCGCGACGTCAGGGTCGTTGTTCACCACATCGGCGACGCCGTTGATCAGGCGGATGATCAGCTTCGCCATGTGGTAGGCCGGCGCGGCCTTGGCGCCGAAAATGAAGCTCCTCGGCACGATGTCCGCCTCAGGTTCGGCTTTGATCTTCTGGTGGAGCAGGATGATGTGCATGACGTTGAGCAACTGCCGCTTGTACTCGTGCAACCGCTTGATCTGCACATCGAAGAGCGAGTCGACGTCGAGCCGGACACCGCACTCGCGCTCCACCTCCACCGCCAGATCAACCTTGTTGAGCCGCTTGATCTCGAAGATCTCGTCCTGGAACGATTCATCCTCGGCGTGCAGCCGCAGCTCGTCCAGCCGGTCGAGGTCCTTGGCCCATCCGCCGCCCACGCGCCGGGTCACGGCTGCCGACAGCCGGGGGTTGCACGAGCGCAGCCACCGCCTCGGCGTGACGCCGTTGGTAATCGGCAGGAACCGGTCCGGCCAGAGCTCGGCGAAGTCCCGCACCACCCGGGTGCGCAGCAGCTCGGTGTGGAGCTTCGCCACCCCGTTGATCCTGCGGGATCCCACCATCGCCAGGTTGGCCATGCGGAATCGCTTCTCGCCCTCCTCCTGGAGGATCGAGAGGCGCCTCAGACCGTCGGCGTCGGCCTCGCCCCGCGACTTCACCCCTTCCATGAAGCGGCGGTTGATCTCGTAGATGATCTGGACGTGGCGCGGAATGAGCTGCTCCATGAGCGGCACCGGCCAGGTCTCGAGGGCTTCCGGCAACAGCGTGTGGTTCGTATAGTTGCAGCTCGCCCGGGTCAGCTCCCAGGCGAGCGCCCACTCCAGACCCGCCTCGTCGATGAAGAAGCGCATCAGCTCGGCCACGGTGAGCGCCGGGTGGGTGTCGTTGAGCTGGAACACCATCTTGTCCGGAAAGAGCTCCCACGCTTCGGCGTGCCGGCGTTGGAATCGATTGACCGCATCGCGCACGCCACAGGCCACCAGGAAGTACTCCTGGGCGAGCCGGAGCTGGCGCCCCGCTTCCACGTCGTCGGCGGGGTAGAGCACACGGTTGAGCGCTTCGACGCGCTCCCGGCCGGCCACGGCCCGAACGTAGTTGCCCTGCGAGAAGATGTGAAAATCGAACTCGGAAGCCGCCTGGGCGTCCCACAACCTGAGGATGCTGACGGTATTGGTGCGGAAACCCGCCACCAGCACGTCGTAGGGTACTCCGTACACCGTCCGCCAGTCCGCCCACGCCGGCTCGTGGCGGCCGTCCGCCGACTGGGACCAATCGATACGCCCGCCGAAGCGAACCGGCACCCGAAGATCGTCCCGGCGCACCTCCCACCTGAAGCCCCGCTGCAGCCAGGTGTCGGCATGCTCGACCTGCCAGCCATTCTCGAAAGACTGGCGGAACATGCCGTAGTCGTAGCGCAAGCCATAGCCGTAGGCCGGATAGTCGAGGGTGGCGAGAGAGTCGAGGAAGCAGGCCGCCAGCCGGCCGAGGCCGCCGTTGCCGAGGCCGGGATCGGGCTCCTCCTCGAGAACCGCATCGAGGTTGAGACCGAGCATCTGCATCGCCTCGCGGGCGACGTCCAGAAGCTCGGTGGCGATGAGGTTGTTGTGCAGCAGTCGGCCCATCAGGTACTCGAGGGACATGTAGTGGACGGTCTTCGGTTGGATTTCCTCGTAGGTGCGGCGGGTGAGGATCTCGCGATCGATCAGGGTCTCCCGAACCGCCAGCTCCAACGCCGCCAGGTGGTCTGCCGCTCGAGCGTGCCGCAGCTCCAGTCCGCACGCGTACCGCAGATAGTGAATGATGCGGTCGCGAAACTCTTCCGCCGTGGGGTTCTTCAAATGGACTGCGGGCAACATCAATCGCTTCTCCTCAATTCGGACGCACCCACCGGGCGCAGTGGGAGAGCCTATCATTCCCGCTTCGAAACGCCGCCGTGGACGATCCCCATTCCCGTGACCATTTCGGTTTCTTGGTCCGAGCCAGTGTCATGGCCCGCATCCGTGACCGGGGGCCGGCGCCGATGACCGTGGGACGGCGCTGCTCTACCATGGTTCCCATGCAACGATCTGCAGGCATCCTCCTCCACCCGACCTCGCTGCCGTCAGCCCATGGAATCGGCGACCTGGGACCCTCGGCTCACGCCTACGTCGACTGGCTCGCTGCCGCCGGCGTCGGCTGGTGGCAGATCCTGCCTCTGAACCCGCCGGGGCCCGGCAACTCACCCTACTCGGCCACCTCGACCTTCGCCGGAAACCCAATGCTGATCAGCCCGGAACTGCTGGTCGAGGACGGCCTGCTCGACGAGGACGTGCTGATCGGAGGACCCGCGCTTCCCCACGAGTTCGTCGACTACCGAACCGTGATCCCGCGCAAACGCGAACTTCTCGACCGCGCCTTCGAGCAGCACCGGGACAACCCCGGACGACTCGGCCCGGCCGTCGACGCCTTTCGCGCGGACCACAGCGGGTGGATCGAGGACTTCGCGCTCTTCAGCGCCCTCAAGCACGCCCACGGCGGAGCCCCGTGGTACGACTGGCCGGAGCCGTTGGCCCGGCGCGATCCGGCTGCCCTGTCGTCGTGGGTTGCCGGTCATCGCGACGCCGTCGACCGCGAGATCTTCGCCCAGCTTCTCTTCCACCGCCAGTGGTCGGCCCTGCGCGAGCATGCCGCCGACGTCCGACTGGGCATTTTCGGCGACGTTCCCATCTTCGTCGCCCTGGACTCGGCAGAGGTCTGGGCCCGGCCGGAGCTCTTCCTCATGGGCGACGATGGCCGGCCGACGGTGGTCGCCGGCGTCCCACCCGACTACTTCTCGCGCACCGGCCAGCTCTGGGGCAACCCGCTGTATGACTGGGTCCGAATGGCTGCCGACGGTTACCGCTGGTGGCTCGACCGGTTGGCCCACACCATGGAGCAGGTGGACCTCGTCCGCCTCGACCACTTCCGGGGATTCGCAGCGTACTGGGAGGTTCCCGCCGATGCCGAGACGGCCGTCGGCGGCCGCTGGGTCGACGGGCCCGGCAGGCCCTTCTTCGAGGCGGTCTCGCAGCAGTTCAGCGGGCTGCCCTTCATCGCCGAGGATCTGGGGGAGATCACGCCTGACGTGATGCAGCTGCGTGACGATCTTGGCCTGCCCGGCATGGTCATCCTCCACTTCGGTTTCTCCCCCGAGCCACGCTCGATCTACATCCCCTACGCCCACCGTAAAAACCAGGTGGTCTATACCGGCACCCACGACAACAACACCACTGTCGGTTGGTTCCTCGAGGACGCCTCCGACGACGAGCGGGCGCTGGTCACCGCCTACGCCGGATCCGACGGCAGCGACATCCATTGGGACCTCATCCGCATGGCCATGGCCTCGCCGGCCGATCTCGCGGTGGTTCCCCATCAAGACCTGGCCGGTCTCGGCGCCGACTGTAGGATGAACACTCCCAGCGTCGGCGAAGGGAACTGGCGCTTCCGCATTACGCCTTGGATGCTCGGACACGAGATTCACGACCGTTTGGCGGGGCTCGTCGAGACCTACGGCCGCGCTACAATCGAAGCATCTCAACCAGCCCGGAGGTGAGCCATGCGTGATCGGACTCAGCTGCTGTTGGCCTTCGCCATTGTCGCGGCTCTTTTCTCCCAGCCCGCAATCGCCGATGAGGCGCCCGGTCGGGACGTCCTCGCCAGTACACCGACCAGATGTCAGGTCGGTCCCGGGCTCGGGTCGACGCTCCTCTTCCCCTATTTCGAGGTCGACCTCGACGACCCCAGCGGTATGACGACGTTGATTTCGGTGAACAACGCCCTGAGCACCCCGACTCTGGCCCGCCTCATCGTGTGGACCGACTGGGGCATCCCGACCATGGCGTTCGACATCTATCTCGACAACATCGACATCGCCACCATCAACGTCCGATCGCTCTTCACCGGCGACCTCCCGGTCACCGGGATCGGCGTCGACCTCAGCGCCTTTGAAGGCTGCGACATCAACCCGCCGCAGGTTCCCACACCGGCGCTCACCCCTGGTCAGCAGCTGCAGCTCGTGACCGCCCACACCGGTCAGGCCGGTCACATCGACGGCCTGTGCTACTCGGCCAACTACGGCGACGGCGTTGCCCGCGGCTACATCACCGTCGACGTCGTCGACCAGTGCACCGGCTTCGAGACCCACGAGCTCTTCTACACTCCGGCCAACACCTGCTGCAGCTACTTTGTGGACGGCGGCGACCCCTCCGGCGTCGCTCTGACCGAGAATCGACTCTGGGGCGATATCTTCTACATCGATCCGAGCAACAACGCCGCCCAGGGAAGCGAAGCTGTGTCGATCTGGGCCGATCCCGCGGTCTTCACCGGCACCGGCACCTATACCTTCTACGGCCGATTCCGCGGCTACGACAACCGGGACGACCGGGTTCCCCTGCCGGGAACCTGGGAGCAGCGCTTCCTCAATGGCGGCGCCTTCGACGGCGGCGCCGACGTCATCGTTTTCCAGCAGCCCAACTCGTCCGAGGCAAGCCCCATCACCTGCGGCACCGTGCCGACGTGGTATCCGCTGACCTCCAACATCGCCACTGTTGATGAAGACGGCAACGAGTTGACCCACTACAACCCCTGGCTCGTCGGTTACGTGACCCAGCGGATCTCCATCGACACCCTGTCGCCGCCCTATGACTTCGGCTGGCTGCACCTGGGCGACAACGGATACCAGATGTGGGTGCAGCCGGTTCTCACCGGGGCCGGGCGCTACAGCGTCGGCCTCAACGGGACGCCCACCTTCACCCTGTGCGGCATCAGCCCACCTACACCGTGACCGAGCTCGACCGGTCGGTCTGAACCAACCACTGCCAGATCGGCCACGGGCGTTTCAGCGCCGGCTTCAAGGCCAGCCCCACCGCCTTCCTCTGCGACACCCTGCTCCCGACGAGCCCTCGAGTCGTCAGATTTCTCTGAGAATCCGGCGAACCAGGCCGGGCCCAGAGTAGACGAGGCCCGTATACAGCTGAACCAGGGCGGCGCCGGCATCGAGCTTCTCCCGCGCGTCGGCGGGGCTCATGATGCCGCCGACACCGATCACCGGCAGCGCGCCGTCGAGGTGTGAGCAGATGGCGGCCACGATGCGGGTACTCATCCGGGTCAGCGCGGCGCCGCTGAGACCGCCCTCCTCTTCTGCGACCGGGTGGCCGGCCACGGATTCCCGGGAGATGGTGGTGTTGGTGGCGATGATCCCGTCGAGCCCCGACTCGACAACGGCATCGACGGCGGCG
>JAZBOQ010000228.1:0-2850 GCA_036351195.1 Thermoanaerobaculales bacterium | reverse complement strand
GATCTGCTCGTTCTGCGACGCCGCGGAAAAGAAAATGCACATGATTCAGTGGACGGTCGAAGAGGTTGTCTGAAGCCAACCTCTTCTTGAATTTTGAATTAGAAGTTATGAATTATGAATTACTTCCATCGCATATTGAGGTCGAAGCCCATGACTGACGTCTTGATGATCCTCGGATTTCTCGTGGTCTGGGTGGCGTTGCAGTACGTCATCCTGCCAAAACTGGGGGTCGGCACTTGAGCCGTCCCCAATCCCCCGGCCGGTGGCCGGGGATGCAGTGTTGAGCAACCCACGGACGACAACAAACCCGTCGACCCGAACTGACGCCAAAACACCGCAAGCAGGGATGCTTGCGACTACAATCAGCCTATCGAGCGCTACCGCCTTTGTAGTAGCAACCATCCTTGGTTGCGGCCCATCAACGTCTTGTTGTAGCAACCATCCTTGCTTGCGGCTCGCTCCTGTAACATAATTCCATGCCGACAAAGCCGCCGAAGGGTCCCGATCTCTGCATCGACGTGCTCGATCCTCGGGAAGCTCCGTTCTCGTTTGGTCGTTCTCGGGGAACCCTTCCCCACCTCTAGAAAGACGGCTGTACCTACTTCGTCACCTCCTGCCTCTTCGACGCCGTTCCGTCAAAGGCGGAGCGGCGTCGAAGACTCGACATTGAAAACCACCGTCCGGATCGCCTCGCTCAACACTCCGAACCGGCGATCGATCGCGGCTCCATGATCTTGAAACGACCGGATCTCGCCGAGATCGTTGAGGGCGCCCTCGGGCACTTCCAGGGGAAGCGATGCGACCTCCACGCCTGGGTGGTGATGCCCAACCATGTTCACGTGGTTTTCACGCCGTTTGAAGGACGCAGTTTGTCCGGCATCCTGCACTCATGGAAGTCGTTCACCGCCTCAGCGATCAATCGCCATCTCAGCCACTCGGGTCAGATCTGGCAACACGAATCCTTTGATCACCTGGTTCGAAGTCAGGATGCTCTCATCGAGTTTGTCTCCTATACCGAGAACAACCCGGTCGCAGCCGGTCTTTGCCGCCGACCGGAGGACTGGCCCTTCAGCAGCGCGCGATTCAGGCGGTAGATGATCAAGGCCGCAAGCTGGAAGCTTGCTACTACAAATTCCGCCCTTGTAGTAGCAAGCATCCGTGCTTGCGGTGTAGCTACTCCACCGTGATGTCGAGCACTGCCTTCCGCTCGACAGACACACCGGAAATCTTGTCCGTGACCTCGAACTCGAGCTCGTAGGTACCCGACTCCGGCAGCACACCGAGGTTGATGGCGTTGGCGTAGATATAGAGGTCCTCGACGATGGCGATCGTCGGCAGGCTCAGCGCCAGTGGCCGTCCGAGCCGCTTGCCGTCCTTCCTCAGGGTGATCTTGACCTCGAGCTCGGGCTCGCCGGCGTCATTGCGACCCGGCCGGATGACGTGGCCGAAGTACGACAGCTCGGTCTGACCCGGCAGTGCCGTCTCGGTCAGCGGCATCAAGTGGAGGGCGCCGTAGCCGAACGCCGACCCGAGCTGCCATTCGTCTTCCTGGACCACCGAAAGTCCGAGGATCAGCGGCGTCATCCAGGTTTCGTCGGCCGGCACGGCCGGCACCTCGACCTCGTCGGACCAGACGGCCTGCACCGCGTCGCCGACGGCGCCGGCGATCTCGATGAGGTGGCTCCCCTCGGGGAGGGGAAAGACCAGGTGATAGGCCTTGCCGAAGCCCGTCGCCTGGGCCTCGGCTGGGATCTGGAAGGTGCTCTCCACCTCACCGGCCACGGTACTCACCCGACCCGTCAAAACATCGAGCGTGGGGGCGTCGGCGGGGAGCTCCAGGTGGATCCACAGCGGCCGATTGTCGGGGTCGGCAACGCCGGCCACCACCACTGACCGCAGCGCGGCGCTGAACGGTGCCTGACCGGCGTCGAGCCAGGCCAGCTGCGCCGCCGTCGGCGACTCGCCCCCCGGAACCGAGACCGGTTTCGGTACCTCGGTCAGATTCGGCTGGAGCACGTAGACCTCTGGCGCCTGCGACATGGCGCGCAGGGCCATGGTGGCGTCCTGATGCGACCGGTCGAGGGTGAAGTGGTTGGACTCGGGCTTGTCTTCGTAGAACGTGAAGAGCAGACGCGATCCCTTGGCCTTGAAGCCCTTGGGCAGTTGCTGCGGGTCGTAGAACCAGAGCTTGGCGTTGGCGCGGACCTCGTCAGTACCCACCGCCCGGTCTTCGATGCGCTCAACGGTCTCGGTGGGGAAGCGGTTTTCCGAGTAGTGGGGAGCGCCCATGAGGATCAACACCCGCCCGCGATCGCTCAGCGCGCCGCGGATCTTCTCGGAGGTGTACTGCTCGTCGGCGTAGCGGACCTTGTTCTCGAAGTCCGCCTTGAAGGCGTTGAAGGGTGCGGCGGGATCCGGGTTGCGCTTGGCCCAGAAGAGGTCGATGAAGGCTTTCGCCTGCGCCTCGGTGGAGATCTTCTTCCACTCCTTCTTCTCATCCTTGGTGAGCAGGAAACCGGCCGGGCTCTCGTCCCACTCGAGGAGGTTTTCGGCTTGTGAGGATGCGCCCTCCTGGGCGAAGGCCCCCGGGATCCCAACCAGGGCGAGAATCAAACTGGCGACGATGACGAAGGAACGAACCCGCATGAATGCCTCCTAACGCACAATTCGGCGCCCCATGGTACGAGGTCCACCGACGCGTCTCAAGTGAGCAGGTCAGCGCAACCAGTGGCCGATGGCAATCACCGCCCCCGAGAGCTTCGACCCCCACCGCGTCTTCTCCGCCCACAGGCCGAATCCCCCGGCCGAAAGCAGCACCGCCCACAATGCCCAGGTCTGGTCGGCGGAGAT
>JAZBOQ010000227.1:0-2240 GCA_036351195.1 Thermoanaerobaculales bacterium | reverse complement strand
TCCTCGGGACTCATGCGGGCCAGCAGCGTGTCCCGGGTGATGCCGGCGTTGTTGACGAGGATATCGAGACGGCCGTGGTCCGTGCTGATTGCCTTGATCGCCTCGGCGGCAGCCGCGGCATCGGTGACGTCGACCGAAAGGCCTTCGGCGGAGCCGCCTGCGGCCATGATCTCATCGACGATCGCAGCGCTGTCGAGGACATCACCGCAGACGACATGAGCGCCGCCAGAAGCCAGCTTGCGCGCGATCTCCGCACCGATACCACGCGCCCCGCCCGTGATCACCGCCACCTGACCGTCAAAATCACCCATGGCATCCTCCTCGATTTCCCAAGCGCGTCAGTTTTACCACAGAGGCCCAAAGCGCACAGGGCAACCGTCGGACCTCCGAGCACGTGGCTCGAACCACGTGCAGGAGAGCGCGTTCGAGGAGCTGTCGAGGCAATCGGTGTGTCGTCGGCGAGGCACCGACGCACCAGGGTACAGAGCGCCTGTGTCGAACCGGCGCACCCGCCAGTGAAATACAAGGGTGGTCTCTTCGCGGCCTTCGCGTCTTCGCGGTTCGATCGTGCACACCGGGGCGGATCGACTCCGAATGGCGCCAACTCGGCCCAGACATCCGTAACCGGTCCGAGAAACAGCGCCTTCTTTGTCGCTGTGTCGCCGTGGTTGGCTTCAGGCGACCAATTCTGCGAGCACCTTCTCGATACCCTCGACGGTTCCCGCTTGATAGCAGGTGGCGGATCGATCGATGCGCTTGACCAGCCCCGAGAGCACGCCGCCGGCGCCGACCTCGACGAAGGTGTCGAAACCGTCGGCCGTCATCCGGCGGATGGTCTGCGACCAGAGAACGGGGGCGTCGACCTGGCGGATGAGACCGTCACGAACCTCGTCGGCGGTGGTAACGGGATCGGCATCGACGTTACGGTAGACGGGCACCTTCAGGTCGACGAAACCGAGTTCGCCCAAGACCGGTTCAAGACCCTCGCGGGCGGGAGCCATCAGGGGAGAATGAAATGGCGCCGAGACCGGGAGTGGGAGCGCCCGCCGCGCGCCTTTCCCCTTGCTCGCCTCAATTGCCCGGTCCACCGCAGCCGTGGTTCCTGAGATCACAACCTGGCCGGGAGAGTTGAGGTTCGCGGCCACCACCGGCTCGCCGCCATTCGCCGTGATCTCTCTACAAAGCTCGACGACAACGTCGTCATCGAGACCGAGCACGGCCGCCATGGCGCCGTCGCCCACCGGCACAGCCGCCTGCATCAGCCGGCCCCGTTCACGAACGGAGCGAGCCGCATCGACCACGCCGAGGCCACCCGCCGCGACGACCGCCGAGTACTCGCCGAGGCTGTGGCCGGCCACCGCTTCACAGGAGAAGCCTTGCTTTGAAAGCACCCGCCAGGCCGCCACCGAATGGGTGAGCAGGGCGGGTTGCGTGTTGGTGGTCAACCTGAGCTCTTCTTCGGGTCCGTACCAGCACAGCGTCGAGAGATCGGTCCGGAGACCCGCATCGACGTCGGCGAACACCGCAGCCGCCAATGGCCATCGCTGCGCGAGATCGCGTCCCATTCCCACATATTGGCTTCCCTGGCCCGGGAAAAGTGCTGCGATGCGTGCCATGTGGACTCCTTGTGACCCGTGCGGGCCGATCAGAATCGGATCAACGACGACGCCCAGGTCAGCCCGCCACCGAAGGCCGATGCAAGCAGCAGACTGCCGGGTTTGAGCCGTCCCTGGTCGCGAGCTTCCACCATGGCGAGGGGGATGGAGGCGGCCGAGGTGTTGCCGACCCTCTGGACATTGGTGAAAACCTGCTCTTCGGAGAGCTTGAGCCGGCTTCCCACAGCCTGAATGATGCGCATGTTGGCCTGGTGCGGGATAAAGAGATCGATGTCCTCGGCGGTGACCCCCGCGGCGTCCATGACGCTCTGGCTGATCTCGGTCAGCGACCGAACCGCCACCTTGAAGGTCTCGTTACCGCGCATCTTGATGTAGGGCAAACGCTGCTCGATGGACTCGATGCTGTGCGGCGGAAAACGGCTGCCGCCGCCGGGCATGGAGATCAGATCGGCGTAATTGCCGTCGGTGCGCCATTTGATCTGCAGGATTCCCTCGCCGGGCGATCCCGGACGGAGCACCGCCGCCCCGGCGCCGTCACCGAAAATAACACTCACATCACGCCCCTCGGTGGAAATATCAAGACCCGTGCTGTGGACCTCGGCGCCCACGAGAAGGATTTTCGTC
>JAZBOQ010000226.1:0-4189 GCA_036351195.1 Thermoanaerobaculales bacterium | reverse complement strand
TGGTCTGTGTCCCATCTTCGACCTGCAGCGTGACCACGTAGTCTCCGGGGAGAGAGTAACGGTGGGCAGGGTTTTTCTGGGTCGAACCGTACCCGTCCCCGAAATCCCACGACCACGTCGTGGGTTGACCGGAAGACCTGTCGATGTACTGCACCGCGCTCCGAATGCTCGGTTCATCGTTGGTCCAGCCGAAATCAGCCTCGAGGGCGGCATTTGGATCTGTGACATCCAGGCTCCGTCCAGACGTGTCGGAGCCCCAGGCGTTGGCAACCGCGAGGGTCACGATGTAGGTTCCCGGCTCTGAGTATGAGTGCAGCGGTTCCGCAACCGTTGAGTGTGCCCCATCGCCGAAATCCCAGAGCCACGTGGAGGGTTCGCCTGCACTGTGGTCGTGAAACCGGACTGGCGTGCCGGTTGCTGGATTTGTAGGGGAAACCGTGAAATTCGACACCGGTTCGCTTTCCGAAACAGTACATTCAGAGATGGCGATTGTCTGGACGCCGCAGGGATCTCCCGCCTGAACGAAAACGTCGCCGAAGGCAAATCCTGGGAGGTCGGGCCAACCAACGGGACGGCAGGAGAGGCTGTCAATCACGGACCACAGCTGTGCATCGACAGGTGTTCGCACGTCGATGATCGTGATGGCGTCACCCTCGTGAGCAAACAGGAATCCATCTTGGACGCTGACTGTGTCGGGGAGGCCGCTGTAATCGACCTGCCCGACCAGGGAAGGACTGCTGGGAGCGGATGCGTCCAGAATGTAGATGGTATCTCGGCCGACCAGGTAGACATGTCGTCCCCATGCTGCGATGTCGAGGACATATTCCCAGGAGGGAACATCATCGAACCCTCCGACAATCTCTGCTTCTCTGGGATGACTCGAATCGACGACGACGACCTCATTGTTGAGGAGAAGGTACAAGAGATCATCCTCAGCGACCATGTGTGACGGGCGTGCCGGCAGGGAGACGGTGGCTCCCGGGTTCGGAGCTGAAGGGTCGGTCACATCGATGGTATCGAGCCGTCCCTCGAGGTGGCGACCCGAGACAACCGCCACCCAGTCGTCCCCCGCTGCCTGGAGACAGGTTTCTGGATCTGAATCGAAGCCCAGATCCAACTCGATCTCAGCGACAACTTCGGCTTCGCCTGCAGCCGCCACGTCGAGGACCTGAAGGGCATAGAAACCTCGACCCGACCCGTCCTCCCACCCTTTCCCCACAAGGGCTCGGTCATCCTGAAGGTTGACGTTGTCAGCCCCGTCGATTTCGAAAACGAGGTGTTCGACGGAGTGCCCGCCGGGCTCAAGGTCGAGCATCCACAGCGCGTGGTCGGTGAGCGCACCGACCCAATTCCGCGAGCCCGATGCGTCGGTCACCTTTGTCGGACGAATCCAAGGCCCTCCGGATGAGGGTGCGTTGAGATCGCTGATGTCGATCAGGCGGAAGGATTCGTTCGCCCACGATGGTTCTCCTTCGATCACGAGGCAGTGATCGCCCATTGCTGCCATGCTCGCGACGCCGGAGGGGAAAACCCCATCGATCAGCGCGGTCTGGAGTGGAATCGTGGAACTCACATCTATGACTTCAAAGGCCTCTCCGGCTGCCAGAAGGAGGTGATCCTCGATCCACAGGGCGTGGTCAACGGTGTCGTTCGCCTGATAGGTGGCTGATAATCGGGGAGCCGTGGGGTCAGTCAACGACATGAGCTGAAGGACGCCTCCGGCGTCGACTACGAGGGTTGTCCCATGGACGACGAGGAGGCGATCCCACGTCGGTTCGTCGACCTCTGCGGTCAGGATCGGAGCGCTCGGATCCGAGATGTTGAAGATCTCGAGGTGATCGTTCTTCAGGAGATAGAGCCAGTCGGTCATGACCTGGATAGAGGCGAGGGACGTGCAGCTGGGAAAGCTGATTCTACCGGCGACCAACGGCTGGGTCGGGTTGCTGATATCGATGATCTCGATTCCTGCCCCGCAATCGTGGTCGCCCTGGTAGAACCAACGAACGGCCGCAGTGTTTCCGGTGGCCCTGATCTCAATCGGTGAGGCCGGCAGCCCTACACCGCCGATCTTTTCGGGGAGGTTTGGCGTGCCAATATCGACCACACTGACCCCGCCTGCCACCCCGATGAGTGCATAGCGCCCTTGGGTTGCAGCAGTGACGATCCCGGATACCTGGTGCAATCGAGTGTGGCCAAGAATGCTCAGCCCGCCGGATTGATCGGGGACGGCGGCGACGAGCGCCGCTCCGGTCCCGTAATAAAACCTGCTCTCGTCCGCGATCACGACGTGGTGGGAGCCCGCTGGCCAATCGTGCACTGTTGTTCCGCACGGTTCCGCCAGTCCTACCGCAGCCGCTGTGGCTATCGACACAGAAATGAGTGCTCGCAATGGTGTCCTCATGGAGAGGTTTACGGCTGACGGGATCGAAACGTGGAGAAGGCTCGTCGTGGTATCGGCAACCTTACGCCTTTGGCGAACTGGGTTCCATTGCACGCGTGGAGCAAAACGGGAGTCGAACTCCGGTGCGTTGGCCACTCACGGCGCGACCTGCCGGAGTGAACGACACCTTCGTCAGGTGCCGGGTGCTTTGAGTGTGACGCCATCATGCCGGTTCCGGCACGTGACGTACTTCGTCTGAGAGACGAATGCGACCGACTGGCTTTTGGGGAGTCCGCGACCCAAACCATGATTCCCCGCAAATCCCTGATTTGCGGGGAATTATTGGTGGAGGCGGTGGGAATCGAACCCACGTCCGAGGAACTCCGGTCGCCGGTTTCTCCGTGTGCAGCCGGCGCTTTGATCTCACCCCTCCGGCGATCGTCCGGCGAACTCCGTCGGGGCCAGCCCGAAAAATCTCGGCCACCGCGTTCGGGCGCCGCGGCGGCCCAGCCTGTCAAATAGCGTCAATCCTCAGATCGTCAGGCGGAATCTCGAGGTTGACGTGGCCGAACTAAGCAGCCAGAGCGTAGTCGTTGTTGGCAGTTAAGAATGCCCCCACCTTTTTAACGAGGCGGTGAGGACCTCGACACGCTGCCGACAACCGGAACCGTTCCCCGTCGAAACCAGGACACCCCCAGATTCGAACAGTTGCTGATTATACCAACGCATTTGAGGCAAAAAAAGTTCCCGTCTCTCTGGCGCTTCAGCGAACGCGGACTGGGTGCCTGGCTCGCTTTTCGCCGCGAAAAGGTGCCTGGCACCCCGCCCATCGCGTTTCCGGGCCACCTGGATTTGACTTGACGACGGGCGGGCCGCAACCCATACTGAGATCAATCCACGCTGAACAACGAACAGGAGAGTTCTATGTTGGCGAAGGCGTACTCTGCCACGCCGCGCGGTGTGGATGCGTTGTTCGTGACCGTGGAGGTCGACCGGATCCGGGCGCAGCAGCCGTCGGTTCGGGTCGTCGGGCTGCCGGATCCGGCGGTGCGGGAGGCGAAGGAGCGGATCTTCTCGGCCATTCGGCACCTGGGTCGACGATCGGAAGCGGCGAATGTGGTCTTCAACCTGGCGCCGGCCGACGAGCGCAAGGAGGGGGCCGCCCTCGACCTGCCCATGGCGATGGCCTTTCTCGCATCGGCCGGAGATGTGCCGGCGCAGTCCCTCGAGAACCGCTTGCTGGTCGGCGAGCTGTCGTTGGAGGGCCGGCTGCAACCGGTCCGCGGGGTCCTTCCCATCGTGCTGGCGGCTCGCGATCACGGGGTGGATGAGGTCATCCTCCCGGTCGCCAACCGCGCCGAGGGTGCAGTGGTCGGCGGGATCCGCGTCGTCGGCGCCGCGAACCTCGGGCAGGTGGTTCGCTACGTCCGCGACGGGACCGATCCGGTTGTCGAGGAGATTCCCGACCCGATCGGGCGGGCGATGGAGGACATGGCGGATCTTGCAGACGTGGTCGGGCAGGAGCAGGCCCGGCGGGCCCTCGAGGTGGCCGCAGCGGGTGGCCACCATCTGCTCTTCATGGGACCTCCGGGCTGCGGCAAGTCCATGCTCGCGCGCCGGCTGCCGGGGATTCTACCGCCGCTCGGCACCGAGGAGGCGCTCGAGGTGACGAGCGTCTACTCGGTTTCGACCCGGGTGCCGAGGCCGTCGGGGCTTCTGAGCCGAAGGGCGTTTCGCGCACCGCACCACACGATCTCGGCGGCGGCGCTCATCGGCGGCGGCACCAACCCGCAGCCCGGTGAGGTTTCA
>JAZBOQ010000225.1:0-2281 GCA_036351195.1 Thermoanaerobaculales bacterium | reverse complement strand
TCGCTCAATGTAAGCCGCGAGCGAAGCGACGTGCCTCCGACTCGGCGCGTTCGACGCGCCACCGCAATTCGTCCGACGAATTGCCGGTCGCGAATCGCCTGCGGTATCCTAAAACCATGAAACCCGAAGATCGCTATGCAGAGGCGACGCTGACTCGCCTGCGCGAGTTGCTCGAGCCGCGATCGGAGATTATCGAGGCCTACCTGTTTGGATCGACTGCCCGGAATCAAGCGCAACCCCACAGCGATCTCGATGTCGCGGTCTTCATCGACGAGGCCGCCGCAGAGCCGGGTGGATTCGGGTATCAGGCGACACTGTCGGCGGACCTCATGGCGGCGTTGGGGACGAACTCCGTCGATGTCGTCATCCTCAATCAAGCGCCTCCCCTGCTCTATCACCGCGTTCTGAGCGATGGCATCAGAATCGTGTCGCGCAATCTCCGTGCGACAACAACCCGGGAAGCGCGAGCGCTTTCCCGGTACTGCGATTTCGTGCCTCAACTCGACAAGATCGATGCCGCATCGCGGACCACGTCACCGTCGAAGGTCACCGAACCATGACGCCTGGAACGGCCGATTCGCGAGTCGTCCGCCGCCACCTGCTCGCCCTCCGCCGGGCGGTCGAGGAGCTCGAACGCCACACCGGAAAGCCCATCACCGCATTGAACGACTGGGATGAGCTTCGAGTCGTCGAACGCGGGCTTCAGCTCTGCGCCCAGAACGCGCTGGACATCGCGACCCACCTCGCCGCCGGCGCCGGTCGTGATATCGCGGACTACGCATCCGCCATCGATTCGCTCTCCGAGCTCGGCATCCTCGATCGCGACTTTGCAGCGGGCTTCCGCAGCGTCGCAGGATTCCGCAACATCCTCGTCCACGGCTACCTCGAGGTCGATCTCGCGATCCTCCACACCGTGCTCAACACGCGGCTGACCGAGTTCAGCGCGTTCGCCGACGTGATTGAAGCGCACCTCGATCGGATCTGATTCAGGCCTGCTTGCGTTCCCGGGGCGCGATGGGAGCGGTGACGCACCGGGGCCGCGTGACCTCGAGGCGGTTCGTCACTTTGAGGCCACCAGCCCGCCTGCCCGGCTTGGCGCGTCCGACGCGCCACCGCAACCCACCGACGAATTGCCTACGGTCTGCCTGGCGCACGAATCAACGGGAACGCAGAAAAGCACCTGGCAGAAGGATCAACACACCGTTCAGACGCTCTCCGAAGAACCGCCCGAAATGGGTAGCGTCACCGGTCAGGAGATGCGTCGCGCCGGCCTGGACGGCCGCCCGGAGGATCGGGCGGTCTTTCTCCGGGAGGCGATCCTCCTCGGCACAGTGCGCCGGATCCGCCTCGGCCACCATCTCGACGGTGCGAAGCAGCTTCTCGAGGCGATTGTGTTGGCCGCCAACCGCGAGGTTGCGTCGGGCTTCCTCCGCCGCGTACCCCGAGGTGATCAGCTGGACCCCGTCGAGCCCCCACAACCTCGCCAACCCGGCGCCCTCCCGATAGGCAGCCGAGAAGAGCACGTTGGCGTCGAGAAAGACCCGGTCGCCCAACGTTCACTCACCGGGTGGATGGTGCGGGATGTTCTCGGGATCGAGACCCAGCTTCTGAACTTCGGCAACCGCATTCCGATAGTCGTCCTCGTCAACGGCGTTGTTGAGGAGAAATTCTGCCCGCCTCTCCCGGGAGTAGACCTCCACGGGAAAAGCCACTGCCGGCCGCAGGAGGATCCCGTCCTCCCGTTCCTCGGCGATCACCAGTGCGCCTTCCTCCAGCCCGTACTGCTTGCGGAGCGCGGCTGGGACGACGATCGTGCCTCGTTTCCCGACTCGACTCGTGATGGATAACATATCTGAATCTCCGATATTCAGATTATCAGACACGTTCCGGGTTCGCAAGACCGCACATGCGAATGCCAACAACGCAAAACGAGGCACCGACCATGGGTTTTTCCACCCGTCGTCACGGCGAGGCGGACGACCACGTGGTCGTGTCGCCGGTCTCGAATCCGTCCGAGAAAATGCCGCCTCCGAGATCCAGGAGCAGCCGCTGCGACATGATGCCGTAAGCATAGCCAAAGACGTGCTGCACCGGTGTGCCATCGAGGGTCATCACAGCGCCGCCCACGGCCTAAAGACCACCCGCAGCGGCGTTGATCGCCGCCTCCGCACTGGCGTTGAGTGGAATCGACACCACGGTTCCGTTGTCGGCCACGGTCATATCCACCTAGCCGAAGCCGGTGCCGCCGCCCAGGTCGTCGAAGATTCCGGTCAGGCCGGAT
>JAZBOQ010000224.1:0-37350 GCA_036351195.1 Thermoanaerobaculales bacterium | reverse complement strand
CGCTGGCGGGTGGGTTTCCCCGTCAACAACTACGCCGTGAGCATCGCCGTCGGTCCCTACGTGCCGGTGGAAGAGATCTACCGCGGGGTGGACGGCAGCCGCCACGAGACCATCGTCTTCTGGGCGATTCCGGAGCACCTCGAGGAGGCTCGCCGCATGTGGGCGCAGGCGCCCGGTCTGCTCGAGCTCTACGGCCGCCGCTTCGGCGAGTACCCCTTCTTCGCCGACAAGCTCTGGGTCGTCCACGCACCGTACCTCGGGATGGAGCACCAGACCCTCGTTGCCTACGGCAGCGACTTCGCCGACAACGAGTTCGGTTTCGACTGGCTGCTGGCCCACGAGCTGGCCCACGAGTGGTGGGGCAACAAGGTCACCGCGTCGGACTGGGGCGACGCCTGGCTGCACGAGGGTTTTGCCTCCTATGCCGAAGCCCTCATCGTTCTGGACTCCGTCGGCGAGGCGGCGTACCTCGATTACATGCACTCCCTCGAGATCCGGATGACCAACGACGACCCCCTGATCAAGGGAACGAATCTGGAGAGTATGGAGGGCCTGTCGCCGGATGCCTACGGCAAGGGCGCCTGGGTGCTGCACATGCTCCGATATTTTCTCGGCGACGAGGCGATGACCGAGATCCTGTGGCGCTTTGCCGACGGCGACAACCCCGAGGCATGCCGGTTCGTCACGACCAACGAGTTCATCACCCTCACCGAGGAGATCGCCGGCCGCGATCTCGGATGGTTCTGGCAGCGGTACCTCCACACCGCCGAGCTGCCGGTCTGGAGCATGACGAGGACCGGCGATCGGGTCACCGTCGCCTGGGACGACCCGTCCTTCGAGATGCCGCTGACCGTCGAGATCGACGGCCGCCGCGAGCTCGTCGCCATGGCGGGCGGTCGCGCCGAGCTGAGGGTCGATCGGCAGGCGGAGGTCGTGGTGGATCCCGAGCGGGAGATCCTTGCCAATCGCCCGTAGGAGCTCCGATGTTATGATGCGTCTATCGGATGAAACTCCGTTTTTCCTTGTAATTGCGATTCGTTCACGGCGCCGTTCCGTTGGAGGTCTCCGATGATGAAGCGACGTGTTCCACGACGTTCCGCCGTCGTGTTGTGTGGCCTGCTGCTCGCTTCCACCGTGGGCGTCGCCGCCGACGCTGGAGAAGAGGAGGTCGCCGCCCGTCTCGTCGAGGTGGGGCTCGCCATCGACCGGCAGATCGAGCTCGCGCAGGCCAACGACGAGCGCGGAACGCTGGATCCGGGAGTCCTTCAGCGCCAGGCCGATGCCGCCGCTCGGGAGCTCCGGAGCCTCGAACGTCGGATCAACGCTCTGCCGGAGACGGCGCGCGAAGAGCTCCTCACCAAGCTCCGAGCGATCGAGGGCCAGGCCGCCAACCTCGCCCGGACGGCCGAGCTCGGGTCCGCGCCGCCCCGGCGTTCGGGTCACAGCGAACGTGTCGCCCACCTCGAACGGCGCTTCAACGGTCTGCGCCAGGCCCCCGCCAACGACGACTGCGAGAACGCCTTCTCAGTCGGCATCGGCACCTACGCCGGCGAGACCAACGACGCCACCAATGACGGCGAGGCCCAGTGCGGCGCGTCGCTGAGCTCCCCCGATGTCTGGTACCGCTTCGTGGCGCCGGATGACGGCTGGCTCATCGCCGAGACGACCTACTCCATGTTCGACACCGTGCTCTCGGTCCACTCGGAGTGTCCGGGAACCATGGCGAACCAGATCGTGTGCGACGACGACTCGGTGGGCCTCGCCGCAAGAGTGCGGTTCCACGTGTGGCAGAGTGAGGAATACCTGGTCCGGGTGAGCGGAAGCAACGGCGCGTCGGGCATCTACCAGCTCGCCTTTTCCTACGGCGGCGCCATTGAGGGAACGGTGACCGACACCCAGGCCGGAGCCCCGGTTTCGACCTACGTCTGGGCCTACGACGGCGACGGCCACACCGTCGCCGGCGCCCCGACCGACGCGGCGGGTTTTTATAGTGTCGACGGCCTCGGGACGGGGGACTACTTCGTGGCCACCGACAACTACGACGACGCCGTCGACGAGGTCTACGACGATCATCCGTGTCCCGGCGGACCAGGCAACGGCTGCGATCCCACCATCGGCGATCCGGTGTCGGTGACCATCGGCGACGTGGTCCAGGGTATCGACTTCGTGCTGGATCGCAGTGGCGTGATCTCGGGGACCGTCACCGACGAAGACTCGGGGCTCGGGATCTATGATGTCGATGTCTACCTGTACGACGACTCCGGAACCTACGTCGATTGGGAGTACACCGATGCCTCGGGAGAGTACCGCTTCGCCGGTCTCGAGGCCGGGAGCTACCTCCTCTGGGCCACCGCGCCGACACACCTCGACGAGCTCTACGACGATGTTCCCTGCACCGGCGGGCCGGGCCAGGGGTGTGTGATCGGCGACGGCACGCCGGTGCTCGCCCAGCTCAACGCGATCACCGAGGGGATCGACTTCCAGCTCGACCGGCTCGGCGCCATCGCCGGGACGGTGGTCGACCGGTCGACGGGATTGCCGATCAGCTGGAGCGATATCGACGTGTGGGACCAGAGCGGCTCGTGGGTGAAGGATGGCCGTTCGGCGCAGGACGGAACCTATGAGATCGGGGGGTTGCCCGACGGTTCTTACGTCGTAACAGCGTCGAAGTACAGCGACTACGTTGATCAGCTCTACGACGGGATCGATTGTCCGCCCGAGGGTTGCGACATCCCGGCGGGAACCCCCGTCGTGGTCGCCGGTCAGGCAACGACGGCCGGGATCGACTTCGACCTCGTCGAGAGGGGCCGGATCGAGGGCCAGCTGGTGGACGAGAGCACCGGGCTGCCGGTTCAGGGAGTCCGCTGCCGGGTCTACGACGACTCCGGCGTCTACTGGGGCTACGGGTACTCGAATCACCTGGGATCCTACGTGGCGGATGAGCTCTTTGCCGGGACCTACTTCGTCGTCGCCGAAGACGGGGACTACCACAATGAGCTCTACGACGACCTTCCGTGCCGGGACGGGTGCGATCCGACCACCGGCACTCCGATCGCAGTTGCCGACGGCACGGCGACGACGGGGGTCGACTTCTCCCTGGTTCCCAAGGCGATCATCACCGGAACCGTCACCGCGGAGGACGGCGGTTTTCCCGTCGACATGAGGATGCTCCTCTTTGATGCCACCGGTTCTCACATCCTCTCCGATGACTCGTCGAGCGGCGTGTATCGGTTCTCGGGGATCGACGACGGTCAGTACTACGTGGTGGCCTCGAGGGGGTACTCCTCAGATCCCTATCTGGGAGAGCTCTTCGACGACATCCCGTGCTGGCTCGATCCGCCGGAGGGGTGCGTCGTGACGGATGGGGCGCCGGTCTCCGCCACCTCGGGCTCGACGACGACGGGGATCGACTTCTCCCTCCTCCGAGCGGGATCCATTCAGGGTGTCGTTACGGATGCCGTGACTCAGGAGCCGGTTGGTGGGGGCGTCGTCGCGATCCGGGTCGCACCTCTCGACTGGTTGAACCAATGGGAGTCCCTCGGGTCCGACGGCGCGTACCATTTCGACGGACTCTTGCCCGGCGAGTACGTGGTGGCGCTGGATCTCTGGAACCACCGGGGCGAGGTCTGGGACGACCACCCCTGCGTCTCGGAGTACCCCGACGGCTGCGATCTGCTCGGTGGAACGCCGATCGAGATCGCTGTCGCCTCCGAGGTCGCCGGCATCAATTTCTCCGTGGATCGCCTCGGCGAGCTGGGCGGCACGGTGCGCGCCGCGACGAGCGGGTTGGCACTGCCGGGCATCTCAGCCGAGGTCTTCGACGACCAAGGCGAGTATGTCACCTCGTGTGGGGCGGATGAGCAGGGCCGCTACCACGTCGACGGGTTGTGGCCCGGCGACTACTTCGTCGCCACCAACCACTACGACCTCGGACTCGTCAATCAGCTCTTCGACGGGATCGATTGCCCCCAGGGACCGTTCTACGGCTGCGACGTGACCACCGGGACTCCGGTGCCGGTGGGCCTCAACTCGTCGAACCGGTGGGTGGACTTCGAGCTGCCGCCCGCCGGCGCGATCAGCGGGCGGGTGACCGACGAGGAGACTTCGCTTCCTTTGGGCGACGTTCGGGTGACGGTCTGGGACGAGTCGGGCAACGAGCGGGCCGAGGACCGGACCGATGCTGACGGCGTCTACTCCATTGCCGGTCTGGAAAGCGGCGACTTCTTCGTCGCCACCGGGTGGCACGGCACCTCCAATCCCGATTACATCGACCAGCTCTACGACGGCATTCCCTGCCCGAACGGCCCGCCGTGGGGGTGCGACCCGACCAAGGGGACGCCGGTCGGCGTGGTGGGCGGATCGTCGACCGGCGGCATCGACCTCGCACTTCCCCGGCGCATGGGCGGGATTCAGGGGATGGTGACGGGGCTTCCCGCCGGCGATCCGGTGGCCGGGGTCCAGATCGACGTCTGGAGCGCGGGCGGCGGCTACGAAGGAGGCTCCCTGACGAGCCCGGCGGGCACCTATGTCATCGATCTCGATCCCGGCGACTACGTGGTCGCCACCGACAACCCCGGCGCCTGGATCAACCAGATCTGGGACGGCATCGTCTGCCCCACGGGCTCGGCCTACGGCGGTGACTGTGACCCGATGACCGGGGGCACCGTCACCGTGACCTATGGCGAGCTCACCGAGAGCGTCGATTTCGTCCTCTCTCCGACCTTCTCAGTCTTCGCCGACGGTTTCGAGTCGGGAACCACCACGGCGTGGAGCTCGACGGTGCAGTGATTCGCAAAATGGGAGATAATCGGCGTTTCGAGGACCTCTCAGCCTGAACCCTCAACACCGGCCTTCTGGTCGCCCCTGGCTCCCAGCGTCGCCCGATCAGGGCGGTCAGCGGAAGCGACCGGAAGAGCAATGACCGCCCTGCTCGGTCGAGCGGTGGCCTGCCTCGGAGCCTGGTCAAGTGCTTTCAACGACTGGGCTCGGCGATTGCCACTCATGCCATTGTGCGCAAAAACTCCGACGGCTCTCGTACCCCGCTGACCATGCCGAATCACAAGAAGCTCAAGAGCTCGACGCTCCGTACCATCTGCAGCCAGGCCGGCATCCCCCGCGACGACTTCCTCAACGCCTACGAAAAGGTCGGCTGACGCCGGCTTCATCGCTCCGTACCCGGCGCTGATGAAGAAAAAAGCCCGGGGCCGCGGCCTATGGGTTGACGAACTCAGTAAGTCCGTACCCCGCACCAATGCCTATGCTGGTCCGGCCTCCATTAGCAGTGGATAACCTGGTGAGAGAAGATCATCAGCAAGGAGGATCTTCGGCTCTTCCAAGCGTCGCAGAAAAACCAGGTTTGCGATCATGGCTTCTTCTGCTGCCAATACCATGTGCTCGAAATAAAGGGAGTATTCCCCGGGAGCGACTTCTACCAAAACAGAGTCTGCGATGCTGGCTACCTCGATCTGTCCAGCTGCAGGCACAGAAAAAGGCACACGAATTACTCTGATGGCTTGGCCGTCCTGGTGAAACTCCTCTGAGCTGAGGACAGACACCCTCATTTCACCTGCGTTCTCGATCGTGGCAAATGAAACGCTTCCCGGCCGCCATGAAAACCCCTGCTGGTTGTGACGCTCCGACCAATCGTTGAAGGGGTTCTTTAATGCCGGATCAAAAATTGCTATCTGTCCGTATGAAACATCCAGCTCGAACTGCGACACAATCACACCTCACTCAACAACGATCTTAACTTGGGTTCCGTCAGAGAGTCCACGACACTGATTCCCGATGCAGGCACCGGCGCCTCTGTTGTCAGCTGGGCTAACCGGACGAATACTAGCGCCTTTGCCACCTTCTTTAAACATCGCCGGTGGATATTCGTCTAGGTCTTTTCCCGGAACCCGATCATGACCAGCCTGAGATTGCGATCTTCGTCCCGGTGCGCCCGGGCGATCGATTGTCAAGGTTGAAGGTTGGCCAGCTATCTGAGCATCGGAAATATGCGCCGCAGTCTCAGGATGGCGGTGACCCGACACGACGACGCTCTTAAGGTCGCTAGCATCATCCGCCTTTGAGAAAAGCCTCGACACTAGCCGGCCCGCAAACCGTCCTATCGGCTTTAGTGCTGCAGCCACCAGAAGCTCATCTGGCCCCGGCGTGAAGAGCAGCATCGGACCCGCCGCCACAGCATCGACTTCGTTCTGGATCTGATTGAACTGTTCCACTTGGCCGGACGTCATTTCGCTGCGAATGGCTTGCTCTGTTAGAGCGCCGAACGGTGCCTTTCCGGTCGGATCTGTATACATGACGGGATTGTTGAGCGCGTAGGCATACCGATTCCAGCTCTGGGAAGCGTTGACGTTTCCATCGACTGGATCAGTCGAGAGGAACCGACCAATACCAGGGTGGTAGAACCGCGCTTTGGCGTAAAGGAAACCCGACTGTGCATCAAGCTCGTGCTGGGTAAAACGATACCTATCAGCCTCCCCTCGAGACGAAAACGGCTCGCCAAACGGGTAATACGTGCCCGTCCACACGATCGCGCCGACACCATCAGTGATCGACAAGGAGCTGCCGAGGTGATCCGCGTGGAAGAAACGGAAGCGATTCCCACCGACGCCATCAGGAACTACCTTCGCTACCTGCCGCCCATTCGCGTAGACATACTCCGCAATCAGATCGAGATTCTGGTTGTACTCGGCAAGCGTGTTCCCATCCGCATTCCGCAGGTAGTATGTCGTCGTCTCGCCAAGGGTATTCGATACGCGAAGGTTGTCGCCGTCGTAGACGTAAGTGCCGACGACACTACTGTCGCGGGACACCTGCACAAGCTGGTCAGCCTCGTTGAACGTGTAATCCCAGTCAATCGTGACCATCGGTACGTTCTTCAACGCGAAACCGTTCCACGCGCTCGTATCACCTGACTCAAACCCGTCGATGAATATTGCCTCGTCCAGTGTTCTCTGGTCTTGGATGAGACGGCCGACATTGTCATAGGCGTACGTGCTCTGCTCAGCGTCACTCAAACCCGTGAGCCGGTTCGTGGAGCTGTCGTAGCAGTATTTTGTGGTGAGCCCGTGATGCGTTTTTCTCCTGCGGTTCCCCAGCGCGTCGTAAACGAAACTCAGGCTACCCCAGAGATTCGGCGCACTCGCTGAGGTGAGCCGGTCGAGGCTGTCATACCCGAATGCGCGGTCCTCATTCGCCGCGAGATTGTCATTCCACGTGGTGATATTGGAAGCGTCATCATAGCCAAGCGTGGCGTTCAAGAGCTGGCCACCGGGAGCAGTTGTGAGCATCGTCGAAAGCCGATTTCGGGCGTCGATGCCGTGATCGGTCGTGACCGTGTTGCCGAACGTGACGAGGTCGATCGCGCCCGTGTCGTGGTGCGTTACGTCCGTCAGGTATTCGACGTCGTACCCGTCTGCGCCGGTCACGCTGGTGAGCCAGTTGTCATCATTCCACCCATACCTCACCACGCGCGAGGACGGGTACGTCATGGTGTCAAGCCGGTCGAGCGAATCATACAAATAAGATGTTTCCTGGCATTGAGGACCGCCGACAATGCTCTGGGTCACGGTCGACAGGCGTCCAGCATTATCGTATGTGAAAACCGTGCTTGCATTGTCATTCATGACAGAGGTCCGCCGGCTTGCCTGGTCGTAGGTAAGGTCTACGTCGCTCGAGGAATCAGAGTAATTGATGTTTGTCAGCCGACCCGCGGAATCGTAGTCGTAGGTTGTGATCTCTTTTCCTTCTCGGGTCCTCGTTGTGATGTCGCCGAGGCAGTTGTACTTGTAGCTTGTCGTGCCCGACTCCGGATGGGTCTCCCCAGAAAGAAAGCCGTTGTCGCAGGCGGTCGAGTCGGAGTGGTAACGAAAGCTTCGATCACCATGCGCAAGCGGAGCATCAATACTGTCGAGATTGCCGAACACCGTATCGTAACCGTACGTAGTGGTGAACTTGCCGGCGTCGGTGAGGGAGGCGAGCCTGCGGTCATTTGGGTTGCCAAATGCTCTGTAGACGTAGTCTGTGATGTGGTTGTTCTCGTCCGTGACCGTGACTGCACTACCTGCGTAGTCGATCGTTACCTGGGTGGCGTCCGGGTGGGTGATGGTCGTGAGACGTCCTAGTGGGTCGTAAGAGAAGACGTCACCCAGGCGGGTGTCCCATAGCTGCTGTATCAGCCTTCGTCGTCCGAGGGCGTCGTTCGTGACGGCGAAGAGTTGGGTGGTCTTAAGGGAAGCTCCAACGTGCTTGTAGATCGCGGTGAGGTTGCCGCTTCCGATGCGGTCGAAACGATAGTCCATCACGCGGTCGCCGCGCATGACGAGCGCCTGAGTCGAGTCTCGAAGTGGGTACCAATAGTTGATGGGATCCGAGAGTGGCGGGTCTGCTGAGGTGCGCCGGCCTGAGAAGTCGTACCCGTACACTGTCTGATAGCTGGTAGAGCAACCGCGGCCATCGGTCTCCCATGCAACCATGCCGCGGGGCTCGTAGTCGCGGCAGTAGTGAACATTGCTGCGTGTGCCGGTGGTGATGACCGTCTCTGTTGGTTTGCCGTAGACGTAGTTCGTGTGGGTCGTGACACGGTCATTCGTGTTGAGCTCGGTCTGGGTGTACAGGTTGCCGTCGCCATCATAGGAAAAGTCAGTCTGCCGTGCTCCGATTATCGTTCCGGTGACCGTGCAATCTGCCACATCATCTGATTGGGGATTGATGTACGAGTGCTCCACGCGCCCCAGCGTGTCGTATTGGTAACACTGCATCCCGCCGGGATCGGCATCCTGGCCTTTCACACGCCCGACCATGATGTTGTTTGTCGGTTCTGCCCAATACGTCAATTGCGTGGTTCTTTCGAGGCCGTCGAAGCTTGACTCGTAGACATGACCGACATTGCCGTAGTCGTCGAACGCCGAGCTGACCGTGGAGTACCAGTCAGGATCAGGCAGCGGCGTTGGAGGCGGGTCAGGATTGCTGTCGTGGCGCTCAACAACTCTTGTGACGGAAGTTGGCTTGACATAGGATTGTGGCCCGAATTCCCTCGAGCTGCCACACCCGAACCACAAGCTGCTCCACCGCGATTCGTCGGAGAATTGGCTTCCTTGTTCCCAAACCGTCGTGGTCGTGGTGGTTTCGAGATCGTTGCCTGCGTCATCTTTGATTACGACCGTGCTCGATTTGGGCCGGCCGATCTTCCACATGTTCCAGTCGTACGGGATGTAAGGCAGGGACCAACCGTGAAAGACGAAGTCTTCGGTGGACAAGACTGCGCCGGTCTGACTGTCGGTTGTGACGATGCTTGTTGATCCGTCTTCCAGACCAGGGTTCGTATACGTGTAGTCGGTTGCGGTTTCGTCTTCGTAGATGATTGCACCACCGGGTTCTTGCCCGATGCCAACGGCTACCGTTCTCGTATCAACGGTGAGGAATTTCACGCCTCCGCATGATTGGCCGCCCGTCTCCATAACTTCTGCATTCCACGTGTACGTAATCTTGCCGATTCTTGGCGAAATTACATCTTTGATCAGACGCTTGCCTTGGGTGAGCTGGGTACTGTCGTCGTGGTAGGTGAATTGCCACGGGTTCGTGACTTCTTCGGTCGCGTAGTCGCCGGTGATGGAGTGATTCACATAGCCAAGCTCGTTGACGGTTACGAACAAAATATAGGGGAACTGCGGGTGATCCACTTGGTAGGATCCAACGTAGTTGAATGTCCAGGTCTCGATTTCTGTGTCATCGTTTTTGAGGTGCATGTGTTCGATGATGTTCGTGGGGGTTCCACTAGCGTCGTCGTGATAGGTAAACACGACCTCACGATTGTCGCTGTTGTCGTCGAAGGAAATGCGATCAATCCTGTTGCCCCAGCCGTACCCGAGACCCGGATAATGAAAATCGGAGTATTCGATGACGATGGCGTTTCCGTTGAGATCCTCAATCCGTGTGCATTGAAGCATGTACATTCTGTTTTGCGGGTCCCTCATCGCTAAGTAGCTAGAATCGGCGCCGGGTTCGTCCCGGTCGAAGATGTACTTGAGGCCCGTCGTCGTGTGGACCGTGAATACAGAATTACTCCTGCTGTACAACCAACCTTCGGAGGTGATCCGCTGGTCAGGGTCACCGTCACGGCTGTACAGCGTGTGCGTGGAACCGTCGGGCAATATCAGCGTCATTTCTTGGTCGGCTTCAGCAAAGAAATTGATGAGCTTGCCCATGTGCAACTGCCAACCGCTCTCCCCCAGATGGCCATTTAGATCCACAGAAGGCGTGTGGCGCGCCAGCTCCGGATCGTCCACTCGGTTCCATACTTGTGAGTTGTAGTAACGCTGGACGACGATGTCCAGGCCGCCGTTCCCCGGCAGCACGAGATCGACCATGTTGAGGTGGACAGAGCCAGAGAATGGATCTACCCGCTCAGTAAAGCTGCTCGCGGTCAGATTCGCCTAAACTTCACCGAGGAACTCGTCCCGATCGATCGGATCAACATCATCCTTTGCTTTCAGCAACGAGCCGCTGGAAACCGAAGAAGACTCTCTCTTGTTTGGTTGCGTAACGGCTGCTCCAAAGAAAACCGGCGTTTGAGGCGTGGTGCGGATCTCGATTCCTTCTGGAGACAGTGCAGCGCCGAGAGAGCCAGCGAACACGACACGGAAGACGATGACACCCACGATCATGGTGAACGATCGATCCCGAATGGGAGAGTGTGACGACGACGTGTTCTTCATGAAGTTTCTCCCTTTCTGTCCCGAATTCTGTGATGCTTGTGATCATTCTACGGCTTCGGGGATTCGAACCTGACTGGTACTGTCGCGATATCTCTGCAAAAAGAGAAGAGCGCCATGGAGTTTCGCTATCGAGCTGGGTATTACCCGCGGACGTATGTGACGAGGGTGCCCAAGCCACGAGGACCGTGCTTTCTCAGGCGTTTCACGGTTGTCGGTGGTGGGGAGTTTCTGTGCCGTGCCGCGTTTCCCTATCCTGCCGGTCACCGTGGTGCCCCGTGCCAAGCTGTTACCAACACGGTCCAATGCCGTCAATAGGGGGCCAACACCAAGATATTGTTGAATTTATGTTTATCGATCTGTTTGTTGTGGCCTGTAGTTGGTCTGTGTTGGCCTCGCGTCGAGTCTGGCGACATGACGAAGTGGGGCAGTACCTCGCCATGATTTCACGCTTAACGACTCACGACTCACGACTCACGCTGCTGGCTTCGCCCTCCTGGAGAACAGCACGACGAAGCTGCACAGCGCGACGAGGGCCGCGATGGCGATGACCTCGCCGGGGATGCCCTCGAAGGCGTGGTCCGAAAGGATGTGGACGACGTTCTTCGGCGCGGTGGTGCCGGCGACCTGTTTGACGATGGCGGCGACGATGGCGTCGAAGGCGCCGATGATGGCGCCGCCGGCGATCAGACCCGAGGCGATGAGCACTCCGCGGTCGCCGCGCGCCTTGACGGTGGCATCGTCATCCGACTCCGATCGACGCGAGACCAGCCACGAGAGGATGCCGCCGAGGAGCACTGGGGTGTTGAGCTGCATGGGCAGGTACATGCCCAGGGCAAAGGCCAGGGGAGGCACTCCGGTCATCCGCAAGATCAGGGCCAGCAGCACCCCGAGGGCGAAGAGGTACCACTGGAGCGGCGATGTCTGGGCGCCGAAGATGCCCACCAGGATCTCCTTCATGGCCGAGGCCTGGGGTGCGGGGAGGTTGGCGCTGCCGAAGCCCTGACCGGGGTCGGCCTGGGCGAGGACCCACATCATGAGACCGCAGAAGGTTGCCGCCACCAGGGTGCCGACGAACTTCAGCCCGAGCTGTTTGGCCGGAGTGGCGCCGATCCAGTGGCCCACCTTGAGATCAGAAGCCAGCGCTCCGGATGCCGCCAGAGCGGTGCAGACCACTCCGCCGACCATCATGGTGACGAACATGCCGTTGCCGCCGGAGAGACCCAGCTTGAGCAGCACGAAGCCGGTGATGATGAGGGTCAGCATGGTCATGCCCGAGACCGGGTTGGTGCCGACAATGGCGATGGCGCGGGCTGAGACCGGCGCGAACAGGAAGGCGATGAGCATCACGAGACCGGTGCAGACGGCGGCGTAGAGCATTGAGCCGCCGATGCCGATGCCGTAGGTGAAGAAGAGGAACGCGGCGATGGCGAAGATGACGAGGCCGACCGTGGTGAACTGGCCCGAGAGCGAGCGGTCGACGCGGGGAACCTCGGTCTTGGCCCGGTCGTCCTGGTGGCTCATGCCGACGATGTTGGCGCCGATGGAGCGCACCATGGAGGGCAGTGAGGAGAGGATGCCGAGGATGCCGGCCCCTGCAATGCCGCCGACACCGATGATGCGGACGTAGTACTTGAAGACCATGTCGATGTCCATCTCGGACATGGGCACGGTGCCCGGGGCGAGGACTCCCGGAACGTGGATTCCGATGGCGTGGACCATGGGCACCAGCACGAAGTAGGAGAGGAAGGACCCGGCGCAGATGATGGCCGCGTAGCGGATGCCGACGATGTAGCCGATGCCGACGATGGCGGCGTTGTTGAGCACTCTGAGTGTCATGAAGTTGCGTTCGAGCAGGCCGCCGAGGCCCACGGCGCGGAAGGAGATCTGCTCGGCCATGAGGTGGAACGAGGTCACCAGGCCGTCGTAGAGGGCGCCGATGCCCGCCGCGAGCGCGAGGATCTTGGCCTGGTTGCCGGCACGCTCGCCGGTGAGCAGGATCTCGGTTGTGGCGGTGCCTTCGGGCCACGGAAACTGACCGTGCATTTCGACCATGAAGTGGTAGCGCAGGGGGATCAGGAAGAGCACCCCGAGGCAGCCGCCGAGGAAGGAGACCATCACCACCTGGAGCATGGTCGGCTGGGCAACGCCGGAGCCGGCCTCAGCCGAGAGCATGTAGAGGGCGGGGATGGTGAAGACCGCTCCCGAGACAACGTGCGACGAGTTGGCGCCGATGGACTGGATGATGACGTTTTCCAGAATCGTCGATCTGCGCGCGAAGACCGGAGACAGACCGATGGCGAGAATGGCGATGGGGATCGCCGCCTCGATGCCCTGGCCGACGCGAACCGCGAGGAACGCCGCCCCCATGGCGAAGAGGGCGCAAAAGCCGAGCCCCAGGATCACCGCGCGCGCCGTGACTTCGTGGACTCCGGCCTCGTCCGGAACAACCGGAATGTAGACCTCGCCCGGTTCGAGAGGGCGTCGTGCGTTGTCGGGCAGACCTTCGATGGCTCCGGTGGGCGTGTGGCTCATGGATCCTCCGCGTGATCGGTCGCGTCAGTGTACCCTCGCCCGATCCCGATCCCGATCCCGATCCCGATCCCGTAAGTCGTGAGTCGTGAGTGGTGAGTCGAGAAGGCTGGGGGATTCTCGTTGGGATGTGTGGATATGTTTTGGTGTTAAAATGTTTTTATGTGCGATGGGAAGGGGACGAACCATGTCACGCATCACCATCACCTTGCCCGATGAACTGCACCGCGCGTTGAAGGCGGCGGCTGCGAAACGTGGGCGGACGATCGCCTCGATGGTTGCAGAGAGTCTCGAGGCCTACGGGATCAAGAGCCCCGAGGCGGCCGCGGATCTCGTCGCTCGTGCGCGCCGGCACTCGGCGTTGGCCGAGGACGAGGCGACGGCCCTGGCCCTGAGGGAGACGAAGGAGCACCGGTCCCGATGACCGGCCCCCTCGTCGTGGTGGACACGAACGTGGTGGTGAGCGGTCTCCTCACGGCGGAGCCGGAAGCTCCCACCGCAATCATCCTCGACGACATGCTTGGCGGTGCGTTGCGTTTCGTCGTGTCGGTCGAGCTGCTTGCAGAGTACAGATCGGTGCTGCTGAGACCCGGCATCCGGTCACGTCACGGGTTGACCGACGGCGAGGTGGACGAGCTGTTGACCGCCGTTGTGGAGAATGCGGTCGTGTGCGAGCCGGTGGGTTCTCCTGAGCCGTCTCCCGATCCGGGAGACGAGCACGTCTGGGGGTTGCTCGCTGCACGTCCCGGCTCGGTGCTGGTCACCGGAGATCGCGCCCTGGTGGAAAACCCTCCGGGTTGGGCGTCGGTGGTGACGCCCCGAGGCTTCCTCGACCTCGTGTGAGCTCCGGGCGGATCGCGCCGCGTTGAAGGCTACAATCCCCCCGGAGGCGCCGATGCCCGACCCGAACCGTGATCTCCCGTCGCCGTCCCCCCTCGCCCGTCACTGGGGACTGGACGCCGATGTGGTCCAGCTCAACCACGGGTCCTTCGGGGCGGCCCCCACCGTCGTGCTCGAGCGCCAGCACGAGCTGCGCCGGCGCCTCGAGGCGGATCCCACCGGGTTCTTCCTGCGCGAGCTGCCGCCCCTCGCCGATCGCGCTCGGGAGGCTCTCGGGGCCTTCGTCGGCGCCGATCCCGAGTGCCTCGCCTTCGTTCCCAATGCCACCGCCGCGGTCAACACGGTCCTGCGGTCGGTCGACCTCGGACCGGGCGACGAGGTGCTGCTCACCGACCACGAGTACCCGGCCTGCCGCAACGCCGCCGAGGTCGTGTGCTCTAAGCGAGGAGCGGGGGTGGTGGTCGCCGGGATTCCCTTCCCGATCCGCTCCGCCGCCGAGGTGATCGAGCGCGTAGTCGAGAAGCTCTCACCGCGTACCAGGCTGCTCCTCATCGACCACGTCACGTCACCGAGCGGGCTCGTGCTGCCGGTGGCGGAGATCATTCGGGAAGCCCATGCCCGTGCGGTGCCCGTGCTGGTGGACGGCGCCCACGCCCCGGGGATGGTCGAGCTGAATCTGGAGGGTCTCGGGGCCGACTTCTCCACCGGCAACTGCCACAAGTGGCCCTGCGCCCCCAAGGGCGCCGCCTTTTTGTGGGTGGCCGAGGCATGGCGGAATCGCGTGCGGCCCCTGGTCATCTCTCACGGCGCCACCGAGGAGAGCAATCGGTTTCGCCGCGAGTTCGACTGGACCGGAACCGACGACCCCACCGCCCGGCTCTGCGTCCCGGCGGCTATCGACGCCATCGCCTCGTTCGTCGATGGCGGCTGGCCCGAGGTACGCCGCCGTAATCACGGCCTCGCTCTCCAGGCTCGCGACATCCTCTGCTCCGCGCTCGACGTCGACTCCCCCGCTCCCGACGAGATGGTGGGTTCCATGGCGGCGGTGCCGATCCCCGAGGCCACCGAGCCGCCCGCAGGTCCCTTCGGCTTCGATCCCCTTCAGGACGAGCTCTTCCGCCGCTATCGCATCGAGGTTCCGGTGATCACCTGGCTGCCGGGTCCGGGGCGCGTTCTCCGCGTCTCGGCTCAGCTCTACAACTCCCTCGAGCAGTTCGAGTACCTGGCCGACGTGCTCGGGGAAGCGCTCTCGACCTGACCGCCGCTCGCTCACACCCCCACGCGCTGACGGATCTCCCGCCAGAGGGCTTTAAAGGCGCGGGCGACGGGCTGGGAAGGCAGGGTGGCGGCGACCGGCGCCCGGGTGAGGCCCATCTTCTCGACGACGGAGGCCGACGGGATGGCGGTGGTGAGGAAGGCCGGGTCGGCCAGGCAGGCGAGGCCGAGCTCATTGTGCATCTTCTTCCGGCGGTCGACCATGGACAGAAAGGGGAGGATCTCGGCGGCTCCGGACTGGCCGGCGACGAAGGCGCGGACCTGGTGCAGGGTGCGCATGGAAAGCGTCGACGGGATCACCGGGACGAGAATGGCGTCGACGGTCCCCACCACCGTCTCGGAGACCAGTGAGACCGACGGCGGGCAGTCCAGAACGACGAGATCGTAGCGCTGGTCCAGCGACGCGAGCTTGGCGGCGAAGCGTTTCTTCGGCTTGCCGGCGGCGTCGAGGGCCAGGTCCAGGTGGCGGTAGTTGAAGTCGGCGGGGAGCATGGAGAGGTTGTCGAACTCGGTGGGCTGCACCAGGTCGGCCAGGGAGGTTTTCTTCTTGGTGATGGACCGGAGTCCGTCGTTTCCGGGGGCGATGCGCAGGTAGAAGCCGGCGGCGCCCTGTGGGTCCAGGTCCCAGAGCAGGGTTCGGAGGCCGTCGGAGGCGGCGGCGTGGGCGAGATTGACGGCGGCCGACGTCTTGCCGACCCCGCCTTTGATGGTCCACAGGGCGAGAGTTTTCACCTCGACTCCTTTGTGCGGAAGAGACGGCCGTAGGCGGTGCGCACGGCAGGGCCGGAGAACTCGACGAAAGTGTCGTGGAAGGCCAGGCGGTAGGTTTCCTGGCGCGTTTCCAGGGCGCCCGCCACGCGGCCCATGGTGAGCAGCACACGGGCCTTGACCGACGGGTCGGCGTGGAGGGTCTCGGCGAAGCCCGCGAGCCGGTTGCGTTGGACCTCCATGTCGTTGAATCCGCCGAGGATGTCCTGCAGTCGCTTGAGCTCCTTGATGCGGGCGGCGATCTCCCGCTTCGGGTAGAGGCTGCGGAAGAACTCCAGCAGGTAGCGGAGTTTCTTGGCGTCGATCCGCAGACGGTGGAGAGCCGCGGCCGGCGGGTTCTCGCCCAGGCCCGAGCCCTTCTTCAGGATCCGGCGGTAGGCCTTGGTGATGCGGTCTCCCGCGAGGCTTGCAGTGGGGCCGGTGGCCGCCTCGCCGGGGGCGGGGCCGATCTCACCGAGACAGGCTCGCCAGTCCGCAACCACCCGCCGGAAGCGGGCGGATCGGAGGGCCCTGGCTACCGATCGGTGGGCCCGGGTCCGCTCGGCGGCGATCAGCGAGACCAGCGGGTCGAGATCACCGACGACCGAGGCCGGCAGCATGGAGCGGTAGACGGGCATCTCCAGCAGGTAGACGTCGAGATCGCGGAGCTCGCCGGTGGCGCTGCCGAGCCACTTGAACTCTGCGTTGAAGGCGGCGATGGCCTCCGGGTCGAGCACGCCCTTGAGCTGGGTGATGGCCGAGCGGGTGCGCCGGCACGCCACCCGGAGGTCGTGCAGGAACTCGGTGTCCAGGTCGGCGATGGTCCCCGGGACGTTCGCCTCCAGAGTGTCGAGAAGCTCGCCGAGGATGGTCCGCATGCTGTCGCAGGCGGGGCGGTCGGCATCCAGGGGGATGACCACCTTCGAGGTGTAGTCGCCGGGGACGCGGCCCCGGGCGGCGGCGGCTGCGGCGAGGTCGTGGGCCGGCAGCTCGGCCACCCCGTCGCCGGCGCGCAGCACGCCGAGGGTTTCCGGCCGGTCCGCGCTCAGGGCCGTGAAGGCGTCCTGAGAGTCTTCGTCGACGGCCGCCGGAACCTCGATTCGTTCGAGCCGCAGACGGGTGACGATGTTGCCGTCGGCGTTCTCGATACGGCCTTCCCGGCGCTCCGTCCGCACGCTGCCCACGGGGATGAGGGCGCGAATGTCCATGGCCGGAGCCACGGTCTTCGCGATGTGGCCGTCAGGAAGGTCTTCTGGAAGCTTCGGTGTGGTCTTCGTGGCGACCACCAGCGGCTCGCCCCCGGCCTCCATGAGCACCAGGTTGCGTCGCCGACCGCGCTCCTCCACCAGGACGAGCCCGGCATTGTGGAGCCGCCAGTCGAAGGTGTCGAGGTAGGTGACCGTGTGATGGGTGGGGGGAGTGAGCACCAGGGAGTGAGCGTCGGCGAGCCCGGATCTGAGAGCCCGCTCGTCGATGTCGTCGGGGAGGAGGAATCGATTCATGGTCATCACCTGCGGCGCTGGTCGGAGGCTACAATACCACGCTGAGATGAAGGGCGCGGAGGTGCCGAAAACACCGGCGAGAGGTGGAGCGATGAGCGATACGGTGGAGGTGGAGCGCAAGTTCCTCGTGGACGAGGTGCCGAACGACGACATGGGCGCCGGCGCCGAGATCATCCAGGGCTACCTGGCCGTCGGCGACGGGGAGGAGGTCCGGCTGCGCGCCAAAAAGGGCCGCTGCTTTCTCACCGTCAAGCGGGGAAGCGGTCTCGAGCGGGCGGAGGTCGAGGTGGTCATCGACCGTGAGCAGTTCGACCCCTTGTGGCCGGCCACCGAGGGGCGGAGGGTGGAGAAGACCCGCTATGAGGTGCCGGTCGGTTCCCTCACCGCCGAGCTCGATCGCTACCATGGCGCGCTGGACGGGCTGTTGACCGTGGAGGTGGAGTTTCCGTCGGTGGAGGAGGCCGCGTCCTTTGACCCCCCCGAGTGGTTCGGACGAGAGGTCACCGACGACGCGCGCTTCAAGAACCAGCGGCTCGCGGTGGACGGTCTCCCGACGTTGTCTAGAGTGAAGGGTGAAGAGTGAAGGGTGAAGAGTGAAGGTTGAAGGGTGAGGAGTGAAGAGTGAAGAGTTCTCGACTCTCGGCTAGCCGACACAGCAGCGCGCAGGCAGCAACCCTCAAGTGAAACTGAGAACTGAGGGCGAAGGGGTTGCAGCCGTGGGCCCGGGCCCACCAGATCGCCTCCCGGCGCCGAAGCGCGAGGCCTACTTCTTGGCTTTCTTCTTCTTCTTTTGCTTCTTTGCTGATTTCTTTTCGGGCTTCTTCTTGCCCGGTTTCTTCTTGTCCTTCTTGGCGCCCTTCTTCTTGCCCTTGGCCTCGGCCTTTTTGTTTTTGTCCTTCTTTTTGGCGGGCTTCGTGCCGCTCTTCTTCTTGCCCGGTTTCTTCAGAGCTTTCTTTGTGGGTTTGGTCTTCTTCGTCTTGGGCTTCGCGGCCGGTGCCGCCGCTTCCTCGGTGCCGCGGAGAAGCTCTGCCGCCGCGTCCTTCGCCGCCTGAGCGCGGTTGACGTGGAAGCCCGGCAGGCTCGCGATGAGCTCGTTGGGCGCCGCGATGAGGGCCCCGATGGTGTCGATGCCGAGGGTCGCGAGGCCCTCGGCAGTCGTGGGGCCGATGCCCCGGACGTCGGTCAGATTGGGTTGGGCCACGATGTCCTCCCTCGTCGGCGGCCGGCCTGCGGCCGGCCGCGGTTCAGTCGACGCCGGCGGCGTCTCCAACCGATCGTAACACGCAGGTGCGAAGGAAATCGGGAGCTCAGGCTACCTTCGAGCTGGAGGTGGGGGCGGCTTTCGTGTCGCTCTTCTCGCTCGCGGCGGGGGCTTCGGTGGAGGAGGAGTCGGTGGCGGACTCCGTCCCCTTTTCAGGATGAGTGGGTCGTTCGCCGTTGCCCTTGCCGTAGTCGGTGACGTACCAGCCGGAGCCTTTGAACTTGAGGGCGGGGGCGCCGAGCAGGCGGTGGGCGACCCCACCGCATTCGGGGCAGACGCCGTCGTGCATAGCCGAGGCTTTTTCGATGCGCTCGAAGCGGTTCTTGCAGTCCTGACACTGGTATTCGTAAAGTGGCATCGGGGTCCTCCACGCAACGGCCCGGACGGACCGTCAGCAGGCGATTCTGCAACTTGAGGGAGTCTTTGTCAAGTCGGTTCCGCCGTCCGCGGGTGGTGACTCGCGGCGAAGGTGGCGGCCGGATTCGGATTACGGCGGCGTCGGAAGGCTGAGCGGACGATTGTGGTTATGTTTGGAGGATCAACTCGCACGTTGATCAGAGTTCACGAGGAGCAAACCAGTTGAAGATCATCTGTCAGGTCGTGCCGATGGTGGGAATGCCGTTCGATGTCGAACCGGAGAGCGATGTGGTGATCATCGGGCGCTCGTCGGGTGCGGGCATCGTCGTTTCCGATCGATCGATGTCGCGACGACACGCCAAGCTCGTGCGGGATGGGGATGGGTGGCTGATCGAGGATCTCGGCTCGCGCAACGGGACCCTCCTGGACGGCCGCCGAATCAACGGCGCGACGCCCATCGCGCCGGGCAGCACGTTGAAGATCGGCAGCACCACCATCAACATCGGTGCGGCGGCGAAGACTCGTCAGCAAAGCGTGGATTCCGCTCTCAGCGGCCACACGGTTTTCAGGTCGGCTGCCGAGCTCCTGGAAGAGCCTGAGGCTGTCAGCAGCGGCGCTCTGCGGGTCCCGGACGATCCTCTGCGGCGGTACACCGAGAAGCTCAAGCTTCTCAACGAGGTCCATCAGTCCCTGGACCGCGCGCTTCCGTTGGAGGACCTGCTCGAGCTCATCCTTGATCGCGCCTTCGAAAGCCTGCGCCCGGAGGAGGGGACGATCTTCCTCAAGGGGGAGAACGGCGAGTTCTTCCGGGCAGCGACTCGGTCGGTCAAGCCGGGAGGCTCGGAGACCTTGTACTCGAGCAATCTCATGCAGGAGGTTGTCGACAAAGGGCAGGCCGCGTTGGTTCTGGACACCGCGGTTGACGAGAGATTCAACCAGGCGATGAGTTTGCTTGACGCCGGTGTCCGGTCGTTGGTGGCGGCGCCGCTGCTCGATCCGAGCGGCGCTCTCGGCCTGATCGTACTGGGATCGACCCTGGGGATTCGGCGGTTCACCGAGGACGACATGGAGCTGTTGACGTCGCTGGCGTCGGTGGCCGCCATGCGGATTCGGAACACGCGATTGTCCGAGGAGGCGCTGGAGCGGGAACGCCTCGAGCGCGATGTGGCGCTGGCTCGTCACATCCAGGTCGGATTGCTGCCGAAGGCGCTCCCCGAGATCGAGGGTTGGCGGCTGATCGCCGACAACATCCCGTCCCGGGGGGTCTCGGGGGATTTCTACAAGGTCGAGGGGATTGACGACGGCAGCTGCGCCTTCATGGTCGCGGATGTCTCGGGTAAGGGAATCGCCGCATCCCTGCTCACGGCATCCCTCGAGGCGTTGGCGGCGGGACCGATTCACGACGCCGAGTCGCCCGAGCAGATCTGCGATCGAGTCTCGCACCTGCTCTTCGAACGGACCCCGCCCGAGAAGTTTGCCACCTGCTTTCTCGCTTCTCTCGATCCCACCAGCGGTGTCTTGAGATACAGCAATGCCGGCCACAATCCCGGGATCGTGCTGCGCAGCGACGGAACGGTGGAATGGCTCGCGAGCACGGGAATGCCGCTCGGCATTCTTCCCGAAGCGAGCTATGAGAGCAGTGAGGTGATCGTGGAGACGGGGGATGCGGTGGTGCTCTACACCGACGGTTTGACGGAAGCGGAGAACCCCGAGGGCGAAGAGTACGGTGAGGCGAGGCTCGCCGATCTCTGCCGTCGGCACCGCAATGAGAGCCTGGAACGACTGGCCCGCATCATCGCCCGGGACCAGGAAGAGTTTGTTCGCGGGGTGCCTTTCGTGGACGACCGGACCCTGGTCATGATGCGCCGAACATGAACGGATGATTTTCCCTTGATTGCAGAATCGACCGGTGTCGAGAATGAAAGCGGTCGGGCTTGTATTGAAACTGCGATAGAGATACAATCTCATGTCCAGTCAAGGCGGTTCCAATGTTGAATCCAGGAGTGAGAATCGGTCACTACCGGGTCGCAGCGTCCATCGGCGCAGGCGGCATGGGTGAGGTGTGGCGGGCCGAGGACACCAAGCTCGGGCGCGATGTTGCGCTGAAGGTTCTGCCGACTACCGTTGCCGAGGACGCGGAAAAGACCGCCCGTTTCGAGCGCGAGGCCAAGGTGCTCGCATCGCTGAATCACCCCAACATCGCGCACTTGTACGGTTTGGAGACCATCCCCATTTGTCATCCTGAGCGAGTCGAGGGATCCGGCGAAGGTCGGAGCGGCGTTCATCGAAGCCCGCCCTCCCAACCCTCCGGGGACCCTTCGACTCGGTCGGCGGAGTCCATCGCCCAGGGTGACACGGGCGAGACGACGTTTCTGGTCATGGAGCTCGTTGATGGCGAGGATCTCTCCGAGCGTATTGCTCGTGGTCCGATCCCCGTCGATGAAGCGGTCCCAATCGCCCTTCAGATTGCTGCGGCGCTGGAAGCGGCGCACGAGGCCGGGATCGTCCACCGGGATCTCAAGCCTGCCAACATCAAGCTCCGCCCCGACGGCACGGTGAAGGTGCTCGACTTCGGGCTCGCCAAAGCCTGGGAGACCGACGGCGCCGATGCCAGCCTTTCCCTTTCCCCGACGATGACCCAGCACGCCACTGCGGCGGGGGTGATTCTCGGCACTGCCGCGTACATGAGCCCCGAGCAGGCCGCGGGAACCCAGGCGGATCGCCGGGCCGACATCTGGGCCTTCGGTGTCGTGCTCTGGGAGATGCTCACTGGCCACAAGCTCTTCGACGGCGAGACCGTCTCGCACGTGCTCGCCTCGGTCCTCAAGGACGAGGTCGATCTCGAAGAGCTTCCGGAAGATATTCCGCCCCGGATTCGAGAGCTCGTCGGACGCTGTCTCGTGCGCGATCCGAGACAACGCCTCCAGGCGATCGGCGACGCCCGTATCCAGCTCGAAGAAATCGAGCGCGACCCGGGAGCTTTGTTCCCATCGCAGCCCTCGGGAGGGAAACGGAATGTCGAAGCCGAAATGCCCAGGGTCGTCCTTCCCTGGGTCGTTGCCGCAGTCGCGACGGCATTGCTCCTCGTGAGCCTCTGGTTCGCCGTCCGACCGACGCCCGACGAGCGCACGGTGCTGCGGGCTGAGATCTCGCCACCCGAAGAAACGGTGTTCTGGCTTCAGGCGATCGCGCCCGGTGCGGCGCAGGTTTCTCCGGACGGCTCCAAGATCGTCTTCGCCGCCGTCGACTCGGACGGCGAACGCCTGCTGTGGATCCGGCGAATCCGGGACTCGGTCGCGCGCCCGCTACCCGGCACCGACGGTGCGGCCTACCCGTTCTGGGCGCCGGACAGCCGGCGCATCGGGTACTTCTCCTTCGACGGGAAGTTGCGGAAGATCGACACGTCGGGCGGGCCGCCGGTGACGATCTGCACCGCCCGCAACGGCAAGGGCGGGACGTGGAACGACACCGACCAGATTCTCTTCGCACCGACACATGATTCGCCGATACTCCTGGTTTCGGCGGGTGGCGGTGAGCCGGTCCCGGTCACCGAAATGTCCCCGGGAATCACGAGCCACCGGCTTCCGACGTGGCTGACTGACGGGCGCTTCCTCTATCTCGCACGGTCGGCGGGCGGCCCCGAGGGCGATCGGGTCATGGTGGGGTCCATCAACGCCGGAGACCAGGACCGTGAGCTCATTGCGGCTGCCTCGAACACCTCGGTGGTGGGTGATCAACTTCTCTTCGTGAGGGAAGGAACCCTGATGGCTCAGCCGTTCGACCGCAACTCGACGAAGCTCGTCGGCGACGCCCTCCCGATAGCGGAAGACGTGCTGTACATCGGGGGAGCCCGGTACGGCGCGTTTTCGGTCTCCGACAACGGGTTGTTGATCTACAACACCGGTGAGTCGGAGACCAAGAGCGAGATCGTTTGGGTCGACCGGTCGGGAGAGCTGCAGTCGGAGTTCGGGGACGGTCACCTTCTCTTCGACATCGAGATCTCCCCGGATGGCCGTTTCGCCGCCGTCACCGAACTCGAATCCTCCGTCGGAACCGCGGATATCTGGGTCTGCGACCTCGAGCGGAAGCTGAGGACCAGGTTCACCTTCGATCCGACCAACGACTGGTACCCGGCGTGGTCGCCCGACGGGCGCATGATCGTTTTTGCCTCGGCCCGCAACGGGTCCGATGGGATCTGGATCAAGGATGTCGGCGGGTCCGGGGACGCCCGCCTTCTCCTGGAGTCCGCCGACAAACAGCTCTACCCGCAGAGCTGGTCTCCGGATGGAGAGTGGGTGGTGTACGAGCGGGTCGGGACCGACAACAACACTGATCTTTGCGCCGTCCGGCCGGAAGACGGTCAGACGGTCGAGTTGGTGGTGTCCAAGTACGACGTCGGGTTCGGGGCCGTGTCACCCGACGGGCGGTGGATGGCCTTCGTGTCCAACGAGTCCGGGCACGACGAGGTCTATGTCACGACCTTCCCGGAACCGGCGCGGCGGTGGCAGATTTCCACTGCCGGAGGGTCATTCCCGCGTTGGAGTCGGGATGGCCGCGAACTCTTCTTTGCCTCGGCTGCTGGTGATTTGTTTGTCGCCGAGGTCTCGGGCGAAGGCGAGACCTTTGACGTGGGTCACGTCGAGGAGCTGCACTCGTGGCATCTGGCGACGACGTTTCGCCGCCCGTTCGACGTGACCCCGGGAAGTGGCGACCTGCTCGTCATCCGGGGGCTGACGACTCAGACCCGCGAGCCGTTGAAGGTGGTGCTCAACTGGAACGCCGAGCTCGAGTCGGAGCGGAGATGATCGGCACGACCCTCGCGCACTACCGCATCACCGGCGAGCTCGGCTCGGGTGGGATGGGCGAGGTCTGGCGGGCCGAGGACGAAAAGCTCGGCCGCGAGGTGGCGCTCAAAGTGCTGCCCGCCGAGTTCGGCGAGGACGAACAGCGCCTCGAGCGGTTTCAGCGTGAAGCAAAGGTCCTGGCGAGTCTCAATCACCCGAATGTCGCGCATCTGTACGGGCTCGAAACCGTCGCGTCGGGAACGGGATCGATTACAGGCCGCCAAAATCCCACGCCGTCAAGCCCCGCGACATTCCTCGTCATGGAGCTCGTCGAGGGTGCGGACCTCTCGGAACGCATCGCGCGGGGGCCGATTCCGGTCGACGAGGTGGCTCCCATCGCGCTGCAGATTGCCGAGGCGCTGGAAGCGGCCCACGAGGCGGGGATCGTCCACCGCGATCTCAAGCCCGCGAACATCAAGCTTCGGCCCGACGGGACGGTGAAGGTCCTCGACTTCGGCCTCGCCAAGGCCTGGGAGACCGACGCCGGGGACTCGAGCCTCTCGCTGTCGCCGACCCTCACCCAGCATGCCACGGCCGCAGGCGTGATCCTCGGGACCGCCGCCTACATGTCGCCGGAGCAGGCGAGGGGGCAACAGGTCGACCGGCGCGCCGACATCTGGGCTTTCGGGGTGGTGCTCTGGGAAATGCTCACCGGAACCAAGCTCTTCGAGGGTGAGACGGTCACCGACGTGCTCGCTTCGGTGCTCAAGGAAGCTCCCGATCTCGATGCGCTGCCGGATGACACCCCGCCCGCCCTGAGCCGGCTGGTCGAGCGGTGTCTCCATCGTGAGCCGAGGGAACGTCTGCAGTGGATCGGCGACGCGCGTCTCGAGTTAGCCGAGGCCGCCGCCCACCGGCCGGCCGACACCGACCCCGCCGTGCCCAAGGCGCGACACGCCGGCACCGGCCGAGAGGTGTTGGCCTGGTCGCTCGCCGCCCTCGCCATCGTCGCCCTCTTGCTCGTGTGGCCGCGGCCGGACGACGAAACCGGATCGGAGCTCACGCGGTTCTCGGTTGTCCTCGGCGACGACACGCGTCTGTCCCTCGTCGATCTGCCGCTGCTCGATCTTTCGTCCGACGGCCGGATGGTGGTCTTCGCCGCCGCGGATCTCGGCCACGGACAGGACGTGCTCCACCTCCGGCGGCTCGAGGACGAGACCATCACGATGATCGACGGGACCGAAGGCGCCTCGAACCCGTTCTTTTCGCCCGACGGGTCGTCGATCGGCTTCTTCGTGGACGGCAAGCTCAAGAAGGTCGACATCGGAGGCGGATCCATCGTGACCCTTGCCGACGCCGAGACGCCGCGGGGAGCGGTCTGGCTTTCAGACGGCACCATTTTGTTCTCGCCCGAGTACTCGGCCGGGTTGATGAGCATCGATTCGGGCGGCGGCGTGCCCCGCGAGATCGTCGGTCTGGACAACGAGGCGGGCGAGCGAACGCTGCGGTTCCCCGATGTGATTCCCGGTGGGGGGGCGATCCTCTTCACCGTCGGGATGTTGGACAGTCCGAACAACTACGACGAGGCCCGGATCGACGTCTACTCGCCGGAGTCCGACGAGCGGAAGACGATCCTCGAGCGGGCGAACATGGCGCGGTGGGTCGACGACCGCACCCTGGTCTACGCCCGGGCCGGGGTGCTGTACGCCGTGGCCTTCGATCCCGAACGCTTGGAGATTGTCGGCCAACCGGTTCCGGTCATCGAGGACCTCGGCGGGGACCCGTCCAGCGGCGCAGCACACGTGGCGGCGGCGCCCGACGGCACCCTCATCTGGGTCACCGGCGCGGTGACCGAAACCGACTCGATGCTCACCGTCGTCCATCGCAACGGTGAGGAGACCCGGTTGCCACTCGAGCCACGAGGGTTCAACCAGCCGCGCTTTTCTCCCGACGGATCCCGGTTGGCGGTGACCATCGGTGAGGCGATTTCGGGGATCGACGGCGACGTCTGGATCTACTCGTTCGCTTCGGAGACGCTGTCACGCCTGACCTTCGACGGCAACGGCCTCTACCCGGTCTGGTTCGCCGACGGCCGGTCGATCGGCTTTCTCTCCTACCTGGTCAATCCCTCAGTCCTCGTCCGGGCCGTCGATGGGCGCGGCGGAAACGAGACATTCACCAAGGGCTCCCTGTCGCCCATCTTTCCCGAATCGGTCAGCCCCGACGGATCGACGCTCGCCTATACCGAAGTTGGCCAGAGCTCGGACATCTTCCTGGTCGAGCGGGGAGGGGAACCGAGGCTTTTCCAGGAGCGGGCCAGCGGTCCGGTCTTCTCGCCCGACGGACGTTGGATCGCCTACTCCTCGCCGGGAGCAGGCTCCTCGAGCATCTTCGTTCGACCGGTGGAGGGTGAGGGAATGTGGCAGGTCTCCCCGGGCCTCGGCGGTTACCCGCGGTGGTCCGGCGACGGCCGCAAGCTGTTCTACATCGACATCGGCACCGCCAAACGTTCGCTCATGGAGGTCGACGTCGAGGACGACGACGCCTTCCGGGCGAGCGCCCCGAGGGTCGCCATCCCGGATCTCGGTGGCCGGTTCATGACCACCACCGCGCCGGCCAGCAACTGGGATGCGGCGCCCGACGGCGACCGGTTCATCTTCGTCGAGTTCGAGCGAGACGAGCGGTCGCGGGGCAAGATCGAGATCGCGCTCGATTGGGCCGGCCAGCTCGAGCTGGATCGCGAATGATCGGGACGGCTCTCGCCCACGACCGCGACCCTGGCGATTTCGAGCGGTTGATTGGACCGGGAGGGGTTCTATGAGCGACACCAGCGGCGTCTTCCGGGTCCATCGGAACCGGCGGTCCATCACCCTCGACAACCTCGCCGAGGCGGCCGAACTGGTGGATGCGGTGAAGCGCTGCGATCTCGATCCGGGGGATCGAGTCGTCATCTCCACCAAGAACTCTGTCTATTCTCTGACCGCGCGCGGAGATGGGTCGTTCGACGCCAGCGGCGGCTGGTTCGAGCGCGAGGGTGGCGGCATGGTTCGAGCCGAGGTGCGCGGCTGCACCGCGGGGGGGCACGCCATCTTTACCGATCACATCGCGGCCAAGGGTCTCTTCATGGAGTTTGCCGACGGTCTACGAACCACCCGAATCAGGAACGTCAGAAGAATCCCGGCGAGGGATCGGGCATAATCGATGCACGAACCATGTCGTGCGGACAACTGGGAGAACTGGAGGCGCCCATGTACTTGCGCTTCGTCCGATTGAAAATCAAGGAAGAAAAGGTCTGGGAAACGAAGAAGTTCTACGAAGAACACGTGATCCCCCAGCTCGAGCAGACCGACGGCTGTGTCTTCGCGAGCCTCCTCCAGGGAACGATCCACGGTGATGACCACCTGTCGGTGACCGCCTGGACGAGCGCCGATGCCGCCGCCGACTATGTCCGTAGCGGGCTCTTCGACCGCCTGTTGGACGAGTCCGACGAGCTGCTGCAGGAGGCCGAAGAGTGGACCACCGACCTTCCCGGGGCCGGCGACGCGGTGGTCTTCACCGGCGCCGAACCGGAGGTGGAGACCTGGGAGCTTTCCGGTGTCGAAGACGCCGAGGCGCTCGACCGTGTGGTCGGCGGACGGGTGTACATTCGAATGGTGGCGGCCCGTTTGCGGCACGGCGCGTTCGAGGAGTTCGCCCGGCGCTTCGAGTCCGAAGTTCGTCCGGCGCTGGCGGAGACTCCCGGGTGTGTCGGGGCCTTTCTCGTGGCCGGGACGGGCGACACCGACCGGGTTTTGTCGGTGACGATGTGGGCTCGGGAGGAGGACGCCGTCAGGTACGGGCTCAGCGGTGAGTTCGAGCGTCTGAGCCTGCGCCTCAAAGATACTTTCTCCGACCTCTACCAGTGGAATATCGCCCTTTCGGGCGACCCCCTGATCGCCGAAACGACGCCTTCCCGCAGTCTCGACGTCGAGGGCTTCCACCTGGTGATCGGACGCAAGCTGAGCGAGTAGTCGTCCCACGGTGCCGTCCTCCAGGGGGTGGTACCATTTCCCGAGAGACGTCCGAGCGAGAAAATCTGGTCAACGGGCCGGGGACGAGCCGAATCCAACCTGTTGCCGGGAGAGTTCATGAACCCATCTTCACCCATCGAGTGCGACTTCGACCCGGACCAGCTGCTGCTGAAGCTGGATGTCGAGGTGCCGGGGGACCCGGAGTCCATCCAACCCACCGTGGACGGGATCATGGAGGTCGTGAGGACCCAGGAGTGCGCCGCCGGCGCCGAGTTCGAGATCGAGGTCGCTCTCCTCGAGGCCCTCGCCAACGCCGTCAAACACGGCTGCGGCGACGATCCCACCAAGATGGTTCGGGTGTGCGTCGCGTGCGAAGTCGACCACGGCATGTTGATTATCGTTCGCGACCCGGGAACGGGCTTCGATCCGGGCGACATCCCGAGCCCGGTCACCGGTGAGAACCTTTTCTTCGATCACGGGCGCGGTGTCTTCCTCATCAACCAGTTGATGGACGACGTCGAGTACCGCAACGGGGGCTCCGAGATCAGGATGCGAAAGAAGTGATCCCCCTGCGAACGGCCGCAGCCGTTCTCCTGACCCTGACCGTAGTCTGCGTCGCCGCATGCTCCTCGAGCGCCGGGATCGGCGACTGGTCCCGAACCTACCTCCGGCCCTTCGACCGAGTCTTCGAGGCCGCCCTCGACAGTCTCGAGCGCATGGACTTTCTCCTGGTGGAAACCGATGCCGTGCGGGGTGAGATTCGAGCCGATTCGTCGGCCCGGCGGGGAGCGGACACAACCCTGGTCATTCAGGTGGACGAGCGTGCATCGGGCGTGTCGGTGGATGTCATGGCTCGCGGGGCGGGTGTCCCGGACGGGCGGGCTCCGGTTGGCCTGAACGCCGCCGTCGGTGAGTTTCTGAGAGAGCTCGATGCCCGGCTCGAAGGCCGGACCGGCGAATCGGACTCCCACCGGTAGCGGGCGGGCTGCGCTACACTTCCCGACCGGGGCGCTCGCGATGGGGGGAGCATGAAAATACTGGTCTTGATTCTGCTCGTGTCGGCATTGGTGGTGCTCGGCACCTGCAGCAGGTCCGAGGTGTCGCCGCCGACGGCGAAGGTCATTCCCCACGAGCTCGAATCGCACGGCACGCTGAGGGTGGACGACTACTACTGGCTCAGCGATCGCGACGCCCCCGAGGTCGTTGCCTATCTCGAGGCCGAGAACACGTATGCGGATCGGGTCATGGCGGATACCGCCGATCTCCAACAGACCCTCTTCGACGAACTCACGGGCCGGGTCCGGCAGACCGACTCGACGGTCCCGGTTCTCAAAGGGGGCCATCTCTACTACTCGAGGACTGTCGAGGGCGAGGAGTACCCGATCCACTGCCGTCGTGCCGACCGCGACGGCGCCCCCGAAGAGATTCTCCTCGACGTCAATGCGCTCGCCGAGGGTTTCGAGTATTGCTCCGTCAAGGGTCTTGGCGTCGCCGCAGAGAGCGACGTGATGGTCTACGCCATCGACACCGTCGGTCGTCGGAAGTACACCCTCAGGTTCAAGGACCTCGGCACCGGTGAGCTTCTGGACGATGAGGTCGCGGATGTCACCGGTGAGTCCGCCTGGGCCAACGACGGCCGGACCATCTTCTACACCAGACAGGATCCGGACACGCTGCGGGCACATCAGGTGTGGAGGCACGTGCTGGGGAGCGATCCCTCCCGGGACGAGCTCGTCACCCAGGAAGATGACCCCACCTTCAGCCTCGAGATCGCCAAGACCACGTCCGAGTCCTACATCATCGTCACGTCGGAACACACTCTGACCACGGAGGTCCGGATCATCGACGCCGACGATCCTGAAGCCCAACCGGTGGTCATTGCCCCGCGGGAACGTGGAGTCGAGTACCACGTCGCGCACCAGGGCGATCGTTTTCTCATCCGGACCAACCTCGACGCCGTCAACTTCCGCCTCATGGAGGCGCCGGTTGCCGAACCCGGCCGCAGCAGCTGGCGCGAGCTCGTACCCCACCGGAACGACGTGTTGCTCGAGGATGTGCAGGCGTTCCGCGACTTCATCGTTCTGTCGGAGCGTGCTGCGGGCTCGCCGAGGTTGCAGGTTGTGAGCACCGGCGGTGGGGAGCCCCTCATCATCGACGGAGACGAGTCCGCCTGTGAGATCTGGGTGGACGACAACCGCCGGTTCGACTCCCGGATCCTCAGGTACGGCACCTCGTCGCTGACCACTCCGGAGTCGATCTTCGACCTCGACATGGTCACCGGGGAGCGCGAGCTGCGCAAGCGGCAGGAGATCCTGGGAGGCTTCGACCCGGAGGATTACGTCAGCGAACGAATCATGGTTCCGGCCAGAGACGGGGTCGAGGTTCCCCTGTCGGTGGTGCGTCGAGCCGACCTCGCCTTCGACGGGCAGGCGCCCCTCCTGCTCTACGCCTACGGTTCCTACGGATACAGCACCGGAGCCGACTTCGATCCAGAGATCGCGAGCCTCCTCGAACGGGGATTCAGCTACGCGATCGCCCACGTCCGGGGCGGTCAGGAGATGGGTCGTCAGTGGTACGAGGACGGCAAGCTGCTCAAGAAAATGAACACGTTCACCGACTTCATCGACTGCGCCCGCTACCTCATTTACGAGGGTTACACCTCTCCTGAACGCCTCGTGGCGCAGGGCCGCAGCGCCGGCGGCCTGCTCATGGGAGCGGTTTCGAACCTCGAGCCGGAGCTCTTCGCCGGTATCGTCGCCAATGTTCCCTTCGTCGACGTGGTCACAACCATGCTCGACGAGTCCATCCCGCTGACCACCAGCGAGTTCGACGAGTGGGGCAACCCTGCCGATCCCGAGTACTACGACTATATGCTGTCGTATTCGCCCTACGACCAGGTCGAGGCCAAGAGCTACCCGGCGCTGATGGTGACCGCGGGTCTTCACGACTCTCAGGTCCAGTACTGGGAGCCGGCCAAGTGGGTGGCAAAGCTGAGGGCCATGAAGACCGACGACCGGTTGCTGATCTTCCGCACCCGGATTCACGCCGGCCACGGTGGCGCCAGTGGTCGCTACGACAGTTATCGCGAGCGCGCCGAGGAGCTCGCCTTCATGATCACGACGGTCGAGGACTGAGACAACGGGGTTCGGTTACAATCCATCGTCGCCGTGGGTTCCCGGGCCGGCGATCTGGAGGCCAGCGTGGATCTGAGTGAGTTCAAGACGGAGACCGCAACCGTTCGCTGCGAGCCATCCGGCCGTGAGGCCGTCGTGGTTCAGGGGTCGAATTTGATGGACGTCATCCACCAGATCGGCCTCGGCCTCGGGCAGTCGTGCGATGGCATCGCCCTGTGCGGATTCTGCCGCGTCGAGATTCTCCAGGGGATTGAGAACCTCAGCCCCAGGGGAGAGGAAGAGCAGAAGCTCCTCGCGTCGATGCACGCCGACGACGACGAGCGCATGGCCTGCTGCGCCGCCGTCCACGGCGACGTGACCCTCACCACCTCGTACTGGTAACTCACGCTTGGTCCCGGCGAAGGGCGCGTTGCGGCGTCTATTGGCCTTCGCTCAATCGAACGGCCCGAGCCGGCGCCACAGGATGCCGAGCGCGGCGTAGGCTGCGAGCCTGCGAAAACGATCCGGGTCGATGGGGAAGAAGAGCTCGCGGCCGGCCACGCCTTCGGGACCGGCCGCGGCCACGAGGATTTCCCCGGCCCGGCCGCCGTGACGGCCGTCATGGCTGCCCAGGGCGGCGATACCGATCGATGCTCCGAATCGCTGCCTGACGGCCTCGGCGGTGGCCTCGGCGGTGATCTCGCCGCACTCGAGCTGGCGGGCGAGCTGTGCGGCGTCCGCCGCAACGACGCCGCCGGCGAAGACCTGCCGGCCGGTCTCGGAGCCGCCCAGCAGCCGCGCGGCGTCGCCTCCGCTCGCCACCTCGGCGGCGGCGATGGTCAGCCCCGCGGCGCCGGCGGTTTCTGCCACTGCTGCGGGAAAGTCGGTGTCGAGCGTTGCTCCGCCGGTGGCGAAGACGTACCGGTCCAGCCGCTGCTGCACCTCGGCTCGGAGATCGTGGAGGGCCGCGTCGCCGGCTTCGGCGTTGTCGGCAGCGACCACCAGGCGGAGGTGGATCTCCGGAAAGGTGGCGCGGTACTGCACCGTGAAGCCCACCCCGCTTGGGACGAGCTCGTCGATGGCCTCGAGGCGCTGGGCGACATCACTTTCGCCGATCCCGAAGAGCTTGAGGGTCGCGACCTGCGGCCGGGTCGTTGCGATTCGCGTCTCCAGGTCCGGCAGCACCGACTCGTCAGTCATGCGCCGCAGCTCGCGGGGCACGCCGGGCATGAAGTAGAGGCGGCACGAACCGGCGTCGAGTCGGAAGCCGACCGCCGTGCCTTCGGGATTGGACAGAATGGTCGACCCCGTCGGCAGATCCGCCTGCTTCTCGTTGGAGGCAGGCATCTCGCGGCCGCGTTCGGCGAAGAAATGCCGCGCGTGGGCGAGGGCCTCGTCGAAGCGGACGATCTCGCGCTGGAATGCGCGCGCCGCCGCTTCCGCCGTGAGGTCGTCGGTGGTGGGGCCGAGCCCGCCGGAGACGAGGACGGCGTCGCTTCGGGCGGCAGCCTCGCGCAGGGCGGCGACCATCTCGCCCATGTCGTCGGCCACCGTGGCGTGGCGTGCCGGCGCGAGGCCGAGGTCGACGAGCTTCGCCGACAGCTCGCCGGCGTTGGTGTCGGTCAGGCGGCCCTCGACGAGCTCGTCTCCGATGGTGAGAATCTCGATGCGCGACATGCGCTGCATGCTACTCCCGCGTCGACTTGCGCTTGTTGGAGCGTTGGTTGCTGGGAAGGGCGCGCTTGCGCACCCGGATGTCGCCGGGAGTGACCTCCACGAGCTCGTCGGCGTCGATCCACTCGAGGGCGCGATCGAGGGTCATCTCCCGCGCGGGTGCCAGGCGAAGGGCTTCGTCGGCGCCGGCGGCTCGCATGTTGGTGAGCTTCTTCTCGCGGGTGACGTTGACGTCGAGATCCGAGTCGCGGGTGCTCTCCCCGACGATCATCCCCTCGTAGACCTCGGTCCCCGGTCCCATGAAGAGGGTGCCGCGCGGCTCGAGGTGATACAACGCGTAGGTCGTGGTCTTGCCGGCGCGGTCTGCGACCAGGGCGCCGGTGGCGCGGCCCGCGATGGGACCCTGCCACTCGGACCAGCCGTCGAAGAGGTGGTTGAGAATGCCGGTTCCCCGCGTGTCGGTGAGGAACTCCGAGCGGAAGCCGATGAGTCCGCGCGACGGAATCCGAAACGACAGCCGCACCCGGCCGTGGCCGGGGTTGTGCATCTCGGCCATCTTGCCCTTGCGGGTTCCGAGCTTCTGGGTGACCACGCCCACGTGAACCTCCGGGCAGTCCACCTGGACGATCTCCATGGGCTCGTGCTTCACGCCGTCGATGTCGCGGGTGACGATCTCGGGCTTGGAGACCGACAGCTCGAAGCCCTCCCGGCGCATGGTCTCGATGAGGATGGCGAGCTGGAGCTCGCCGCGGCCCATGACCTTGAAGGCGTCGTTGCCGAGGATCTCGAGCCGGATGGCGACGTTGTGCAAGGCCTCCTTCTCCAGGCGGCCGCGGATCTGGCGCGCCGTCACATACTGGCCTTCGCGTCCACCGAAGGGAGAGGTGTTAGCCGAGAAGACCATCGCCATGGTTGGCTCGTCCACTGCGATGCGCTGCAGCGGGTGGGGGTCGTCGAGATCCACCAGCGAGTCGCCGATGGAGACCTCTTCGAGCCCCGCCACCGCGACGATGTCGCCGGCGACGGCGTGCTCCACCTCGACCCGTTTGAGCCCCTCGTGGGAGTACACGACGCCGATCTTGGCCTTGTCGACCCCGTACTCCCGGGCGATCCCCACGGTGCTGTTGGCCTCGACAGTGCCGCTGACGATGCGTCCCACCGCGAGCCGGCCGAGGTAGTCCGAGTAGTCGAGGTTGGTGACCAGCAGCTGCAGCGTTCCGTCGGGGTCGCCGAGGGGCGCCGGCAAGGTGGTGACGATCTCCTCCAGCAGCGGCCTCAGGTTGGTGAACTCGCCTTCGATGCCCTGGTGGCAAAGCCCTTTTCGGGCGTCGGTGCAGAAGACGGGGAAGTCGAGCTGCTCGTCGGCGGCGTCGAGGTCGATGAAGAGGTCGTAGACCTCGTCGAGGACCTCCGCCGGCCGCGCGTCGCCGCGGTCGATCTTGTTGAGCACCACGATGGGCGGCAACCCGAGCTGGAGGGCCTTGGACAGGACGAACCGGGTCTGGGGCAGCGGCCCCTCCGCGGCGTCCACCAGCAGGAGAACGCCGTCCACCATCTGGAGCGTGCGTTCGACCTCGCCGCCGAAGTCGGCGTGGCCGGGCGTGTCGACGATGTTGATCTTGACGCCGTCGAAGTGGACCGCGGTGTTCTTGGCGAGAATGGTGATGCCGCGTTCGCGCTCGAGGTCGCCCGAGTCCATCACCCGCTCGGCCACCCGTTCGTTGTCGCGGAAGGTGCCGCTCTGCCACAGCATGGCGTCCACGAGTGTGGTCTTGCCGTGGTCGACGTGGGCGATGATCGCGAGATTTCGAAACTCGGTCTTTGACATGGGGTGTCCTCAATTGCCGGGTGGAGTGCCCTCGCGGGCAAGGCGGGCGCGTATTCATAGCACCTGAAACCAAAAAACACAACGACCGGCGCCGGACCTGCCGGTGGTACCGCCGAGTGCCGGTGCAGATTCGGCCGGGTGAAATGCGGCTGAATCCGGACCTGCGCTATGTGGTTGTCATACAGAAGGCGTTGAGTTTGTTCCCGTCGAGATCGCGGAAGTAGCCGGCGTAGAAGCCACTTTCCCCACGCGGTCCCGGTGCGCCTTCGTCGGCGCCGCCGAGTTCGAGGGCCTTGGCGTGCAGCGCCTGAACCTGTTCCGGGTTCTTCACCGCGAGAGCGACCATCATGCCGTTGCCGACAGTGGCAGGGTTCCCGTCCCAGGGCGTGGTGGCGGCGATGCCGGGCTGGCCGGGGGCCGCCGCCCAGGCGATGAACTGCTCCTCCTCCATGAAGCGTTTGGCCCCGATGACGGCGAGGAGCTCGTCGTAGAAGGCCGCGGCGCGGTCGAGGTCGTTGGTGCCGAGGGTGACGTATCCGATCATGGTTTCCTCCGGGTTTTCGGGTGTTTCCGCATTTTTTCAACCGAGCATGCGCCCGAGGACTTCCTTCAACAGCTTGGCGGCCACCATGGCGGTGAGCCCGTTGGCGTCCCGCTCCGGATTCAGTTCGACGATGTCGGCCGCGATCGGAGGGAAGGGTAGCGTCTGGATGAGCGTGATGACCTCGCGGGTGGTCAGCCCTCCAGGCTCGGGGTGGGAGAGGCCCGGGGCGTGGGCCGGGTCGAGCACGTCGAGGTCGATGGAGAGATAGATCGTCGGATCGAGTCCGAGGTCGGAGAGCCGTGGCAGATCTGTCGCCATGTGAACCTCGACGCCGAAGCGATCGGCCTGCTCCCTCTGGTGCGGGTTCATATTCCGGATGCCGACCTGGATCAGCCGAGCCTCCGGTTGCTCCTCCATGATCCGGGCGAACGGGCAGGCGTGGGAGAAGCGGTTGCCGTCGAGCTCGTCGTAAAGATCGGGGTGGGCGTCGAGGTGGAGGATGGTGAGCTCCGAGTTGCGCGAGGCGACGGCTCTGACGATGGGGTAGGTGATGGCGTGGTCTCCGCCCAGGGCCACGACCCGGCGGTCCTCGTCGAGGTACCGGCCGATGCCGCGTTCGACGTCGGTCATCTCCGGAGACTCACCGGGCGACAAATCGCCGACGTCCTTCCATTCCGGGCGGGCCGCGAGGTCGATGCCGTTCTCGGCGCAGAGGTTCGTCGAGGGCGAGTGGAACGCCTCGCGAATGTGCTTCGGCGCCGCTGCGGGCCCTCGGAGGTACGACGAGTTGACGTCGGACGGAACGCCGACGACGACGATGGGACACGAGCTGCAGATGGTCATACCATCAGGATGCCATATCCGGTGCGTTCACTCCTTGCGCCCGGAGCGTTTGCCGGTGAGTTCGTCGAGATCGATCCGCCACACCCTCGTCGAAGCGAGGGATCGCTCCTCGAAGCTCCAAATGCGGCCCGAGTAGTGCATCATGATGTGGTTGAGGCCTCGTGTCTTCTCGGCCTCGTCCAGCAGCTCGACCACCGTCCCGAACCCGATCACGCTTTCGAAACAGAAGGTCCACGAGCAGGCGTCGTCGCCGTCGGCGACCAGCTCCACGCCTCGCTCGAACTGGACGCAAACCCTGGGGTTGGAAGTCATCATGTCGATCTTCTTGCCGTGCTTCGCCGTGTGGAAGTAGACGGACTCGCCCTCGAGTCCGAAGGACACGGGGACGACGTACGGCTCGGTGTTCACGGCGAGGGCCAGGTGGCAGACGTGACAGCCGTGAATGATCTCGTTGATCTCTGGCCGGTCGGCGATCTCCTTGTCCGATCGGCGCATCAACCGGCCCTGGTTCCGACTCGGATGTCGAGCTCCGACAGGTCGTCCAGGGTGACTGCATCTTTGATGGGAGCTGGTCGCATCCGCCCTCCTCAGGAAGCTGATGAGCCAGTGTACTCGTGCGATGTCGTGGCCAGGAGCAACGGTTCAGCCGCGATCGTCCGGCTCTTCGAGGTCCTCCAGTTCGTCGAGAAGTGCGCGGGCGTGCTCGGCCATCCGGCTGGGTACGGCGAAGACGACTCCGTGGCCCCTGGGGTTGAAAACGGAACCGCTGACGAAGGCGCCCCGGAATGCGCTGAACTGGGACTCTCCTCGGGTGATGAATGGAATGGCCGCGCCGTCGAGGATCGACTTGATGATCGTGACCTCGGTGGGGTCCGTGGCCTCGATGACGGGCTCCATGGGCTCGTCGTCGGCAATGCGGGGCTTCGTGGGAAGCTCCCCCGGCTCCGGCGCCGGTTCCTCCGGCCGATAGGCGACCAACGGGGTTTCACAGTAGGGGCAGACCGCGATGTCCTTGCGGTACTCGGCGCGCAACCCGGTGTTGAGGTAGTCGGGACAATCGTCGTTGGGGCAGAACACGGGGACTCCTTTCAATCCACTCTCGCTGGCTTTGACGATTGTGAGACCTCCCGAATCGGTCGATTCCAGCGTCGCGCTCTCCGCAGAGGCGTTGGAGGGGTGTGTGACGTCTACGCGAATCGGGTGTCCGCCCGGTCGCGCTTCGCCCGGGCTTCGGCGAGCCACCCGGTTCGCACCTCGCGGCGCTCGTCGAACTGATCGACGAAGGGCTTGATGTCCAGCACCGGGGTGCCGTCGAGCAT
>JAZBOQ010000223.1:0-11611 GCA_036351195.1 Thermoanaerobaculales bacterium | reverse complement strand
TCGAACATCCACTGCGTGGCCACCGAGGCGGGCCTTGTCTTCTTCGACGCGAGCATGAGCACCCGGGTCGCGCGGCGCTTCCGTAGCGACATGGAGGAGCGCTTCGCCGCGCCCACGCGCGCGTTGGTCATGACCCACGCCCACCTGGACCACCTGCTCGGGATGGGCGCCTTTTCAGACGTGCCGGTCTACGCCGCCACCGCGGGCCGAGCCCGGTGGGACCAGGTCCTGGCGATGGAGTGGAATGACGCCGCCGTCGCCCGGTTCGGCGCCGTCTTCCCCACCCTGCCCGATGAGATCGAGGACGCGAAGCTACGGCTTCCCACCGATTGGTTCGAGGACGTCCTCGAGCTTGGCACAGCGGACGCCCCGCTGACGATCCGCCGCACCGGCGGCCACACCGTCGACTCGTCGTCGGCCATCGTCGGGGTCGACAACGTGGTGATCGCGGGCGATCTCGTGCAGGCGCGGCGCCGGCCCTACTTCGGCGAGCCGGACACCGACTTCGACGCCTGGATCGGGGCTTTGGAGGCCTGGGAGGCGATAGCCCCGAAAGCAATCTGCGGCGGCCACGGTGCGGTCATCGATGCCGCCGAGCTCGGCGAGATCCGCCTCTGGTTTCACGAGGCCGCGGCGGCGATGACGGTGCTCAAGGCCCGGGGAGCGACGCCGGAGACGATCGTTGCCGGGGAGGAGCTGCCCGCGGGTTACTGGCCCGAGGACGACCCCGTGCCGCGGTGGTGGGGTTTCTGCGTCAGGCGGCTCTTCCTTGCCTCGTGATCGTCTCGCGGGAGCGGCGCGTCAGTCGCACTCCCGGTCGGCGACGAAGGCCGGCGCGGCGTACATGAACTCGGCGTCCTGGGTCCGCGAGTCGACCTTGGAGACGTAGGCGATGAAGGACGCGCCGCCGTCGAAGAACTCCAGACACCAGGGCTGGACGTCGTCCGGGTCGAGCCAGAGATCGACGGTGAGGGGCCCATCGACGTCGCCGACGCCGAGGCTCGCGAACGACCACTGGCGGACCGAGAGCGACGGCAGGGTCTTGCTGCCCTCAGCCTCGATGATCGCGGCGCCCCGCAGGACGCGGTAGTGCACCGTGACCTGGTCCAGGGTCTGATTGAAGATGCCGAGGTTGGAACGGAAGACGCCGTCGTTGACGGCGCCGGTGACGAAGGACTGGAGGCTGGAGGTGTTGAGGACGAAGTTGTTGGCGGGGATGGTCTGGCCGTAGGTGCCGAGGGGGCTGCTGACGTCGTAGGTGCGCATGGTGGCGATGATGGAGTAGTCCTCGTCGCCGGGAAGCGAGGAGGCGAGGAGCTCGGGGTTGCAGGTGACCAGCACCGCCCCCTTGACGTTGTCGAGGCCGAAGACGGAGGCCACGACGTCGGCGAAGACCCGGGTCTCCCGCGCCGCGAGGTTGAACCGGTGCTCGGGTGGAAAGACGATGTCCTCGACCCCGTGACCGATGCGCTCGGGAACGAAGAGAAACCCGATCTCGACCTGGAAGTCGTGCAGATTGGCGACGGTGACGTCGGAGACCCACTGGCTCGGCGCCTGGCCGGGAAGTCGAGCGGCGCCGGGCAGGAGGTGGGTGTCGTTGAGCTCCTGGGCTTCGAGGAGCTGGGGAGCGCAGAGAAGGCTCAACAGGGTGATGAGGGTCGCGGTCCGCATGGTGGTACCTCCTTCGGGTCCGAAAATTGATGAGATGCCAACAGTATGGGCCCGCCGCCGGGCGGCGGCAAGCGGAGGCGGGCGTGGACAGCCGGAGGAAGAGAACGGGCCGGGTCCGCTGGGGACCCGGCCCGGTGGATGATCGGCGGCGGATGCCGCGTCAGCTCTTGTTCTTCAGGTGCTCGTTGAGGAAATCCCGCACCGCGTGGAAGCCCTCGATCCGGTTGGCGGACTTGCGGAAGCCGTGGCCCTCGTCCTCGAAGACCACGTACTCGACGATGCCGCCGTTGGCGCGGATGGCCTCGACCATGTCGTCGCTCTCGGCCTGGAGGACCCGCGGGTCGTTGGCGCCCTGGAGGATGATGAGCGGCCGGACGATCTTGTCGGCGTGGAAGACCGGCGAGATCTCGCGCAGCATCTCGGCATCGGTCTCCGGGTTGCCCATCTCCTGATAGAGGGCCTCGCGGAAGCTCTCCCACCAGGGCGGGATGCTCTCGAGGGTGCGCAGCCAGTTGGCGACGCCGAAGATGTCGACGCCGACGTCGAAGGCCTCGGGCTCGTACGCCAGGGCCGCGAGGACCATGTAGCCGCCGTAGGAGCCGCCGATGATGCCGACGCGCTCGGGATCCACCCAGTCCAAGGTCTTCAGGTACTCGGCGGCGTCGACGCAGTCCCACAGGGGCTCACGGCCGTGCTTCTGGTCGTCGGCGGCGAAGAAGGTCTTGCCGTAGCCCGATGAGCCGCGGTTGTTGACGGCGAACAGGCCGTAGCCCTGGTTGACCAGGAACTGGATCTCGGACCAGTAGCCGGGGCGGCTCTGGCCGCCTGGGCCGCCGTGTACCCAGACCAGCACCGGCACCTTGTTGTCCGTGCTCGCCCCGATGGGTTTGTAGAGGGGTCCGGGGATGACCATCCCGTCGCGGGCGGTGAAGCGGACGATCTCGCTCTCCACCAGGTCGTCGGTGTCGACCTCGGGGTTGAGGTTGTCGGTGAGCTGCACCGACGATTCGCTGCCGATCTCCCACAGGTAGAGGTTGGCGGGCATGGTGTCCGACGACACGTTGAACCGCATCTTCGATTCGGAGCGGGAGATGCCGACGCCGGAGATGGTCCCCGCCGGGACGCCGGGCAGCTCGACGGGCTCGCCGGTGGTGGTGTCGGTGATGCGCACCACGGTGTAGCCGTCCTCGTTGGTGCCGATGACCCGGTAGCGGCCGTTGCGGCTGAAGTAGGCGAAGCTGACGTCCCAGTCGGTGGCGAAGACGGGCTCGTGCTCGGCGGTGGCGAGGTCGTAGCGGTACAGCGCGCTGAACTCGCCCTCGAGGTTGCTGGTGTAGTAGAGGTGGGCCGAGTCCGCAGAGAAGTCCGCCGGTGCGAAGGTGGCCATGCCCTCGTGCTCGGAGATCAACTGCGGCTCGCCGCCGCCGGCGAGGTCGGCGACGAAGAGATCCATGTCGTTGGTGGTGTTGATCTTGACCAGGATGAGCCAACGCTTGTCGGGGCTGATTCCGGCCGGCTCGAGGCCGCTGGCGTTCTCGTAGATCAGGTGGGACTCGAGGGTCTCCACGTTCCACTCGTAGACGTCGTTGAAGCGTTCGTCGCGCCGGTTGTTGAGGGTGAAGAAGCTCGCCAGGTCGTGGGAGAATCCGAAGAAGGTCTCCCGCGTGGCCTCGCCCTCGGTCAGGTCGCGGACGCTGCCGTCGAGCTCCCGGAGGTACAGGTGGTGGACCTCGTTGCCGGCCTGGTCCCGCATGAAGAGGATGCGCTCGTCGGCGGGCATGTAGGCGACGGCGTAGGTGGTGTCGTCGCCTTCGGTGACTGGGGTCCGCTCGCCGGTGGCGATGTCGAGCTCGTAGATATTGAAGATGCCGGTTTCGTTGGTGTGGACGAGCAGCTTGGTCTCGTCGGGATTGAAGGATCCGCCGCCGACCGAGACGGTCTTGACGAGCTGATCCATGGTGTAGATGGTGGATGGGGCGGTTCGTTCGGGTTCCACGGAAGTCTGGGGAGCGCAGCCGAGAGCGAGCGAGACCATGATGACGAGCATTGCGTGACGGGCTTTCAACACGAGATTCCTCCTTCGATCGAACCGGGTGGCGAGGATACGCCATCTCCGGGGCACAGTCATGCCCGGTAGAGGAACGATCGGAACCGCCGCGGGTTTCACGAAGGCTGCGGCGCACCGGGCAGTATGGCGCTGCCTTTTCTGCGGCGCGGGTATAGAATGGGGGGGACCTCCCGCAGACAGCTCGAGATGGGATCCAGGGAAGCCATGGCGTCATTCACATTCGATGTTCGTATCGAGCCCGAGCGTAACGTCATGTACATGACGCAGTCCGGCCGGCCCTCGGCCGGGGACTTCGAGCAGGTACATCAGGAGGTCATGGCGGCCGCCGACCGCCTGAAACGTGGTTTCATCCTCGTCAACGATCAGCGTCGTCTCGAGCCCTTCGACGAGGGCGCGATGGTGGTGGCCAAGGGGCTCATCGCCGACATCGGCCGCGCCGGGGTGTCCAAGGTCATCAGGATCGTTCCGTCGGACCTGGTGTCGATGACGAAGATCCTCCGGGCTCTGGTCACCGCCGACAGCCCCTATCCGACCATTCGAGTGTCGAGCTCGAAGCAGGCCGAGGAGATTCTCGCCGGGGAGCGCTCTACGGACGGTTGATCGGGAGCCGCTTTAAAGGGCGGGCGTCAGGATCGGGACCGTGAGCGGCGGGCCCACCCGGCCCATCACCGCGTTGCCGCCGACCTTTTTGGCGTCATACAGCGCGCGGTCGGCGCGGTCGAGCAGGTCCAGCGGCGTCCTGTCGGAGGGTGTGAGGGTGGCAACCCCGAAGGAGCCGGTGACGGTCAGCTCGCCGTTCTCAAAGGCGAAGGGCCGTTCCGCGAGGCCTTCCCGGAAACGTTCGGCCAGGGCGGTGGCGCCCTGTTGATCCGAGTACGGCATGAAGACGACGAACTCGTCGCCTCCGAGGCGGCCGAAGATGTCCTCGGCCCGGACCAGGTCTTTGACCACCTCGGTGAGGTGGATGAGCGCCTGGTCGCCGGCTGCGTGGCCGCGGAGGTCGTTGAGTTTCTTGAGCCCGTCCAGGTCGAAGGCGACGCAGGAAAAGGGCTGCTGCCGCCGCTTCGCCGACGCGAGGCGGTTGCCGGCGAGCAGAATCGCCGAGCGGCGGTTGAGGATCCCGGTCAACGGGTCGGTGTCGGCGAGCTTGCGAATGACCCGCTGAGCCCGTTCGGCGCTGAGCAGGAAAAAGCCGACGGTGAGCAGCACCGGGGAGACCAGGAGAATGTGGCTTCCCAGAACGTAGCCCGAACCCGAGGGGAGACCGGTGTAGCCGAAGGATCCCATATGCCAGGCCCAAGCGATCCGCCACAGTGAGACGGCGATCATGGAGGAGAAACCGACGCTCATCGCCAGGATGTGAGGCGAGGGGTGGGTCCGCCATTCTCGGGTGCACTGGGCGGTGGAGACGGCCCACGGAACGATGGTCACGGCGGCCAGGATCGGCACCCGCCACGCTGAAATACCGTACACGATCTCGGCGACGTAGAGGGCGGCGGTGGAAACGAGAACGCCGGAGATGACGAAGTGAGCCGGGAAGCGCTGCTTGAACAGCAGCGCGAGGGCCAGGCCGAACCCACCGTAGGCGAGGGCGTAGAGGGCGTTGGCCACCACGAGTGACCAAACGAGAGGGAGCGTGTCTCGGGCCACGAAAAGTGCGTAGGCGATGCCGAAGATCAGGCAGGAGAGGCCCCAGAGGCGGAGCTCCTCGGCATTGGGCTCATCCCGGACGTAGCTCGCCGCCAGCATCCACAGGCCCATGACGGTGGTCAGGGCGCCGACGAGGAGGAGGGATGAGGTGATGTCCAGGAGCATTGCTGGCCTTTCCTGTGGTGTTTCAGATTGATGCACGATTGGGAAACACCGGTTTTCACCAGGAAAGTTTGCAGGAATGATGCCAGATCGGGCCTCGCTGGCACGGCGATTTCAGTCCCAGGTTCGGACAGCGGTAAAAAAAGGCGCCCGGCCGACACGCCGGGCGCCCTGGGTCGTTGACTTTGGTTGATCAGCGATAGAAGGGGATCGTCGTCGGATCGTTGGTGATGTTGTCGATGAGCGAGCCATAGACCACCACACCACTGCCGCTGTTGATCGTCACTTTCACGGAACCGGCGCTGAGGTTGCTCAAGCCGGCGATGGTGCTGAAGGGCCGGCTCTTCTGCTTCCACTGGCCGGGCGCGAGGGTGACGTTGTAGCTGCCCACCTGGTTTCCGTTGGCGTTGTACAGCCGCACGGTCAGGGTCGCGGTGGTGGTGCCGGTGTTGGTGTAGCCGATGTTCGACCTGAACGCGTTGTTCTCCACGAGCTGTGGGACCCATGCGGACTGGCCCACCGCCAGGGTCCCGTTGCGCTGCCGCCCGAGCAGAACCTGCCCCAGGGTCCCGGTGGGGAAGCAGATCTCCCCCGCTGCGAGTACGTTGTAGGTCCGCGAGGTGAAGATCAGCGTCTGGGGAGCGATGATCTGGATCGGCGCCGAGATCCAGAGACTCGGGTCGAACCAGCCGATGACATCGGTGATGATCCGCTGCCCGAAGGGAACGAGAGTGATGGTGCGGGTGATGGTTCCGGTGCTGACCCACACATTGATGGTCACCGTCACGGTGACCGAGGTCGGGTTGAAGATACCGATGTCGGTGCGCCAGATGCTGCCGTTGGCGCCGGTGGCGCGGCTGCCGACGGGGATCCAGACCACCCCGGTGTCGATCCCTCCGCTGCCGCCGGTGACGTTGATCGTGCCGGTCCGCACGCAGCGACCGCCGTTGTCGCCGATGACGTACATGCTCCAGGTGTAGACGCCGGGTTGGCCGTAGCTCCAGGTGCCGTTGCGGCCGAAGCTGGTGGCGGTGCTGTAGCCCTCTTCGGGGTACCAGAAGTACTCGAGGGTGCCGCATGAGCCGCTGGAGGAGGCCGATCCGCTGAAGCTGATCGTCTGGCCCACCTGCGCTGTGGACGGGAAGGTGGCGCTGCAGTTGATGTTGCAGGTGCCGCCGCCGCCGGTGACGGTGATGGTGCCGGTGCGCTCACAACGCTCGTTGTCGACCAGCGCGACAAAGGTCCACGTGTAGGTGCCGGGGGCATCGTAAATCCAGGTGGCGGTGCGGTCGAAGATGGTGGCGGTGTTGCCGGCATCGGGGTACCAGAAGTAGTCGATGGTGCCGTTGCAGCCGGAGGCGGTGGCGGTGCCGGTGAGGGTGACCTGCTGGCCGACCTGGGCGGTGGCCGGGACGTTGGCGCTGCAGGTGAGGCTGCAGCTGGAGCCGCCGCCGGTGACGGTGAAAGTGTCCTCGCAGGTGGTCTCGAGCTGGCCCGACGCCGAGTCGAAGACCAGAACCTGGGCGGTGTAGGTGCCCGGCATGGCGTTGGTGGGCAGGGTCAGATCGACGTTCCTCGGGTCATTGGAGCTGCCGTTGGTGGTGTAGTTGCGCTCGGCCCCGGCGACGATGACGCCGTTGGGGTTGACCAGGTTGGACTCCACCCGGATCTGCTGCGACGTCGCGGTGGTGTCGATCTCGTAGGTCACCCGCACCGTCTCGCCGGGTGCGTAGCTCGAGCGGTTGGTGGAGACGGAGCGGCAGCTCGCCTGGCCCGTGCAGCCGCCGTTGATGATGAGCTGGGCCTGCTTCAGCGTCACGCACCAGTCGTCGGGCGACGAGGTCGGGCTCTGGTTGACGTCGATCCGAAAACGGTTGCTGCCGGGAGAGAGGGCGGAGGTGGGGATGGTGAAGATGGTGGTGGAGTCCTCGTCATTGGCGCCGGTGAGATCTCCGAGATAGGTGCCGTTGACGTAGACCTTGTCGATTTCGGGATTGTTGGGTTCGGTGAACTGGTCCACGTCGTTGCAGAGCAGCAGCAGCTGCGCCGAGCTGATCGAGCTCTCGTTGACGTCGATGTGGAACTCGATGGGATGCGCCGAGTCGGTCTTGTACAGACAGCGGTTCCAATCGCCGTCGGGAGTGCCGCCCCAGCTGTTGTTGTCGTTGTCCTCGGTGAGGACGTAGGTGCCGCAGTTGCTGCCGCCGCCGCCGCCGTTGATGGTGATGGCGACCTGGTCGACGTACGCTCCCTCGTAGGTATTGCTGGAGTCGGACTCGTAGATGAAGGCGATCCACACCTGACTTTGTCCGAGCAGATTACCGGCGCTGCCCCAGTCGGCGAGATCGGTGGTTGCGGTCTGGAACCCGGAGGTGTCGGCGGATGTCTGGAAGCCGGAGAAGTTCGTGCCGTTGGTCGAGGCAAGCCATTTGAAGTAGTCGTAGCTCGCCTCCGTCGAGAGCCACAGGTCGAAGCTGATCTCGCCCGAGGTCGCGCCGGAGAGGTCGAAAGGCCCGGCGATGACCCACGATTGCATGTTGGTCGGAACCGGGCTACCCGATCCGGGGGAGGCGCTCCCCGAAGCGGCGCACCAGATGCTGTAGCTGCCGGCGCTCTTTCGATAGCTGGTTTTTCCCCAGTCGACATCCGGAGCGCCCGATGGGTGGTAGAGCTGCCACGTACCGCCGGGGAACGAACCCTCGAAACCCTCGCTGAACACGTTGGTTCCGGTGGTGAGCTTGACGGACTCAGCCGGTGCGATCACGCCTGCGGGGAGGACCTCTCGAGCCTCGACAGGATGATTCAGCGAGGCCGGTTCACGAGAGGGGCCGTCTTCCGCGGAGAGAAATCCGGGCCACGCGAGGGCCAGGACGAACAGGGTTGTTGCGATGGTGCGGGTGAGCGATGGGTTTGCGGGCTGTGCCATACCTACCTCCGAAGACGGATGATGATTGCAAGAAAAGCGATGCTGAATGACGGATCATTCAGCCCTCCAGCTCAATTGTAGACTGGCGTGAGCCGCAACATTTTCATTATTGATCAAATAATGATCTCAGAAACGCCCTCGACGCTCGCCGGCGCCGAGGGCGTTGTCGTTCGTGCATCGGAGACGATCAGTCCGCGTCGGTTTCCTCCTCGTCCGCGCCGCAGAGGTCGACCCCGTCGTCGGGGCTTTTCTCCGTCATCGCCTCCGGGTCGATTTCGGTGTGGCCCATCCGTTTCATTTTTCTGGCAATGGCCTGTACGTACTCGCGTTTGGCCTCGTCGAGGTGGGATCCGGAGCGACAGCTCAGCTGAAGCTCACCAGCACCTTGCGGCTGCGCGGGCCGTCGAGCTCGACAAAGAAGATCCCCTGCCAGGTGCCGAGCCGCAGCCGGCTCTGTTCGGTGGGGATGGTGACCGAGCTGCCCAGCAGGGTCGCCAACAAATGCGAGTCGGAGTTGCCTTCGGCGTGGGCGAAGGTCATCTTCGGCACCATCGCCTGGTAGGCGGCGGCCAGGTCCTTCGCCACGTCCGGATCGGCGGCCTCGTTGATGACCACCGCAGCTGTGGTGTGGGGTACGTAAACGTGGCAGAGCCTCGCACCGGGTTCGTGGTCGTTCAGGGCACGGACAATCTGTGGGGTGATGTTGACGAGTTGGGTGCGGGTCGTCGTGCGGACCTCGATCTGTTTCACGGTGTCTCCTTCCAGACGTCGGCGTGGACCTGGCGATAGGCGTCGGCGAGGAAGACCACACGGCGCACGTAGGTGTAGGTTTCCGGGATCGGGATGGACTCTGCGAAGAGCCGGTGGTCGGGCCACTGTTTCCACCACCGCCGGACCCGTCGGTCGCCGGCGTTGTAGGCGGCCAGCGCGGGCTCGACGGCGCCGTACCGCCGCATCAGGGCGGCGAGCTCTCGGGCGCCGATGCGGATATTCACCTCGGGGTCGAAGAGGTCGGGGTTGCGGCCCAGACCGAGGGCCGAGGAGTGGAGCCGTGCAGTGGAAGGCAGCAGCTGGAGGACACCCCGGGCTCCGGCCGGGGAACGGGCGGTGGTCACGAAGGTGCTCTCCTGTCGCGCCACCGCGGCGATAAGCCACGGGTCGAGGCTGTTCGCAGCGGCCGCGCGGGTGATGCTGTCGGTGAATCGCAGCGGGAGGTAGATTCGCGCCGCGTCCTCGGGAACCTCGGCCAGAGCGATTGAAGAAATGCCGGGAAAGGCGATTCGGAGGGAGCGGATTGCGGTGTTGGCCCGTCCGGCGGCGACGGCCTGTGATGCGGCGGTCATGGCCTCGGCCGGGGTCGGCAAGCGGGCGTCGAAGAGCCGCTGCCACTCAGCCGAGGCCTCCACTGGCCCGGCGTGATCCAGCAGCCAGGCCACTGCGGGGGGTGGCGGAGCCGCACCCGCCGCCGGGGGAGGAGTGTACGCGGGTCTTTCGGCGCTCACCCCCGGCGTGCCGACGGCCCAGTGCGCGTAAAGGTCGGTGATGGTCGACGACGCTAGATCTGAGAGTCCGCGGCTGTCGCCTTCGGCGGTGGATTGCCAGAAGCTGAGGCAGCGCGCGTGGGCGGGCAGCGAGGTTTTCATGCCGGCCACCGATGTCGGGTCGGATCCGTTGCGGGCCAGGGCGACCCCGAGGCGGCGGCCCAACCAACCGCGGCGCGGGTGGCGCCAGCCCGAGGTTTCGAGTCGGCGCCACGCCTCCAGGGCGGCGGCCGGCTGCCCGCTTTCGGTGGCGCACTCCAGCCAGAGCACGAGAGCCTGACCGCGGATGTCGTTATCGGTGCTCGCTGCGGCTTGCCGTGCTTCATCCAGGCAGGTCGAAAACGAGCGTCGGGCCGCTCGGTCGGGGAAGCGACCCCAGCCCTGACGGCGATAGGCCTCGGCGCGCAGGACGAGGGCCTCGGGGTCGGCGTCGCGGCGCGCGGGCAGAGCGTTGAGGGCTCGAGTGGAGGATCCGGCGTCGAGCTCGCAGCGGGCCAGCTCCTTTCGCCGCTCCAGCTCTTCGGCCCCGCTGCTTCTGCGGGAGCGGAGTTCGGCGGCCCCTCGGGAGCCCAAGCCGGCGGAGCGCCATGCCGCCGCCCGCCGCATCCAGTCGCGGTGGCTGAAACCGGCCAACGCCGCCTGCTCCAGGGTCCGGGAGCGGTTTCTGAGCAGCTGTGGAGCGCTGCGAGCAAGGCGGCCGGCGGCGTCGGAGGCGATCTCGTTGCCGCCGAGGTCGAGGAGCTCCACATCGGCGCGGTGGCGAACCGAGCTCGGTGCGTTGACGAGGGTCTCCACAGCCTTCTCGGTCTTTCCTTCGTCGTTGTATGCCGCCGCGAGGCGGAGCACCGCGCGGGCCTCGAGATCGGGGGAGGGACGGGCGTCGATGAAGTCGAGCCAGCGGTCCGCCGCAGCGTCGGCGTCGTCCAGTGCGGCAAACCATGCCCTCTGGCGCGCCGATTCGAGGCTCGGTCCGGAACCGGCCTCGGCGAAGAGACCGGCGGCGGCGGCCGGGTTGCGGAACCGCTGGGCGAAGGCCTGCGCCAGGGTTTCGAGACGGGTATCGGCCGGCGGCGGCGACGGCGGCGCCGCGCATCCTTGAATCAGAATGACGGCGAAGAGCGGTCCGAGGGCGCCCTTCACATGCCGAGAAGATCGGGATCGCCGTCGGCGAGGATGCGGACCAGCTCGTCCTGGAAGAAGTCCTGCCGCTGGCGAACGTCCTCGGAGATCCGTTTCTCGAACATCTCGCGGCTGCGGTCGATGTCCTCTTTGAGGCGCTGGTAGATGTCCCGGGCCTCTCGCCCGCGCTCGACCTGCTCTTCGTTGTAGAGCTTGATCTCCGAGACGAGCAGCCGGGCGAAGCGCTGGGCCTCTTCTTGGAGCGCCTCGTCTTCGGTCTTTTCCTCTTCGGGAACATCCGGCGGGGGTTGCACCGGCTTCACCGGTGGCGGCTCGTCGAGGAAACGTGATTCCGCTGCGTCGGATGCTTCTTCCGCCGCTGCGTCGACCGGGGGGGTCACCGGGAGAACCTCCGACGGAACCGGTTCGGATCCGGTGTCGGTGTGGTCCTCGTCGGGCCCGGGCTCCGGCTCG
>JAZBOQ010000222.1:0-22175 GCA_036351195.1 Thermoanaerobaculales bacterium | reverse complement strand
TACGGTCTCGTCGGGATCGGGATCACCGAAAAGGGTTTTGCTACCCTCTGCGGACCGCGGGATCTGCGGCGCGACAACGACGACACCGACGGAGGCAACCCGATATGAATCCACTCAAGGCACTGTGGGAAAAGCACCAGCAGGCGCCCTGGCTCGACTACATCGAACGCGACCTGCTCACCGGCGGCGGCCTCCAGCGCTACGTCGTCGATGACGGGGTGCGGGGCGTGACCTCGAACCCGTCCATTTTCAAAGCGGCGATCACCGGTTCCGGGTCCTACGACGCCGACATCGACGTTCACCTGGCGGCGAACCCGTCGGCCTCGACGACCGAGCTGTACGAGGCGCTTGCCGTGAAGGACATTCAGATGGCCGCCGACGTCCTCGCCCCGGTCTTCGCGGCCGCTGACGGCAGCGACGGCTTCGTCTCCCTCGAGGTCTCGCCGCACCTCGCCCACGACACCGCCGGAACCGAGGCCGAGGCGCACCGCCTGTGGCAGGCTGTGGACCGCCCGAATTTGATGATCAAGGTGCCGGCGACGCCCGCCGGGATCCCCGCCATCGAGAATCTCATCGCCGCCGGCATCAACGTCAATGCCACGCTCATGTTCTCCCTGGCCGACTACGAGGCGGTGGCCACTGCCTTTCTCCGCGGACTCGAACGGCGCGACGACCCGTCCGGGGTGGCCTCGGTGGCGTCCTTCTTCGTCAGCCGGGTGGACTCGAAGGTCGACGCCGCCCTCGAGGCCACCGGCACCGACGAGGCGCTGGCCTTGCGGGGGCGCGCGGCCATCGCCAACTCCCGGCTCGCCTACCGGCGCTTCCTGGAGCTCTTCCACGGGTCGAGCTTCTCCGCGCTGGCCGACAGAGGCGCTCAGGTCCAACGCCCCCTGTGGGCGTCGACGAGCACCAAGAACCCGGCCTATCCCGACGTTCTCTATGTCGAGGAGCTGGTGGGTCCGGAGACGGTGAACACCCTGCCCACCGCCACCCTGGAGGCGTATCGCGACCACGGGCGTCCCGCAAACCGGGTGGCGGCCTCGTTCGAGGATGACGAGGCCCTTCTTCACCGGCTCGGGGAGCTCGGCATCGATCTCGACGCCATCACCTCCGAACTCCAGTCGGCGGGCGTGGTCGCCTTCGCCGACGCCTTCGAGGAGCTCATCGCCGCCCTGGACGCCAAGAAGGCGGCGCGGAGATCTGCGGCCGGTTGATCGCCGCGTTTCGGCCGCAGCGGCGCCATATTCTCGGTACACTGTTGGCCTCGGTGAAAAGAGATCAGGAGGCAGGGTATGTGCGGAATCATCGGCTACGTGGGCTCCAACGAGGTGGTGCCGGTCATTCTCGACGGCCTGCGGCGGCTCGAGTACCGGGGCTACGACTCTGCCGGCATGGCGGTGCTCGCTCCGGACGAGATCCAGGTCCTCCGCGCCGAGGGCAAGCTGAGGAACCTCGAGCAACTGGCTTATCGGGAGCCGCTGCACGGGACGACGGGGGTCGGACACACCAGGTGGGCGACCCACGGCGCGCCCACCGAGGCCAACGCCCATCCCCAGGTGGACGCCGCGGCCGGGATCGCGGTGGTCCACAACGGCATCCTGGAGAACTACGCCGCTCTGCGCCGCGAGCTGCTCGACGACGGGGTCGAGCTGAGCTCCGACACCGATACCGAGCTCATCGCCCAGCTTCTCGGCCGTGAAGAGGGACCCCTCGGCGACCGGGTGCTGAAGATTCTGCCCCGGCTACGTGGGCAGTACGCCGTGGTCGCGGTGAGCCGCTCCGAACCGGACACCGTGGTCGCGTTCCGTGAGGGTCCGCCGCTGGTGGTCGGCCTCGGCGAGGGTGAGAACATGGTGGCTTCCGATGTGGTCGCCATCCTGCACCGCACGCGCCGGGTGATCTACCTGAACAACGGCGATGTCGCCCTGGTTCATGCCGGAGGCTGCGAGATTAGGAATTCGGCCGGCGGCGCCGTGGATCGCCCCCCCGAGGTGCTGGACTGGGACGCCGGCCGAGTCGAGAAGGGCGGCTACCGCCACTTCATGCTCAAGGAGATTTTCGAGCAGCCCGACGCCATCCGCAACACCGTCCGAGCCCACCTCGACAGCGATCGCAGCGGGGTCAGTGTGGACGTTCTCGACTTCAGCCCGGAGCAACTGGGCAGAGTGCGGCGGATCCACCTCGTCGCCTGCGGCACCTCGTGGCACTCCTGCCTTACGGCCAAGTTCATCCTCGAGCGCCTCACCGGGCTCCCGGCCGAGGTCGACTACGCCTCGGAGTACCGGTATCGCCAACCGCTGCTCGGCGACGATCTCCTGGTCATCGGCGTCACCCAGTCCGGCGAGACCGCCGACACCCTCGCCGCCATGGAACTTGCAGCCGCGGGTGGGGCGCTGCTCGCCACCGTGTGCAACGTTCGCGGCTCGTCGTCGTGGCGGCTGGCGAGCTCGCGCCTGCTGACCCAGGCGGGACCGGAGATCGGCGTCGCCTCCACCAAGGCGTTCACCACCCAGCTGGTCGCTCTGGTGGTGCTGGCGCTGGCGCTCCGCCGGGCTCGCGGCCTCGCCGACACGCTCGACACTGAGCTTCTCGGCGAGCTGCAGCGCATTCCGCTGGCGGTGGAGCAGACTCTGCAGCTCGACCGCAGCCTCTACCGGGCCGGCACCGAGATCCTCGCCGAGGCGACGGACTCCCTCTACCTCGGCCGCGGCGTCCTCTACCCCATCGCGCTGGAAGGCGCCCTCAAGCTCAAAGAGATCTCCTACCTCCACGCCGAGGGCTATCCTGCCGGGGAGATGAAGCACGGACCCATCGCCCTGGTCTCCGACGGCTTTCCCGTGGTGGCGGTGGCCACCGCCTCGCCGACGAGGAAGAAGCTGCTCGGCAATCTCATGGAGGTCAAGGCCCGCGGCGCCACCGTGATCGCGGTGGCCGAGCGCGATGCCGAAGATGTCGCGGAGCTCGCCGAGTTGGTGCTGCCGGTTCCGGCGGTCCACCCCCTGCTGCAGCCCATCGTCGCGGTGGTGCCGCTGCAGCTCCTCGCCTACAACGTCGCCGTCGAGCTCGGGCACGACGTTGATCAGCCGCGGAATCTCGCCAAGTCGGTGACGGTCGAGTGATGACACCTTCCACCAAAGGTCCCGCCTATCACATCGCGACGGTGCTCGGGCTCGGCGACACGCTGCCGGCACCGGGGACGACGGCGGGATCGCTGCCCGCCATTGTCGGCTGGTGGTTGGCCATGATGATGCTGGACGATCCCGCGGCGCGGGTGGCGGCAACGGTGGTGGGCGCCGCCACGGTGTTCGTCGTGGGCGTCTGGGCATCGGCGGCGGAGGAGCGTCGCCGGGGCGGCAAGGATCCCGGCGCGGTGGTCGTCGACGAGGTGGCGGGCCAGTGGCTGAGCGTCGTTCCCGCGCCGCTCATGCTCGAAGCCCAGACGCCCGCATCGTTCGCTCTGACCGGGGTGGCGGCATTCGTGCTCTTCCGCATCTTCGACGTGGCGAAACCGTGGCCGGTGAACGCTTTCGAGAAGCTGCCCGGCGGGGTCGGCATCATGGCGGACGACGTGGCGGCGGGGTGCTTTGCGGCCGCATTGCTGGCGGCGGGCCTGGCCTTCGTCGGCTGATCAGACGGGCTCGACCCGGGCGATGATCCGCGCCGGCCCGGTGAGCCGGCTCCGCGCGGCGGGAGGCGCGCCGAGGGCCTCGACCTCCAGGCGATCCCCGGATCGCGGCAGCACCGTCAACCGCCGCCGGCCGCTCCCGGCCATACTCGTCAGAGCCGCCGCCACCACCCCGGATCCGCAGCACAGAACTTCGGATTCGACGCCGCGTTCCAGGGAGCGCAGCCCGAGCCTCCCGTCGCCGAGGTCCTCGACGAGGTGGATGTTCGCCCCCTCGGGCCCGAGATCGGGATGGTGCCGGAGGGGTCGGGCAATGGCGTCGAGATCAACGGTCGCGAGACCTTCCACCGGCGCCACGAAGTGGGGAACCCCCACCGAGATGAGGTGCCCGGAGAACGGCCCCGACGCCATCTCCGGCGCTACTGGCTCGGCGGGACCGGCGGGTGGCAGCTCAAGAGTGACGAGGTCGCCCTTGACCTCGGCGGGAATCACTCCCCAGCCGGTGTGCAACGCCACGCGGGCAGGGAGACCGAGCCGGTCGACGGCCACCCGGGCGGCGCAGCGGGTGCCGTTGGCGCAGAAATCCGACGGCGAGCCGTCGGCATTGCGGTGAACGAGCCGCAACGAGGAACCGTCGGCGGGGAACAGCGCGAGGGTGCCGTCGGCGCCCAGGCCGCGGCGTCGTCGGCAGAGCTGCGCCACCCGACCCGCGTCCTCGGCCAGCCGGTGTGCCCAATCACCGGTGCCAAGGAGGAAGTCGTTGCCCGCGCCCTCGACCTTGTAAAGAGCGGTCTTCACCGTGACGCACCCCGCGCCGCGGTGCAGGTCGCCGGAGCGCTCTCGTTGCCGGCGCCGTCAACGGCGGTGATCTCGTACACCGAGGTTCCCGGCGGCGGCGCCAGGTCCTCGTACTGAAGCGCATCCAGGTCGTCCACCAGGACCATGGTCTCGGCGCCGTCGGTGGATCGGTAGATGTGGTGCAGCAGGCCCTCTTCGCCGGCCCGCCAGCGCAACCTCACCCGGGTTCCCTCGGGCAAGCAGACGAGATCGTGCGGCGTCGGCGGCGGGTAGATGTCGGGGTAGAAGAGGCCGGCCGCGGGACCGGGAGGGCCGACGATCCGAGGTCCGCCCTCGGGCGTCCGCACCGACCGCAGCCGGTAGTTCCAGCCGCTTCCCTGGGCCGCGGTTCGATCCAGCCAGGCGTCGGCATCGATGGTCCGGGTCCCCAGGGGCCGCCAGCGATCGGTGTCCGGCGACCGCTCGATGAGCACCGGAATGCCGCCGTTGGGTGTCCAGCGCAGCCGGATGCCGTCCTCTTCCGCGGTGACGGCGAACTCGGTGGGCGGCGCCGGTGGGATCTCCGGCACCAGCCGGGCGATGTTCGACAGTCCCGACTCGCGTCCCCGGCAACAGACCGACCGCACGGCGTACCAGAGCATCTGCGGCTCGTCGGACGGGTTGTTGCGCCGCCAGACCTCGAGGTCGTCGCGCCACTCGAGGAGGGACCCGCGGGTGGCGGCCTCGAGACCGGCGTCGTCGAGTTCGGCGATCATCTCGCCGTTGGACAGCAGCAGCTGGCGGTTGAGGTTCTTTTCCGATGGTTTCTCACCCGGGGGCGGCGCCTCGACCTCCAGGAGGGTCGCGCGCCAGATCTGAATCGACTCGAGATCGTGCAGCGACTCGCCGGAGGTGGTGCTCGACGGGTAGCTCCAGCTGAGCACGGTGTGGCGGTCGTCCTGGTAGACGGCCAGGTCGCGGGTGGGATCCGCGACTCGGATCACCGGAGGCATGGGCGGTCCCTTGACGCCACAACCCGAGAGGGTGGTCAGGACAAAGATCGCAGCGAGACATCCGGCGCGGCGCTTCATGAATGGATCGTAGCAGAGGGGTTTGTGGGTGTGGGGGTGAAGGGTTTGGTTTCCCATCCCCGGGCCGGGTTGTACCGGTCAAACCCTCACCCCCACATCCCCGCTGCCGATGTGACGATCGCCGCGTCCGCCTACAAGATGTAGCGCGCCAGATCGCGGTCGCCGAGCAGCCCACCGAGGCGCTCCTGGACCATGTCGGGCGTCACCGCCACCGCCTGACCGGCGATCTCGGGAGCTTCGAAGCTGAGCTCTTCGAGCAACCGTTCGAGCACCGTGTGCAGCCGCCGGGCGCCGATGTTCTCGGCCGTGGAGTTGATCTCCGCGGCCATGGTGGCAATGGTCTTCACCGCCTCGTCCGAGAATTGCAGGGCGACGTCTTCGGTGCGCAGCAGCTCGGTGTACTGGCGGACCAACGAGTTCTCCGGCTCGGTGAGAATGCGCACGAAGTCGTCGGCGTCCAGGGCCGAGAGCTCCACCCGGATGGGGAAGCGGCCCTGGAGCTCGGGAATCAGGTCCGACGGCCGCGAGACATGGAAGGCGCCGGCGGCGATGAAGAGGATGTGGTCGGTGCGGACCACTCCGTACTTGGTGCTGACGTTGGTACCCTCGACGATGGGCAGGAGGTCCCGCTGGACCCCTTCCCGCGAGACGTCGGGGCCGCCGTGGCCCCCGGCCTCGTCGCGCGACGCGATCTTGTCGATTTCGTCGAGAAAGACGATCCCAGCCTCTTCCACCCGTTTGAGGGCTTCGGCCTCCACCTGGGAGTGGTCGATGAGCTTCTCCTCCTCCTCGGCGACGAGGATCCGGCGCGCCTCACCCACCTTCATGCGTTTGCGGGTCTTCTTGCCGCCGAACATGCCGCCGAGCATGTCCTTGAAGTTCAATCCCATGGACTCCATGCCCTGGGGGCCGAACATCTCCAGGGTCGGGATCTTCTGCTCGGAGACCTCCACCTCGACCTCGTGGTCCTCCAGAAGCCCGTCCCGCAGGGGCTTCTTCAGGGCCCGCCGTTTGTCCTCCAGGGCCGTCTCGGCCGCCGAGGACGAGCCCACCACCAAAAGATCGAGCAGCCGGTCCTCGGCGGCCCGCTCGGCGCGCACCTTGACCTCGGTGGCGCGCTCGTCGCGGACGAGCTGGATCGCCGCGTCGGTGAGATCGCGGATGATGGACTCCACGTCCCGCCCCACGTAGCCCACCTCGGTGAACTTGGAGGCCTCGACCTTGAGCAGCGGCGAGCCCGTCAGCTTGGACAGGCGCCGGGCGATCTCGGTCTTGCCGACCCCGGTGGGCCCGATCATGATGATGTTCTTGGGCGCCACCTCCTCGCGCAGGGAGGGGTCGAGCTGCTGCCGGCGCCAGCGGTTCCTGAGCGCCACCGCCACCGCCCGTTTGGCGGCGTTCTGGCCGACGATGAAGCGGTCGAGTTCAGCGACGATCTCACGCGGGGTCAGGCTGTCCAGTCTCACGAGCTCAGCTCCTCGATGGTGATGTGGTCGTTGGTGTAGATATCGATGGACGAGGCCACCGTGAGGGCCTCGCGGACGACGTCGCCGGCGCCCATCTCGGTGTGCTTGAGCAGAACACGGGCTGCTGCCAGGGCGTAGGAGCCTCCGGAACCCACGGCGACCACGTCGTCGTCCGGGGACAACACTTCGCCGGTCCCCGACACCAGCAGCGTGCTGGTGGCGTCGGCGGTGATGAGCATGGCCTCCAGGTGGCGCAGGGCCTTGTCGGTGCGCCAGTCGCGCGCCAGCTCGACGGCGGCGCGCTCCAGGTTGTGGCCGTAGGCCTCGAGCTTGGCCTCGAAGCGGGTGAAGAGGGCCAGCGCGTCGGCCACCGAGCCCGCGAAGCCGGCCAGCACTTTGCCGCCGGCCAGCGGCCGAACCTTGGCCGCGCCGTGCTTGATGACCGTGTTGCCCAGGGTGACCTGGCCGTCGGACCCCAGGGCGACGGTGTCGTTCCGGCGAACCGCGACCACTGTCGTGTGATGCCATTCCATATGCGCCTCCAACCCGGCATTGTACGTGGGTCTTGATTTCCGGTTCGGCTTTCGAGGAAAGCCGAACCGGAAATCAAGATTGGTTGATTACAGTCTTTCGAGCTTCGCGATGGTCGGCACGAGGGTCTTCCTGCCGGCGCGGTCGAAAAAGACGACGAGCTTCAAACGGGGACCGCTGCCCTGACAGGCGAGGATGACCCCGGTGCCGAACTTCCCGTGCTGGACGCGGTTGCCGGGGCGCCAGCCCTGTCCGTCGCCGTCCACCACGGTCGCCGCCGCTGCCGTGTTCGAACGCGGCGCCCGTTTCGCGGCCGCCGGCCGGCGGTTGCCGGCGCCGGAGCCGCCGCTGAAGGTCGCCGACGCCGTGACGAACGAGTCGGAGACATCGCGGTAGTGCTCGTCCGACAGCTCCTCGAGGAAGCGGGACGGCTTCGTCGGCAGCCGGGTTCCGAAGAGAAATCGCGACTGCGCCGCGGTCATGGCGAGCCAGCGGCGAGCCCGGGTCATGCCCACGTAGGCCAGTCGACGCTCCTCCTCGAGAGCCTCGATCTCGTCCCGCGAGTTGGCGTGGGGCAGCAGGCCGTCCTCGAAGCCGGCGAGCACGACCACGTCGAACTCGAGACCCTTGGCGGCGTGGAGGGTCATGAGGCTGACGGCGTCCGGCGCGTCGTCTTCGTCGTGGTCCTCGAGCAGCGACACCGCGTCGAGGAAGGCGTCGAGCTCCTGGCCACGATGCGCCGCCTCGGCCACCGCCGCCGCGAGCTGCTGCAGATTCTCCCGGCGGGCGACCTTCTCCTCGGAGTCGCCGTCGTACATGGCGAGCAGGCCGGTGGCCTCGAGAAGCCAGCCGACGAGATCGCCAGGGTCGAGCTCGGATCTCCTGCCGCGGCCCTCCTCGAGGGTGGCGAAGAAGCGCTGCAGGGAGAGCCGGGCCCGGGGGGAGAGCTCCTCGGGCAGGGATCCGGCGGCCTGGAGGAGGGTGGCGCCGTCGGCGTCGGCGCGGGTGCGCAGAATGTCGATGGTGGCGGCGCCGATGCCGCGGGCGGGCACGTTGACCACCCGCTCGAAGGCAATGGTGTCGTCGCTGCGGGCCACGAGGCGCAGGTAGGCGAGGGCGTCCTTGACCTCGGCGCGCTGCCAGAATCGCAGACCGCCGATCACCCGGTGCGGCATGTGGCGCCGGGTGAACTCCTCCTCGAAGCTGCGGGTCTGGGCATTGGTGCGCATGAGCACGGCCATCTCGCCGAGGGGGTGCTGACTCCGGAGCTCCTGGAAGCGGTCCGCGACCCACCGTGCCTCGGCGCGCTCGTCGGCGCCCACGTAGAGGCGGACCTCGTCGCCGCCCTCCGACCGGGTGAAGAGGGTCTTGCCGCGGCGTCCCAGGTTGCCGGCGATGAGTGCGCCGGCGGCCGAGAGAATGGGGGCGGTGGAGCGGTAGTTTTGCTCGAGCTTGACCACAGCGGCGCCGGGGAAGTGCTTCTCGAAGGCGAGGATGTTGTCCATCTCGGCGCCGCGCCAGCGGTAGATGGACTGGTCCTCGTCGCCCACCGCGGTCAGGTTACGGTCGCCCGAAACGACGATGCCGAGGAGGTCCATCTGCAACGAGTTCGTATCCTGAAACTCGTCCACGAGCAGCCAGCGGGCGCGTCGGCGCACCCGGTCCCGAATCTCGCCGTGTTCGTCGAGGACGTCTCTCGCCAGCACCAGCATGTCGTCGAAGTCCACGGCGCCGGCGGCCCGCTTGCGGCGCTCGTAGCCCTCCCAGAGCGAGCCCAGGATCTCGGCTCGGTGGTCGGTGGAGCGGGCCTGGAAGCTCGCCAGGCTCGTTCCCCGGTTGACCATGCCGGAGATGCGGCCGAGCACGGCGCGCGGGGGGTGGTCCTTGGGGTCGAGCGCGAGCTTCTTGAGCTCGCGCTTGATCATCTGGACCTGCTCGTCGGAGTCGGCGATGACGAAGCCGCGCGGCAGACCGGCGGCCTCGGGGTCACGGCGGAGGATCTCCAACGCCCAGCGGTGGAAGGTTCCGACGAAGCCGCCGCGGAGCGGCTGTTCGAGGAGGTGCTCCACCCGATCCCGCATCTCCCGCGCCGCCTTGTTGGTGAAGGTCACGGCGGTGATCTCGTGGTCCGCCGCCCGCTGGTTGGCCAGGAGGTAGGCGATGCGGTAGGTGAGGACCCGGGTCTTGCCGGAACCGGCGCCGGCCAGCACCAGCAGCGGGCCGGTGCCGTGGGTCACCGCCTCGCGCTGTGATTCGTTGAGGTCGTCCGTCAATCGGCTCATGGCCGCGCATTGTGGCACATCATCCCGCGTCCGCGCGCCACGACCTGGAAGCTCCGCCAACCGCCGCCGCGGTTTCGAGGCGCGCACAGGGGGTCCCGGCTCGGCAACCACCTCTCCGACCCGAGCGCCCCAACGCCCTACACGCCGAGCGCGCGCGTACCACTTTTTGCATTGTTTTTTTCTCAATGAAGCTGAGGAGCACCTTCGGTCAACAATGCGAAGGGAGGGACGTTCGCTTGGCTACCCGCGCTCCGGGTTCCCGATCACTTTCCAATGCCTCCAGCAACCGCCCATGAAACCCATCGAAACTCCCCGACGAACAGCCGAGGACGACATCGCCTGCCTCGAGGTGCGGCAGGAGGACCTCCACCACATCGTCGTCGTTGCCGGGCATCAGAGCCCCGACTCCTCGGCGTTCGAGCCCGGAGGCGAGCTCGTCTCGGTCAAGGACCCGATTCTCGTCGAGGCGGTCGGTGTGGAAGGGCGCCGCCACCAGCGCCAGGTCGGCGCCCGCCAGCGCCTCCAGGTAGGCGGCGCCGAAGTCGCGCCGGGCGGCGGTGAGGGAGCGCGGCTCGAAGGCGACGACGATGCGCCGGCCGGGCCAGCGTTGGCGGGCGGCGGTGATGGTGACGCCGACGGCTGTGGGGTGGTGAGCGAAGTCGTCCACCACCAGCACCCCGGCGACCTCGCCCTTGATCTCCATCCGCCGCGCCACCCCGGGAAACCGCTTCAGGGCGCCCAGGGCCCGGCCCGCGGGGACCCCGACGGTCAGGGCGGCGGCCAGGGCCATGGCGGCGTTCTGGGTGTTGTGCTCGCCCGCGAGGGGTAAATCGAGTTCGAGGGTCTCACCGCGCCACCGCAGCGTCGCTTCGGTTCCGCTGTCCGCCGGGCGCCAGGTGACGAAACGCAGGGCGCACCCGGCATCCGGTCCCACGGCAACGATGGGAGCCGTGGCGTCCCTGGTGGCAGCCAGAGCGTGGTCGGAGAAGGCGTTGACGATCACCGCCCCGGCGGCGGGAACCTGGGCCGCGCCGGCCCGAAACGCGGTGAGGACGGCGTCGAGATCAGGGTAAAGATCGGCGTGATCGTACTCAACCGGACCGATGAGGAACAGGTGGGGCCGGTAGTGGAGGAACTTGGGGCCGCGGTCGAAGAACGCGGTGTTGTACTCGTCTCCCTCGATGACCATCCACGGGCCCCCTCCGAGACGGAAGGCGCGGGGGTTCCACGACGGGACGCCGCCGATCAGATAGCCGGGGTCGGTGCCGCAGTCCTCGAGGATCCACGCCAGCAGCGACGAGGTGGTGGTCTTGCCGTGGGTGCCGGCCACGACCAGGGATCGCGGACCGTGGGCGAGGACGTAGTGGGCCACCGCCTCAGCCTGCGAGATGAAGGGGATTCGGCGCTCGAGGATCGCCTCCACCTCGGGATTGGTGCGCGGCACGGCGTTGCCGATGATCACCCGGTCGATGGCGGCGGGAATTCGTGCCGGGTCGAAGCCGATCCGCACCGGGATGCCGAGCTCGGCGAGGAGGGTGCTCATGGGCGGATACAGCGCCGTGTCCACCCCCTCGACGTGATGGCCGGCGGCCTGCAGCAGGCCGGCCAACGGGGCCATGGCGGTTCCTCCGACCGGAAGGAAGTACAGCCGTTCCGAATGCCGGTAAAGGTCTTGCAACTCTTTCTCCTTCGCGGTTGCGGGCCGACGGCCCGGTTCCTACGATTGTCCCCTGATGGACGGAAGTCCACAAGGAGGCATCGATGCTCACCAACCGATACACCGCCGCGGCCCTTGTCGCCCTGCTCCTCACCGCCGGCGCCGCCGCGGCCCAGACCGACCCCGCCCCCGCGTTGATGGTTCCGAGCAAGATCATCGATGTCGGAACAGTGACCCAGGGCGTGGTGGTGGATGCGGTCTTCGACCTCGTCAACGAGGGCAACGGCCCGCTCTCCATCAAGGCGGTTCGGCCGACCTGCGGCTGCACCGTGGCCGACTTCGACCGCGAGATCGCCGCCGGGGCCACGGGCCACGTCAACGCCAAGCTGGACACCGCGGACTTTGCGGGGCCGATCTCCAAGTCCATCCTGGTCATGTCCGACGATCCCCAGGGCCCCACCGTGACGCTGGTGATCAAAGCCGATGTCCGCCCGTACGTCGAGATTCTGCCGCGTCCTCTGGTCCGCTTCAACGCCGTGGCGCACGAGCCGCTGAACCAGACCTTCATCGTCGCCGGAGCCGATCCCGAGAAGAAGATCAAGGTCAAGAGCGTCACCAGCAACGTGCCCTTCATCGCCACTGCGGTGCGCGAGCTGGACGAGGCCGAGCGGGTTCCCGGGAGGTCGGCCTCGCAGTACGAGGTGACCCTGTCGCTCACGGACGCCGCTCCGGTGGGACCAATCAATGCTGTCCTCACGGTGAACACCGACGTCAAAGAAGCCCCCGCCGTTCCGGTGAAGGTGTTCGGCGTCGTCCGCGCCCTGATCCACGTGACGCCCACTCAGGTCCAGTTCGGTTCGATCAAGGCGAGCACCCGGCCCGGCAGGAACCTCATCGTCGTGAACAATCGGACCGACGGCACCGATGTTCAGGTGACCGGCGCCGAAGTGAACGACAGTGCATTCGACGCCCGAGTCACCACCATTGAGGAGGGCCGGCGGTATCAGGTGACCGTCACCGTCAAGCCCGATGCGGAACCCGGATCGCGCGATGCCACCCTCACCCTGACCACTGACGACCGTGATTTCCCCACCGTCACCGTGCCGGTGCGGGCCAATCTCGGATAAGCGAGCTCCATTCACTCAGCGCGGCGGGGAGGCGGATGCCTCCCCGTTGTGTTGTCTGCCATACTGATGCCGATGCCCGATGCACCTGCTTGCCTGCGTACGCTCGCCATCGAAACCTCGTGCGACGAGACTGCCGTCGCCGTTCTCGATGGCGACGGCCGCCTCGAGGTGAATCGCCTGTCGAGCCAGATCGCCGCCCACGCACCCTTCGGCGGGGTGGTGCCCGAGCTCGCGTCGCGAGAGCACCTCAAGGCGCTGCCCATCCTGGTCGAGGAAGCGTTGCAGGGAGCGCGAGGACCCGTCCAACTGGTGGCGGTGACTGCCGGTCCGGGTCTGGTGGGCGCGCTCATCGTGGGGGTGCGCTTCGCCTCGGCATTCGCATGGGGGCGGGGGACGCCGCTGGTGGCGGTGGACCACCTCCACGGCCACCTGGTTTCGCCCTTCCTCGACCTCGCCGGAGGCCCCGCCCGCCCGGCCCCGAGCCGGGTCCTGGCCCTGGTGGCCTCGGGGGGGCACTCGAGCTGGTACCTGGTGCTCGACGGCGAGCCGCAGCGATTGGGCCGAACCCGCGATGACGCCGCCGGTGAGAGCTTCGACAAGGTCGCGCAGGTCCTCGGACTGCCCTATCCCGGCGGTCCGGTGGTGGATCGGCTCGCCCGCCGGGGCAACGCCGATGCCGTGGCCCTGCCCAGGCCCCGGTTGGCCGACGGGCCCTACGATTTCTCGTTCTCGGGGCTCAAGTCCGCCGCGATCCGGTGGATTCGCGAGCACGATCTCGCCGGAGCGGGCAACGACGACGACCCGCCGCGGGAGATCGTCGACCTCTTGGCCTCGTTCGAGCTCGCGGTGGTGGACCAGCTCACGGCGCCGGCGGCAGCCCTCATCGAACGCCACCGGCCGGACCTCCTGACGGTTTCGGGGGGAGTGGCCGCCAACACCCTGCTGCGCCGCCGGCTGCTCGAACTCGGGCAAGCCCACGGGGTCGAGGCCGTGGTGCCTCCGCTGGCCTTGACCACCGACAACGCGGCGATGATCGCGAGAGCGGGCCAGCTCGCCCACGCCGCAGGCGCCGCCACCGATCCGCGCCGGCTCGACGCCCGGGCGCGGCGCGCGTGGCAGCCGCCCGGGATGCGGCGGAGTTGACCCGCGGACCGGGTTCGCTAGGATGTGACCGCCCGCACTGCTCGGGTTGTCTACGAGGAGAACGATGAAGAAGTCTGTGTATCGCGAATACTACGAGGCCATTCTGGTGGCGTTCATCCTGGCGCTGTTCGTCCGCACCTTCGTCTTCGAGAACTTCAAAATCCCGTCGCGGTCCATGGAAGACGGTCTCCTCGTCGGCGATCACCTGGTGGTCAACAAGTTTGTTTTCTCCGAGAACCTCGACACTCTGCTTCACGGGTTGCTGCCGTACCGCAGCCCTGAACGCGGCGATGTGGTGGTCTTCAAGTACCCGGTGGATCCGCGCCGCGATTTCATCAAACGCTGTGTCGCCCTCGCCGGCGACACGGTGGAGATCCGCGACAAGCAGCTCTACATCAACGGCGAGCTGCAGAACGAGCCCTACGTGGTCCACAAGGCCGACACCATCATCCCCAATCGCCCCGCGGTGCGCCCGAGCATCCGCCAGCGGGACAACTTCGGGCCCTTCCTGGTGCCTCCGGGAACCGTCTTCTGCATGGGGGACAACCGGGACAACTCGTCCGACTCGCGTTTCTGGGGGCCGGTGCCGGTGGAAAACATCAAGGGGCGGGCGTTGCTGATCTACTGGTCCTTCGACGCCGCGCCGTCGGACGGCGAGTGGCGGAGCTTCGGTCATCGGTTCGCCCAGCTCTTCGACGTTTTCATCCATTTCTTCACCAAGACGAGGTGGGAACGGCAGTTTCGAATCATCCGCTGAGAGCCCGCCGGCGCCGGCGACCGGGCGGCGGTTTCTTCGGCGAGAGAATCCCCAGGAGCGCCCCCGGCGGGTGGTATCATGGGCCGGATTTCGGCAGCGAAGGAGGAGCGATGACAGCGTGGAAGAACCAGCGTGGAGACGTGCCGGTGGGGTGCCTGGTCGGCTTTGTGGTCCTGGTGCTCATCGCGGTCTTCGCCATGAACGCCATTCCCGAGCAGCTCAAATTGGGCGAGTTCGAAAAACGCATTGAAGAGCTCGCTGACCGTTCCAACCGACGCGAGTACACCCCGGAGCGCATCAAGCGTGACATTCTCGAGAAGGCCCGGGACCTGGATTTCGACGTTCCCGAAAAGAACGTCGAGGTCAACAAAAACGATCGTCGGATCAAGATCCGGGTTCACTTCGTGCAGGAGATCCGCTTTCCGGGCTACGTCTGGGTCCGGCCGCACGACATTCGTCTTGAACGACCCGTTTTCTGACACCGCCGGGCTGCTCAGCCGGCGAGCTCGCTCAGCACTCGGCGTGCCGCTGCCCGAGGGTCGGCGGCGCCGGTGATGGGACGGCCGACGACCAGCACGTCGGCGCCGGCCGCCAGTGCACGGGCGGGGGTCATCACGCGTTTCTGATCCCCGGCCGCGCTCCACGAGGGACGGATCCCCGGGGTCACGATCAGGAAATCCCGGCCGCACTCGGAGCGGATGGCCGCGGCCTCGCGCGCCGATGCCACCACCCCGTCGAGGCCGACGTCGCGCGCCATCCGGGCCCAACGGAGGACCAGGGTTTCGGGATCCGACGCCAGGCCGAGCTCGCAGAGGGCCGCCTCATCGAGGCTGGTCAGCACCGTGACGGCGATCACCAGGGGCGGCTTGCCGGCCGCGCCTTCCCGGGCGCCTTCCACGGCGGCGGCGAGCATGGCGCGGCCTCCCGAGGCATGAATGTTGAACATGGCGGCGCCGCTGCCGGCGCAGTTCGCCGCCGCCCGGCGGACGGTGTTCGGGATGTCGTGCAGCTTGAGGTCGAGGAAGACCCGTCCGGCGGCCGAGAGCTCTTCCACCAGCGGCGGACCGAACGCGGTGAAGGCTTCGAGCCCGAGCTTGAGCCAGCCAACCTGCCCTCCGAGCACTCGTGAAGTGGCGACGATCCAATCACGATCGCTGCCGTCGAGGGCCACGCAGAGCTTGTCGCGGTGGTCGGCCATCAGGAGATCCTCCCGGTGTTCATGGCGCCGAGTCTACCTTGAACGAAATGCGAGATGCGAGAACTGAAGCTCGCAGGCGTCCAGAAGGCCGGCGTTGAACCCCACGTCTTCCGGCATCCGTTACCATGCCGTCATGAAGCGTGATCTCCACTGGATCCACGGGCTCACGGCAGGAGCGGCGGCGGGCGTGCTCGCCGGGGTGCTGGTGATGCGTCTCAACCCCGAGGTGGGACAGCCCCTGGGCGGTGTCGCCGTCGGAGTGGTGCTGTGGGCGAGCTGGGGGGCGCTGATCGTCGGGCTCCCGTTGGCCCTGATGCAGGTTCTCGTCAGGCGAGTCCGCGGGCGCCGGGAGACGTGGCCCGCGCCCGGTCTGATGGCGGCGATGTACTTCCTGGCCGGGGTGCTCTCTGCGGTGAATGCCGATCTTTACCTCCACCTGCTGTCGGCCACCGCCAAAAGGGTGGTGCAGCAGGATGCGGTGGCCTGGTTTCTGGGCGCGGTGTTGGCGCTGCTGGTGGGGGGCGTGATCCGGCGGCGGGACGGCGGGACGGTGTGGAAGGTCGCATTCGCGACGATGATGATCCTCCTCCCGGCCGGTAGATTGGTGGTCCGGCCCACCACCGCGGCCCAGCCTCTGGCGGTGCGCGTCGAGGCCATCGGATCGCCGGAGCGACCCCTGGTGGTGATTGGCGTCGAGGGCCTGGATGTCCCGGTCCTGCTCACCCACTCGGGCAGTGGGAGGACGCCGGCCCTGGAGCGGTTCATGGCGGCTGGGGCATGGGGCAGCGTTCGACCCTACGAGCCCTTTCTCCGCCAGTCCTACTGGACCACTGTCGCCACCGGCGCCGAGCCCGGCGCCCACGGCGTCAAGGCCCACCGGGGGTGGAAGCCGCCGTGGCTTGATGAGACTCTGCGCCTCATGCCGTGGACGCCCCAGGGCTCGCGCCTGATCCTGCCCTGGGGATTGCCGCAGCAGGTGCAACCGCCACCGGCCACCGTGCCGGCCTTGTGGGAGCGGATGCGATTATCGCAGGTGGAGACCACGGTGGTCGCATGGCCGGGTTTCTGGCCGCCTCAGTCGGGGGTGAGAATCGACGACGAGGACTCGCCGCGGGTCGCCATCGAGGATGGCCTCCGGGAGGCGTTGGAGGTTGCGCTCGGCGCTTTCCGGCACCGGGCGCCCGAGGTCTGGTCGGCGATACGCCGGGATCAACACCGCCTGGGCGAGGCCGTGGTGTCCCTCACCGCCGGGGAACCCAACGTGTGGGTGCACCTGGAGGCGTTGGCCGTGACCCGGCAACTCCTGGAGCCGCTCAAGCCGCGCCACACCGGCGAGCGTGAGGTCGTGGAGTTGGTCGTGGAGCTTCTCGACGGCCAGCTCGAGGCCCTGCTGTCGTCCGCGCCGCCGGACGCGCTGGTGGTGCTGGTCTCGCCCTACGGCCTGTCGCCCCCGAGCTCGTACGAGCGGATCCGGCGCCTGGTGGGCATCGGCGACGACTGGCACACCTCGGGGGATCGTTGTTGGGACGGGGTGTTGATGGTGATGGGGCGGGATGTGGTTCCCGGCCGGGTCTTCGATGATGTCCGGTTGACCGATGTCGTTCCCTCCTCGTGCTATCTCCTGGGTTTACCCTTGGCGCAGTACATGGCGGGCGAGGTGATCATCGAGGCGGTGGACTCGCGGTATCTGGCGACCCACCCGTTGGTGGTCGACTAGAAGCTTGGCAATCGCGGGACGTTTGGTTATGGTGTGCGGCGATCACGAAGACATCAAGGAGGCTAGGGATATGGGTCGTAGAACAGTTGTGGTCATGCCCGGCGACGGTATCGGTCAGGTGGTCTTGCCGGAGAGCGTGCGGGTGCTCGAGGCGGCGGGCTTCGACGCGGACTGGGTCCACGCGGACATCGGGTGGGAATTCTGGAAATCCGAGGGCAACCCTCTGCCTCAGCGGACCATCGATCTCATTGCAGAGCACAAGGTGGCCCTCTTCGGCGCCATCACGTCAAAGCCCAAGGATGCGGCGGCGGCCGAGCTCGCCCCCGAGCTCGCCGATAAGGGGCACGTCTACTACTCGCCGATCGTCGGCCTGCGTCAGAATTTCGATCTCGACGTGTCGATCCGGCCGTGCATCACCTTTCCGGGCAATCCGTTGAACTTCATCCGCCGCGCCGCCGACAACGGTGTCGAGGAACCGCGGGTGAATGCGGTGATCTTTCGGCAGAACACCGAGGGGCTGTACGGCGGGGTCGAGTGGACCAATCCCCCCGACAACGTCTGGAACGCGCTGGACAGCCACCCGCGCTTCAAGGCCTTCCGCGACGTGCCGCGGGAAGATCTCGCCGTCTCCACTCGGATCTTCACCCGCGCCAAGTGCAAGAGGATCTGCGAGGAGGCCTTCGCCTACGCCGACACCCACGGCTACGCGTCGGTGACGGTCTGTGAAAAACCCAACGTCATCCGCGAGACTTCGGGGATGATGCTGGACGAGGGGCGCAAGGTTCAACAGCGCTACCCCCACATTCAGCTCTGGGACACCAATATCGACGCCCAGATGATGTGGTTGACGAAAAACCCCGAGGATTACGGGGTGGTGGTCGCGGGGAACATGTTCGGCGACATCATTTCGGACGGGTTCGCCGGATTGGTGGGCGGCCTCGGTTTCGCGGCCTCCGCCAACATTGGCGCCGACGTCGGCGTCTTCGAGCCGACCCATGGCTCGGCGCCCAAGTACGCCGACCTGGACCCGTCCATCGTCAACCCGGTCGCCATGGTGCTGTCGGCGGTCATGATGCTGGATTGGCTTGGCGAGACCGAGATTGCGGACCGGGTCCGCGGGGCGGTCGCCGCCGTGGTCGCCGAGGGCGAGGTGCGGTGCTACGACATGCTCAAGCTTCGCGGCGGGCCCCAGGCGATTGCCCAGGGCGCGGCGACGACGACGCAGATGACCGACGCCATCATCGCCAAGCTCGGCTGAGCGTGGGTTCCGACCAAGGCGCTTTTCCGATTCCCGCACGCCAGTGCGGCCGCGCTCAAGGGGCTGGGAATCGGCTGGCCTTGTGCGTCAAAGCAAGATGATGTATCCTGCGCCGGCTTCGGCGTACGAAGCCGCCGAATGGAGGTCTGTCATGAAAGCTGGAATCCACCCCGAGTATCACGAGGTCGAGGTGCGCTGCGCATGCGGCAACACCTTCACCACGCGTTCGACCAAGAAAGAGCTGCGGCTCGAGATCTGCAACGCGTGCCACCCGTTCTACACCGGCAAGCAGAAGCTCATCGACACCGCCGGAATGGTGGAGAAGTTCGAGCGTCGCTACGGCAAGAAGTAGCTGATCCGCGCCGCGTGAGGCGGCTCTTAATTCCCGCGCGGATTCGACTCCGCGCGGTTTTTCTTTCCTGAGATGGGCGATTCTGCCGAATGAGATGTGTGGAAATATTGATTCCAAGAGGTTTGCGGAGATCGCCGCCGAGCGTCGCTCATCGTAGGTCTTTGCTCACCGAGGGATGCGGAGGCCGAGATGCTCCAACGACTTGAAGAAATCGCAGCACGGCACGAGGCGCTGCTCGCCGAGCAGGCCGATCCCGCGGTGGCGGTGGATCCCAACCGCTCCCGGGAAGTGGCCATCAAGATCGCCGAGATCGCCGACGTGGTCGAGGTTTTCGGCGACTACCGCGGCGTCGTCGACGAGCTCGAGGGGGCGCGGGAGATCTTCGCCGAGGCCGATGACGACGAGATGCGGGAGATGGCCCAGGGCGAGATCGACGAGCTCGAAGGCCGCGCCGCCGTGCTGGAGGAGAAGCTCAAGGTCCTCCTCCTGCCGGCCGACCCCAACGACCAGCGCAACGTCATCCTCGAGATCCGTGCCGGCACCGGCGGCGACGAGGCCGCTCTCTTCGCCGGCGAGCTCTTGCGGATGTACGGCCGCTATGCCGAGGACCGGGGCTGGAAGCTGTCCATCACGGACTCCTCGGACACCGGCCTCGGCGGGATCAAGGAGGCCGTCGCCATGATCGAGGGGAAGGAGGTCTTCTCCCGCCTCAAGTACGAGTCCGGCGTCCACCGGGTGCAACGGGTGCCGGCCACCGAGTCCTCGGGTCGGATCCACACCTCGGCGGCCACGGTCGCAGTGATGCCCGAGGCCGAGGCCGTGGAGGTCGAGGTGGACGAGAAAGACCTGCGCATCGACCGTTTCTGCTCGTCCGGACCAGGCGGCCAGAGCGTCAACACCACCTACTCGGCGGTGCGGATCACCCACCTGCCCACCGGTCTGGTGGTCTCCTGCCAGGATGAAAAGTCCCAGATCCAGAACAAGGCCAAGGCAATGCGGGTGCTCAAGGCCCGGCTGTACGAGATCGAGGAAGCCGAACGCGATGCCGAGCGGGCGGAGAAACGGCGCAGCCAGATCGGCTCCGGCGACCGCTCGGAGAAGATCCGCACCTACAACTTCCCCCAGGGCCGGGTGACCGACCACCGCATCGGACTCACCGTGCATCGGTTGACGGAGGTTCTCGACGGCCAGCTCGATTTCCTCATCGACCCCGCCATCGAGCACGACCAGGCCGAACGCTTGAAGTCCGAGCTGGACTGAACCCGCGGGGTTCGTGATGAACCACAGAGGCACAGAGGCACAGAGCGGAACACAGAGGAAACATCAGTGCTTCGCTGCGCTTGGCTGCCTCTTCGATCCACGATTCGAGAGCGCGCGATTTCTTAACACGAAGAGCACGAAGTCAATCCATCACAAAGGGCGCAAAGTCCATCGCATTTATCTTGGTGGCGATGCTGACCGGGGAGAGTTGGCCAGTAGATTTGCGCGTAACACGACAGCGCTCAAGTTGGCATCGCCCTCGGTGTCTCTGTGCCTCTGTGGTGAACGATGACGACGACGGCGGAAGCGCTTGAGCTGGGGGCGAGGTCGCTGCCGCGGCGGCGGGGGATTCCGGATCCGCGACGGGAGGCCGTGTGGCTGCTGGCGCGAGCGTGGGGCGTCGACGAGGTCTCGCTGCGCATCCACCCCGAGCGGGAGGTTCCGGCCGAGGTCGAGGCCCGCTACCGGGGTTGGCTCCAGCGCCGCGCCGCGGGGGAGCCCGCCCACCACCTCACCGGAAGCTGCGAGTTCTGGGGCCGCGGCTTCGCCGTCTCGCCGGCGGTGCTCGTGCCGCGGCCCGAGACCGAGCTTGTGGTCCAAGTCGCCCTCGAACTGCCGGTCTCGCCGACGGCGAGGGTGCTCGACGTGGGCACCGGGTCGGGGTGCCTTGCAGTGACCCTGGCCGCCGAGCGACCGCGCTGGCGGGTCACCGCCGTCGATCGATCGGAGGCCGCATTGGAGGTCGCCCGGAAGAATGCCGGGGATCACGGTGTTGAGGTGGACTACCAACTCGGCGATCTCACCGAGGGTTTTGAGCCGCCCTGGGATCTCGTGGTCGCCAACTTGCCCTACATCCCGACCGCGGACCTCGCGGGGCTGGCCAGGGAGGTCTCCCACGACCCGGCGTCGGCCCTCGACGGCGGCGCCGACGGGCTTGACCTGATCCGGCGCCTAATCGCCGACCTGCCGCGAATCCTGCGGGTGTGCGGCGGCGCGGTTCTCGAGCTCGGCGAGGACCAGGCCGACGCGGTGGCGAAGCTGGCGTCGTCGTCGGGCCTCGGCGTCGCCCGCCGCATCACCGACCCCGGCGGCTGCGAGCGGATCGTCGTTCTGCAACCCCGATAAGACCGGCAACGCTCAGAAAACCCCGTCGTCCGCGGCGGACGACGGGGTTTTCTGAGGCCAGAGTGACAAAACAGGGTTCCGAGCGCGTCTCCTTTAGCATGGAGGCGATGACCCGTCACGCAGAACCGATCGAGCTCGCACCTGCCGACTCGGCGCGCGAAGACGACGAGCGTCGCTGGCTCGAGGTTTTTTCGGCCATCGCCGATGGACGGGTGCGCGCCCTCGACGCGCTGTATGACCTCGCCGCGGCCGATGTCTACCGCCTCGCACTGTGGCGCACCGGTTCGATCCAGGACGCCGAGGATGTCGTCCACGACGTCTTCGTCAAGGTTGCGGAGTGCAGCCTAGAGCTGACCTCGGTACGCCGACCGAAACGGTGGTTGCTGACCGTCGCCCACCGGCGGGCCATCGATGTGATCCGACGCAGGCAACGGCGGCGGACCGAGGCGATCGACGACGTGCGCTATCTCGAGACAGCCGGAGATGACCCCGAGCGCGCAGCCGATGCCGCACAGGTCTCGCGCATGGTGGGGTCGTTGCCGGCAAAGCAGCGCGAGGTGGTGCTGCTGCGCCACTTCGGGGGCTGCTCCTTCGCCGAGATCGGGCGGATCACCGGAGTGCCGACTTTCACCGCGGCGAGTCGCCACCGGTTGGCGGTGGCCACGCTGCGCCGGATGCTGGAGTAGATCATGGCTGACCGACTCGACACACCGTTTGACGGCCTTCGCCCCCCCGATCCGCCGAGCGAGCTTCGGCGACAGACCCTGCGTGCGGCGAGCGCCGCTCTGGAGAACGGGCGCAGGCCGGAT
>JAZBOQ010000221.1:0-30889 GCA_036351195.1 Thermoanaerobaculales bacterium | reverse complement strand
CGGAAGGCTGATGGGGAGCACAATACCGTACCCGGCACGTCCGCCGGAGGCGCGGTGGGGCGCTCGCGGTGGGAGAGGCGGTCGAGGCCGGGATTCCCGGATCGCGCATCGGAGCAGGGAGGCGATCTGGTGGGCCGAGGCCCACTACGGCGCTGAGATTTTTGGGGGTGTTCCGACATCCGCATCGCGGTCTGTGAGGGTGGGTGGGCCTTGGCCGACCGAGGGTGCGCGGTGGCGTTGTCACAGCCACAGCCACGGCCATCGGGATCGGGATCGGGATCGACATGTTAGACTCCACCCGCCCTGGAGGTCGTTACAGACATGAAACATCTCACCGTTCTTTCGTTCCTGGTCGTCGGGGTCGTACTACTTCTCTCGTGCGGTGGCGGCGACTCCGCTGTCGACGAACCGGCCGCCGCGGCCGCGGCCGGGCTCCATCCGGTGGTGATCATTGCTGTGGACGGTCTGCGAGCCGACGCCCTCGGGTGCTACGGCGGGCCGGTAGCGACCCCCGCCTTCGACGCGCTGGCCGCCGAGTCGGTGCGCTTCGAGTGGGCCTTCGCCCAGGCGCCGGAGATGATGCCCTCGCTCGCCTCGGTGCTGTCCGGGCTGTACCCGACCACTCACGGTCTGCTGACCCTCGGGGACCACCTCGAAGCCGAGGCGATCACCCTTGCCGAAGTGGCCGGTGCGGCCGGGATGACCACCGCGGCCTTCATCGAGGGCGCGCCGGGTGGCGCCGACTTCGGCCTCGCCCAGGGCTTCGCCTCCTATCAGACGGTGGCGGCGCCGGGCGCGGACGGAATCGCCTGGATGCAGCAGCATGCCGATGAGAGCTTCCTCCTGCTCATTTCAGGTTGGGGCTCGCGCTCTCTGGACGGCGCTGCGGAGCTGCTTGGTGAAGACCGCGCCATCGCCGGCGAGAGGGTTGTCGAGGTTCTGGCGTCCAGAGGCGGCGACGATCCGCAGCTCTTCGATGAAGACGAGATAGTCCGAGTTCGTGACTGGTACGCCGCGAGAACCCAGATCATCGACGCCTACATCGGCGAGTTCATGAAGGCGTTTTCGTCGTCCGGGCTGGCCGAACGGGCGACGCTGGTCGTGCTCGGAAGCAATGGTTTTGCCCTTCAGGAGCACGGCGACCTCTTCGGCGAGACGGTCTACGCCCCCGTGACCCGCGTCCCCATGCTCGTGCGCTTTCCGAACGGTGCTCACGCCGGAGTCAACAGCAAGGTCGTCGAGGCGGTTGATCTCATGCCGACCCTCGTCGAACGGCTCGCTGTGGAGCTCCCCGCCGGTGTCCAGGGATCGAGCCTGATGCCGGTGATCCACGGCACCGCCACCCCGCCCTACGTCGCTTTCGGCGAGGGGCAGGGCTCGGGAGGTCAGCGGTTCGTGGCGCTGGCGGGATACCGCGCCGTGGCTACCGGGCCGGAGGGAACGCTGGAGCTCTTCCACACGACAGCAGACCCGTTGGAGCTGGAAGACGTCGCCGAGATCGAGGCGGACAAGCTCGCCAAGCTGCAGGGGGACCTGGAGGCATGGACCAAGATGGTCTCCGTCGCCTCCCTCGACCCCGAGCTGCGCACCGAGGCCGACCTGGACGACGAGACGCTGAAGCAGCTGAAGAGCTTGGGCTACGTGCAGTAGCGCGCTTCAGGCGAGGGCAGTCTTCAGAGCTTCTGCGCAAAGGAAGGGTGGAAGCGCTCGATCAATGATGAATTCTGAATGATGAATGATGAATTGCGTCGCACAGCTTCTACTCGTGTGCTCCTGAATCCGCTGCGACGGAACTCATAACTCATAACTCATAACTCATCATTCAGAACTTGCCTTTGTCGGCTTCGCGCATCTTGCGCCATTTCTTGACGATCTTCTGGATGCCCTTGTCGAGTTGCTTGGCGCTTTTTTGAAGATCGTTGGTGAGAACGCCGCTCATGGTGGCGCGCCAGACGATCTCCTGATCTTCGGCGTCCCAGATATCGATGACCAGCATGCCTTGTTTGACTTCGACCTGAGTAGTCGTCATGGTGCCCGAGGCATTGCCCCAGTAGGGGTCCCACTGCCAATCGGTGGGGTAGACGTAGCCCCCGGTGGAGGCAATGTTGAGGTTGAATCCGCTGTCGGACTCGCCGTAGTAGGTGACGTAGATGTCCGGGTTCTCATCGACCTCGACCAGGCCCGCCTTGACCAGGTAGTACTCCATCGCGTTCTTGATCCGGGAGTGGTTGAGAGGGTTGTTGTCGTAAATCGAAAACTCAGGGGTGGAGGACCAGGCGAAGGTCGTGTAGGACCCAGTGTCCACCGTCGGGTTGTAGTCCACGGTCACCTTCTGCGCGGCGGCGGGGACGGCGATCAGGACGAGGGCCAAAACGATGCCGACGGCTCTCATTTGCCGGCCTCCTTCGCGCGCATCTTGCGGAATTCCTTGACGATCTTGTCGATGCCGTTGTCGATGTCCTTGATCGCCTTCATCGGGTCGTCGCCGTGGATCTTGACCACGGTTCCGCGGAATAGAGCCTCCTTCTTCTTGGCGTCCCAGATGTCGATGATCATGGTGCCCTTCTTGAAGTCGGTGGTCATGGAGCCCGACACCACCTGCGGTCCCCAGTAGGGGCCCCAGGTCCAACCTGCACCATAGGCGTAACCGAAGGTCGAGGTCATGAGCTGGGTCTGGGTGTTCGACGAGCCGTGGTAGGTGACGTAGATATCCGGGTTTTCGGGGTCCTCGATGAGCCCGCCCTTGACCAGGTAGTACTCGATGTTGTTCTTGATCATCGAGTCGACCTCGGGGTAGTCCATCTTCAACGAGGTGGTGTTGGTGTCGACCCAGGCGAAGCTCTTATACGAACCGAAGTCGGCGTACTTGTCGTAGTCGACGTAGACCTTCTGAGCGGCGCAGGGCGCAGCGACGAGCAGCAAGAGGGCGAGACCGAGAGTGACGGGCTTCATCGTGTTCTCCTTGTGAGTGTTGCGCACAGCAGGGAAGGTACCACAGCGATCCGGGTCCACGCGGAGTGTCAGATCGAAAAGATCGAACTGCCCTCCATCTGCGGCGGCTTCTCGACGCCGAACCAGTCCAGGATGGTCACCGGCAGGTCAATGATGTTGGGCTTCTTTGCCGCCACCTGCCGGCTCGAGAACAGTGTCCCCGGAACCAGATCGCAGGCCATGGAGTGGTCGCCGGACCAGGCCCAGGGGTTGAGGTTGACGACCTCCGAGCCGGTGGCGCCCATGAACGAGGTCGAGGAGTTTCGGTAGCCGGGGGTGTAGCCGACGAGCAGCTCGGCCATCTCTCCCACCTTCGGCCCGGTGTACATCTCGTCCCGCTCGTAGACCTTAGCGATGGGCTTCTTGCCGGTTTCGCCGTCGACGACCGAGTGGAGCTCACGCTTGAGCTTGGCGGTCAGCTCACCAACCTTGTCCGGCGCGATGATGCCGTCGCGTTCCCGGCCCTCGATGTTGAGGTAGAGGGCGTTGAAGCCGATGCCGTACGCGGCGGTGCGGTTCCAGTCGATGTCGAAGATCGAGGTCTCGGCCTTCTTCTCGGCGCCGGGTTTGACGGCGAGCCAGCCGTTGTCCCTGAGCCAGGTGTTGAGGTGGAACTGACGGCCGAACTGGGTGAACCCGTGATCCGAGCAGATCAGCAGCAGGGTCTTTTCGTCCAGAGCCGGCAGCACCTTGCCCACGAGCTTGTCGGTCTCGGCGTAGAGGTCCATGATGTAGCCCGCGAAGCGGGGGTCGGCTTCTTTGTGCAGGGGATGGGTCTCGTCCATGTTGCGCCACATCATGTGGGCGTCCTGGTCGGTGGACGAGACGTAGAAGTAGAAGAGCCCGGTGTCGAATCGCGACCACAGGTGGTCGAAGAGGGCCATCCGCTCCTTGAACACGAGCTCGGCCTGGCCGGCGTACTCCTCGTCGTTGAGGATCTTGTAGTCGAATGCCTTGGTGTCGCAGGGCAGGCCCTTGGTCCAGAAGGCGCCGATGTCGCGGGCGATCTCGGCGCCGAGCTCGGCGGGGTAGGTCACCGGACCGGCCTGGTGAACGGGGTCGATGTTGATGGGCGTCACGTAGAGCTTGAAGTTGGGGCCGACCTCTTTGAGCAGGAAACGGGCGTTGCCCCGGACCGTGCCGATGACGGGCAGGAGCTCGAACTCCACCGAGACCCACGGCGAGTACTGGCCCCGCTTGAGCAGAATGCTGTGGCCCTGGATGTCGAGGCGGGCCCCGTCGGAGGAGGGGTCGAGGTAGACGGTGAATGGGATCTTGACGTTGTTGACGTAGGGGTCGCGGCTGTCGTCCGTCAGAGTTTTCAGGCCGTTCACCGGGCCCAGGAGGTTGGCATGAACGACCTTGTCGTTGACGTCCACGTACTGGACGGTGCCGCCCTCGAGCCCGGCGTAGTCCTCGAAGGGATCGGAGGTGTAGTAGCTGAAGAGGCCGTAGGCGTCGGCCAGGTCTGGCGTACCCATGCCCGAGATCGCGGTAGTGGCCGTCTCGTCAACGGGGTAGTTGGTCGGCACCTTGGACATGTGGGCGGGGATGCCGCGCTCGGTGAGGTAGCTCCAGAACGGGGTGCCGTGACGCCGGTTGACGGGACCGCCGCCCTTGATGGGGAGGTGGACGTCGCCCAGGGAAAAGACCACGTCGGGTTCGGTGTTCTCGAAGATCGAGAAAACCGGCATATAGGTCTTGGGGTCGCGGACGACGAAGTCGGTGATGCCGTGGCCGCCCGGCGACATGCCGGTGATGAAGGTCGACCACGCGACGGGACTGAGAGCGGGCATCGTCGTGCCGAGGGGCGAGAAGGTGCCCATCTCGGCGAGCTTCTTGAAGTTCGGCGCCCGGCCCATGTCCATCAGGGCGCGGATCAGCGTCGGATCCATGCCGTCGAGGCCGAGGACGATGACCCTGCGGTCGGTGGTCGAGCCGCCGCAGCCGGTGGTGATGCCGGCCGTGCCGGCAGCGGCCGCGCTCCCGCCGATCATGCGGAGGAAGTTTCGGCGGTCGATGCCGCTCATGTCTGAGTTTCGTTGCACCTGGAGGCTCCCCTGACACTGGGAAATTCGAGATCCGGTGTCACTACTACGACACACCCGGGGCGAAGGATATTCCTTGGGGGGAGAGGATTCAAGGTGGTGAGGGTCAGTTGGAATTTCACGGCCACGGCCACGGCCACGGCCACGGCCACGGCTACGGCTACGGCCACGGGTGCGGGACGAATGGGCTAGAATACGCCGCATCGCCAGCCGGGCGATGAACCCCGAGGAGTGCCGAGATGGCTAAGACCAAGAAGAAAGACCGTTACCGCGAGACGCTGCAGCTGCCGAAAACCGCGTTTTCCATGCGCGCCGGTCTCATCACCAAGGAGCCGCGTTTTCAGGAGCGGTGGCGGGAAATCGACCTCTATCGCCGCCAACAGGAGCAGCCGCACCCCGCCGGGCCTTTCGTCTTCCACGACGGTCCGCCATATGCCAACGGCAACATCCACATGGGGCACCTCATCAACAAGATTCTCAAGGACCTGGTGGTCCGGAGCCGGAGCATGGCGGGTCACGAGGTTCGTTTCGTCCCGGGTTGGGACTGCCACGGCCTCCCCATCGAGCACAAGGTCATGAAAGAGCTCGGCGCCGAGGCGGCGGAGCTCGAGACCATGGACATCCGCCGGCGCTGTCACGACTACGCGGCCGGCTTTCAGAAGATCCAGGCCGAGCAGATGATGCGTCTGGGGACCACCGGCGACTACGACAACCCCTACATGACCATGAACCCGGCCTACGAAGGCGCGGTCCTCGAGGTCTTCGCCGCCCTGGTGGCTGAGGGCCTGGTCTATCGAGACCTCAAACCGGTCCACTGGTCCATCGAGAACCGCACCGCCCTGGCCGAGGCGGAGCTCGAGTATCACGATCGCAAGGATATGTCGGTCTTCGTCTTCTTCGAGCTCGAAGATGCGGCGGTGCTTCCCGAGGCGCTGAATGCGCCGGCCGGTGTGTCCGTCGACCTCATGATCTGGACCACCACTCCCTGGACGCTGCCGGCGAATCTGGCGGTGGCGGTGGGGCCATCGGCGGAGTACGGGCTCTATCGCATCGAACACGGCGGTCGAAACCGCCACGCGGTGGTGGCCGTCGATCTGGCCGAAAAGGTCCTCGGCGAGGACGCCGAGCTCCTCGGCCGCTGTCGGGGATCCGAGCTCGCCGAGAGCGGCGCGCGCTACCACCACCCGTTCATCGACCGGATCTCGCCGGTTGTGCTCGCCGACTACGTCACCCTCGAGGACGGCACGGGGATGGTCCACACCGCACCGGGCCACGGTCAGGAAGACTACGAAACGGGGCTCCATGAAGGGCTCGACATCTACTGCCCGGTGCTCGAGGACGGCACCTTCGACGAGACCGCGCCGGAGTGGCTCCAGGGTCTCGACGTGTGGCAGGCCAACCCCAAGGTGGTCGCTGTGCTCGAGGAGTCCGGCCACCTCTACAAGCAGCACCGGATTCTGCACAGCTATCCGCATGATTGGCGATCCAAGACACCGACGATCTTCCGCGCCACCGAGCAGTGGTTCGTCGGTGTCAACCGGGAGTTCGGTGACGAGAACCGAAGTCTCCGCGAGCGTGCGCTCGAGGCCGCTGAAGAAAAGATCACCTTTGTCCCCGAGTGGGGTCAGAAGCGCTTTGCCGGAATGCTCGAAACCCGGCCCGACTGGTGCATCTCGCGTCAGCGCTCCTGGGGTCTGCCGATTCCCGCCTTTCACGGCGACGACGGCGTGCTCCTCACCGAGGCCTCGGTTCGAGCGGTGGCGAGCTACGTGCGCGAACACGGCTCAGACGCCTGGTTCACCGACGAACCCGCCGCCATCCTCGCGGCGTACGATCCGGCGGCAGACGACGCCGCGCCGGATTGGGCGCGAAAGGGTGGACGTGATGCCGTCGCCGCTCTCAAAAGGGGCGGCGACATTTTCGACGTCTGGTTCGAGTCGGGATCGTCGTGGAACGCCGTCATGCGGGAGCGAGGGATCGGCTATCCCTGCGATCTCTATCTCGAGGGCTCGGACCAGCACCGGGGTTGGTTCCAGCTGTCGTTGTTGCCGGCTCTCGGGATGACCGGAAGATCGCCGTTCGAGACGGTGCTCACCCACGGTTTCATGGTCACCGCCGAGGGCGAGAAGATGTCCAAGAGCCTGGGCAACGCCATCGACGTGGAGGATCTGCTCAAGCAGCACGGCGCCGACATCTGCCGTTGGTGGACGGCCAACCTCAACTACACCCACGACATGAAGGTGGACTGGGAGTTCTTCCGGGTCGCCTCCGACGAGTACCGCAAGGTCAGGAACACACTGCGGTTCATGATCGGCAACCTGGCGGACTTCGACCCCGAGGCCGACCGCGTCGAGCTGACCGGCGCCGACAGGACGAGCCTCGACTGGTGGGCCAGGGGCGAGCTCGCGAAGCTCGTGGCGACGGTTCGCAACGGGTACGAGACCTACCGGTTCAAGCGTGCGGCGGAAGCGATCTTCGACTTCTGCAACGACACCATGAGCTCGGTCTACATGGCGGCGGTCAAGGACCGGCTCTATTGCGACCGGGCCGATGGACCACGCCGGCGGCGGACCCAGACGGTGCTCCACGAGATCGCCACCGCCCTGATCCGGTTGGCGGCGCCAATCCTCGTCCACACCGCGGACGAAGCCTGGCTCGCGCTGCACGGGCTCGAGGAGTCGAGTTCGGAGAGCGTCCACCTCCGGCTTCTTCCCGAGGTCTTCGAGTGGGCTGACGAGCCGGGGTGGGCCGCGGTCATGGAGCTGCGCTCGGACGTGCTCAAGGCGCTTGAAGAAGCCAAGGAGCAGGGCATCAAGAACACCCTCGACGCCGGCGTCGAGGTCGTGGTCGCTGGGGAGACCGCGGGCGTGCTCGAGCCTTTCGAGGCCGAGCTCGCCGACCTCTGCGGCGTCAGCCGCTTCACCCTGACGGTGGGCGATACCGTTGGTGTCGCCATCGCCGACCTGCGCGAGGAGCCGCGCTGCGAGCGCTCGTGGAAACGGGACGGCACGGTGAAGGAACGATCCGACGGCGGGGTGCTCTCGGATCGCGACGCCGCGGTGGTGGGGGTGAGTTGAGTCCCGCGATGACGGCGTTCTGGCGGATCGTGGCGTTCCCGATTCGCCTCTACAAACGGTTCATTTCGCCCTTCATGCCGCCGGCGTGCCGCTTCGAGCCCACGTGCTCGGTCTACGCCGCCGAGGCCATCGAGACGCACGGGTTGTACGGCATCTGGTTGGCCGTGGTGCGGATCCTCAAATGCCATCCGTTCCACCCCGGAGGCCACGATCCGGTGCCTCCGGCCAGGTCCGAACCGTCGTAAAATCGTTTGGCAGCATTTGAAATCTCAGAATGTTCGTGGTCTACTTGGCGGGAAACTGGAGATCCCTGACATGGGTGAGGAGGAGAACATGAGGAGATTCGCGATGTGTGCGGCGCTGTTGATCGTGGTGGCGGGTTTCGCGGGGGCCGATGTGAAGGAGCCCGACACCGTGGATTACATGGTGATGATCGAGGCCGACTCGACGCCGGGAAACCTCGACGGATCCAATACATTCGATCGTCGATTCCTCGTAACCTATGACGGCACCTGCGCCGCAGCGAGCTCGGATTCGTCGAATGACGGGGTATCGTACGAGGTCTTCCCGATCTGGTCGACGGTGGATGAGGCCCTGGAGGCGGAGGTGGTGCTCGGTTCGCTGAGCGACTCGGTGCTCTTCCTCTACTGCGACCCGTTCGACCCGATGAACCCTGAAGTGAACCTGGTGGCCTGGGACGACGACGACGGAGCGGGCTTCGGCAGCGCCTTCACCCCGGCGGACGGCTACATGATCACGGCCAACACGCAGTACTACCTTGTCGTCACCGGGTACGGCAACGCGAGCCTCGGCGACTACACGCTGACCATGGGCGGGGACGCCGTCTTCGGCCAGCCGGCGACGCCGACCCCCACGGGGCCCCAGCCTGTACCGACGACGTCGCGCACCGGCATGATCATTCTGGTCGCGGCCCTGGCTCTGGTGGCCTTCGCATTGCTTCGCAGCCGCAGCGCGTAGCTGCTGCTCTCCGTTCGCGGATCTGTCATAATCCCAGCCCGGGAGCGATTGGGAACGAGTCCCGTGTGTTTTTGAATCAAATGGAGGAGGAGTTGAGATGAAACGTTTGGCATTGATCATGATCATGGTCGCCGCGGTCGGCGTCGCTGACGCCGGTGTCGTCGGCAAAGACGGCAGCACCCTGCCCGACAGCATGAACCCGCCCGAGAACATCACCAGCCCGAAACAGGCTGCCTGGGAGTGGAGCACCGCCGGAACGATGGATGCGGTTCCCAACCTCGGTGGGAGCGATGACGGCTGGGGCACCCACTTCATGGCCACCACGGTGAACAACACCGGCCAGGACATGCAGATTATCGAGTTCGGCTGGCCCTGCGGCGGCACCATCCCCGGCGAGTGGTTCGTCTGGCTCGGTTCGACCATGCCGGCCGACTACTCGAACCCGGACTTCACCGGAACCTTCACCGCCACGAGCAACGATGACGTCACCTTCCCGCCCACGATCTACACCTATGTGGACGTCACCTCGGCCAACGTGGTGGTCCCGGACGGCGAAACCGTCTGGTTCGCCTACGTCAACCCCGGCCTCGGCGGTCAGATCGACGCCAACGGCGTCGTGACCTGGTCCTGGTACCTGGGTGCGTGGGATGCCGATGACGCCTGGGGCCGCACCGCGGTCATGCAGCTCAAGGGCGATCCGGTTGCCGCGCAGCCGACCCCGACGGCGCCCCCCGGCGGCGGCGGACAGCCCGTTCCGACCCTGTCCCTCGGCGGGATCATGGCGCTGGTGGTGCTGCTCGCCGGTATCGCGGTGGCGATTCTCGTTCGCCGTCGTTGATCGAAGAGAGAAACGAGAATTTGACCGGCCCCCTCGCGGGGCCGGTTTTTTTAATCCTAAGGTGAGTGATTCTGGTGGATGAGATGTGTGAAGATCTTGAGGCTCTGTTGGTTGCGAAACGCGGAGGCGTACCCGGTGGTACGTCGAGCAATTTCGCGACCAACAGAGCCCGGGAGATTCGCGCAGATCGCCGCCGAGAATCGCTCATCTCAGGTTAATGTCTCACCAGCCACCGCTCTACCCTGTCGAAGACCTTCTTACGGTCTAAAAGCGGCTCGTTGAAGAGTTCGTGAAAGTAACCGGACCATTCGACGTACTCGACGAGATCGCCGGGCGCTGATGCCACCCAGGTGCGCGTGGCCTCCGGGTCCACCAGGCGATCGTCGCCCGCCTGCATCACCAGCGTCGGAAGCGTCGTCAACGAAGCCTCCGCCAGAGCCCGCTTTTGGGCGGCGGCGACCGACGTCGCCCAGCGCGCCGAGACCTGGTCGCTGACGAGCGGATCTTCGACGTAGGCACGCGCCACCTCGGGGTCGCGGCTCAGGTAGGCCGGGTCGAGGCCGGTGGAGAACATCATCTTCGGTGTGAGCGTGGAGGCGAAACGCGAGGCACCGGTGAGCAGGGCCGAGGGCTTCGCGTCAGGGTGGATCCCGAGAAACGGCGACGAGACCACAACGCCGTGCAGGTGCTCGGGGTTGGACTCGGCGTAGAGCAGGGTGAGCAGACCGCCTTGGGAATGGCCGACGAGGTAGACCCTCGAGTCGGGGTAGCGGATGCGGGCCAGGCGGTGTCCCTCGGCGACGTCGGAGAGGAACTCGTCGAAGCTGTCGACGTGGACGCGGGGCCCCGGGCTCTTGCCGTGGCCGCGGATGTCGATGGCGAAGCAGGTCCAGCCGCGGGCCACGAAGTGCCGCACCGGATTATCGTAGCGAGACGAGTGTTCGCCGAGACCGTGGAGAAAGAAAAGCACGCCGTCCGTCGGGCCCGGCGGCTCCCACGACTGCCAGTAGAGATCGAGACCGTCGTCGGTGGCGAGGGTGCCTTCCTCGTGGTTCATTGGATCCTTTTCCCCCTTTTGAGATTTTACCCGTTTCCGGTGGTCGTTTCGGCGTCGGAGGACGCGGAAACCACCGCGGGAACGGACGCGGAGTAGAATCATCGCCATCGAAAGGAGCTCCCATGCCACGAGCCGTACTCGCCATCGACCAGGGAACCACCGGGACGACAGCGCTGGTCATTGGCCGCGACGGAACGGTCCTCGGCCGCTCCACCTCGGAGTTCACCCAGTTCTACCCGAAGCCCGGGTGGGTGGAGCACGATGCGGACGAGATCTGGAGGGTTTCCCTCGACGTGGCGGGGAGGGCGGTCGCCGCAGCAGGCCTCGCGGGTGCGGAGGTCGCGGCCATCGGTCTGACCAACCAGCGGGAGACCACCGTGATCTGGGACCGCCGGACGGGCCGCCCGATCCACCGCGCAGTGGTGTGGCAGAGCCGGCAGACGGCCGAGATCTGTGAACGGCTGCGTGTCGCCGGCCACGAGGGGTGGGTTCGAGAGCGCACCGGGCTCGTGCTCGACGCCTACTTCTCGGCGTCCAAGATCCGCTGGATTCTCGATCACGTGCCCGACGGCCAGGCCAGGGCGGAGGCCGGCGATCTGCTCTTCGGGACCATCGACACCTGGCTGCTGTGGAAGCTCACCGGCGGCGAGGTCCACGCAACGGAGCCCACCAACGCCTCGCGGACCCTGCTCTACGATATCCACCGCCGGAGGTGGGCGTCGGAGCTTCTCGAACTCTTCGGCGTTCCCCGGGTCATGCTGCCTGAGGTGCGGCCGAGCAGTGGCGTTTTCGGACAGACCCGAGCGCTGAACCCGATCCCGGCCGGGATTCCGGTCGCCGGCATCGCCGGCGACCAGCAGGCGGCCCTCTTTGGTCAGGGCTGTTGGCGGCCGGGCATGGTCAAAGCCACCTACGGCACCGGCAGCTTCGTTGTGCTCAATACGGGGCGGCAGGCGACGGTGTCCGAGGGCGGCCTCGTGACGACGGTGGCCTGCGACGGCGAGGGCTCACCGGCCTACGCTCTCGAGGGCTCGGTCTTCACCACCGGCGCCGCGGTCCAGTGGCTCCGCGACGAAATGGGCCTCATCGAGCAGGCGTCGGACACGGAGGTCATCGGAGCCAAGGTGAACGACACCTTGGGCGTGTATGTGGTACCTGCTTTCGCCGGGCTCGGAGCGCCCCACTGGGACATGCGCGCCCGCGGCGCCGTGGTGGGCCTGACTCGCGGCAGCGGCCGCAACGAGCTCATTCGCGCGACCCTGGACAGCATCGCCTACCAGACCCGCGACGTCATCGAGATCATGAACCGCGATTCTGGCATCGAGATCACCGAGCTGCGGGTGGACGGCGGCGCGTCGGAGAACAACGTGCTGATGCAGTTCCAGGCAGATATCCTGGGCATTCCGGTGATTCGACCCATGCTCGTGGAGACCACCGCCGCCGGCGCCGCCTTTCTCGCCGGCCTCGGGGTCGGTTTCTGGAGCGATCCCGCCGAGCTCGAGAGCTCGTGGCGCCGCGAGCGCCTCTTCGAGCCCTCCATGGACGACGAACGCCGTGAGGAACTCTGCGACGGCTGGGCGAAGGCGGTACGGCAGGTCCTCACCGGCCGCTGACCTTCTGACCTTCTCACTTCTCGCGCGAGTGCCACGCCGCCAGAACCTCCTGCTCCTTTTCGGCCGGGAGACCGGCACGGAGCTGCGCCCGGCGCTCTTCGGGCAGCGAGTTCCAGTAGTCCATCGTCGTCGTGACGGTTTCGGCCAGGGGCCGGAAGGTCAGTCCGGCGTCGAGGGCGCGTTGAATGCTCCCTGACCCGAATCCGGCGTACTCATCCCTGGGGGGCAGCCACACCGGCATGTGAGACCACGGTTGGATCTCGTGCTCGGCGAGGAAGTCGGCGTCCACCCAGGTGAAGGAAATCTCGTTGTCGACGCAGGCGCGGATGCCGTGCAGCATGCCGCCGATGGTCATCGGTGACCGCGGGCCGACGCCGTTGTAGGTCCCGAACGCGCGGTTCTCGACCAGGCGGATGTACCACTCGCCGAGATCGCGGCTGTCGATGAACTGGACCGGGTCGTCGGGAGTCCCGGGAGCCATGACCTCGCCGCCTCTGAAGACCCGCACCGGCCAGTAGGTGAATCGGTCCGAACGGTCGTACTGGCCGACGATGAGCCCGGGCCGAACGACGATGGAGCGGCCGGGGAAGGCCTTGCGGGCCTCTTCTTCGCACCGCACCTTGAGTGGACCGAAGTTGAAACCGGTGATTTCCTTCGGATTGGTGACCTTGGCCTCGTCCTCCGGAGTGATCGTGCCCAGGGGGGCATCCTCGTCTGCCCCGACGGTGGAGAAGTCGGCATAGGCCGACCGTGACGAGGTGTAGAGGTAGAGATCGGCAGCATCGGCGAGAAGGGTGGCCGATGCGGTCACCCACGCGGGGATCGACGCCGGGTTGTCGATGACCGCGTCCCATCGACGTCCGGCGCTGATCTGCTCGGCGATGGCCGTGAGATCCTCACTGCGGTCGCCCTTGAGCTTCTCCACGTCGGGGAAGAGGTGGATGTTGCTCTTGCCTCGGTTGAAAAGGGTCACCTCGTGGCCGCGAGCGAGGGCGTACTCCACCATCGGCGGGCCGATGAGGCCGGTGCCGCCGAGGACCAGGATCTTGAGCTTCTCGGGGGCCTCCCCGGCATCGGCGCGCCGGGTGCGGGCAGCGGCGGCGAGACCGGCGGCGCCGGCGGCGAGGGCGGTGAGCTGGACGAACTGTCGTCGGTTGGTGGTCATGGGGTTCTCCTTCAAGCGTGGTGACGCCGGGAGAGTATACGAGCTTTGTCGGGGAGGGTTGTGGGACTCTCGCCGTCGAAACGGATGAATACCCGGGTGGCGAACCACCCGGGTCGAGTCGGCTCCGAATGGATGTCGGGTCCAAGACTCAGGGAAGGGTCTCGGTCCACGAGGCGGTCGTGCCGCTTTCGAACCCGTCGCGGAAGATCAAGTCAAGCGGAACCGTTTGCAGCGGAACTGCCGCCAGTGCCCATCCGAACCTGTCGTTTTCATCACTCGTGGCTCCGGAACCTGCCGTGCCCTGCACCACAAGGTGGTTGAAGAGCGACACATTGCCGGGGGTGCCGAAGAGGAGCATCACCCGGCCGGCGTCTTCGGTCGTGCCGAGGTCCTCCATCGGCACCCCCACCGCGATGTCGTCGTAACCGTCGCCGTTGAAGTCCGATGCAGCGAGTGTCTGACCGAACTGGTCGTGGTCTTCGGTCTCACCGCTTTGTTCGAGGTCATCCTCAACGATGAGCTGGTCATGGTCATCGACGCCGGAGAAACCGCCCCATAAGATGTGAATCACGCCCGCATCGGGGACGGCTCCCCAGTCCTCCAGGGGAACACCAACCACCAGATCGTCGTAGCCGTCGTCGTTGAAGTCGCCGGTCGCCAGCGACAGACCGAACTGATCCTCGATTTCGTAGGAGTCCGAGACGCTGCCCCCTCCCTGGTGAAAGGCGTCGCTACCGGTACCGGTGAGACCCACCGACGAACCGTAGAGGACGTGGACGTATCCCGCGTTGGAGATGGCCGGGCTTCCCAGATCCTCACCCGGCGCGCTGATGGCAAGGTCGTCATAGCCGTCGTCGTCGAAGTCGCCCATCGCGAGCGTCGCGCCGAAAGCGTCGTACGCCTCGGCAGTGCCTGCGATGCCGCTTCGGTCCTGGTGCCAGTAATCGTTGGTCGGCCGCGTGGTCAGGCCGCCGCTGCTGCCGAAGATGATGTCGACGGCGCCCGAGTTGGTGACGGCCCCGAGATCGTCGGCGGGGGTCCCCATGGCGAGGTCGTCGTAGCCGTCGCCGTCGAAGTCGCCGGCGGCAAGAGCCCACCCGAATCGGTCGTCCGTTTCGTTCTCGTTTGTCCCAGAGGCGTCGTTTCTCGTCCAGGCTTGGTTTTGATGCATCTCGAGACCGCCGGCGCTGCCGAACACGACCGTCACGTAGCCCGCGTCGGTGATTGCACCAATGTCCTCGTAGGGCACCCCGATAGCAAGATCGTCGTAGCCGTCACCATCGAAGTCGCCGGCCGCGAGTGAGAAACCGAAACGGTCTCCTTCTTCGACGTCTCCGGGGATGCCTCCGGTGCCCTGGTCGAACCACTGATGGCCCGTGAGCGTCAGCCCGGTCCCGGAAACGCCGTAGAGAACCTGCACCATCCCGGCGTCGGGAACCGCACCCCAGTCCTCATACGGCACACCGACGGCGAGGTCGAAGACACCGTCGCCGTCGAAATCGCCGGTGGTGAGAACCGAGCCGAACTGATCATCCTCCTCGGAGTAGGTCGCCCCGGTGGCGATCTGGAACCAGAGGTCTCCGGAGGAGGGCAACGGCGCGCTCGAGCTCCAGTAGAAGGCGCTCAGGGCCCCCACGCTCTCAACGAGGGGGTTGAGGTCTTCCCCCGGGGCGCCGACCGCCAGGTCGGCATAGCCGTTGCCATCGAAATTGGTCTTCAGATCGAGGTGGCCGAGGAGCTCTGCTTCTTCGCTGAACCACCGATGGAACGCGGGCTGATGATCTCCCTCATCCGTCGTTCCGGTCACGGGGACGGCCATCAGCGCGATCATTGTCACAGCTGAAATGAGTGTGCGTTGCGGGGTCGTTCTTTTCATCGGATACCTCCTTGTCGTGGACGCCAGCCGCGTTCGCCGTGGCCGCTCGTGGGCGCCCGATTGATGACTCTTCCAATCTCGGGTGTCAGGGCAGCGAAGTCCTGAGGGACTTCTGAGCGGACTCTGAGGATTTCCTGGACTGCGGTTTGTTAAGATCGCCAATGAGATTTCAATCATGACGGTGAGACGTAGCCGGGGTGGGCCTTTTCGCGTCGGGAGCTGGTCGGTGGACCCGAGCACCGGCACGCTGTCGGGCGGGGGAACGACGAGGCGACTGCAGCCCCGGCCCATGGCTGTGCTGCAACGGCTCGCGGACAGTGCCGGCGGGCTGGTGTCGAAGCAGCAGCTTCTCGACGAGGTGTGGGAGGGTGCCTTTGTTGGCGACGATGTCATCAGCCGGTGCATCGCGGACATCCGCCGGGCCACGAACGACGACGCCCACACCCCGACCGTGGTCGAAACCGTTCCGCGCCGGGGCTACCGGCTGATCGCACCCGTCGAGCGTTCGGAAACCCCGCTGCGGAATATCGCGGTCCTTCCCTTCACCAACATGACCGGCGACGAAGGCGAAGACTACCTCTGTGACGGTCTCGCCGAGCTGCTCACCGCGGAGCTGGTCCAGATCACGACGTTGAGGGTGATATCCCGTACGTCGGCCAGCCGTTTCCGAGATTCCGATCTGGGCATGACCGAGATCGCCCGGCAGCTCGGCGCCGACGCCCTGGTCGAGGGATCTATCGGCCGGTCGGCCGACGGCTACCGCATCACGGGTCAGTTGATCGAGGGGGCTACCGACACTCATTTGTGGGCGCGCAGCTGGGAACGAGGTCTCGAGGACCTGTTGGCCCTTCAGTCCGAGATCGCGCGATCCATCGCGATCGAGCTGCGCGCAGCCATCGCGCCGGAAGAGGGACGCCGTCTCCAGCGGTCCCGGCAGGTCACACCGGCAGCTTTCCAAGCGTACCTTCGCGGTCTCAACCTGTGGGGCTTTCGTGACTCGCGGTCGATCCGTCGGGCTCGCGAGCTGTTCGAGGACGCCATCGAGGCGGATCCGGGGTTCCCGCCGGCCCACGTTGGGAAGGCCGACTGCCACATTCTGCTCGCCCTCTACGGCGAGGAGGAGCCGACGATAGCGGCCGACGCCGCCTCGATCATTCTGTCGTCGGCGTTGGCGCTGGACCCGGACTCGGTGGAGGTGCGGACCTCCCTGGCGGCTCTTCGGCTTTACTTCCAGTGGGACTTCGGAGCTGCGGAGGCAGAGATCCGACGCGCCCTGGCCATCAGCCCGAACCATGCCATCGCACACCTTGCTCACGCTGACCTTCTGGTGGTCCTGAAACGTCCTCGGGAGGCTGTGGCGGCGATGCGCAAGGCGGTGCGATTGGACCCCCTCGACCCGGGGATGCGGATGAATCTGGCCGAGCGGTTGTTCTCGGTGGGCCGGCACGCCGACGCCGTTGAAGAGTACCTCGAGTTGGTTTCCCTGTACCCCGGGTTCTCACCGGGCCGCGTCCGGCTCGCCCTGTGCCTTGCCACACTCGGGCGGTCCGATGAGGCGATGACAACCCTCGACGGGCTCCCGGACCAATCACTCAGCGCGCACTCCCTCGCCAACCGGGTCATCACCCTGGCCAAGGTCGGGCGGATGTCGGACGCCGAGGCTCTGTTGGTCGATCTCGAGGCCATGGCACAGCGCCGGTACGTTCCCGCGTACCAGATTTCCCGGGCCAAGGCGTCGCTTGGCGCCGAGACCGGGGCGATCGAGGCGCTCCAGCGAGCCGTGGCGGATCGGGATTGTTTCGTGATCTTTGCTGCGGAGGATCCAATCCTGGAGGCGCTCCACGATCGTCCCGACTACCAGGCCATCCTCCGGCAAGTCGGTCTTTAGCGGATCCGTATCGGGTGTCACGGTTCTGCTATTGCAGTGTGCGTCGATGGCCATTTGAGTGGTTTGGCATTCTCGCAGGCACAATGCAACAATGCGGAACGGTACCCTGAGAGGAGATCCGGTATGACCAAACGACTCGATGGCAAGGTGGCCTTCATGACGGGAGCCTCGTCCGGCATCGGAGCCGCCATGGCCCGGGACTTCGCCGGCCGCGGTGCAGACGTCGTGCTCACGGCCCGCCGTCGCGATCGGCTCGAGGACCTCGCCCGCGAGATCCGGGGGACCGGTCGGCAGGCGGTGGTCGCCGAGTGCGACGTGACGGTTGATGGCGACGTGGAGCAGGCCGTCGCGACGGCCCTCGACGAGCTCGGCCGCATCGACTACGTGATCGCCAACGCCGGTTTCGGCGTTGCCGGGTGGTTTCACCGTCGCACCTTGGACGACTACCGCCGTCAGTTCGAAACCAACGTCTTCGGGGTCCTGCGCACGGCGGCGGGCTCGATGTCGGCGCTGGAGGCCACGGGTGGGTGCCTGGCGATCATGGGCTCGGTGATGTCCTTCGCGGCGCTGCCCGGGGCCTCGCCGTACTCCATGAGCAAGCACAGCGTTCGCGCATTCGCGGAAGCACTGCGGCACGAGTGGCGGGGCCGGGGGATCGCCGTCACCCTGCTCGCTCCCGGATTCGTCGACTCGGAGATCCGCCAGGTGGACAACGAGGGGGAGTTCAACCCGGAGGCGGAAGACCCGGTGCCGGCGTGGTTGAGCATGGACACGACCAAGGCCGCCCGCAAGCTGGTGACGGCCACCGTGCGGCGGCGGAGGGAGAAGGTCATCACCGGCCACGGCCACCTCGCGGTCTTCCTTTCCCGTCACGCCCCGTGGGCCCTCGACTTCTTGATTCGTCGTTTCGCCATTCAGGGGAGACGGGAAGAGGGTGGGCGGTGAGCAGGAATCAGTCTCACGGATTCCGTTGACGCTGAGGGGATAAACTGCCACTGCCACTGCCACTGCCACTGTTACTGCCACTGCAACGGTCATCGGCCACGGATACGGAAACGGATACGGAAACGGGCCCGGAAACGGGCACGGATACGGTCATCGGTCACGGATAGGGATGCGGACGGCACCCTCAGCGCCGGCCTTTTGGGCTTCCGTCGCCTATCGGCGTCGTCGCCCAGCGTCACCCGAGCAGGGCGGTCAGTGGGAGTGGCCGAGAGGACAATGACCGCCCTTCTCGGGTGAGCGGCGGCCTACCTCCGTGCCTCAACAGCTGCTTTCAATGCCTGAGCTCGGCGATTGCCCGGTAGCGGTATTGTGCGAAGTGCGTTGAGGGGCCGGAGTGCGGATGGCAAGCACAATACCGTACCCGGCACGTCCGTCGGAAGCGCGCTGAGGCGGTTGCGATGATACGCGCGATGGGTGACCACGTTGCTCGGGTGAGCGGCGGCCTGCCTCCGTGCCTCAAAATTCAAGACGAAGGACTTTCGAGAAGCTTCCGGTTTGCTCCCGCGCGTCGGCTCGGCTACGGTCTCCAAATGACGATTGCCCTCCCTTCCGTGACCATCTACACCGACGGCGGCTGCCGGCCGAATCCGGGCCCGGGTGGTTGGGGCGTGGTCGTCCTGCGGTCCGGCTGCGATCCCGTCGAGCTCAGCGGCGCCGAGGAGGAGGCCACCAACAACCGCATGGAGCTGCGCGCGGCCATCGAGGCGCTGCGCTCGCTGGAAGGTTCCCACGCGGTGGAGCTGGTCACCGACTCCCAGTACCTCCGCAAGGGGGTGACCGAGTGGATGGCCGGATGGCGGGCGAAGGGGTGGAAGACCGCCGCGAAGAAGAACGTCGCCAACCGCGACCTCTGGGAGGCGCTGGACCGCGAGATCGCCCGCCACGAGATCGACTGGCGGTGGGTCAAGGGCCACGCCGGCAACGAGTGGAACGAGCGTGCCGACGAGCTCGCTTCGGCCGAGATCCCGCGCTTGCCGCTGCCCATCGACGACATCGACGCCGTCCACCTCTTCGCCGCCGTCGCCCACTCGGGGAAGGCCGACGCCGGCGCCTGGGCGGTGCTTTTTTCCTACCGCGGCAATGAAAAGGAGCTCAGCGGCCGCCACCCCGGTGCGTCGGCCAACCGAATGCACATCATGGGCGCCGGGATGGGCCTCGCCGAGCTCAGCCGGACCATGAAGGTCCACCTCTACACCACCTCGGACTACCTCAAGGACGGCGCCACCCGGTGGATCTCGGGTTGGCGGTCCCGGGGCTGGACCACCCGCGAGGGCAAGCCGGTGGCCAACCGCGAGCTCTGGCATCGGTTGGCCACGCTTCTCGACCGCCACGACGTCCACTGGCACGTGGTCTCGCGCGACGCCCTCCCCGAGCAGATGGAGCATGCGAAGGCATTGGCCAAACAAACGCTGAAGGGCTGAGCGCCTCCTTCGCTGCGACCACCTCAGCGCGTCACCGGCGGACGTGCCATGTTTGTACTTTTCGCTCCCTGCCATCTCGGCCTCTCAGCACGCCCCGAAAAGTGCAAACGCAATCCCGTGCTCAGACCTCGAAAGCAGGGCTCCGGTGTCTGAGGAGGCCGCCGCTCGCCTGGGCAGCACGGTCATCACCTCCCTCGTCTCCCATCATGACCGTGCTGACCAGGCGATGCTGGGCGCCGAAGGCGACCAGAAGGCCGGTAATGCGGGTACCTTCCGCATCCGCATCCGCATCCGCATCCGTAGCCGAGGCCGTATCCGTATCCGTGGCAGTGACCGTGACAGTGGCCGTATCGGAGGCAGCGCCCGTGACCGTGGCAGTGGCAGAGGCAGCGGCAGCGCCGGTGGCCGCAACCGCTCGCTCCCGCGACCACATCCCTCCCGAGGGATTCCCAACCTGCGATTACGCCTCGGCTCTGTGAGCTACTCCGCCACGGGCATGACGTAGGTCGGGTCGTCGGTGGTGTTGTCGACGATGGACAGATAGCAGGTCCAGTAGGCCGGCGAGCCGCCGACGAGCTCGACGGAGACCCAGCCTCCCTCGACCACGTGATTGGTGACCCCCATGGACGTGGCCAAATTGTTGATCTGCCGGTGGCCGCTGCTCAGGCTGTAGGTCTTCACCGCCAGCGGCGAGCCGTCGGGCTGGTGGATCGTGATCCGCACCGCCATGGATCCCGTCGAGGTCTGAACGAGGCCCAGATTGGCCCGGAAGCGGCTCGGGTCGGTCATGAACATGGGCAGGGTGTAGGACGAGACGAAGCCGGCGTCGTCGAGGGCGATGGCCGGGATGCCTTGGCCGAAGGTACCGCCGTCCGCGGCGAGGTTGAAGGTGCGGGTGGTGACCGGCGTTCCGGGGCCGTCGGCGACGACATAGAGAATACCGCTGGCAGGGTTGAGGCTCGCCAACGGGTCGTCGGCGAAGAACGAGCCGCCGGCCGGCACGGCATGCGGGCCCGACAGCAGCGTTCCGGGCCACGGCTCGCCGCTCTCGACAAAGAAGAAACGCACCTGACGGGCCTCGTCCGAGGTGTTGGCGACGACGACCTGGGTCTTCCAGTTCGAGGTGCCGATGCCGGGGGCCGAGGCCGCGGCCGGAACCAGCCACGTGGACGAACCGGTGGAGCCGCCCGGATCGCGCCCGGCGAGGCTCGTGGCGCCGGTGCCCAGGGGGTCGAGCCAGTCGGACAGCCGGCTGTCCGAGGTGCCGTTGCCGTTCCAGTGGACGTCCATCCGTCCGAAGACGTCGAAGCCCGAGAGGTTGGTGCACGATGCGCTGCCCGCTGTCAGGGTGCCGACGCAGAGCCCGGAGTCCGGATCGAAGAGGCAGCTGCCGGAGGAGCCGCCCTCGGTGGTGCCCAGCTCCCACTGGTCCACCCGCCACTGGTGCGAGCCGTAGCCGTAGTAGTTGACCTTGGTCAGGGGGTCGTCGTTGAACGAGATAGCCTTCTCGTCACCGTTGGGATGGTGGATGGCGACGCTTCCCGAAGGAATGGTCCCGGAGACGTCCCAGCCGGCATAGTGGACGTCGAAGGAGGCGTCCGGGGTCTGGTCGAGCTCGACCAGCGTGAAATCGGAGCCGGTCTTCCACTCCCAGCTGGAGACCAGCGTCGACCCGCTCTGATTCTGGAGCAGGCTGCCTCCCGAGAGCTGGCCGCAGGTGGGGGACTCGAAGTTCCAGTAGGCAACGATCGTCGGGGCTTCTGAAGCGTCTTCGATGCAGTGCTGAGCGGTGAGGAAGTAGGGCCGGCCGTCTTCGGCGGTGGTGTTCATCAGCTGCCCGGTGCAGAGGTAGATCCCCGAGATCGTGATGTGGGCGACGGCGCGGATCTGGTCTTCCCAACCGGCGCTCTCGGGGCAGACGACGTCGATGTTGCAGGTTCCCTGCTTGGTTTCGGCCTCGTCCGAACTCCTGCCGAGATGGCGGTATCCGTGGTTCACCGAGCTGATGCGAAGCCGCGCCCGGTGGGCATCCTGTGCCGCAATGCGGAGCTCGACGATGATCTCGTCGCCCGGAATCGCGGCGGTCCAGAGCCCGCCGACGGCATTCCGATCGCCGTCAACGTAGGGGCCCTGGTGAACCGTGCCGTCGGGGTCGGAGAGCCACAACGCGGCGCCGGCGGGGAGCTCGAACCGATCGAAGCCGAGGTTGAGATTGAGGGCTCCCGGGGAGGTGAGCCGAAGACGCCACAGCGCCGTTCCGCCGGGAAGGGTTTCCCAGGTTCCGGCGTCGGCCGGTGTGATCGACGTCGGGATGTCGGCCGCGAAGCGCCGCGGTGCGGGCTCGCCGGTGCGGGCCCGCTGCTCGTCCTCCGCCAGATGCGCCTGGACATCGACGGTGGGCATTCTGGCCACCTCCAGCTCGTCAACGCTCTTCACCCGCTGCACGAGGCTCGGAGGCAGGCCGCGGTGCGAGGCAGCCGAGGCATCGACGGCGACGAACGCGGCGGTGACAACGACGAATGCGGTGACGAGGGAAATGGTGGACTTCATGATCGGACCCCTTTTCCACGGGTGGTCGCACCCGTGTCTTGCTCCAACGACAGACGAGGCGGATGGGATTCCCGGGATCAGTCCTGAATGGTGATCTTGATCATCTGGACCGGGGTCTTGGGTCGGTCGCCGGAGCCGGTGGGCGTGCTGCCGATCTTGTCGACTACGTCCATACCGTCGGTGACACGGCCGAAGACCGGGTGCCGTGACGGCCCCGGGGTGAACCAGTCCAGGTAAGCGTTGTGGACGGTGTTGATGAAGAACTGGGAACCGCCGCTGTTGGGCTGCCCGGTGTTGGCCATGGAAAGAGTGCCGGGTTCGTTCGAATGGCGGGCGTTGTCCGGGTGCTCGTCGGCAATGGTGCCGTGGGGCGGCCCGCCGGTGCCGGCGCGGCCGTCGGAGGGGTCCTTGGAGTAGGGGCATCCGAACTGGATCATGAAGCTCGGGATGACCCTGTGGAAATGGAGACCGTCGTAGAACCCGCTCTTGGCCAGGTCGATGAAATTGCCGGCGGTGATCGGCATGGTGTCGGCGAAGATCTCGGCGGTGAAGGTCCCGAGGGATGTCTCGAAGGTTGCGGTGGGGTTGGCCATTGAGTACTCCTTGTTCTTTATCCGGCACACCTTAGCATGACGTCTGCTCGGTGGTTGTGACCGTGGCCGGGGCTGTGACCGTGGCTGTGTCCGAGTTCGTGGCGGTGGCTGGAACGGCGGCAGCGGCTGACGCGGGGAGCTGGACTCCGGAGCCGGGGTTCCTACTGCTGCACGACCTCGTACCCTTTCTCGCGCAGCAGCTCGACGAGACCCTGCCCGCCCACCAGGTGCAGCGAACCCACCACCACCATGGCGTCGACGTCGCCGCCGAGCAGCGCCTCTACCTGTGGCAACCAGCGGAGGTTTCGTCGAGTGACCATCTTTTCGAGCAGCTCCGGGTGCTCGTGGAAACCTTCGGTGAGGAGCTCTTCGATGCGGTCGACATCGCCGGCGGACCATGCGACGACGATCTCGTCGACGAGGGGGATCACCGTCTCCAGGTCCTCCAGGGAGTAGGCCAGGAACTCTCTGCCCTCCTGCTCGCTCAGGTCGGCGAAGAGCGAGACCTGGAACTCGGGGGTCTCGAGGCCTCGGGTGGGCTTCCCGTCCGCGTTGGCGCGTTCGGAGAAATGGGCGTCGATGCCCTCGGAGCCCAGGTAACCCGCCCGCATGAGCTCGATGGAGGTCAGGCTGAGGGCCACCATCCACGGCTTCATCCCGTCGAACGCGGCGGTGTCCATTCCCATGGCGTCGAATCGTTCGCTCACCAGCCGGTAGAGCTCCGGGCCCGCGGCGTCGGCCAGGGTCCGGCCGTCGTCGAGGCCTCCGGCCGCCATGAGCTTGAACGCCGCTTCCCCGAGACCCTCCATGTCGGTCTCGAACACCAACAGGCTGGAGGAGGCGTAGGCCTGCTCGATGACGGGGCTCAGCGGGTAGGCCTCGTCCTTCATGAAGTGGATCGAACCCAGGAGGTGAACCGTTCTCGGTCCGTCGGACACCTTCCAGAGGAAGGAGTGGCCAGGACCCTCTTCGGCAAGAACCGGTGGCAGCGTTGCCGCCAGGAGGGCGGCGGCGAGGACGAGAGAGATTCGCTGGCGCATGAGTCGAGTGTATCGCTGCTCGGCAGGCGGGTCGCGCCTATACTGCTTGGGTGAGTGAATCGGGCAATCACCGCAGTCTGTTGTCACGGGGCGTTCACGAGATTCGCCGAGCCTGGCGGCGGGCGAATCTGCGCTTCACGGGAAGCGGGATCGCCGCCGTCTACCACGACTCCTACGAGCAGAGCCTGGGTGCCGTTCCCCTCGACCACCAGCGGGCCACCAAGATCCTCGCGTTCCTCACCGAGGAGGGGCTCTTCGAGCCGGAGGATCTGTGGGTGGCGAGGGCGCCGGCCCTGCGCTCCCTGCTGAGGGTGCACGATCCCGACTACATCGAGTCGCTGCAGCAGCTCGACGTGGTGAGCCGGATCTTCGGCGCGCCGGTGACCGAGGAGGAGCTGGAGCGCGCCCTGGAGCTGCAGCGGCATGCCGTGGGTGGGACCATTCAGGCCACCCGGCTGGCGCTTCAGAACCGGGGCGTTGCGGTCAACCTCGGCGGCGGCCACCACCACGCCTGCCGCGGCAAAGGGATGGGATTTTGTCTGTTCAACGACGTGGCGGCCGCCGTAGCCCGGCTGCGGGACCGGGGATTCAGGGAGCCGGTGCTGGTGGTCGATCTCGACCTCCACGATGGCAACGGCACCCGCGAGATCTTCGCCCAGGACCCGTCGGTCCACACCTACTCCATCCACAACGAGCACTGGGGCGACACCGAGGCGGTGGCGTCCACCTCCATCGCCCTCGGCAACGACATCGGCGACGAGGTCTTTCTCGGCACCCTGCTCAAGACCCTGCCCGAGGTCTTCGCTGCGATCAAACCCGGACTGGTCGTCTACCTCGCCGGGACCGATCCGGCCGAGGGTGACCCCATGGGGAACTGGAAGATCTCCCACCACGGAATGCTCGTCCGGGATCAGTTCGTCATCGAGACCGCCCGGCGGAGGAACCGGCGCATGCCCATCGCCATCGTCCTCGGCGGGGGTTACGGGCTCAGGTCGTGGAGATATACCGCCCGCTTCCTCGGCTGGCTCATCTGCGGCCGCATCATCGAGCCCCCGGGCAACGAGGAGTTGACCCTGCGCAGATTCCGCAGAATTCGGAGCACCATCGACCCCAATGCGCTGACCTCCGAGCCGGGCGACTTCAGCTGGCGGCTCACCGATGACGATCTCGCCGGCATCGTTCCCGGCATCCCCCGCCGCACCCGGTTCCTCTCGTACTTCTCGCGCCACGGCGTCGAGCTGCTGTTGGAACGCTTCGGCATCCTCGACCAGCTCCGTGCGCGCGGCTTCAAAAAGCTCGTGGTGGACGTGGACCTGACCCATCCGGTGGGCCAGACCGTAAGGATCTTCAACGGACCGGACCGCACCGAGCTGCTGATGGAGCTTCGGGTGAGCCGCGACTCGCGTCTGGTGCAGACGTGCGAGCTGTTGGTCATCGAATGGCTGCTCCTGCAGAACCCGCGGTCCGAGTTCGGACCCTACCGGAGGCCGCTGCCGGGTCAGAGCCACCCGGGGCTCGGAATGCTCAAGGAGGTCTTCGGCTGGTTGGTGGTGGTGGCGGAGGTTCTCGAGCTGGACGGTATCGGATACGTTCCTTCCAACTACCACCTGGCCGCCCAGAGCCGGCGATTGGTCTCCTTCGTCGATCCCCGGCACGAGGCATGGATGCAGTCCCTGGAGAAGCTCCTCGACGGGGTGCCGCTGGCCGAGGCGAGCCGGAGGGTGGCCGACGGCGAGGTGATCATCGACGCCACCGGCGACGCGCTCGAGTGGAAGGGCTACGCCATGGTCCTGCCGGTGTCGGACGAGCTCAAGCGGCGGGTGACCGGCGAGGCCTACGAGAAGACGGTCGGTGAGACTCTGGAGTGCGCCCGGCTCCATCTCCGAGAGTCCGGTCTGGGTTAAAGTGGCCGGCGGAGGGACCGAGGGAGTGGACTTCGAACACGCGCTGGTGGTCGGGGCTTCGTCCGGGATCGGCGAAGCCATCGCTCGTCGACTTGCCGCAGACGGCTCGCGGGTGGCGCTGGTTGCACGTCGCGAGGAGGCTCTCGAGCGTATCAGCGAAGAGATCAACACCGCGGCGGGCGAGAACCGGGCGCGGTATCGCGTCCACGATGTCACCGCCGTCGACGAGGTGCCGGAACTCTTTCAGGAGGTCGCCCGCGAGCTCGGGGGACTCGACCTAGTGGTCTACGTCGCGGGGTTGATGCATGCGGTGGAGTTCGGCGAGTTCGACGCGGAGAAGGACCTGGAGATGATCGCGGTGAACCTCAGCGGCGCCGTTGCCTGGCTGGATCCGGCGGCGGCGCGCTTCGGCCGCCTGGGCCGCGGCACCATCGTCGGGATCGGGTCGGTTGCCGGCGACCGCGGCCGGTCCGGCAACCCCGCCTACGGCGCCTCCAAGGCGGGCCTGCACACCTATTTGGAGGCTCTGCGGAACCGGGTGGCGAGGGACGGTGTCGCCGTCGTGACGATCAAACCCGGGTTCGTGGACACCGCCATGACCCGGGGACTGGAAGGACTCTTCTGGCTCATCTCGCCGGATCGCGCGGCGGAGATCATCCTTCGGCATGCCCGCCGCGGAACCACGTGCGCCTACGTTCCGGCCCGCTGGCGGCTGGTGATGGCGGTGATCCGCTCCATTCCCTCGGTGGTCTTTCGCAGGTTGAAGATCTGATGGTACTGCCGGCCGATCGCATCGAGTGGGTGGAAGGCTGGGGCATGGCCGTGGGTGCGGCCGGATACGTCTCCCGGCCGGAGGATGCGGCAGGGGTTTCGGACGCCATCGCATCGGTGCGAGACGCCGGCGTCCCTCTTGCCGTGCGCGGCGCCGGGTGCAGCTACGGCGATGCGGCGTTCGTCCCCGAGGGCGTGGTGCTCGATCTCACCCGGATGAACCGGATCCTCGCCTGGGACCCCGGAACCGGAGTGGTGGACGTCGAGCCCGGGGTCACCGTGGAGCAGCTTTGGCGTCACTGTCTCGCCGACGGCTGGTGGCCGCCGGTGGTGACCGGGACCATGGCGCCCACCGTGGGCGGCTGTCTGGCCATGAACGTCCACGGCAAGAACAACTGGCCGCGCGGCACCCTGGGCGACCACTGCCTGGAGCTCGACCTCATGACCGCCGACGGCAGCGTCCGAACCATCGACCGCTCCGCCGGCGGCGAGCTCTTCCGCGCCGTCATCGGCGGTTTCGGCCAGCTCGGGCTCATCGTGCGGGCCCGCATTCGGATGAAAAAGGTCGAGTCAGGGCTCATCGAGGGCGAAGCGGTGGCCGCGCCGGATCTCGGCAGCCTGCTCGAGCATCTCGACGAGGCCAAGGATCGCTGGGAGTACGCGGTGGGATGGGTGGATGCGTTCCCCGGCGGCTCGAAGCTGGGCCGCGGACTACTCCACTTCGCCCGGCATCTCGGGGCCGACGAGGATCCCGATCGGGCGGCGAGCCTGAGCCCCGCGAACCAGGATCTCCCGTCGACGCTTTTCGGCGTCGTCCCCAAGTCCATCATGTGGCGGTTGATGAAACCGTTCACCAACAACCTCGGGATGCGCACCGTCAACCTTGCCAAGTACATCCAGGGTTCCACCGTCGGCAACGGCTCGGTCTACCGCCAGTCGCTGGCGGCCTTTTCCTTTTTATTGGACTACGTGCCGGATTGGAAGAAGGCGTATCTGCCCGGCGGTCTGATCCAACACCAGAGCTTCGTGCCCAGCACCGCCGCCGAGTCGGTCTTCGCCCAACAGCTCGAGATCTGCCGCCGGCGCGGGGCGCCGTCCTTCCTGGGGGTGTTGAAGCGCCACCGGCCCGATGAGTTCCTGCTCAGCCACGCGGTGGACGGTTTTTCCCTGGCGTTGGACTTTCCGGTTGTGCCGGGCCGTCGGGCAGAGCTCTGGAGCGTGGTGCGCGAGATGGCGGAGCCGGTGGTGGCCGCCGGCGGCCGTTTCTACGCCGCCAAGGATGCGGCGCTCCCGGGCGATCTCTTCCGGGCCACCTTCACCGGCGGCGAGCTGGAGCGCTTCGCCGCGATCCGTGATCGCATCGATCCCGGGCGGGTTTTTCGTTCCGCCCTCGCGCAGCGTCTTCTGGAGGGGTGATGCGGTCGTCGATGCTTCGCCTGTGGGTGGGACTTGTCATCGCTGGGGCGGCGGGAACGGCCGAGGCCGCCGACGCCTCCTCGCGATTGCACTATTTCGCCTTCAAGGGCACCGACGTCATCAGCTCCAACAAGCCGGACGTTGCGGTGAATCCGGCGTCGGTGGTCAAGGTGGGCACCTCGCTGTGGGCGCTGGAGACGCTGGGGGCCAATCACCGGTACACCACCGCTTTCGGAACCACGGCCGATTGGGACCCGGAGACGGGGGTGCTCGAGGGCGACCTCGTGGTCTACGGCGGCGGCGATCCGGATTTTCAGCTCGAGAACGCCTTCCTCGTGGCACGGGAGCTCGACCGACTCGGACTGCGGCGCGTGGAGGGTGCGTTGCGGGTCGTCGGCACCTTCTGGTGCGGCTGGGAGAAGGGGATGCAGTACCGGCAGACCGACCCCGTCGAGCGGGGAGAGCTCATGGGCCGCCGGCTCCGGGCCGCCTTCGACCCGAGACGGTGGTCGCGCTCCACCGAGTCGGCCTGGCGCGCCATGGCCACGCGGCGCGGTTGGAACGTCCGCGACCGGGTTCGGATCGCGATCACCGGCGGGGTCGAGGTAGCGGTGCCCAACGGATTCGAACCGCTGGTAGTCCACCGGTCGAACCGCCTGGCCGACCTGCTGCGCCGCTTCAACGTGTACTCCAACAACGACATCATCCGGGTCGCCGAGGGCATCGGTGAGGTCGCGGAGATGGAGGCCTTTCTCACCGAGAGGCTCCAGGCCGAGCCCGGTCAGATCGAGCTTGCCACCGCCTCCGGGGAGCTGCGCAACCGGATGAGCGTTCGGCTCATGACCCGACTGCTCACTGAGCTCGCCTACGAGGGCGTCGAGCAGGACGTCGAGCTGCGCTACCTGCTGCCGGCGATCGGCTGCGATCCGGGCCACACGCGAAAGATGTTCCCCAGCCTGGCGCAAGCGCCCCTTACCGGGACCGTGACCTGCAAGACCGGCACCCTGACCCACACCGACGGCGGCGTCGCGGTCCTCGCGGGGACGTTCTCCGCCGCCGATGGCGAGCCGGTGGTTTTCGCCATTGCCGCCCCCCGCGCCGGGCACAGCCTCCAGTACTGGCGCATGCTCGAGCAGCGCTGGGTCATGGCGCTGATGGAGGAGCAGGGGGGCGCCATCGCCGTGCCGTGCGGCAAGGGTTTGCCGTTCTCGGACACCTTTGCCGAGGTCGACGTCATCCTCGCCGAGGTGCCCTCCGTGGAGAAGTAGAGCCGCCAAGGCGCCAAGCACCGCAGGAAACGTAACGCAGAGGCGTAGAGCCATCGCATTTGAACCGCGGAAAACGCAGGGATCGCAGGGACAACGAAGAGACATCGCACTCTTTGTGTCGTCGCGTCTTCGTGTTTGCGACGCTGCGATGGATCGGTGTTGATCCATTCAATCCGTGTTCATCCGTGTTCCATGCGATCGAATGCGATGGACCCGCGAAATCCGTGTCATCCGCGTCAGAATATTGCGATGTGCGATGACGCTGCGCCTCTGCGATGACCGACGTGTGTCAGGCGACGCACCAGAAGGTTTTGCCCTCGACGAGGTCCATGGCGGAAAGGCGGCCGCGAATGAGGCTGCGGGCGCCGCGGGAGGCGACGGCGGCGAGGACGACGGTGTCCTCGTCGAGGCGTGGCGGGAGCTCGTCCACGGCGATGATCGGAAGACCGCGCATGGTTCGGTCGATCTTCGCCGGATCGATGTCCACCACGGCGTCGATGGCGACACCCTCGTCGAGGAGGTGTTTCGACAGACGCCGCCCGGTCTGGCCGGCGCCCCACAGGATGATCCGGCGAGACTCCGTCAGCGGCCCTCGGGCCAGGTAGTGTGCCTTGCAGCGGAGGAAGTTGGGCACCGAGTAGCTCGCGTCGATGCGGGTCAGCCTCATGTGGTGCTCGCGCCAGAAGAAGAGAGGTCGTGCCACCTTGGCGAAGCCGACGCCGCATTGGAAGAGACGGAGCCAGAGGTCGTAGTCCTCGGGCCAGCCCACGTCGCGCCAACCGCCCACATCCACGAGATGCTCGCGGCGCACCACGGCGGAGGGGTGGGCCAGGGGGGACTCGATGAAACGCTCCCGGGCCATGGCGCCGTGATCGACGAGCGAGTTCAGCCACTCCTCATAGAGGCGGAATCCCTTGGCGACGGAGCACTTGGGGAAGTGGCGGACCAGGCAGGAGACCACGCCGACGCCGGGGACGGCGGTCAGGAGATTCGCCTGGAGCTCGAGGCGCTGCGGGTGGCTGATGTCGTCGGCGTCCATGCGCGCCACGAGTGGTGCGCGGCACTCCTGGAGGCCGTGGTTGAGGGCGGGCACCAGGCCGCGAGGCGGGGTCTGCAGAACGTGGATGCGGCGGTCGGAGGCGGCGTGTCGCTCGAGGATGACTGCGCTGCCGTCGCTGGAGCCGTCGTCGACGGCGACCACCTCGAAGTCCGTGAGGGTCTGCCGGCGCAGGCTGCCGAGGCAGTCGCCGAGCCATTGCTCGGCGTTGCGAACCGGCAGCAGGACGGAGACAGCGGGGCGATCCATGGTGGCCACCGACTATACCGGGGGGTGCGGGCTGTGGTTCAATGTCGCGTCGATGATGCTCTACCCAGCCGCCCGTTCCGCCCT
>JAZBOQ010000220.1:0-2171 GCA_036351195.1 Thermoanaerobaculales bacterium | reverse complement strand
TTGGCCAGGAGATGGCCAAAAAGAAACTCGCGGTCGCGGTCTACAACCACTACCGGCGGATCGAGTACCAACGCGGCCGGGGGCACAACGACGTCGAGCTCGCCAAGTCGAACATCCTTCTCATCGGTCCGACTGGGACCGGCAAGACCCTGCTCGCCCAGACGTTGGCGCGCCAGCTCCAGGTGCCCTTCACCATCGTCGACGCCACCACGTTGACCGAGGCGGGATACGTCGGTGAAGACGTGGAGAACATCCTGCTGAGGTTGTATCAGGCGGCGAACGGCGACCGCGAGGCGGCCGAGCGCGGGATCGTCTACATCGACGAGATCGACAAGGTGGCCCGCAAGGCGGAGAACCCGTCGATCACCCGCGATGTATCGGGTGAAGGAGTCCAGCAAGCGCTGCTCAAGATTCTCGAGGGGACAGTCGCCAACGTGCCGCCCCAGGGTGGACGGAAGCACCCCCAGCAGGAGTTCATTCAGATCGACACGACCAATATTCTCTTCATCTGTGGTGGCGCCTTTGTCGGTTTGGAAGACGTAATCGCCAACCGCCTCAACCAGAAGATGATGGGCTTTGGCGCCGACCTGAGTGGCAACGAAACCCGTGCCGATGATCTCCTTGACGAGATCCATCCGGAAGACCTGATCAAGTACGGCATGATCCCCGAGTTTGTCGGCCGGATCCCGGTCGTGGCCACCCTGCACGAGCTCGATCACGATGCCCTGGTGAGAATTCTCACCGAGCCCAAGAACTGCCTGGTGCGGCAGTATGAGACCGTCCTCGGATTCGAGGGGGTGGCGCTGGAGTTTGCCGCCGATGCCCTTGATGCGGTGGCGGATGAGGCCATCTCGCGCAAGGTGGGCGCTCGTGGTCTGCGAATCATCCTCGAGGAGCTGATGCTCGACATCATGTACCAGATCCCGGCGCTGCCCGACCTCAAAGAGCTGGTGATCACCCGCGACGTGGTCAAGGGCCGCGCCACGCCGCTTCCCGCCGTCCGAAAAGTGAGCTGACTGGCCGGGTGCCGATCGGCGCCTCTTACCAACCAACCAACACCAACCCGAGTATCCCCCAAGGCGGAAGAATTTCATATGACAGCCCTTCGAGAATCCCAGACGCTTGCCATCGTTCCACTGCGGGACATGGTGGTCTTTTCGCACATGATGGCACCCTTCGTAGTCGGCAGGAAGCCATCGGTGATCGCTCTCGAGCGTGCCCTCGAACGACCCGACAAGCGGCTCTTTCTGGTCACCCAGCGCGACCCCAAGGTGGACGAGCCGACCATCGACGATGTCTATGAGCTCGGGGTTGTGGCCCGGGTGGTGCAGCACCTTCAGCTTGCCTCGGGCAATATCAAGGTCATGGTCGAGGGGCTTGAGCGCGCTCGTCTGACCGAGGTCCTGAGCGACTCCGAATGCCTCATGGCCCACGTCGAGGTTGAGAAGGTTGAGGTCGCCGAGGACCAGACTCTGAACCGGTACATGGCCCAGCTGACGGAGTTCTTCAAGGAGTACGCCAAGCTCTCCCACCACCTCTCGGCGGAAGGCGTGCTCGCCTCGTTGCAGACCGAGGACTCGGGCCAGTTCGCCGATATTCTGGCCGCCCACCTCAACCAACCGACGGCGGAGAAGCAACGTCTGCTCGAGCTGCTCAATCCCCTCGATCGGCTGCAGCGGCTCAATGATCTGCTGGATGTCGAAATCGAGAAGCTCAACATCGACCGCCGCCTCTCCTCCCGGGTGAAAAAGCAGATGGAGAAGGCCCAGCGCGAGTACTACCTGTCGGAGAAGATCAAGGCCATCAACGAGGAGCTCGGGCGTAACGACACGACCGAAGAGCTCACCGAGCTCAAATCCGAGGTGGAAGAGTCCGGGATGACCGAGGAGGCCAAGGACAAGGCACGCATCGAGATCCACCGCCTCGAGGGGATGCCGCCGGTCTCGGCCGAAGCCGGCGTCTCGAGAAACTACGTCGACTGGCTGCTGGCGGTGCCGTGGTCGAAGGCGTCCCGTGAGATCCGAGATATCCAGCGCGCGGAGAAGGTGCTCAACGAAGACCACTACGGACTCGAAAAGGTCAAGGAACGCATCCTCGAGTTCCTCGCTGTGAGACAACTCGTGCGCAAGACCGGAGGCACCATCCTGTGTTTCGTCGGTCCTCCGGGTGTG
>JAZBOQ010000219.1:0-3601 GCA_036351195.1 Thermoanaerobaculales bacterium | reverse complement strand
TCCGTATCGAACCGGCGAGGCGGCTCTCGAATCCGGCGACCGGCTGGTTCTCTTCACCGACGGAGTCAGTGAAGCGTCGGACGGCGACGGCGAGCAGTTCGGCGAGGATCGCGTGGTCGATCTGGTGACGGAGCACCGGGAAGAGAGCGCCGCCGAGCTCGAACGGACGATCTCTGAGACCGTTCTTGCCCACGCCGAGGGCTCACTGCAGGACGACGTCACCCTGGTGGTTGTGGCGGTGAAGTGAGGTCTTGTGGTTTGCTGCCCTCGACGCCGGCCTTCTGACCAGCATCCGCCTGGACGGCGGAGGCGGGTCAGCGTCGCCCTATCAGCGCAGTCACGATGGGAGTCGAGAACTGCAATGACCGCGCTGATCGGGCGAGCGACGGCCTACCTGCAGGCTTCATCGATGGACCCGGAGTGCGCTTCCCGTGGATTGCCAAGCACGCATTGTGCACGGGCGCTCTCGACTGAGAGGGTGTCCAAGCACAATGGCGTGCATGGCACGTCCCGCCGGGGCGCGGTGGGCGCGATTGAGGTTGGGCAGGCGGCCGCTGATACGGCCACGGTCATCAGTCACGGATACGGTCGCCGGGCACGGGCACGGATCAGGCGCGGCTGACATACTCCCCGGAGCGGGTGTCGACCTTGATCTTCTCGCCGATCTGGACGAAGAGGGGCACTCGGACGACGGCGCCGGTTTCCAACGTGGCGGGCTTGTTGCCGCCGGATGAGGTGTCGCCCTTGAGTCCAGGGTCGGTCTCGGTGATCTCGAGCTCGACGAAGGTCGGCGGCAGCACGACGATCGGGTTGCCTTCGAAGAGGGTCACCGTGCAGATGTCCTCTTCCTTCATCCACTGGGTGGCGTCGCCGACGGTTTCGGCGGTGGCGTCGATCTGCTCGTAGGTCTCCTGGTCCATGAAGGTGTACATGTCGCCGTCGGAGTAGAGAAACTGCATTTCGGTTTCGTGGACGTCGGCGCCCTCCACCGAGTCCGAGGCCTTCATGGTGATCTCGTTGACGCGCTCGGTGACGAAGTTCTTGTAGCGCACCCGGGTGAAGGCCTGGCCCTTGCCGGGTTTGACCACATCGGTGTCGACGATGATGCACGGGGCGTTGTCCATCATGATCTTGAGCCCGACTCTGACCTGGTTCATGTTGTAGGAAGCCATCTGCGTTGTCTCTCTTTCTTGCTTGCGCCGATCTGCCGATACTGCGAGACTGCCGCTCGTGACGACCGTCCCCGATCCCTGGCCGGCCGGTGAGTGGCGGCGCCATCTCTCCGGCGCGATCCGTGACCTCGACGAGCTGCTCGAGACGCTCGAACTCGACGCCGAACGCCTCGATGTCGAAGCAACCTTGGCGCACGCCCGACGATTCCCGCTCAGGGTACCACGCGGATTCGTCGGTCGGATGCGTCCGGGCGATCCCAACGACCCGCTGTTGCGGCAGGTACTGCCGACCATCCGGGAAGGGGACGAGGCCGAGGGATTCACCACCGACCCGGTGGGTGAGCTCGGTCTGGTGGGAGATGACGGCACCCTGAGCAAGTATCGGGGCCGGGCGCTCGTCGTTGCCACCGGGGCCTGTGCGGTCCACTGCCGCTACTGCTTTCGGCGGCACTTTCCCTATGATGGTGCGCGGTCCGACCACCGCCGGTGGGAATCCGCCCTCGCCGCCGTCGCGGCCGACGAAACCGTCGAGGAGCTCATTCTCTCCGGCGGTGACCCGTTGATGCTGGGTGACGGAGCGCTGGCTGCGCTCGCAGCGGGAGTCTCGGAGATCCCCCACCTGCGCCGCCTGCGCGTCCACACCCGGATGCCGGTGGTGCTTCCCGAGCGGGTCGACGAGATCTTCGTCGACTGGATCGAAGCACTCACCCTGCCCGTCATCGTCGTCATCCACGCCAACCACCCCAACGAGATCGACGGTGACGTCCGTCGTGCGGTAGCCGCGCTTCGCGCCGCCGGGGCGACCCTTCTCAACCAGTCCGTCCTGCTCGCCGGAGTGAACGATGACGCTGGTGCGTTGGCCGAGCTGTCGAAGGGGCTCATCGACTGTGGTGTGCTGCCCTACTATCTCCACCTTCTCGATCGGGTGGCCGGCGCCGCTCACTTCGAGGTCGACGAGGGGCGCGCCGTCGAAATCATGAGTGAGCTCCGGCAACGGTTGCCGGGCTACCTCGTTCCCCGCCTCGTCCGCGAGGTCCAGGGCGCTCCCTCGAAAGTGGTCATCGCCTGACGGCGATATCAGACGGAATCTCGGTACGACGAGGAAGCCGCTCGTCTCGAGGAACGGCTGCGGTGGGTTCAGCCGCGGAGGATGGGCCGGGTGAGACAGGTGGCGCCGCCCTCGGCGGTGAGCGAGATCTCGTTGCCGGTGTAGGTGAGCACTTCGCAGCCGGCGGCTTCCATGCGGGCGCGGGTCACCGGGTTGCCTGCGATGGTCAGGCACACCCGGGGAGCGATGGTGAGGACGTTGGGCCCCATCGTCGGGTACTCCTCCTCGGGGGCCTCGACGAGCTCGATGCCGCGCCCGGCGAGCAGCTCGACGAACGGGACCGGGAGCAGAGCTTTGAAGGCGACCGCGAGATCGTGGTCGAGCATGGAGATCAGCGACATCAGGTGGAGGCAGGCCGCCGGCCCTCCGGCGTGGGGCAGCTGGACCTCGATGGTTTCGACCCCCAGGGGCCGGAGCGCTGCGGTGAGCTGTCGCAGGCCCTCGGCATTGGTGCGGTAGCCGCGGCCCACGGCGAGGGTGTCGTGATCGAGCCACAGGAGATCACCGCCCTCGGCGGTGGCGTCGCCTTCGAGGGTGGTGAGGACAGGAACACCGAGACGGTCGAGAGTTGCCGCGATCGCAGCTTCCTCGCCCCGCCGCAGCCGCTTGCCCATCCGCAGCACCACCGCGCCGGAGTCGGTGACGATGACCGGGTCGTGGGTGAAAATCGCGTCGGCGTGATCGGGTAAGGGCGTCTCGTGGAAGTGCACCTCGCAGCCGTTGTCGCGAAGGGTGGCGACGAAGGCGTCGTGCTCTGCCCGGGCGGCGGTGAGGTCGGGCTGACGGGTGAAGTTCCAGCGCTCGGGATCGGCCGTGCCGAAGGCCTCGTCGGGTCGACGGACCACTACCCTCTTCAGGGGATCGACCATGCTCTGCGAGCCGTAGCGTCGATCGGTCATTCGTCATCTCCTTCGAGGCGCTTGGGGTGGGCGTGCACGGTGGTGAACCGCTTGAGCGTCACCTTGCCGGGGGCCATGCCGCGTTTCTTGCCGACATCGCCGGCGCGCGCCATGTGGACCGCCGTTTTGCCGCCGCGGCGCGCTTTCGAGTAACCGGCGGCCAGCGCCGCAGCGAAGCGCTTGGTCTCCCGCGGGCACGCGTCCAGCTTGTCCGGGTTGCGGACCACCACGTGCGAACCCGACTCGCCGGCGACGTGGAACCAGAAGTCGTTCGCTGCCGCGAGCTTGAGCGAAAGCACGTCGTTGTCGCGAGCCGTCCTGCCCACCAGCACGATCATCCCGTCCGGCGAGGCCGCGACCCGCGCCACCGATGTGCCGAGGTGGATCCCGCGGTCGGCATCGGTCTCGCCTGGGGGTTGTCC
>JAZBOQ010000218.1:0-75346 GCA_036351195.1 Thermoanaerobaculales bacterium | reverse complement strand
GGGGGCGCCGGCGCTACAAAGTACTGAGCTCTCTTGTAGTGCCGGCGCCCCCGCCGGCGTGATCTCTTCCCGGTAAGGCCATCACTCGGACGACTCGCCGAATTTTGCAAGAGGCTAAGTCGACAGTTGACAGTTCATCGCATTCCCGGGCCCCGCTTCAGCAGAGCAAGAGTGGACACTGGTTTGTTCATGGTGTCTTTAGCGTTTCAAGGCCCCACTGAAAGTCTGTAGGTCGACCCGTGCCGCGCGACAGCCTCCCCGTTGCCGTCACTCTGCGACGAAACTGTCAACTGTCGACTGTCAACTGTTGACTTCTTCTTTGTCAAAGCTCTTTGAAGGTGTGACATCACCCCTTGACCCTCGGCGGGAGGGACTCGCATGCTAAATAGGATGAAGTGGGCACAACAGCGCACGGAGGTGGTGTGATGCGGCGGCGACGACAGTGTGAAAAGGGATACACCCTGGTCGAGGCACTGATCGTGGTCGGCATCATCGGCCTCATCGTCGCGATCAGCATTCCGAGCCTGCGGCGTTCGCGCATGCGGGCCGCCATGCTCGACACGGTGCGGGTCTTCGAGCAGGCGGCGGCGGTGTCGCGGATCAGCGCCATCAAGCGCGGCGGCAACGTCTGCCTGGTGGTTCTCCCCGCCGGCGGAGACCGCCAGCAGCTGTCGCGCTTCACGGCCTGGTTCGACGACGACGGCGACGAGGTCCAGGACGCCGGAGAGGAGCTCGTCGGCTCGTGGCAGATCCGCAACGCCGGCGAGTGGAGCTTCCAGGAGACCGCCGACAACACCAGGAAGATGCACGTCTTGAACCAGAGCGGCGGCGGGAGCGCGAGGGGCATCGTCTACCAGCCCAACGGTATGGCCATTGCCGCCCACAACCAGGCGCCCGGGATCGGCGAGGGGGCCATCGAGTACTTCATCTGGCAGGATGCCCGGAAGTGGAACACCTTCCAGATTTCGATCTTCGGCGGCGCCGGCACGATCCGGGTACAGATGTGGAACCCGGAAGGCAGCGGCTGGGATGACAACTTCGCCCACTGGGAGTACTACTGATGAACAGGCGGAACCCACGCACGGAAGACGGCTTCACCCTGGTCGAGGTGCTGGTGGCGCTGGCGATCCTCGCCATCGTCGCCCTCGGTGTCGCCGGGATGTTCTCCCACGCCATGGTGGTCAACGCATCGGGCTACGACTACGCCCAGCTGGCCTCCGAGGCGCGTTTCGTCCTCGAGGAGCTGCGGGCCCGGCCCTTCACCGATCCAACGCTTCAGGAAACCACCGGAACCCCCTGGATTCCCCAGGGAACCTCCTATTCCAACCCTCAATTCACCGCGACCTACTCGGTCACCGACTACTCCATCGGCAGCTGGACCGACCTGGGCAACTGGACGCTGCCGGTGGCGCCGACGCCGGGTAACTGCAAGCGCATCACGGTGCGGGTCCAATCCACCGCCCAGAATCTTCAGGGACGGCGCGAGATGGTGATCAGCGCGCTGAAGACCGCGGGATGATGACGATGAGAACCTTCCGACGCCCCGCCATGGCCGGTTTCACCCTCATCGAGATGCTGGTGGCGATCGCGGTCTTCACCATCTTGATGATCGGGCTTTTAAACCTCCTCGACAACTCCAGCAAGATCTCCAAGACCGAGGCGGCCCTGGCCGACACCCAGGAGAACGTCCGCTACGCCACCTACCACCTCATGCGCACGGCGCGCATGATGGGCGGCTCCCTCATGCCCTTCGCCCGCGGCGGCGCCGGCGGCAACGCCTGGGTGGCCGGCGAGGTCCACGACAACGTGGCCACCAACTTCTCGATCTTCGGCGCCAACCTGGACAACATGGCCGGCAGCGATGTGCTGGTGCTGCGCGGCTTCTTCGACGTGGCGCCGTTTTTCATCGGCAGCGCCAACGGCGTTCCCGACATCAACACGAGCTCGAGCCAGGTCCGCATCCGCGAGCACGTCGACGTCACCACCTCGCCGCGGGTGGTCAACGATCTCACGCCGTGGGCCACCACCGCCAACGTCTTCGAAAACCGCGGTCTCATCATCTCCACCAACGAGGGTCCGATTCAGCTCTCGCCCACGGTGTGGTCCTCGGGCAGCTACATGGTGGCGAAGATCACCGGGAGCACCGGCGTCACCGGATCGACGCCGAACCGGGAGCTGGTGCTCACCTATGCCGCCGACGCGGCGTGGGACGGCCTCAACATGGACGGCGCCGCGATCTCGTCCGGCGACCCCACCTTCCCCAACCCGTCCCGGGCGGGGATCCTCGAGGCCTTCGCCTACTACGTGGACAACAACATGGTGCTGCGGCGGGTGGCGCTGAGCAATCCCGGCGCCGGCGAGCCGGTGGCGGTGAACATCGGCGGTCTCCAGATCACCCTCGGAGTCGATACCGACGGCGACACCTTCTTGAACCCGGCCACCGAGTGGGACACCTCGCCGACCCTGGCCGAGTCGCTCACCGGCAGCGGCGCCATCGCCATGCGCATCTCGGTGCTCGGCCGGACGCCCTTCGAGCTTCCGGACTGGACCGAGCCCGGCGCCACCTTCGCCGGAGCGGGCAACATGACCGCGCCCACCGCCGGCATCTCCGGACCCCGTCACGCCAAGTGGCGGCGCATGGACGTGGCGGTGGCCCTGAGAAACTTCCTGTGATGAGGACGAAGATGAGACACTCCATCGAGACGACAACCGTCGAGGACCACTCCCGCCGCGAGCGGGGGGCGGCGATCATTATCGCCCTCATGGTCTCTCTCGTGCTCGCCTTCCTCGGCCTCGGGCTGCTGCTCCAGACCTCTCTCGGTCTGCAGGCGGCGGGGACCGACCGCTGGGTGGCGCGGGCACTGTATGCCGCCGACGCCGGGGCGCAGGCCGAGATCGCCACCCTGTCCAACGGCGCCGTGGGCATGGGCACCTTCGTCCTCGCCGACGACGCCGGCGTGCCCGGTATGCTCGCCGGCCAGTACAACGTCACCGTGAGCGATGTCTGCGAGCTGCAGCCGCCGTCCTGGGCCATCGACCCGCAGACCGGCGGCTACTACGGCACCGAGTGGCTCTCCCGGCACGTCTTCTTCCGCAGCTCGGCGGATCGCGACGTGGGCCTGCTGGTGGGCCTCACCCAGGCCACCATCACCCAGGACGTCACGGTGGGACCGATTCAGGACATCGACGTCTTTCCGGCCATGTACTGCGCTTCGGACTCGTCATGAGCGTCACGGAGCGGATCAACGCGTTTCTTCCTTTCGGCGGCGCCGACGGCCGCCGGGTGAGGTTCTGAGGGGGTTGAGATGAGATCACCACACGCCAGCGGCTGGATCATCGCCGGCATCGTGGCGTCGCTGCTCGCGGCGCCGGTCACCGCCGATGATCGAGACTTCCTGCGCGAGCGGGCGGCCAAGCCGAACATTCTGCTGCTGCTCGACACCTCCAACTCCATGATCGGCACCTCCGAGGTCTCCGACGAGTTCCGCCTCGGCCAGGGCCCCACCAATTTGGACAGCGGCATGCTGCCCGGTGGCGGCGACGACCCCCGCTCCCGCATGGGCATCGCCAAGGCGGTGCTGCGGGAGTTCCTGTCCAACGTCACCGAGGCCAACTTCGCCCTCGCCGGCTACCAGTACGCCCTGCCCGAGGACTCGGGGACGATCCTCAACGCCTTTCCCGCCAAGCACTGGACCTACGAGGCCCTGTCGGGCGACCGCTTCGGCTTCATCGAGGCCAACTACGCCTACCGGGTGGGCTGGGCCGAGAAGACCAACAACCTGACGGCGGACGTCGCGCTGGCGAACCCCGCCGACTACTCGCGCAGCGTGCTCTTCGGCTACGACCCCTACTTCAACCCGGACTCCTCCCACGCCAACTATGTGCCGCCCTATGAACGCTACGGCCCCGTCGACGCGCGGAACCTCCACCCCGGAAACCCGCACGCCCTGCTGCCGATCTATCTCATGCGCAACTGGGAGACCGACGATTTGACGGCCGGTCAGCCGACCCCCGACGGCCTGGACTACGAGCTCCGGGTCTTCCCCTACTTCACCTCGCTGAGCACCACCGGCGCCACCGTCGAGCACCGCTGGACCTCCACCTTCGACAACTGCACGCCCCCGATGGGCGACCCCAACGGCTGCCGCCCAAACTGGACCGAGAGCTACAGCGCCACCCAGGTCCAGCAGTGGATCCGGCGGGCCCACATCGAGGTGCCCACCACGGTTTCGGGCAGCCCCAACCACCCCCTGGGCGAGGACGCGGCGGGCAACCTCTCGGGCAACCGGGAGATCGCCGACACCACCACCGAGAACTACGACCTGGAGCCGACCCCCAACGACGCCGACTACGACGGCTCTTCGACCCACGACTGGCTGATGCGGGTGCGGATGGTGGAGCAGCGCAAGTCGCGCGTCTGCTTCCAGCCGGAGCCCTCACCGACGCCGACGAACACGCCGACGAACACGGCCACCTTCACCCCGACAAACACGCCCACCGCGACGCCGATTCCGCCGCCGACGTGCTCCGATCTCTTTGTCGGGCCACTGACCCGGCTGACAGACAACCGACTGCGGATTGCGTCGGTTGCCAACAACAATGCGTTCCACACGCTCCGACATACTCGGACCTTGATCGAGTGGGACAAAGTCTATCCGGGTCAGTACCACAACTTCTCGCGGTTCAACGACAACGGCGGCACGTACTACGGCACCAATGACTCGACGCCACCGACCGATGCGGTGAGAGACGTTGATTTTGCCCCCTCGCTGTCGTCGCGCTTCACGGTCCGATGGGATGGCTGCAACCCGGCAACGGGCGGATGTGATGCAGGCGCCCCCTTGAGCGGCAACATCAACATCACGTTCTACTTCGAGTATCCGGGCTTCGGCGTCACCTGTCAGGAAACGCGATCCTACTCCCGCGCCACCCCGACCCCGACGCCCACCATCACCCCGTCGCCGACCCCGATTCCGGCGGACTGCGCGGACTTCTTCTTCGACGAGCCGCTGCACCCCAACAGCTGGTACCAGGAAGCCCGCATGCGGAATGTGTCGCCGTTCGACGCCGAGATCATCCGGACCCGCTACGACTGGTACCAGCCCGATCCGGCCACCAACGTCGACTGGTTCAGCTCCGACCGCACCTCGCTCTACTACTGGTCGAGCAACAACAACAACCCGCTCTGCTGGTCCTCGCCGTGCGAGTACTTCCGCGGCGACACCGGGTGGAACGCCGGCAACGCCGTCATGGCGTCCGGCGCGGTTCGCAACTGGGCGGTCGATCTCGACGGGCCCGGCCAGACCGACTGGTTCGGCGACTACGAGGTCTGCCTCGACGTCGAGTTCAACGACGCCTACAACACGGTCTGCACGGATATCTGCACCTCTATGAGCGGCGCCGGCACGCCGACCCCGACCAACACGCCGACCATCACTCGCACGCCGACCATCACCAACACGCCGACCCGCACCTTCACGCCGTCGAACACCTTCACGCCGTCGAACACGCCGACGCGGACCAACACCTTCACGCCGTCGAACACGCCGACGCGCACCTACACGCCGACCATCACCAACACGCCGACGCAGACCTTCACCCCGACCTACACCCGCACGCCGTCGAACACCTTCACGCCGTCGAACACGCCGACGCGGACGAACACCTTCACGCGGACCAACACACCGACGCGGACCAACACGCCGACGCGGACCAACACGCCGTCGAACACACCGACGAACACCCACACCTTCACAGCGACGAACACGCCGACGCGGACCAGCACACCGACCAACACGGCGACGAACACGCGGACCAACACGCCGACGCGGACCTTTACGCCGACGCGAACCAACACGGCGACCAACACGCCGACCAACACGCCGACCAACACGCCGACCAACACGGCGACGAACACACCGACCAACACCCCGACCTTCACACCGTCGAACACGCCGACGAATACACCAACGCGGACGCCGACGCCGACGATTGAGCTGTAGGGGAAGGGAGAGACAGCATGAGATCATCCAAGCAGCCGCTCCCGACCACCACCACCGTCTGGGGCATCGCGCTCCTTGCGGCCATCGCGCTGACCGCGCCCGCCGCGGCCCAGGACATCTTCCCGCCCAACGAGCCGCGGGAGATCTACTCCGAGGACGTCAACGGCGCCGTCGTCGACGCCCTGCCAGGGGGCATCAGCCAGTACAACTACCAGGTCAGCGATCCCCTGCCGGTCCTCGGCACGAGCAACAGCAACGTCTCGTGCGGCAACGGCTTCTGGGCCACCCACCTGATCCAGACCGAGGGTCTGGCCGGCAAGCAGTCGCCCTCCATCAACCGCGCCTTCGCGCCCGGCCGGGACGGTGTGTCGTCGGTCTTCGTCGTCGACCAGAGCGTCGCCGGCAACGGCGGCTGGGTGCCCACCGACTGGGACAACTTCCGCTTTGAGTTCGACTTCTGGGGAGATCCCAACGCAGCGGTGGGGGTGGTCTGGGGCGGCACTGACGTGGACAACGACCACGAGGTCGACCACGGCTACCTGTTCTACATCGACCGGCTGCCCACCCAGCTCCAGGTCCTGGCCGGTGAAAACGCCGCCCGTTGGACCCTGGTCAAGCGCCAGTCCAAGCACGATCTGGTCATCGACTCGGGTTACGCGGTGCTCGATCCCGGCAACAACGACCTGCTCTCGGTCTTCGCCCAGCAGTGCTACCGCATGCGGGTGGAGTTCTTCTGCGGCACCCTGCGGGTGTCGGTCGCCCGCATCGACTGCGGCGCCTCGGACTGCACCGTCACCCAGTGCGGCGGCGGCAGCACCACCTGCTCGCCGGAGGACTACAGCTCGTGCGCGCCCGCCGAGATCGACTGGTGCACCCTGCTCGACTGGATCGAGCCCGAGGCCGTGCTCAACGGCTTCGTGGGCATCTTCGCCGGCGGCGCCGACATCGACACCGACGGCGGCGGCCCCGACACCGCGGTGCCGGGCACCAGCCGCTTCGACAACCTGGTGAGCTCCACCTGGGACTACGACTGCAGCGTGATCTGCCCGGCCTCCGGCGTCGACCCCTACGGCTGGTCGGCGTGGACCGACGACTGGGACCCGGCGGCCACCGGCGAGGGGGTCGAGGACATCGAGCTCAAGTACCTCTACACGGGCTCGCTCATCGACTTCCAGTACGGCTACCTGTTCAAGCCCCAGGGGCGCTACATCGACGTCACCGCCACCAACGGTCCGACCACCGTCACCCTGCTCGACGGCACCTCCGAGGTGCGCAACAACTGCGGCGGCTGGACGGTGCTCCACAGCAACCAGGAGAAGCCCATCGTCGACCTGCCGCCCCACTCCACCAACGACAGCAACCTGAGCGAGATGCTGGCCTACCTGGAGCCCATGTCCAGCGCGGTGCGCCTGGTCTACGACACGGCGGGAACCGTGTGTCCGGCCGGGTCGACGACCTGCTTCGTCGACGACTTCGACAACGTCAAAGAGATCTCGGGATCGCCCAACCCGAACTACAACCCGATGCCGCTGCCCACCCGCGGCGCCACCCCCATCCGCGCTTCCCTGGAGGATGCCTACGACTGGTATGTCTACCAGCGCTCCGACCCCACCAGCGAGTGGCACGACGACCCGCTCTCGGACTGCCGGCTGTGGTACGTCATCTTCATCACCGACGGTGAGGAGAGCTGCTGCGAAAACGACAACTGCGGCGACAACAACGCGAATCTCCGGTACGACTGGGCCTGCGAGACCGGCGGCCCGGCCCAGGCCTTTGCCAGCCCCGAGGCCCTCGACGGCACCGCGCTGGATCCGGTCAAGGTCTACACCGTGGGCTTCTCCGAATCGGTGGCGGCGGACTCGCCGCTGCAGTGCGTCGCCGACATCACCGGCGGCCGCTTCTTCTCGGCCACCGACGCCAGCGGGCTGGTGGATGTGCTCTACGACGTGCTCGACGACATGCAGGAGACCGACCGCTCCTTCATTCCCTACTCGGTGACTCCGCCGCCGCCCAGCACCGCGGGCTCGGTGTCCACCGAGGAGCAGTTCCTCGCGGTCTTCCCCCACTTCATTCCCCGCAACCAGCAGACCGTCTGGGACGGCGATTTGCTGGCCTTCGCCTTCAACCAGGGCCTGACCGGCCTGCCCATGACCGACCAGTGCGCCATCGACACCGGCCAGGCGGCGTGGACCCTCCTGGGCAGCCCCGCCGGCGCCAACGAAATCCTCGAAGCCCAGATCACCAGCTCGACCCGGAACGTTTTCTTGAGCTCCGGCTCGACCCGGTACCCCCTTCAGGACGTCTTCACCAATGCCACGCTGCGGGCCGACTTCAAGACCATGCTCGGCGGCTCCAGCCTGCCCAGCGACCTGGAGACCGTCGAGGTGGTGAACTTCGTGCGCAACATCTACGCCAATCCGGGCGGCCTGTCCCTCAGCCCGGCGCCGGTGAACCCGCCGAGACCCAACAACTACCATGCCCTCGGTGACATCTACCACTCCCAGCCCCAGGTGGTGAACCCGCCCAACAACTATATGTACTTCTCGGACTACGGCCTCGGACCGGCCAACGACTACCTGAGCTTCCGCACCAAGCACGCCAAGCGGCGGCGGATCGTCATTGCCGGCGCCAACGACGGCCAGATCCATGCCTTCGACGGCGGCTTTTTCGACCGCACCGAGAACGCGCTCTTCGACGACCGCCACGACCTGGGCAACGGCATCGAGCTCTTCTCGTGGGTGCCCCAGGCGGTGATGGACCGGCTGCACCGGATGACCTACGGCACCGAGCACCAGTACATGGCCGACGGGACGATCACCACGGGCGACGCCTTCATCGACCACGACGGTGACAGCACGGCCGAGTGGCGCACCGTGGCCCTGGCCCCGATGCGCCGGGGCGGCCGCGGCCTGACGGCCCTCGACATCACCACCCCCGACCCCATCCTGGAGGCCAACGACTGGACGCCGCCGGTGAGCACCTTCCCGGGCTGTCTGAACGGTTCGGCCTCCGGCTGCGACGCCGTGTACCCGCACCTGCTGTGGGAGTTCTCCGACACCCTCGATGCCGACGGCAACTGTCCGTCGGGCTTCACCGGCGCCCAGTGCGAGCCCTACTGGGATCTCGGCTGGACCTGGTCCGAGCCCGTCATCGCCCGCATCGCCGTCTATGCCGAGGACGGCAGCGGCAACCAGGTCCCGGAGGACACCTACGTCGCCTTCTTCGGCGGCGGATGGGACCCGGACAACCTGGATCGCACGGGCCTCCACTTCTACGGCGTGGAGATCGAGACCGGCGCCACGGTGGTCAAGGAGCTCATCGGGGTGTCGGTTCCCGGCAGCCCCACCGTCCTCGACTCCGACGCCGACGGCTTCCACGACCGCATCTACTTCGGCGACAGCAACGGCAAGATCTACCGCCTGCAGTACCCGACGCCCTTCGGCGTGGACGGCGCCGACGCCACCGGCGCCGACGCGGGAATCCTGCGGACGATTTTCGACGGCTCGGGCGCGCTGACCACGACCTACGGCCGGCAGTTCTTCTTCTCAGCGCCCACCATCGTGCCGGTGCTCTTCGACGGCTCCGGCTACACCTACGCCCTGGTCATGGGCGCCGGCGACCGCGCCAACCTCGGCGACGAGACCGACGGCATCACCAACCACTTCTTCGCCGTCCTCGACGACTTCGCTGTTGATTCGACGACCGCGAGCGTCGCGCCATACACCGTGGACAACCTGGTGGCCCGCGATTACACCGACCTGGTCAACACCTACGAGCCCGAACCGGGCGCCACGGTGTGCACCGACTCCGCCTTCGCCGACCCGAACAAGGGGTGGTACATCACCCTGCGCGACGGGACCGAGGCCCTGGTCCCGGCGGGCTCCGAGAAGGTCAACTACCAGGCCACGGTCTTCGCCGGCCACGTCTTCTTCACCACCTTCCAGCCGGGCGAGGGGCTGACGGCCAGCAATCCTCCGGCGGTCTGCGTGCCGTCGACGCCGCCGCCCACCGGAACGCCGACGCCGGAGCCTACGGCGACGCCGGACACCGGGATCCCCGATCCCAACGACACCCGGCCGGTGTGCAAGGCCGCCGGTATCGGCCGCCTGTACGACGTCGGCATGACCTGCGGTCTCGGCGAGTACACCGAGGTCAACGAGATTCTCACCGGGATCACGGTCTACACCATCGGGCCGCACGTCCACATCGTGGCCACCACCTCGGCCGGTGTCGGCGACGACGGCGGCACCAACCCCGGCAACCTGGAGAAGACCTTCGACTACGCCGTGACCTCGTCCACCACCAACTGGAGACAGGAGTAATCCATGCGATCGCTGACGATTCTCGTCGTACTGACCCTGCTGGCGGCGCCGTGTGTCGCGGTGGACATTCCGTTCAAGGACGGGTCGGTCGTTGAAGCGGTGGGCTACACCGTCACCGGTTCCTACCTCATGCTCGACATGCCGGACGGCAGCAAGGTCGCCTATGACGTGGGCGACATCGACCTCGAGGCCCTGCGGGCCGCCGAGGCGGTGGTCGAAGAAAAAGCCGCGCCGTCACAAGAACCGGCCACCCTGGGCCGGGCCGGCAGCCTGGCCCTCCCCGACGAGACCGAGACCGGTGGGATCGCGATCACCGACCAGCACGTCAAGCACGTCCGGGGCAGCGGTATCGCCGGGCCCGAGGACGAGACCGAAAAAGAGCCCCCGGTTGACGCCGGCGGCGTCCCCGAGGGCTTTCAGGAGGGCGGTGGCGTGCTCACCAACAACCTGAAGGTGGCGCCCCAGGGCGACGGTCAGTGGCTGGTCACGGGCGAGGTCATCAACCGGACCTCCGCGCCGGTCATGGATGTGCAGGCCAACCTCAGCATCAGGGTGCCCGACGGCGATGCCATCACCGCTTCGGTGGCGGTCAGCGGTCTGCTCGGCCCTGACGAGAAGGCCGCCTTCTCGCACGGATTCAGCGCCCCGGCGGACGCGGGCGACGGATGGACGCCGTCAGTGGGGGTCAACGTGGTCTACATGTCCAGCGAGACCAAGCTCGAGCCCGCCTACAACCGAACCGCACCCCACCCCAGCGCCCTGCCCTTCGACCGGGGAGGGGTCAGCGGCGTCGAGACCCGCGGTGAGGTCGAGCTTTGATCGAAGCGCCCGGTGCGTGAGTCCCGCGGTCTCCTGATCCTGCTCGCGGTCGTGGTGCTCGCGGCGGGCCTGGTCTGGTACCTCACCCGCCCGGAGCCTCCGGAGCCGGTGGCCGCCATGTCCGAGCCTGATGCGCCGCTGCGATTCTCTTTCTCCGAGATGACCGTGCGCTCCCCGGATCTCCAACTGACCGATGTCCGGGTGGGAGGCTCGACCTCCTCCGACGGCACCTCGTGGGTCGTCACCGCCACCTGCGCCGAGCCCGCGGGCTGCGTCGGCGAAATACTCGCCGAGGTGAGCTTCCGATCCGACGGCGGCCGCGATGCGGTTCGTTTCAGCGGGGAGTTCGACGTCGGGCCGGCAGAGGTGCTTCGTTTCGACGGTTTCCAGAGCGGCCGCCGGGCGGTGGACGGCGTCGACCGGGTTGCGGTTTCGGTCGTGGACCGGGAGATCACCGACTACTCCTCCGGTGAGGTCGAGCTCTGACGTCTTCCCCGGCTCGACTCGCGGGCTGGAATGACGGACGGCGGAGCCCGGTTTCAGGAGACACGAAACGGGGGATCATGCACGGTTTCACACTCCAGGACGAGCTCGGCGGCATTCGTGAGTGGCGCCACCCGAACAACGGCCTCTCGGTGCTGACGGTGCCCACCCCGGTAGCGCCGGTGGTGGGCTTCGCAGTGGTCTACCGGGTGGGCTCCCGGTACGAGGTGGGCGGCCACACCGGCGCCACCCACATGCTCGAACACCTCATGTTCAAGGGCTCCGAGAGCTTCAACGCCGCGCGCGGAACCGAGATCGCACGCACTCTGCACCGGGTGGGCGCCCAGTTCAACGCCACCACCTGGTTGGACCGCACCAGCTACTTCGAGGTCCTTCCGGTGGAGCAGCTGCCGCTGGCGGTGGCGGTGGAGGCCGACCGCATGCGGCGGGCCCTGATCCGCGCCGAGGACCTGGCCAGCGAGCGGACGGTGATCCTCAACGAGCTCGACACGGGCGAAAACGAGCCCATGGACCTGCTCATGAAAGCGTCGTTCGCCCACGCCTTCGTGGAGCACCCGTACCACCACCCCACCATCGGCTGGCGGGGCGACGTGGAGCAGATCACCGCCGAGGTCCTGCGCGGTTTCTACGACACCTACTACCACCCGAACAACGCCACCGTCATCGTCGTCGGCGACATCGACGAGGGCGACGCGCTGGCCGAGGTGGAGCGCGGCTTCGGCGCGATTCCGCCGTCCCCGGCGCCGATCCCCGAGCGGCTGGTGCGCGAGGGCCGGCAGCGAGGCGAGCGGCGCTTCCGGATCGAGCGCACCGCCGAGCTGGGCAGCCTCGCGCTGACCTGGCACATTCCCGAGGGGCTGCACCCCGACATGCCGGCTCTGAACCTGCTCACCCAGGCCCTTAGCGACGGGGTGACCTCCCGGCTGCACCAGCGGCTGGTCGAGACCAACCGCTGTCTCGGAGTGCACGCCTTCACCTTCGAGCTCCACGATCCCGGGGTGCTCCAGGTCTTCGCCGCCCTCGCTCCCGGGGTGGACCACGCCTCGGTGGAAGAGGCGATTCGGGACGAGGTGGCGGCCGTTCGCACCGGTGGGCCGGCCGCCGACGAAATGGCTCGCGCCGTCGCCCAGGTCCGCACCGACCTGGCCTTCAACCGCGAGTCGCCGGCCAGGATCATGAGCGGGCTCACCGAGGCGGTGGCCATGGGTGACTGGCGGCGCTTCCCGGCCGAGCTCGAGTCCGTGGCCGGGGTGACTGCCGACGACGTTCGTCGGGTGGCGGGAGAGTACCTTCACGACCGCAATCTCACAACGGGTTGGTTCGTCCCCGACGGCAACGGCAACGGCGGCGGGGCCCGGCCGCCGGCGCCGCGCCCGTGCTTTCTGCGCGAGCCGTTCGCCGAGCGGGTCGAGCTGCGCGATCTTCCCGGCGGCGCCCGCCTGGCGGTGCTCGCCAACCCGCACGCTCCCACCGTCACCGTGGCGGGCACTCTCGGCGCCGGCATCGCCGCCGCCGACGGGGGACGGTTCACGGTTCCCAGCGTCACCGCGGCGATGCTCGACCGCGGCACCGCGCGCCACGACCGGATGGAGCTCGCCCGCGAGCTCGAGGACCACGGCCTCCACGTCGCGGTGCGGGCCATGGGCAGCGCGCCGGCGACGATTTCGTTCTCCGCCCAGGGGCTGGCCGAGGAGCGGCAGCGGTTGACGTCGCTGCTGGTGGAGGTGCTCCGCACGCCGACCTTCCCGGCCGACGAGCTGGAGAAGCTCCGCCTGCGAATCCTCGGCGCCCTGCAACGAGAGCGCGAGGACACCTCGTCCCAGGCCTTCGCCGCCCTCACCCGCCACCTCTACCCTGAGGCCCACCCGCTGCACAAGCGTTCGGTGGAGGCCCGTGCGGCGGAACTCGGAGAGCTGGAGCGCGGCGAGCTCGAGGCCTTCCACCGCCGGGCCTACGGGCCGGGGTCCATGGTCATCGCCGTGGTGGGCAACGTCGATGCCGATGAGGTGGCGTCAATGCTTGCCGATCGGATTGGCGAATGGCGAGAGGACGGAGTGGAAATGACCGTGCCCCCGGCCACCGGCGAGCCCGCTCCGGGAGAGGCGAGGATTCACCTGCCGGACAAGCCCAATCTCGACCTCTACCTCGGCCACTCGGGGCGCCTTCGCCGGGGTGACGACGACCTGCCGGCGGCGCTGTTGGCCAACTCCTGTCTCGGCCAGTCGGCCCTCACGTCACGGCTCGGTGTGGCGGTGCGCGACGAGGCGGGGCTGTCCTACAGCGTCTACAGCCGATTCTTCGGCACCCTGGGGATTCCGGGTCCGTGGGCGGTGAGCTTGAGCGTCGCGGCCGACAACCTGGAGCGCGCCGCCGACCTCTGCCGGCGGGAAATCGCCGACTACGTCGCCTCGGGACCCGCCGATGCCGAGCTCGCCGACGAGCGCGCAGCCCAGGCCGGCGCCTACCAGGTGGGTCTGGCCACCAACGGCGGGATCGCCCGCGAGCTGGTGACCACGCTCACCGCCGGCGAGCCCGTCTCCCGACTGGACGACATCCCCCGGCGGCTGCTCGCGACCACCCGCGACGAGGTCATGGAGGCGATCCAGCGGCACATTCGGCCCGACGAGCTCTCGTTGGCCGTGGCGGGTTCGTTGCCCGAGTCGAGCAGAGGGTAGTTTTGAATTCTTAGTTCTTAATTTTGAATTCCATCGCAGCGGATCTACCTACGCGAAGAGAACCCTGTGCGATGAAATTCAAAATTAAGAATGAAGAACTGAGAATTTGGTTTTTACTCCCAATCGACATTGAGGTGGTGCAGCTCGCCCTGGAAGTGCGGCCGCACCTCGTCGTCGAGGTAGGCCTCGATCTCGCGCATCCGGTGGCGCCGCGAGGCGTGCAGCAGGATGAGGTGACGGCAGCCGAAGGATCCGAGGTGCGGGAGAAGGTCCTCGAGGTGGGTGTGTCCGTAGCGTGCGGCCCGGTCCCGGTCGCCCGGAGAGAAGAACGAGCACTCGAGGAGGACAATCTCGCTGGCGAAGACCTCCGGGTGGGTGTCGAAGAGCCCGGGTCCGGAGTCGGCACAGAAACTGAGGATGGGCAGGGGGATGGTCTCGGTGACCTCGTCTCCATCGCGCCGGCGGCGGGCGATCTCGGGCTGGGAGAGGTGGCGGAACTCGGCTCGGAGCCGACGCTTGTACCAGACGATGCGGGTCCCGAGGGTGGGAACCCAGTGGTCCGTGCTGAAGAATCGAAGCTCCATGTCCCGGCGGAGCTGGTGGGTCGACTCGTCGTCGATGGGCTCCACCGTGATCTCGTAGGGCCGGCCTCCCTCGAGGCGGGCGAAGGTCTGGAGCAGTGAAAGAACGTCTGCTTCAACCGCGCGGGGAACCAGCAGGGTGGCGGGCGGCATGGAGTTGAGAAAGCGCTGGGACGCCCAGTAGCCGAGGCCCCCCAGGTGGTCCAGGTGTCCGTGGCTGATGACCACGGTCCGCATGGGAGGCAGGGCGCGGTGGGGGCGGCCCGGGTCCAGGGCGAGCTGGAGCTGCGGCAGCACGATCAGGGTGCCCTCGCCGGCGCGCGAGCCGCCGACCAGACGGAGGCGGCCCCACGAGGTGTCGAGATCGAGCCGGCGCAGGCTCCGGGCGCTCACCGGCTGGTCTTCACGAAGAAGAACGACGGTTCGGCGTCGGCCTTCGGTTGATCGATCCGGAGGGTCCAATCCGAGTCCCTGGGCAGGGTCTCGGTGAACCCCCGGGATCCGAGGACGCCCCGCTTGCGATCGATGACGGTCACCGTCAGGCTGCGGTCGCCCGAAGGCACCAGGAGCACCCGCTTGACGGTGCCCCGACCCTCCATCTTGATGCCCAGGAATCCCTTCTTGGTGTGGTCGAACGGGATCTCCGCCACGGTCTCACCATCGGAAGCCACCCGCACCGTCCCGGCGTTGATCGGGCAGTTGTAGTAGACGTTGACCCGCGCCGTTCCGGGCTGCTGCCGGACGGCGGGGACGGCGCTCGGGTCGAGCTCGAGATCGGGAGAGACAGCGCGTGCGGGTGTGGTGGAGGAAGGTCTCCGCGGCGCCTGCCGGAGCCGTTCGCGGGACAGCTCGAGGTACTCCGCCGCAACCTCGCTCTGCGGGTCGAGCTCGAGGGCTTGGACGAATGACCGCGCCGCTGCGGAGTATCGCCCGGCCCGGTAGGCTCGCCGGCCTTCCGCCACCAGCTCGGATACGCGGTTCTGGGTGTCGGCGCTGGTTCTTTCCGCCTCGGTCTCCCGCGCCACCGCCGCAGCGAGCCGGCGCGCCGCCGGGGAGGCGGGAGCCTGATCGAGAGCGATGTCCAGGGACGCCCGGGCTTCATCCAGACGTTGGGCAGCCAACGCGGCCTCGGCCTTTCGAAGGGCGGCCGCGGCGCGGTTCAGGTTGCGGGTCGCGCCGGCCGACGGCGAGACGAACGGACCATCCTGGCGCTGCATGACGAGGACGCCGCCGAGGAGGACCCAGAGGGCGGCCCAGCCGGCGATGATCACCGCCGCCCACAGGGGCTGAACCTCCCAGGTCATGGGAGCCGGCAGCACGATCCTGTCGTTGAATCGGCGCCAGAGAGCGGCCAATCGGCCGGCGGCTCCGCTGCCGGCCTCCGGAAGCCGCACCCTGGGCAGCTGCCCGACTGCGCGGGTGCCCAGGTCGGGGTCCTGGACGGCGGTGGCCTCGTCGTCGCCGGGCTCGCGCCGGACCAGCGAGCGGGCGAGAGCCCCCAGGACCTGCGCCAACTCGGTGCCGCTTTGGAACCGCTTGTCGGGATCTTTGTCCAGGCACTTCATGACGATGGGGTTGAAGGCCGCCGGCACGGACGGGTCCACCACGGACGGAATCGGCGCCGGCTCCTCGACGATGAGGCGGGTCACCTGGTGCATGGTGTCGGCGGTGAAGGGCCGCCGGCCGGTGAGCAGGGTGAAGAGGACCACACCGAGAGAGAAGAGGTCGGACCGCCCGTCCAGGGGCAGCCCGTTGATCTGCTCCGGCGACATGAAGTTTGGGGTGCCGATGAACTGGCCGTCCACCGTCAGGTTGGAGCTCTCCATGCGGGCGATGCCGAAGTCGGCGATGCGGGCGCTGCCGTCGCTGGTGAGGATGAGGTTGCCCGGTTTGATGTCGCGGTGAATGACGCCCATCTGGTGGGCGTAGTCCAGGGCCACGGCGATGTCGGCGACGATGCGGGCGGTTTCCGATGGGCGGAAGCGGTGGCCGGTGGCGATGATCTCCTTGAGATCGCGGCCCTCGATGTACTCCATGGCGATGTAGACCACGCCGCTGGAGCGATCCTCGCCGATGTCGTGGATGGTGACGATGTTGGGGTGGTTGAGCCGGCCCGCCGCCTGCGCCTCGCGAAGAAAGCGTTCTCGGAACTCGTCGGCGGTGCCCGCATCCACGTCGAGCCGGAGGGTCTTCAGCGCCACCTTGCGGTCGATGAGCGGGTCGCGGGCGAGGTAGACGATCCCCATGGCACCTCGGCCGAGGGTGCCCTCGATCTGGTAGCGGCCCACCTGGGTGATGGACATCGGGTCTATTCTAACCTCGCAGGCTGGTGCCTGCTGCTGGCCCTGGACGTTGACCCCGATCGCTGCCGCTGTTTCCTGATCCTGAACGCTGCCACTGCCCCCGATGCCAGCCTGCGACTGGACCGCCGAGCTCCAGCTCGGCATTGGGTCGTTGTGGGGATCTGGGGGGTTGTCGTGTTCCGGGGTGCCCTCAGCGCCGGCCTTCTGGGCTTCCGCCGCCTCACGGCGTCGTTGCCCAGCGTCGCCCGATCAGCGTGGTCATGTGAGGAACGAGGACGAGGTGACCACGCTGCTCGGGCGAGCGGCGGCCTGCCTGCAGGCTTCAGCGACGCACCCTGGGAGCGCTTCCCGTGGATTGCCAAGCACGCGCATTGTGCGCAGCGCGCTTCGGGCCGGGAGGTCGATGGAGGGCACAATGGCGTGCATGGCACGTCCCGCCCAAGGCGCTGGGGCGCTCGGGTTGGGGAGGTGGTCGAGGGGTACTGGACACTGCCGCTGCCGCTGCCGCTGATGCTGTCATCGGCCACGGCCACGGCCACGGTGATCGGGATCGGTCATCGGTCATCGGGCACGGGCACGGGATCGGGAGAAAATGCCGATCTGACGCCGGTGCGGCCGATTCGACGCCCCATCCGGGGGTTGATTCGGTCGCACAGGCAGGCATGATCCTTGCTCCAGATCTCCCGGGCCAACTGGCCATCGGGGGATGTATGGAAAATCAAGAGCTCGCGAACCAGGTTGATCGTGCGGCCGCTCGCCTCGGTGAGGTGCAGCGAGCCGTCTCGCAGGTAATCGTCGGCCAGGACCGGTTGGTGGAGTCCCTGCTGGTGGCCCTGCTGTGCCGCGGCCACGTCCTGCTCGAGGGCGTCCCCGGTCTCGCCAAGACGCTGACGGTGCGCACCCTCGCCGGGGTGGTCGGGGGGAGCTTCCAGCGCTTGCAGTTCACGCCTGATCTCCTGCCGGCCGACGTTACCGGGACCCAGGTCTTCGATCCGAAGACCTCGGAGTTCGTCCCGCACTGCGGACCGGTCTTCGCCAACCTGGTGCTCGCCGACGAGATCAACCGGGCTCCGGCGAAGGTCCAGTCGGCGCTGCTCGAGGCGATGGAGGAGCGTCAGGTCACCATCGGCGACAGTACCCACCGCCTTCCCGAGCCGTTCGTGGTCCTGGCGACCCAGAACCCCATCGAACAAGAAGGCACCTATCCCCTGCCGGAGGCTCAGCTCGATCGCTTTCTCTTCAAGGTCGTGGTGGACTACCCGACGCCGGAGGAGGAGCGGCGGGTGCTCGAGTACCACCTGGCCGAGTCCTTCCCGGCGCCCTCCCAGGTCACGGAGATCGACGCGCTCACCGAGCTCGAGTCCACGGTCCGCCAGGTCTACCTGGACGAGCGGATTCGCTCCTACATCGTCAATCTCGTGGCCGCCACCCGCGCGCCGGCAGAGGTCGGTCTCGGCGATCTCGTTCCCCTCATCGCCTTCGGCGCTTCGCCGCGCGCCTCCATCGCGTTGGCGCTGGGGACCCGAGCCATGGCCATGGTCCGCGGCCGCGCCTACGTGACCCCCGAGGACGTCAAGGAGCTGGCGCCCATGGTGTTGCGCCACCGCATGGTGCTGACCTATGAGGCCGAGGCCGAGGGCGTCACCGTTGAAGAGGTTGTAGACCGCATGCTGCTCGCGGTGGAAGTGCCTTGAGGCGAGCACTGCGAGCCTACCTCGGGCGCCCCTGCCCGGCGGAGACGGATGCCGATGCCGGCGCCGATCTCAGGGCCCAGGTCCGGCGTCTCGAGATCCGCGCCCGGAGAGCCATGGAGGCCGGGCTCACCGGCCAGTACCAGAGCGCCTTTCGGGGCCTCGGTCTCGAGTTCGAGGAGGTGCGCGAGTACCGCTACGGCGACGACGTGCGCACCATCGACTGGAATGTCACCGCCCGCACCGGCGAGATGCACGTCAAGCGCTACCGCGAGGAGCGGGACCTGACGGTGCTGCTGCTCGTCGATCTCTCGGCCTCGACCCTCTTCGGCTCGGGTGTGATGACCGTCCACGACCTCATCGCCGAGGTCTCCAGCCTCTTCATTCTGTCCGCCGCGCGGCGGGACCGTGTGGGAGCGATTCTCTTCGACGACGCCCTGAAAACGGTGATCCCGCCGCGGTTGGGCTGGCGGCACGGCCTGCGCGTGGTGCGGGAGGTCCTGGGCTCTCAGCCCACCGGTGCGGGGACTGCGTTCGCGGATGCGGTGCGCGGCGCCGGCCGGTTGTTGCACCGCCGCGGCATCGTCATCGCGGTGGTCGACCGCAGTTGCCCGCTGCCGCAACGGGAGCTGCTGGCCCTCGCGTCCCGCCACGAGGTGGTGGTGGTTCGCGCGGCGGATGAGCTCGCCCGAACCGGGGTCGAAGGGTCGCGGTTACCGGTGATTGACGCCGAAACCGGACGCTTCGGCGTCGTCCGCGGCCGACCCGGTGAGGTCGCCGACCGGGTCCCGCCGGGGATCGACAGCGTCGACCTGGTCACCGACACCGACTATCTCCCCAAGGTGCAGGCCCTGTTGGAACGGCGGGAGAAGCGTGTTCATTAGACGACTCCTCCTGTTCGTGCTCGTCGCGGCCGCGGTGAACGCAGCCGGGTCGGAGACGGAACCCGTCCTGGAGCTCGAGGTCTCGCCGACCTCGGTCCGGGTGGGCGATCCGGTGGAGGTCATGGCGTCGGCGCGCGGCGGCGACGAGCTGCTCTGGGGCGAGCTCGCGGTGGCTCTCGAGCCGGGCGGCGCCTGGGAGCTGATCGGTGGACCGACAGCGGTGCCCGGGGTCCGGCCACCGGCCTGGACTCTCGAGCTGGCGCCCATGGAGACGGGCGAGCAGGAGCTGCCGACCATCACCGTGGCCGCTCGAAACGTCGATGGTGAGGTCGCCGAGGTCGGCTCGGCGAACCCCCCGGCCGTCGAGGTCGTGTCGGTGCTTTCGGGTGAGGAAGGCGACACGGCGCCGGCTCCGGTGCGCGACCCCATCGGCGTCCGCGGGCTTCCCTGGGAGTGGATCCTACCCCTCTGCGCTGTCCTGCTGCCACTGATGGCCGCCGCGGCGTGGTGGTGGCGCGGCCGTGGCCGTTCCGATGCCGGCGCCGTCCCGGCCCTGCCGCCCTTGGCCGAGCTCGAGGCCCTGGCGGCGGAGCTCGCGGCGAGGATCGGACGCGAGCCGGCCGAGGGCGTCTGCGATCGCCTGGCGGCGGGCTTGCGGCGCTACCTGGAGCGCCGGACCGGCGAGCCCGCTGAAGAGATGACCTCCTTCGAGCTGCGGTTGTTGGCCCGCCGGCGGGGGTGGCCGGAGGCCACGCAGCGGTTGGTCCAGCAGGTGATGATGGTGGCCGACGGGGTGCGTTTCGGCCGCCGTCCCGTGGCCGACGGCGAGCTCGAGCGGGCGGTGGACATGGCGTTGGAGGCGGGGCGCGGGGTGGAGAGCTTCTTTGCTCCGCCAGAGAGCTCCGACGACGCGGTGGAGGCAGGGGGATGATGCGGCTGGCCTCTCCCTGGTGGCTCTCTCTGGCAGCGGTCGCGCTCGTGCTCGTCGTGCTGTGGCTGCTGCGCCGCCGGTGGCAGCGCTTCCCCTTTCCGGACGTGGCGGCATCGCTCGGCCGGTCGGGACGGATTCCGGAGCGAACGGTGGTGGCAGGGGTGCTGGCGGCTCTGGCCCTGGCCCCGTTGGCGGTGGCTCTGGCGCGGCCCCAGGAGGTCTTGTCCCGGCACCTCGAGCACGCCGAAGGGGTCGATCTCGTGGTTGCCCTGGATGTGTCGGGCTCCATGTCCGCCCTCGACTTCGAGCCGTCGGATCGCCTCGGGGTCGCCAAGGAAGTGATTGCCGAGTTTCTCGAGGGCCGGCCCAACGACCGCTTCGCCCTGGTGGTCTTCGCCGGCGCTGCAGTGACCCTGTGTCCGCTGACTCTCGACCACGATGTCGCCCGGCACCTGCTCGACGAGGTGGCCATGGGCAGCCTGCCGGACGGCACCGCCATCGGCCTCGGCCTGGGTACGGCGGTGGCGCGACTGCGCCACTCGGAGGCCGACTCCAAGGTGGTGGTGCTGGTGACCGACGGGTCCAACAACACCGGCCAGCTCGATCCCGTCAACGCCGCGGAGATGGCTGCCGAGCTCGGCATCACGGTCCACACCGTGCTCGTGGGCCGGTCCGGGCAGGTTCCGGTGCCGGTCCAGGTGCGCGACCCCCGTACCGGGAGGGTGCGTCGTCAGATCCAGCAGATGGAGATGGAGATCAACCCCGAGCTCTTGGCGGAGCTCGCCCGAACGACCGGGGGCAGCTCGTTCAGGGCGCGCGACGCCGACGCCCTCGAAGAGGTCTTCGCTTCCATCGACTCCCTCGAGAAGACCGAATTCACATCCACCAAGCTGGTGCGGTACCGCGAGCGGTTCGAGCCCTGGGCCGCGGCCGCACTGGCCATGCTCCTGATGGGCGCCGCCCTGGAAGGGTTGGCGGGGAGGACGCCATGGTGAGCTTCGCCGAGCCCCGGCTGTTGATCCTGCTCCTGCTGCCGGGGGCCGCGGCGGCGGCGGTGGTTTTCCGCCATCTCGTCCGGCTCAGGCTGCAACGGGGAATGGCATCGCCGGCGGTCTGGGACCGCGTGATGGGAGGAGTGCCCGCCACCGGCCTGGTGCGGATGCTGCTGTGGTGCACCGCGGCGGCGTTGATCGTGCTCGCCCTCGCCCGGCCGCAGTGGGGCGAGCTGCCGCACGAGGAGAGCGTGCGGACCCGTGATCTGGTGCTCGCGCTGGACGTGTCGGACTCCATGCTGGCGGCCGACATGGAACCGTCCCGCCTGGCTCGAAGTATCGAGGCGGCCCAGCGCCTGCTGCCCCTGCTCGAGGGCAACCGGGTGGGGGTGGTGGTCTTCGCCGGCGACGCCTACCCGCTGGTGCCGCTGACCAAGGACCTGGACGCGGTGTCGGTCTTTCTCGGGGGCATCTACCCCGGAATGGTGGGCCGCCCCGGATCCGACCTCGAGCGGGCGGTGGCCGCCGCCCTCGAGCTGTTGCCGCCGGACGGCGAGGGGCGGGTCGTGGTGCTGGTCACCGACGGCGAAAACCTCCAGGGCAACGTGGACGCGGCGGTGAAGGCGATCGAGGAGTCGGGTGTGGGCGCCCTGACCGTGGTGGCGGGCACCGAACGCGGCGGGCCGATCCCCGTTCCCGGGCCCGACGGAGCGGTCCACCACAAGCGCGACGCCAACGGCCAGCCGGTGATCACCCGGGCCCACCCGGAGGTGCTCGCGGCCATCGCCTCCGCCGTCGACGGCGATTCGGTGCGGCTCGACGACAGCGATGTGGTTCACCAGCTGGCGGCCATTGTCGAGCAGCTCCGGACTCGAGAGGAGGAGGCCAACCGCAAGGTCCAGAAGGTCGAGCAGTTCCCCCTCTTCCTCACGACCGCCGCGGCACTCCTGGTGCTCGGTTTTCTGCTGTCGCCGTGGCGCCGGTTGGCCGCGACCGGGCTGCTTCTCGGTCTCGTGTCGGTCCCCGCGACGGCCCAGCATCCGTCGATCCAGACGGGCGGGACCGGAGGCCCGCAACCTGCAACCGCACCGAAGCCCCCGGCGCAGACCGGGGCGGCGTTGCCCGATGGTCCGGCCGAGGGCCCGCCGTCGGAGGCCATCGAGCCGCCGCTGTGGCAGAAGATGATCCCCGGAGGGAGCCGGCGCATGGCCCGGGACGGGATGAGCCGCTGGCGCGAGGGAGAGCTCGAGGACTCGGCCCGGTCCTTCGCCGGTGCGGCGATGCTCGACCCGGAGGACCCCGAACGCCTCTATGACCTGGGCACGGTGCTCGGCGCCGGCGGACAGCTCGAAGCCGCCCTGCCCATGCTCGAGCGCGCCCACGCGGCCGGCGTGCCCAACGCCGCCTACAACTCGGGGACCGCGTCGTTGCAGCAGCAACAGGCAGAGGCGGCGGTGCAGTGGCTGCGCCAGGCGGTGCTCGCCGATCCGGGGGATCTCGAAGCGAAGCGGAACTACGAGCTCGCCCTCGCTCTGCTCGAGCAGCAGCAGCAGCAGCAGGAGCAGGAGCAGGAGCAGGAGAACAACGACGAGCAGCAGGAAGACGAACAGCAGCAGGAGCGCGAGCAGGAGAACCAGGAAGAGGAGCAGCAGCAGCAGGAGCAGGAACAGCCTCAACCGCAGCCGACGCCGACACCGAATGACAACGAAGCCCTGTTCGCCGCTCTCGAGCGCGCGGAGGCCGAGGCCCGCGAGGCCATGCAGTCGCCGACACCGCAGCCGGGGACCGTGGAGAAGGACTGGTAATGACGCTCCCACCCGGCAACCGATGGAACGAGGCGCTTGGAGTCTTCCGGGCACTGGCTCTCGTCGGTGGGTTTTTGACCGTGGCGGTTGGGGCCGTCGCCGCTGCCGAGCCGAGCCTCGAGGTCATGCTCCAACCGCAGCGTTTCGGGGTCGACGACGTGGCCCAACTCACCGTGAGGGTCAACGAGCCTCCAGCGGGCCTGCCCGCTCCGAACCTCGGCCAACTGGAGAACCTCGAAATTGCCGGTGGGCCGTCGTCGGGCTCCGAGTTCAGCTTCGTCAACGGTGTGGCGTCGCGCTCGCAGACCTTCACCTACGTACTGCGGGCCCTCGAGCCGGGGGTGGCCTCGTTGGGACCGGTGACGGTGCGCATCGGAGACGGCGAGCTGCGGTCCGAGCCGGTGGTCGCCGAAGTGGTGGCCGGCAGCGTCGCGCCGCCGCAACGCCGCAACCGGCGGTCGCCCTTCAGCGATCCCTTCGCCGAGGTGTTTCCCCGGCGGCCGCCGCCGCGGGTCGAGGTGGAGCTGCGGCACCAGTTGAGCAGCGATCGGGTGGTGGCGGGTCAGCCGTTGGTGGCGACCGTCTACCTGGACTCGACCACCGGCTCGCTCTTCGATTTCAATCTGCGCACCGCACCCTCGTACCCGGGCTTCTGGGCCCAGCGCCTGGAGGCGGTGGAGCAGGAGGCTCCCGAGGTCGTGGAGGTCGGCGGCACGGCGTTCTACCGCTACCAGGTCATGCGGTCGGTGCTGGTGCCTCTCAAGCCCGGCCGGCTGGAGATCCCGAAGGTGGACGCCACCATCGGCGTTCGGGCGGGCGGCTTCTTCGACTCCGGCCAACTCGTCGAGCGTTCGAGCCCGGTGCGGGTGGTGGAGGTCGCCGACCGGCCGCCGGCTCCCGAGGGCTTCACCGGCGCGGTGGGCAACCTCCGCTACAGCGCCGTCCTCGAGCCCGCCGAGATCGAGTTCGGCGCCTCGACGGTGGTGACCGTGACCCTGGAGGGCGACGGCAACCTTCCGCTGGTCAACGCCCCCGGGGCGATGCCCGGATGCGGCGGGTGCGACAGCTACCCGCCGGAGGAGTCCAGCGACGTGACGGTGGATGCCAGCGGCATCCACGGCAGGCGCACCTGGCAGGCGACCGTGGTTCCCAGGCAATCGGGGCAGCTGGAGCTCGGGGCGGTGGACCTGGCGGTCTTCGACCCCGACGCCGGCCGGTACGTCGCCCAGACCATCGGGCCCCTGGCGCTGACCGTGCTGCCTCCCCCGCCCACGCCGACGCCAGTGGCGACCCCTGCGGCGCAAGGTGCGGACAAGGAGACGGCGTCCGCCGGCGTCACGGCGACGGCGGATGGCGCTGCAGGATCGTGGTCGTGGTTGGTGGGCGCGCTCGTTCTGGGAGGGTTGCTCGGGGGAGGCGCCACGTGGTTCGTGCTCCGGCGCTCCCGGTTGTCGGTCCCGCCGCGGCGGGCCGGTCAGAGTCCCGCCGACCGGGCTCGGGTTCTCCAGCTCACCCTCGAGCGCTGGTGGTTGGACGTCCGCTCCACCGCGCGGGGCGCGGAGCTCGAGGACGAGATGTCCGAGCTGCGGCGCGATCTCGAGGCGGTGAGATTCGCGCCGGGACGCGCCGACCACTCGGACACGGTGGTGGATCTCGAAGGACGATTGAAGAGGCTCATCCGGCGCGGGTGAGGTGCTACACTTGGTAGATGCAGTCGCCGCGGGTCTATAGTCTTCCAATAGAAGATCTTGAGCCGTTCCTCGACCGTCGCCGCTACTCGGCGTTCGCGGTGTCGCAGCTTGCCGTAACCTCGTTCCTCGGGGAGATCCTCTCGAAGGCTAACGACTTCGTCCCGTCCAGCTCAGGGTCCATCCTCATGGACCGACCCTTCGACAGGGGAACCACCCCGGCCGACACATCGCTTTATTTCGTGGCCACCTTCGGGTCCTCGGCTCAGGGTATTCTGGGACGCCACCTTCGCGCCGATCAGGGCGTGGCCGGGTACGTCTACCGAACCGGTGAGCCCTATGTGATGAACGACCCGGAGAACGACCCCACCTTCTACTCCAAGTTTGACGAAAACACCGATTTCACCACCGCCTGCGCCATTGCCGTTCCGGTGCGCATCGAGCGCACTGTGTGCGGCGTCATCGAACTCGTCAACCGGCTCGACGGTGGCGACTACACCGAGCGCGACCTTCAGATGCTGGAGATCTTCGCCCGCTACACCTCGGTATCCATCGAAAACCTGCTCGACGCCCAACGAGCGAACGAGATGGCCCGGCGGGACGATCTCACGGGTCTTTACAACGATCGATTTTTCCACCACCGGCTCACCGAGGACCTGGTTCGGGCGGATGTCACCGACGGGACCGTGGCCCTGCTCTTCCTCGACCTGGACAACTTCAAGGCGGTGAACGACAACCACGGCCACCTGGCGGGCTCCCAGGTGCTCAAGGAGTTCGGTTATCTGCTCAAGCAGACGGTGAGCGAGGACGCGGCGACCCTCGCCCGCTACGGCGGTGACGAGTTCGTGGTGATCCTCCCCGGTTTCGACCTCGAGCAGGCCAACGAAACGGCCAGACAGGTCCAGGAGGCGCTCCAGCAGACCCAGTTCCTCCAGGGCAGCTTCTCGTGGTCCGACGGGCCCGTCTACTGGCGCGAGCCGCTCACCTGTTCCGTCGGGGTTGCGGTCTATCCCGTCCACCTGCCGCGTCAGGGAACGACGGACATGAAGAAGAACCTGTTGCTTCGGGCGGCGGACCTCGCCATGTACGAGGCCAAGGCGGACGGCAAGAACACCATCCACGTGGCCGAGTAGGGAACTCGGGCTGCCCGGAATTTGCGCCTCCCGTCGCGACGGCATGCGAGAAATCAGGGGATGATGCCAAATTGGCGGGGTTGCCTGACATCTCTCCGGAAACACTGGCACGCCGATTGCTGTTATCCGTCAAGGCTGCCGCCGCTGCGGTGCAGCCGAGATTCATGGAGGCACTATGCAACGCGAAAAACACACCTACTTTTCTCTCGCGGCGATCGTCGTCGCGGCGGTTCTTTTCGGAATGGTCATTGCCGGCGGGCTCGATCTGACCCCCTCGGTGGACGCCGATCGTTCCGCTCCGGTCTCGACCCCCGTGGAGACCATGGCGGCGCCGGACTTCGCCGCTCTGGCCGACCGGGTGGTCCCCTCGGTGGTCTCGGTGACCATCAAGGACGTTCAGACCCCGTCGGAGCGGGACCGCGGGATGCCGCGCGACCCGTTCCACAACTTCTTCCGCTTCGGACCGGATCAGGAGCAGGACGAGCCGTCGGTGCGGCGTTCGGCCGGCTCCGGCTTCTTCATTTCCGGAGACGGCGAGATCGTCACCAATCACCACGTGATCGAGGACGCCGACGAGATCGAGATCGAGCTCGTCGACGGGCTCAGCTACGACGCCGAGGTCATCGGCCGCGACGAGGCCACCGACCTTGCCCTGCTCAAGGTCATCAAGCCTGACCGCGACTTCGCCTACCTCGCGTTGGGAGAGTCCGAGTCGGTGCGGGTCGGTGAATGGGTCATGGCGGTGGGCAACCCCCTCGACATGGACCACACCGTCACCGTGGGCGTGGTTTCGGCCAAGGGGAGGGTGCTCGGGTTGTCCCGCGAAGGGACGTCGTTCGAGAACTACATCCAGACCGACGCCGCCATCAACCTGGGCAATTCGGGTGGACCGCTGGTCAACACCCGCGGCCAGGTGGTCGCCATCAACACCGCCATCAACGCCCGCGGCCAAAACCTCGGTTTCGCAGTGCCGGTGAACACCCTGCGGCAGATCCTGCCCCAGCTGAGAGAGCACGGCAAGGTCGTGCGGGGCTACCTCGGCATCACGGTCAGCAACCTGGATCAGGACAGCGCAGAGGCTTTCGGGCTCGAGAGTCGGAACGGCGCGCTGGTGGAGGGCGTCGTGCCCGGCCACGCCGCTGACAAGGGTGGGATCCAACACGGTGACGTGGTCGTGGAGATCGACGGTGAGCCGATCGAGGATACCCGCGAGCTCATCGACACCATCTCGGCCATGCCGCCGGGCACCGACGTGGAGCTCACCGTGATCCGAAATGGAAAACGGGAGGCGGTGGACGTGGAGCTCGAGGCGCGGGACGCCCTCGACGGCGACACGGCTCCCGACAGTGAACCGTTGAACGACGACGACACCGCGCAGCGCCTGGGGGTCAGCGTCAGCGAGCTCGACAACCGGATCCGCCGGATGTACGGCATCGACGAGGAGGTCCAGGGCGTCGTGATCACCCACGTGGTACCGGTCTCGCCGGCCGCCGATGAGGGCCTCTCCCAGGGCGATGTGATCCTCGAGGCCAACGGGATGGCCGTGACGACGGTGGAGGATCTCCGCGACATCGTTGCCGACGTCCCCGAGGGAGGCTACCTCCGTCTCTATGTCCAGAGTCCGAGGGCCGGAGGACGTTCGTTCTTCGCGATCCTCAAGCTGTAGCGGGCTTCGTTCAATCTGCAATCACAGGGGGACGCGCCGCGGCGCGTCCCCTTCTCGATGTGGATGCGAGATGCTGAGTCCCGCAGGCAGGCGTCGAGGGCCGGGGCGGCGGCAGAGATCAGCGACAGGAGGCAGCGACGGCGTCTGTGAGCGGCGACCGCCCGGGACCGCCGGGCTCCAGCTCGGCATTTGGCGGCGCGCCGGACGCGCCGACTGCGGCCGCGCGCCATGGGGTGGGCCTCGGCAATCCAGAAGGCCGGCGTTCCGGGTACCCCCGGCTCACGACAACGCACCAGATCCCCACCACGACCCCATGCCGAGCTGGAGCTCGGCGGTCCGGGGCGCTGCGGACCCGGCAGGTGGCGGCAATCCAAAAGGCCGCCGTACGATGACCTTCGCGACCGCCACCGAGCATCCGGCGTCCAGCATCACGGGCGACAGCAGTCGCCCGTCAGTTCGCTCCCTCGGGGCCGGAGACTCCCTCGGGCGGCTTGGGCGGCTCGGCGATGGGGCCGAAGTTCTGCTCGTAGAGCTTGAGGTTGTGGTTGATGGCGCGCAACAGCTGCTTGGCGTGGAACGGGCTCATGATGATCCGGGCCACCACCGGAATGTCCTGTCGACCGGGCATGGTTCGGCCGAAGTCCAGGAGGACCTCGGAGAAGTTGTGGGCAATGGAAACGAAGTTGGCGTACTCGCCGCGGGCGAGCTCCTTGTCGACGGTGAGTTGGGGAGCGGCCGGCGGAGCGGTTGGTTTGTCGTCCATGTGACCTCCAGGGGAAACGCCATTGTACCCTCTGTGCATGGACGCGATCGTCGGACTGTTCCAGACGGCGGCGGGCGACCGCCGCCGCGGCGCGGCCGAGATCGAGCGGTGTCTGGTGGATGGTCTGTTGCTGCTTCGTGCGGACTGGACCGCCGCGGCGCTCGCCGAGGGAGCCGCTGTGCTGCGAACGGGTCAGCCCGCCATGGCCAACTTGAAGAACCTGGCGCGCGGGGTGGCGGATGGGGGCGTGGTCGCTGTCGAGAAGAGACTGCGGCGTCGGGCCCGGGTTCTCGCCGACCTGGACGAGCGGTTGGCGGAATCCGCGTGGCCGTGGATCGAGGGCTGCGAGCGAGTCCTCACCATCTCCAGGTCATCGTCGGTGGCTGCGGTCCTGGTGGGGGCGTGGAATCGCGGTTGGCGGGGAGAGGTGGTGATCTTCGACGGCAGCCCGGCGGGTGGGGGAGCGGAGCAGGCGGAGCGCCTCGCAGAGATGATGACGTCGGTCTGCTCGCAGCCCGATGCAGCGATGTCGGCGTGGTTCGACGAGGAGGGAACGGTGGTGGTGGTGGGTGCCGACGCCGTGAGCCCGCGCCGCCTGATCAACGTCTGCGGCACAGCGGCATTGCTCGAAACCGCAGCGGGTCGCCAGGTTCCGGTGGTGGTGGCGGCGGACTCGGGGAAGGACCTGTCGGATGACGAGCTGACCGAGATCCTCCAGGCGGGTCCCGTGGTGTCGGCGCCGGGAGTCCGACGCCGGTGGTCACTCTTCGAAGCGGTGGCGATGGACCTCGTCACCGCTCGGGTCAGCGAGTAGAATCGACGGGCCATGCTCGACTACCACCTGACCCATCGCGACACCGAGACGGCGGCCCGCGCCGGAGAGCTCGCCACCCCGCACGGGACCGTCCGCACGCCGGCTTTCATGCCGGTGGGCACCGCCGGTACGGTCAAGGGCATGGCGGCGTGGGAGCTCGAAGGGCTGGCGCCCGAGATGGTGCTCGCCAACACCTATCACTTGCTGCTCCGGCCCGGCGTCGACCGGGTGGAGGCCATGGGCGGGCTGCACGCCCTGCTAGCCTGGCCCGGGCCGATCCTCACCGACTCGGGGGGCTACCAGGTTTTCTCCCTCGCCGCGCGCCGGAAGCTCGACGAGGATGGCGTCACCTTCCGCTCCCACCTCGACGGTTCACCCCACCGGCTGACTCCGGAGAACGTGATCGAGACGCAGTCGCGCTACGGCGTCGATGTGGCCATGGTGTTGGACGAGTGCCTGCCCTATCCGGTGGAGCTCGACACCGCCGAGGCTTCGGTGGCCCGCAGCGTGGCGTGGGCACGCCGCGGGCTCGCGCGTGCCGACGAGCTGCGGTTGCGGTCCGGGGGCTGGCGTGGTGGCCTCTTCGCTATCCAGCAGGGGTCTCTCGACGAAGGCCTGCGCAGACGTTGCACCGACGATCTTGCGGGCCACCCCTTCGACGGCTTCGCCATCGGCGGACTGGCGGTGGGAGAGCCGTCGGCGGCCCTGCACGAGGCGACGGCCATGGCGGCGCCCATGCTGCCGGAAGAGAGGCCGCGGTATCTCATGGGCGTGGGCTATCCGCACGACATCCTGCACGCGATCTCCTGCGGCGTCGATCTCTTCGATTGTGTCCTGCCGACGCGGTCGGCACGCACCGGCAAGGTCTTCACCTCGTCGGGGGAGCTCAACATCAAAAACGCCCGGTTTGCCGATGATCTCGGGCCCCTCGATCCCGAGTGCTCCTGCCCGACATGCGCACGATATCCGCGGGCGGCCCTACGACATCTCTTCGTCGCCAAGGAGGTCACATCGGTGGTTTTGCTGACGCTCCACAACTTGACCTTCTTTTTACGCTTGATGCGAGAGGCTCGGGAAGCTATCATGGCGGGCCGTTACGGGCGGTTTCAGCAGCGGTTCGACCAGATCCGCAAAATAGAGGTTTGAAACATCTGGCCCGTTTCGACAGCGAGGTGAACTGATGGAAGGTGCAGCCGGGGGAAACCCCCTGTCCATGTTGTTGCCGTTCGTGCTGATTTTTGGCGTGTTCTACTTCATCGTGATCATGCCGGCGAAGAAGCAGCAGAAGAAAAAGGACGCGATGATTGCCGCCCTGAAGAAGGGTGATCGCATCGTGACCAACGGAGGCATTCACGGAACCGTGGCGACGGTCGAGGATACGAGCCTGCTCGTGAAAGTGTCCGAAAACACCAAGATCCGAATCAGCAAGTCCGCCATCGCCGGCCTCGTCGGCAGTGACGGAACTCCCAGCGAAGGCTGATCGGCGGAGGCGAGAGTGGAAAAAAAGAACCTGTGGCGAGTCATCGTGATCGTGGCCGTCGTGGCGGCCGCGCTGTGGTCGCTCTGGCCACCCGAAGAGAAGATTCACTGGGGCCTCGACCTCGAGGGCGGCGTTCACCTGGTGCTCCAGGTCCAGACCGACGACGCCATCAAGGCAGAGCTCGACGACGCGGCCCAACGGATCGTCAGTCTGGCTGCCGATCAGGACATCACCCTGGGTGCGTCCGAGGTCGATGCGCCGAACCTCCTTTTCACCGTCGAGCTGCCGCCGGGAACCGACCGGGCGGCCCTGGACGAGGTCGTCGGGAACTACTTCCCCGACTACGACCTGACCACCGGGCCGCAGGTGTGGACCCTGACGTTCAAGCCGAATGTCGAGCGCCTCATCCGTGATCAAGCGGTGCGCAAGGGCCTGGAAACCATCAACAACCGCGTCGACGAGTTCGGTGTCGCCGAGCCGCTCATCCAGCGCCAGGGCATCGAGGGCGAGCGTATCCTCATCCAGCTGCCCGGCGTCGACGACCCGGAGCGGGTGAAGCGAATCATCAACTCAACGGCCTTCCTCGAGTTCAAGGAGGTCATGCAGGGGCCCGCGCCCGACCGGGCGAGCCTGTTGGCGGGCTTCGGCGGGCTGCCGCCCAACGATGGCCAGGTGGCGACCGGCAATCGGACCGGAATCTCCGGCGAGGTTCTCGGGCGCAACTACTACCTCGTGAAGAAGAGCTCCATCATCACCGGCCGGGATCTTCGCAGCGCCCGCCGCAGCCAGGACCAGTACGGGATGCCCAACGTCCAGTTCGACCTCGTGCCGTCGGCGGCCGAGAAGTTCGGCGAGTACACCGGTTCGCACATCGGCACCCCGATGGCGATCGTCCTCGACGGCAACGTCATGTCGGCGCCGACCATCCGGGCCCGGATCACCGACTCCGGCGTCATCGAGGGCAACTACTCGGTCGAAGAGGCGGAAGACCTCGCACTCATCCTTCGAGCGGGTGCGCTGCCGGCCAAGATGATCTATCTCGAGGAGCGGACCGTTGGTCCGTCCCTCGGCCATGACTCCGTGGAGCGCGGCATCCGCGCCGCGGTGGCGGGTCTCGTGGCGGTGATGCTCTTCATGCTCGTCTACTACCGGCTCTCGGGGCTCAACGCCAACGTGGCGCTGATCATCAACCTGCTCATCGTCATGGGAGCGATGGCCTACTTCGGGGCGACGCTGACCCTGCCCGGGATCGCGGGCCTCATCCTCACCATCGGCATGGCGGTGGACGCCAACGTGCTCATCTTCGAGCGCATCCGGGAAGAGCTGCGGGTGGGAAAGACGGTGCGATCGGCGATCGACACCGGCTTCTCCCGCGCCTTCGGCACCATCCTCGACGCGAACCTGACCACGCTCATCGCGGCCCTCTTCCTCTTCCAGTTCGGCACCGGACCGGTGAAGGGCTTCGCGGTGACGCTCTCCATCGGGATCTTCGCCAGCGTCTTCACGGCGGTGTTCGTCTCACGGACCATCTACATGATCTTGCTCTCCGGTCGCGACCGGGTGCAGGCGCTGAGCATCTGAGGTTGACATGCGTATCATCGGCGACACCAATATTCCGTTTCTGAGCTACCGCAGGATCGCCCTGAGCATCTCCCTGCTCGTCATTGCGGCGGGTTTGGCCTACCAGTTCCTCGGGCCCGGCCTCAACCGGGGAATCGACTTCGTCGGCGGCACCCAGGTGACGCTCAAGTTCCGCGGCGAGCCCGATCTCGACCAGCTCCGCGCCACCATGGCCGACCTCGAAACCGGGACCCCCACCCTTCAGCGATTCGACGAGCCCGAGAAGCACGAGATTCTCATCCGAGTCCAGAACCCGGAAGGCGAGGAGGGCGATTTCACCGGCCCGATCATCGAGCTGCTGCACCGCGATCTCAACGCTGATCTCGCGGGTGCCTTCGACCTCAACACGCGGGGCGCACAGGAGCTTCGCGATCTGCTCGCTGAGGTCGATCCCGACGGCACCGGCCTCGATCGTGAGGGTGGCGCCGAGTACTACGAGCCCATGGCCGAAGCAGTCCTCGAGGTACGAAAAGAAAGAGGGATTTTCCAAGACCTGGCCGAGCTCGACCAGGTGGAGGGTGTCTCCGACGCCGTCCTGACGACGATCAAGGAACAAAGCGCCCTCGGCGCATTCGCCCTGCTCGGTGCCGAGAGCGTCGGACCGGCGGTGGGCGAGGACCTCAAGAAGAAGGCCCAGCTCGCGGTGGTCTTCTCGCTGATCGGCATGCTCGTCTATATCTGGCTCCGCTTCCAGCTGCCCTTCGGCATCGGCGCAGTGGCGGCGCTCTTCCACGACGTGCTGATCTCCTTGACCGCGCTGGCGGTCACCGGCCGCGAGATCAACCTCCCCACCGTGGCGGCGTTGCTCGCTCTCGTCGGCTACTCGGTCAACGACTCGGTCGTGGTCTTCGATCGCGTCCGGGAGAACCTCAAGCTCCACCGGGGAGAGGACCTGGAAGGGTTGATGAACACCTCGATCAATCAGACCCTCTCTCGGACCTTCATCACTTCGGGCACGACGCTCATGGTGGTCCTGTCCCTCTACTTCTTCGGCGGCGACGTTATCAACACCTTCGCCTTTGTGCTCCTGGTGGGTGTCATCGTCGGTACCTACTCCTCGATCTTCGTCGCCTCGCCGGTGGCCCTGGCGATGCATAGAGTGCTGGCGGCGCGCCGGGAGAAGAAGCGGAAGAAGGGGCGCAGATAGCCGACAGCGATCCGCTTTCGGCTGCATCACAGCGACACGACCCCCGCGGCTCGGCCGCGGGGGTTTTTCTGTGGCAGGAGCAGCGTCCGGGTCTGAGACGCCGGCCTGCGATGTGGACCGCCGAGCTCCAGCTCGGCATGGGGTCGTGGTGGGAACCCGGGGCGCGGAAAGCCAAGCGAACGTACCACCTTGAGCATTGTTGGCCGAATGACATCCAGGGCTTCGTCGCACAACAGAACAATGCAAAGGGTGATACGTGCGCTCGCGGCAGGTGGCGCGCTGGGGCGCACGGGTTGGGGAGGTGGTCGAGGCCGGGGCTTCAGGGTCGCGGTTCAAAGCCGGGAGGCGACCTGGTGGGCCAAGGCCCACCCTACGGCGCTGCAGTCTCCGGCGCGCTCCGTTTCCGCATTTTGGGCTGGTGGGTAGGGTGGGCCTTGGCCCACCGGATGGGATGTTGTGGTGCGGGTGTTCCAAGTTTCAAGGGTGGAGAAGCCTCCAGGTAAGGGCACGGACGTCGTCGAAGAGTTGGGGGGCGGTGTGGGTTCGTTTGGGGTCGATGGCGCCTGCACCGAGGAGGAGCTGCAGGTGGGTGTCGACTTCCTTTGCCGAGGCATAGGCGATGCGGTAGTGGTGGTTGCGATCCCGTCCCGAGCGTCCCGCGCCCTCTGCCAGGTTTGCAGGAACTGACGACGCGCTCCGGATGACCTGATCGGCGATGCTCTTGAGGGGAGCTGGAACCTTCAATACCAGCGAGATCGCAACTCCCGCCGCCTCGATGGCTTTGGAGTGGGCGATGAACGTTGTCGTTGGCCGTGTGATGTGCATGGTCACCTCCTGTGTGTTCATGGCCCCCGTCCAGCCGATGAGCTTGCCGGGGTCAACGGGTCGCCCGCCGCGGGCGATGAACTTCACCCCTTGACCCCGGCAAGCTCATCGGCTACGACTGCCTCGAAAACACACAGGAGTGACCATGCCGCCACGGTCATCGGTCCCGGTCATCGGTCCCGGTCATCGGTCCCGGTCATCGGTCCCGGACGCGGACGCGGACATCGGGATCGGGATCGGGATCGGGATCGAGATCGGACGCGGACGCGGACATCGGGATCGGGCACGAACGCGGGCGCTACCCCGCCAGGGGCCAGACGTTGTACGGGAAGCCCCACCAACCGATGCGGGGCGGCCAGTCCCAGATCGTGAACGGAATCGAGGCGGCCACGAGGATGAGGGTGTAGACGGCCACCACCGCCGCCACCTGGCGGCCGTTCTCGGGCCACGGCCGGCGAATCGTCCAGCGCATGGGTGCGGCGATGAGGCCGGCGAGCCCCGACGGCAGGGGGAAGAGAAACGGGGTGCGCTCTCGAAACGAGTCGTAGGCACCACCGTTGGCCTCGGCCATCCGGATCTCCTCGATCATGGCGACGCCGATGATGACCATCGTGGAAAGGAGCCACGGAAGGCTCGACGGCATGCCCCAGCGGATCTTGAACTGGTAGAGCTCGGAGTGGCGGAGGACATACAGAAGCATGCCGTAGCTCCACATGATCCAGCCGACGTACTGAGGGTGGCGCGAGAAGCGGTAGAGCCAGTGCGCGGCGACGCCCCGGCCCTCGAATCGGGCGGTCATCCAGGTGACGGTGCCGAGGACGAAGATGCCTGCGCCGAGGCCCATCACCGGCCACGGCAGCTTATCCCGGATGTCCCAACCCAGGTTGACCAGGGGCCAGACAACTGCGGCGTAGGGCAGATAGACCACGTCGCCCAGGGCCATGACCTCGTGCGAGATCTCGAGGATGGGCAGCCAGATGACTCTGAGAATGGCGAGCCCGGCGAGGAAGAACATGGAGGCGGCGAAGTGGCCGAAGACCGGAAGAAAGAAGAGCACCGCGCCGGTGGCCGCGAGCCCCCGCCTTTCGGCCACGAGGCCGACGACGATGAGCAGGGAGGTGAGGATCAGGCCCGCAGCACCGATGACTCGGAGGTGTTTCCCTCCGATGAAGGCTTCGGTCTCCTCAGGGTGGTAGGTCGGGTCGAAGCCGGGCGTGTCGAGGTGGTCGATGAGGACCCGGGACAGGAGCATGGGAAGCTCGACCGAGGCGTAGGTGAGGCCCACGGTGAAGACGAGGGTGAGCAGAACCAGCCCGAGCGTGGTCGATCGCCTCATGCCGGCCCGTCCGGGTGAAGGGGTTGCACCGACCGTGCTCGTTTGGGTTTCATGGGGAGTCAGACTCGAAGCCGGGGCGAGAGTTCCAGTCGTCTGTTGTGCCATGTTCCGATGGTGAAGCCGGGCTGTGCCGACGGTTGGTGTTCGCTGAGGCTTTTTCGTGGCAAGGTGTCAACGATGTCAATCACCGAGCGTCCCGAGGCACCCTCTTCAGCTTCGCCCAGTTACGGGAGCTCGGCGCTCCAAGGATCGCATCCCAGGTTGCGGCGGAGGCTCGATCACCAGCTCTGCCGAACGGCCTCTTCGGCGATCCACGAGTTGAGCACCCCGGACGAGTCGTGGGCTCGGCACCATGACTCGAGCTGGGCGAGCACCCGGCGGTGAGCGTCTCGAGCGTCCGACGGCCATTGGTTCGGATCGTCGGCGAGGGCCGAGGTTTGCGGGAGCGGTGCGGCTGTGGCGACGGTTGTGGTGACGACGGATGCCATGATGATCTCCTTTACACCTGACGTACACCACAGTGGCATAAATAAAACATAAAATCAAGAGACTCGATCCAAGCTCGCCATTTCGGACACCGTCCTCTGGCATGGACGCCGCCGACGCTCGTGGTGGTCGGTGCGGCGATTGCTCAGTTCGAGGAAGGAGCCTGGATCCGGCATGAAAGTTGCTATTGTACGGGCAGGGCATCGCCGGTGCGCTGGTCGAAGCCTCGGAACGGAGGGAGAGTGATGAGAAAACTCGCACTGATCGCTGCAGCCGCCGCCGCTCTGGTGGTGCTCGGCTCATGCTCGAGTACGAGGTACGTGATCGATCAGGACTCGAGGCACGATTTCAGTTCCTACTCGAGTTACGCCTGGTTCAAGCTCGCGGCGCCGCCGGATCAGGCCGAACCGCCCACCGAGGCGAACACCATCCTCACCCGGAGAATCCGCTGGGCCGTGGACGGTGAACTCGGCGACAAGGGGTATCAGGAGAAGCCCGTCGGCGACGCCGATTTCCTCGTGACCTACTCCCTCGTTCTCCAGTCCCGCATGGTCATGTACCACACCGGCTGGTCGGCCCCCTACGGCTATTGGGGTTGGGGCGGCTGGGGTTGGGGTGTCGGATGGAGCGGCGGCCGAACCTCGGTGAACACCTACACCGATGGGACCATCGTCGTCGATGTCCTCGACACCGGCACCCGCAAGCTGGTCTGGCGCGGCATTGTCGAGAGCGCCTTCAAGGGACAGAACCCCGACGACGACAAGATCCGCAAGGTCGTCAACCGGGTGATGGCGGAGTTTCCTCCGGCGTAACAGTGGCCGAGCCGAGACCGTGACGGTGGCTGTGGCAGTCACCGTGTCTGTGTCCGCAACCGAAGTGCAGCCAGGATGGATGCTCCACAACGGCGGAGTCCGATTGTCGGCTGATTGTGGAGCAGGCTTCCAGCCTGCTTGTGGCAGCGCTACTTCTTCGCGGTCACACCCGTCACCAGCAAAAGGGTCTGCGGGTCGAGGAGGATGTTGAGGTCCTTGCCGACCATCTGGTCCTGATCCTTGATGACGTGGAGCCTGATCTTGGCGTCCTGCGGAACGAGGCTGAAGGCCGCGTCGACGAGGTCCTCAAACGAGTCAGCCGGTGGCGGTAGGTGGCCGGGTTCGGCCTGGGGGCCGTCGCGGTGGGTGCGGCATGCCATCCAGATCTCGGCCCCGATCTCCGCCGCCACCTCTTTGAGATCGGCGATGGAGGAGGGGTTGAGCTCGGTGTACTCGGTGCGATCAAGGATGATCACCGCCGGCACGAACTCCATGGCGTCTCCGAGCAGTTCGATGGTGTGCCGGATCCGGTCCACCGAGAAGCTCTGGCCGACGAAGGTGTGGATGTGGCGGTTCCGCTCCATGGCGAGCTGGAGAACGCTCAAGTGCTCGAGCTTCTTGTTGTGCTTGAGCATCTCGACGAGCTTCTCGTCATACCACTCTCGGACCTTGTCGATGGTGCGTTCGATGGAGATGTGCAGCACCTTCTGGCCCGATAACAGGGCATCGACACCGATACTGGTGAGGACCGCGGTCTTGCCGACGCCGGCTCTGGCCATCACCAGGCCGAGCTTGCCGGGTCCGGGTCCCGGGTGGCCGTCGCGCTCGAGGAGGGTGCGGGGTGAACGGCGGAGAGAGATGAGATCGGTCATGCGTCCTCCTCGTCGGAGATGTTGCTCTTGTATTTTGTCAGAAGCTCCTCGGAGACTTCGGCCGGCGCCGGGGCGTACTTGGAGAACTCCATGGTGAACTCGGCCTTGCCCTGGGTGCCGGAGCGGAGGTCGGTGGAGTAGCCGAACATCTCGGCAAGTGGGACATCGGCGTCGACCCGCGCGAAGCCGGCGTCTTCGGTGGAGCCGAGGACCGTTCCCCGGCGCTGCATGAGAGATTTGTAGATCGTTCCCTGGAACTCGCCGGGGCCTTCGACCGAGACCCGCATGACGGGCTCGAGAATTCGCGGCTTCGCTTTTTTGTAGGCCTCTCTGAACGCCATCCTCGAGGCGGTCATGAAGGCCATGTCGGAAGAATCGACCGCGTGCGAGTTGCCGTCGGTGAGGACCGCCTTCACTCCCACCACCGGGAAGCCGATGAGGGCGCCCTTGTCGAGGGATGCGCGGAAGCCCTTGTCGCAGGCGGGGATGTACTCCGTGGGGATGCGACCGCCGCGGATCTCGTCGACGAACTCGTACTCGCCCTCGTCGGAGGGCTCGATGTAGCCGACAACCTTGGCGTACTGGCCCGAGCCGCCGGTCTGTTTCTTGTGCAGGTAGTCGAAATCGGCTCGGCGCGAGATTGCCTCGCGGTAGGCGACCTGCGGGGCGCCGGTTTCGACCTCGGCGGAATACTCGCGTTTCATGCGCTCGACGTAGACGTCGAGGTGGAGCTCGCCCATACCGGAGATGATGGTCTCGTTGCTTTCGGCGTCCAACCTGACCTGGAAGGTGGGGTCCTCCTTGGTGAATCGCGACAGGGCCTTGGACATGTTGTCCTGGGCTTTGGAGTCCACCGGGTGCACGGAAAGGGAGATCACGGGATCCGGCACGTACATGGAGGTCATGTTGATCCGCGGGCCGATACCGGTGAAGGTGTCGCCGGTATGGCAGTCGATGCCGAAGAGGCCGACGATGTCGCCCGCCGTGGCCGCCTCGATGTCCTCCATTTTGTCGGCGTGCATGCGGACCACCCGCCCGATTTTGATCTTCTTTCGGGTTCGGGTCTGAATGACCGTGTCGCCCTTGCGCAGGGTGCCCTGGTAGATCCGGAGAAAGGTTAGCTGGCCGTATCGCCCCTCGTCGAGCTTAAAAGCGTAGGCCACGGTCTGAGCGTCTGGGTCGGGCTGCAGCTCGACGGCGGCGCCGTCCTGGTCGAGGTCGATGGCCTCGATGGGGACGTCGAGGGGGGACGGCAGGTAGCGGGTGACCGCATCCATCAGCGGCTGGACGCCTTTGTTCTTATAAGCCGAGCCGATGAAGACCGGGGTCAGCTCCAGGGAGAGGACGCCGGCTCGGACCGCCTCGTGGATGAGCTCCGGCGTGGCGGCGTCCTCGAGGGCGGCCTCCATGAGCTCGTCGGAGAACATCGATGCGGCGTCGAGCAGCTCGGCGTGGCGCTCGTCGGCCTCGTCCCGGAGCTCGGCGGGAATCTCACCGATCTCGATCTGCTCGCCGTTGTCGCCGCGGAAGTAGATGGCTCGCATCTCCACCAGGTCGACGACGCCATCGAAATCGGCCTCGAGGCCGATGGGCAGCTGGAGAAGGACCGCGTTGTGACCGAGCTTGTCGGACAGGGCGTTGGTCACCCGTTCCGGGTTGGCGCCTGAGCGGTCGCACTTGTTGACGAAGGCGATGCGCGGCACTTTGTAGCGCTTCATCTGCCGGTCCACCGTGATGGACTGGGACTGGACCCCGGCCACCGCGCAGAGCACGAGGACGGCGCCGTCGAGCACCTGCAGGGACCGCTCTACCTCGATGGTGAAGTCGACGTGCCCCGGGGTGTCGATGATGTTGATGTGATGATCGTTCCACTCGACGTGGGTGGCGGCCGACGTGATCGTGATGCCGCGCTCCCGTTCCAGCTCCATGTGATCCATGGTGGCGCCCACGCCGTCCTTGCCCTTGACGTCGTGGATGGCGTGGATCCGTTGGGTGTAGAACAGGATCCGCTCGGTGAGCGTGGTCTTGCCCGAGTCGATGTGGGCCGAGATGCCGATGTTTCGGATCTTGGAAATGTCGCTGCTCATGATTGTTGTCCCGAGCCCGGTGCTCTCCCCGCGCGGAAGACCGTCTTCCGTGGACCGGAGATCGCAAATTGCTGTTGGGTTTCCCGGTGGACGGTCCGAACCTCTCGAACCTCAGGGTCGCGCGAGGTTATAACCCGGTCTTCGAGTTGTCAATTCCGCCGATCAATACCGTGATCGGCCGGTCGACTTGTTACGGGAAGTTTCGGGCCTCGTCCGTACGTACTCATGAGGCTTCGTCGTGAGGTCGTCGAGGCGCGGATGCATCGTCGGCCGCAGCAGATGTCTCATGATTACGTCGGGCCTAGGTGGACGGCGAGTCGAACGGAACCTCGAAGCCGGAAGGGGCGGGCTCCTCGGCCTCGTCCTTCTTCTGACGCCGTTCCAGTTTCTCGCGGCGCTTCTTCTGCTTTTTGAGTTCCTTCTGCCGCTTCTCGAATTTGTACGATCCGCCTTTTCGTCCCAAAACGTCCTCCAGGGTCCAACCCTACCAGAACCCGGTGGGGCGGTTCAGCGCGAGACAGGCTTCAGTCGGCGGGGTGCGCCGCTTTGTAGCTCGCGATGGCAGCCTGGGTCTTGCCTACGATGGAGTGGGGGGCGATGCGGCCGCAGTTGCCGATGCCGTCGATCGGGGTGCAGATGAAGCGGCACCAGGTGACCTTGTGGCCCCGTTCATACACGGCGCATCCGAGGGTGCGGTACTCGGGAAGGGGGCGGTGCTTCGGATTGCGTTGGTACTTCGGCTTGAGCAGCGGCATGGCGTCGACCCTCCAGGCATCAAATCGGAACAGGAATCAATATTGTTCCGTTCGAGCTTCAGATTACGACGGAAACGGGCCGACGTCCAGTTACTTTTTCTGGATCATCCCGCAAATTGCGGGATGATCCCAAGTTCTGAGTTCTCAGTTCATAGTTTTCATCGCAAGGGACGGTGCGGCGGTTGAAGCGGGCTGATTCAAGCAGGAGCAAGAGCGGCACAAGCAGATTCAGCCGGTGATAGCCGGCGCTGTGACGCCTGCGATGACTGCGATGAAACTCATTACTCAAAACTCATAACTCAAAATCATGGATCATCCCGTCATTTGCGGGATGATCCCTTTTTCTTGAACCGGGGGTGATCGGGCCGGTACCAGCAGCTTTCGCACGACCCACCGAGCTCGCACAGGCCGAGAGGGCGGAGGCAGGTGTCCTGATCATCGTCGGTGCGCATCTCGGAGGTCTTGACGTACTCCACCGTGGTCTCGGTGGCGTGGATGGCAGGGGTCTTCGGTTGGGGATCCGGGTTTGCGGTTTCTTCGCAGGGTCGCGTCATGTGAAAATCCTACCACTGCGGCTCTGTGACTGCCGTGGCCGTGGATCGGTCTCCTGGTAGACTTCGGTCCTCCACGGCAGGCCGATCACTTTCACTGCCGACGAGAGCACTCGGAGTCTGCGGCGTGACGGCATTGTGGAGGTTCCGGAAAAGCCGGTGCTGTTGGCTGATCTGGCCACGATTCTGAAGAGACCATCGGAGAATCCGTGACGCTTGTTGAGATGATCATCATCGCGGTGGGTCTCGCCATGGACGCCTTTGCAGTGTCGGTGGCGGGAGGGGCAGGTGGGCGGCTGCGCCATCCGCGTTCGGCGATTCGGTTGGCCTTTCACCTCGGGTTGTTTCAGGCCTTGATGCCGATCATCGGATGGTTCCTTGGCTCTCAGGTATCCGGCATGGTGGGAGGGGCGGGGCGTTGGATCGCCTTCGGCCTGCTCGTCTTCATCGGCGGCCGCATGGTGCTGTCGGGCGCGCGCTCGAACGAGAGCGGAGGCGGTGTCGGTCCGGATCCGTCGCGCGGGTGGACCCTCGTGGGGTTGAGTGTCGCCACCAGCATCGATGCGCTCGCCATCGGCGTGAGCCTTGCCATGTTGGGAGTCGGCATCTGGCAGCCGAGCGTCATTATCGGGGTCGTCACTGGAGCGATGTCGCTGGTCGGCATCGTCCTCGGAGACCGGGCGGGGCGGCGTTGGGGCCCGGTTGTCGAGATTTTCGGCGGGATGTTGCTGATCTTGATCGGGTTGAAGGTGTTGCTCGTGCTGATCTGACAGGCCGGAGCCTCAGCCGGATCCCAGAGCGTGCAGGACATCGTCCCGGCGTTCGTCCAGCGTCCGGGCCGCGACCCCGAGAAAGGCCCGGTACAGCGCGAGCACGGCGATGAAGAAACCGAGAGCGAGGACCGGCGCCAGGCCGGAGGCGCCGACGACGCGGGCGACGGTGGTCGCGATGCCCAGACTGACGGCCCCGGCCGCCACGCAGCCGATGACCACCATCGTCCCCACCGGCGAGGCGGCAGAGGTGACGGCTTCGATGGGCCTCGCCACCGGGTGGGCGATGGACGTCAGATTGCCGAGCAGCGAGAGCAGCACGCTGGTCGTGGCGAACACCGTGAATCCACCGGCCAGCACCGTCGCCTGAGGGACTCCCCGCAACGGGACCCAGACCACCAGGGCTTCGGCGGCCAGCACCAGGTTGAAGCACCACAGTGCGAGATTCTTGCCGAGGATGACGTCCGAGCTCGGGACGGGGCTGCTGAAGATCGCAGCGAGAGCCGTGCCGTCCCAGGCGAAGGCGTTGACCTGGAGGTACCCGGTGAGCGTGGCGGCGTACAGCATGAGACCGGTGAACACGATCGCATCCAGATCGAGGCCGCCGAGAGTGCCTCCGCCGTATCTCCCCGTGAGCACCGCCGGCAGGGCGGTCATCGCCGGCATCAGGAGCAGGCTGAGCTTGCCGACGCCGCTGCGAAGCAGGTACCGAAGCTCCTTCGCCGCCACGGCGCCGACGGCGGTGGGAAACGGGGCAACCACCAAATCGGCGATGCGCGTCGCGATGATCGGGCCGGTGTGGTTGCCGCCCCCCGCCGGCGGGTCGCTCCGCAGCAGCCGATCGAAGGCGATCCGCCCGGCCGCCCAGCCCACTGCGAGCCAGATCGCCAGCCGCAGGATCTGACCACCGACCTCTTCCGGTCGACCGTCGACCGCGGCGACGAGCCCGCGGGCGGCGATGGAGGGCGGAAGAACCGACGAAGCCGACACGAGACGGTCCGGAACGGTGAACAACCGCTCCACCTGGAGGTCGGCGTCGTCGGCGCTGAGATCGATGACCGCCGGCAGCAAGCACAGAGCGACGAGTGCGGCGAGGCCGACGACGGCGGCGATCTCCCGGAAACGCCGGTGCCGCATGAAGCGGCGGATCACCAGCAGCACGCTGTGGCTCCAGCACACCAGCAGCACCGCGTAGACGATGAGCACCGCACTGGAGCCGGCGGCTCCGGCGACCGTGGACGGAAGGCCGGCGACGGCGGCGACCGCCAGTGCGGGGTACCAGGCGAGATGGACTCGCGACGTGGCGTCGGACGCCAACGACAGGTGGTAGAGCAGCCGCCGGGACAGCGGAAAGCGCAGCAACCGCGCGGCGTCGAACTCCGCGGTGCCGGCGCCGACGATGATCGGTACGCCGAGGGCGAAAAAGGCCACGGTGTACGCGGTGATGGACCACGCGCTTCCGACGGCCTCGCTGCTGCCCGAGGTCGCCGCCAGATGCACGATGACCCCGAGGGCCGCCGCGACGGCCAGCGCTCCCACTGCGGCCGCGGCCGCCAGCGCGACGCCGGCTGCGACGTTCACCGCCCCGGCGAGCCCCGAGAGGGAGTGGACGGCGAGCCGGCGGCGCAGCCAGAGGACGGCGAGAAGCTCGTTCACGCGATCAGCCCAGCCAGGACAGGGACCGGTCGTCGTCCTCGCCCCGGCCCACCAGCTCGAGGAAGAGCTGCTCCAGCGATGCGGTGGGACCGGCCTGCTCGCGGAGGTCGTCGAGGGTGCCCCGGGCGATGATGCGGCCGTCGTCGATGACGGCGATCTCCTCGCACAGCCGCTCGACGATCTCGAGGATGTGCGAGGTCAGGAAGATGGTCACTCCGGCCGCTCGAAGCCGGCCGAGGATGCCCTTGATCAGCCGGGCGGAGACGGCGTCGATGCCCTCGAAGGGCTCGTCGAGGAAGAGCACCTTCGGGTCGTGGATCAGAGCCGCGGCGAACGCCAGCTTCTTTTGCATGCCGTGGCTGTAGTCCACCACCAGCTTGGAGCCGGCGCTGTCCAGCTCGAGAAGCTCGAGGAGCTCCCGGGACCGGTCGGCGATGGTGGCGCGGTCCATCCGGTACATGCGGCCGACGAAATCGAGGACCTCGGCGCCGGTCAGGCGTTCGAAGATGGGGCCGTCTTCAGATACGACACCCATCAGCCGCTTGGCGGCGACCGGGTCGTTGACGACGTCGTGGCCGAGGACCCTGGCGGTTCCTGCGTCGGGGAGCGAGATCCCGGTGAGGATCTTGATGGTGGTTGACTTACCGGCGCCGTTGGGTCCGAGAAAGCCGAAGAAGGCTCCCGCCTCGACCCGGAGGTCGAGGGCGTCCACCGCCACCAGATCGCCGAAGCTCTTGCGCAGGCTGGAGACGTGGATGGCTGGAGCGGGGGCGTCGACCATGCCCCATGATAGTCCCTCGGCCGGGGATCAGGTTCGGGCCGTGAAGATCGTGTGCCGGGGGCCCTTGCGGCCGCGGCGCGCTCGGACGGTCTCGACCCGAACGGTGTAGCCGGCCTTCTTGAGGGCCGTTTCGAATGCCCGGTCCGGCGACGCCGACCAGACGACGAGGATGCCGCCGGGTCGGAGGCACCGGCGCGCGAGCTCGAGCCCGCGGGCGCGGTAGAGCTTCTCATTGCGGCGGTCGGTGAGGGCGGCGGGACCGTTGTCGACGTCGAGCAGGACGGCGTCGAAGGCGCCGGTGTTCGTCGCCATCACGCGGGCCACGTCGTCCACCGCCAGCGAGACCCTCGGGTCCGCGAGCGGCTCTCCGGCGAGGTGGCCGAGGTGTTTTCGGTTCCATGCGACGACGTCGGGCAGCAGCTCCGCGACGGTGACCCGGCCGTTCGGGGGCAGGCCGTTCAGCACCGCGCGGAGGGTGAACCCCATCCCGAGACCGCCGACGAGGATCCGCGGAGCGCCGCCGCCGAGGTGGGCGAAGGCGAGGTCGGCCATGTCCTCCTCCGAGCCGTGGGCCCGGCTCGACATCAGCTCGAAGCCGTCCACCCGGATCGTGAAGACGCCGTCGCGCTCGTACAGCACGAGCTCCTTTCCATCAGGCGTGATCGCTCGATCGATGGTGAGCTGAGGCTTCATGGGCCGACAATACTCATTGCGATGAAAACAGATCCTCACTTGAAATTCTGTCGGAGAGAACCGAAGGTCCAATCCGACAGAATTTCAGTGGATTTCGTCGACCCCGCCCTTGGCCCGTTCGATCTGGGCCCTCATGGCCGACCCGGTCCACGGCGCGGCTCCCTTGGACTGGTAGGCGAGGAATCCCTTGGGGTCGTAGACGAGGGTCTCCGGGCTTCGGCGTACGCCGCAGAGATCTCCGGTCTTGCCCTCGACGTCGAGGTAGAGGAGCTCCTCGGGCACTCCGGCGGCGGCGGTGGCGCTCTTCACCCCCTCCCAGTCGGGAGCTTGGGCGATGAAGAGAAAGTCGACCCCCTCGTCGCCGACGTACGCGGTCGCCAAGCGTGCTGCGGCCTCCTCCTCTGCGAGATTGAGACTGTGCGGGTTGAACCAGTGCAGCACGAGCACCCTGCCGGGAACGCCCACCAGGTTGCGGCGGCTGCCGTCGCTGCGCTCCAGCCACAGGAAACCGCCGGCGTCGAGCTTGGCGATGGCGTGGTCGTGGTCCGCGTGGCGCGGCGGCGTCAGGCTGAAGAACATGTTGTAGAAGATGACGGCGCCGGCAATGACGACAGCAGCACCGAGGATCAATCGATTGCGAGTCTTGGTATCCATGGTGGGGAGTATATCTTGCCCCGAGATGCCTCCGCGCCGATCCCGAACCCGATCCCGATCCCGATCCCGATCCCGTGGCCGTGGCTGTATCCGCGTCCGCGTCCGCGTCCGTGACCGTGTGAACAGTGTCCGTATTCACCTGACAGTCGGTTGCCGTAGAGACCAATGGCGGCCATGCGCTCCTGACAGGTTCGATTGTGCCTCTACGGAAGATGACCATTCCTCGAGCCCGTGATCTCCGGGATGATCGGATGTTGAACCGGCGAGGTGCCGGAGCTCGTTGTGTATTTCGAGATCGGTTCCGCGATGACCCAGGAGGCGATTGAAACTGCAGGGCGCTGTTATCCTCGACACCCGCAGTGTAGGAGGTATCCAGATGCGCCGAGTTTTCTTCGCGCTAGCCGTCGTCCTCGCCGTTGTCGCAGCTGACGCCGCTGTCGTTTCCGACGAGATGTTCAACTCGATGTCGTTCAGGTTGGTCGGGCCGTTTCGGGGCGGTCGGGTCACCGCAGTGACCGGCGTACCCGGCGATCCCATGACCTACTACATGGGGACCACCGGCGGCGGGGTGTGGAAGACAACGAATGCCGGCGGGAGCTGGAAGAACGTCTCGGACGCGGTGCGCGAGCTCGATCCGGAGAAGGCGTCGATGATGATGGGCCAGGTGGATCCGGAGCTCGTCGAGGCCGAGGTGGTGCGCCCGCCGGTGGGCGGGATGCCCCAGGGGCCGCAGCGGGAACGCCGCGAGGGCGACGTGTTCGGTACGGCCTCCATCGGCGCGGTGGCGGTGGCGCCGTCGGATCCGAACATCGTCTGGGCCGGGACCGGCTCGGCCTGTCCCCGAGGCAACATCTCGGTGGGCGACGGGATCTACAAGAGCACCGACGCCGGTGAGAGCTGGCGCCACATGGGGCTCGACGAGGCGGGACAGATCGGCAGGGTGGTGGTTCACCCGACGGATCCGGACATCGTCTACGCCGCGGCGCTGGGCAGGATCTTCGGCCCGAACGCCGAGCGGGGCGTGTACCGGACGACGGACGGCGGGTTGAGCTGGACCAAGGTCCTCTTCGTGTCCGAGAACGCCGGGGCGGTGGACCTCGCCATGGATTCGACGAACCCGAGGGTGCTTTACGCGGCGACCTGGGAGGCTCGGCGCTCGCCCTGGAACATGATTTCCGGTGGGCCCGGCAGCGGCGTCTACAAGACCACCGACGGCGGCAACACCTGGACCACGCTCGGCAAGGGGCTGCCCGAGGGCGAGCTCGGCAGGATCGCGGTGGCGGTGTCGCCGGCGTTTCCCAAGCGCGTCTGGGTGATGGTCGAGCACGACGACGGCGGGCTCTTCCGCTCCGATGACGGAGGCAGGAAGTTCCGCCGGGTCAACGCCAACCGCGAGCTGCGGCAGCGCGCCTGGTACTACACCCACATCGAGGCCGATCCCAAGGACGCCAACACCGTCTACGCCCTCAACGTCTTCATGTGGCGATCCGACGACGGCGGCACGACCTTCCGGCCGGTGCGAACGCCGCACGGCGACAACCACGCCCTGTGGATCAACCCCGACAATCCGTTGAACATGGTTCAGGGGAACGACGGCGGCGCCAACGTCAGCTTCGACGGTGGTCGGTCGTGGTCGACGCAGCAGAACCAGCCGACGTCGGAGATCTACCGGTTGACGGTGGACGACCAGTGGCCCTACTGGCTCTATGGCGGTCAGCAGGACAATACGGCGGTGGCCATTCCCAGCCGGACCTCCCACGGCAGCATCGGCTGGAAGGACTGGTACGCCCCCGCGGGTTGCGAGACCGCCACGGTGGCGGTGGATCCGCGCAACCCCGAGGTCACCTACGGCGGTTGCTACGGGGGGTCGCTGAACCGCTTCGACCGCGCCCTCGGCTTCCAGCAGCAGGTCATGGCCTGGCCCCAGATGGCGGTGGGACAGCAGGCGGCGGATCTGCGCTACCGGTTCCAATGGAACGCGCCGGTGAGGATCTCACCGCACGATCCCGAGGTGCTGTACCACTGCTCCAACGTCGTCCACCGGACCAGAGACGAGGGCGCGACCTGGGAGGTCATCAGCCCCGACCTGACCCGCGACGATGAAACCAAGCAAGGCTACGCGGGCGAGCCCATCACCCGGGACAACACCGGCGTCGAGGTCTACGGAACCATTTTCGCGTTCGAGGAGTCGCCCCTGCAGCAGGGTCTGCTGTGGGCCGGCAGCGACGACGGCCTGGTCCATCTCTCGACGGACGACGGCGCGACCTGGAAGGACATCACTCCGGCGGAGATGCCCGAGTGGGGGACGGTCAACAGCATCGAGCTCTCGGCCCACGCTCCCGGGCGGGCGTTCATGGCCGTGCACCGCTACCGCACCGACGACTTCTCGCCCGTCATCTTCAAGACCGACAATTTCGGGAGCTCGTGGACCCGTATCGACGCGGGGATTCCCAAGGACCACTTCGTGCGTGTCGTGCGCGAGGACCCGGAGCGCCGAGGGTTGCTCTTCGCCGGCACCGAGTTCGGGCTCTTCGTCTCCCTCGACGATGGCGCCAGCTGGCAGCCGTTCCAGCTCGACCTGCCGGTCACTCCGATCACCGACATGGCCGTCAAGCGGGGCGATCTCGTTGTCGCCACCCAGGGACGCTCGTTTTGGATCCTCGACGATCTCAGCCCGCTGCGGCAGATGGCCGCGGCGGCGGTGCGCGACGAGCCCCACCTCTTCCGGCCGCGACCGGCGGTGCGGTGGGCCGACGGCAGCGGCGGCCGCCGTGGCTCCGGGGACCAGGCGGAGGGAAAGAACCCTCCCTTCGGGGCTTTCATCCACTACGTACTTCCGGAGCCCGCCGAGGGCGAAGATCTCCCCGAGGTCCGGCTGGAGATCCTCGGCGCTGACGGCGAGGTGCTGCGGAGCATGTCCAGCGAGAAGCCGGAACGACAGGCGCCCAACGTGTGGCGCAAGCTGCTGCCGCATCGTTTCGACCCGCCCAAGCTCGACGCCCGGCCGGGTGCCAACCGGTGGGTGTGGAACCTGCGCCTTCACGACGCCGCCATCATCGACGAGGCCGTGCTCTGGGGCTCCGCTGCAGGTCCCATGGTGGCCCCGGGCGAGTACCGGGTGCGGATGACCGTGGGTGAGTGGAGCGCCGACGAGGCGTTCCAGGTGGTACCGGATCCCAGGCGCCCCGGTGACGCCGAGATTGCCACCGCCCAGTTCGAGCTGGCGCACGAGATCTGGTCCGAGCTGAACCGGTCCCACGAGCTTCTCGAGCGGCTGGAGGCGGTCAGGGACCAGGTCAACGGGTGGGCCGAGCGCACCGACGACGAGGCCATCGGCGAGCTGGCCGCCGCCATCGTCGAAGAGCTCGGCGCCGTCGAGGGCGAGATCAGGGAGCCCGATCTCGAATCGAGCCAGGACATGCTCAACATGCCCTCCAAGCTCGACAACCAGCTGGTCTACCTCAAATCGGTGGTGGAGGATGCTCCCGCCGAGCCGACCGCGGCGTCACGGGAACGTTTCGCCGAGCTCGTGTCCCAGCTCGACGAGATCGTGGGTCGATTCGACGAGATCCTCGAGATCCGGGTGCCGGAGCTCGAGGCGCTACTGGACGAGGTGGGGGCGCCGAGGATCGGGATTGAGTAGGTCAGGGTTAAGGGTTAAGAGTTGAGGGTTAAGAGTTAAGGGTTAAGGGTTAAGAGTTCGAAGGGACATCGCATTGAGATGTCGTCGTGACGGGGGATCCGGTGGTGCAAAACTCGGAACTCATCATTCACGACTCTTGACCCGCTGTCGTCGCTGCGCCTGCTATCCTCCCCGACCGGAGTAGCGATGGAAATGCCCTTCGAGAGACCCGGCCGCGCCGATATCAGGGCGATGGTCCGCCTGGCGGTCCCGGTGGTGGTCGTCCAGGTGGGAATGATGCTCTTCGGCGTGGTCGACACCATGGTCGTGGGCCGCCTCTCGTCGCAGGCGCTGGCCGCGGTGGCTCTGGGCCACGTGGCGGTGATCACCGTCTCGTCCTTCGGAGTCGGCGTCATCCTCGGGCTCGACCCGCTGCTCAACCAGGCTCTGGGGGCGCGCGACCGCAATGCGTTTCGGCGCTCGGTCCAACGGGGCATCGCGCTGGCCGGGATGCTCATGGTCCCGACAACGCTGCTGCTGCTACCCATCGGCGGCGTCCTGGCCCTGCTCGGGCAGCCCCCCGAAACCGTGCCGCTGGCCACGGCCTATGCCCATATCTCCATTCCCGGCATGCTGCCGTTCTACGGCTGGGTGGTGTTTCGCCTGGCGCTCCAGGCCATGGGCCGCCTGAGGCCCATCGTCGCCACGGTCATCGCGGTCAACCTCTTCAACCTGGTGGCCGATTGGGCCCTGGTCTTCGGTGCGGGTCCGATCCCGCAGCTCGGCCCCATCGGGTCGGCTTGGGCGTCGACCATCGCGCGGACGCTGCTCTTCGTCGTGATCTTCGTCATCGACCGAGAGGACCTCGGCCCACTGCTTCGTTTCGACAGAGAGGCGTTCCGCTGGAGGCCCCTCGTGCGGACGATCCGCCTCGGACTGCCCATCGGGTTCCACCTCCAGCTCGAGATCATCGCGTTCTCGGTCATCGCGGTGCTCATGGGGGGGCTCGGGACGACGACCATGGCGGCCCACCAGGTGGCGATCAACCTGGCCTCGCTCACCTTCATGGTGCCCCTCGGCGTCTCCCAGGCCACGGCGGTCCGGGTCGGCAACGCCATCGGGGCCGGTGATTCCGGCGGCGCGCGTCGAGCCGCATCCTCGGGTCTGTTGCTGGGCGCCGGCTTCATGACCCTGACGGGTCTGCTCTTCATCGGCGCCCCGACCGCGCTCGCCCGGGCCTATACGTCGGTGAACGAGGTCCTCGTTCTGGCTGCGGCGCTGATCCCCATCGCGGGTTTCTTCCAGGTCGTCGACGGCCTCCAGGTGGTGGCCGCGGGGGTGCTCCGCGGCGCCGGCGACACCCGGGCCCCGCTGGTGGTCAACCTGCTCGGTTTCTGGCTCATCGGCCTGCCCACCAGCCTGGTGCTGGGATTCACCCTCGACTTCGGCCCCCGGGGGCTGTGGTGGGGGCTCGTTGCCGGCCTTACGGCGGTGGCGACCTTCCTGCTGATCCGTGTCGCGTGGAGGCTTCACGGCGCCATCGAGCGGGTTCAGGTCGACTGATCGCCGTGGATGAGTTGAGAGTCGTCAAGAGTTGAGAGTTGCGCTGCACCGGATCTCCCACCACCAAGAAAGAAACTGCGATGCAACTCCTCACTCATAACTCATAACTCATACCTCCGAATCATCGAAACCACCCCGGCGTCGCGCCCTCCTTCCTCGCCTCGTGGACGATTCTCGACAGCGTCCGTTCGGCGGTCGTGACGTCCCGGCTGACGGCCGTCAGCCGGGCCTCGGCCTTTTCGATGCGGTCCAGGGTGCGGGCGTCCAGACTGCCCCGTTCGAGTCGCTCGATCTCCGCCTCGATGGACCTCCGTTTCGTATCGAGGGCGGCGATGCGCGCCTTTTGGGTGTGGACGCGCCTCCGCCACTTTTCTCTGATCTTCGGATCGACCTTTCGGAGGGCCTTCAGTTCCCCGCACTCGGCGGCACTCTCCGTGACGATGGTAATGACGGCGCCGTCGGCGAAGCTCGCGAGGTTGGCGTTGGTGATGGCGATGGGTGCTGTCCCATCGCCTGTCAGCGAGGTCGCCCCGGCCAGGGCGGCAAGGGTGCCGGGTCTCGGCGTCGGGGTGGGCTGCGGCGGCTCGGTGGCCCGGACAACCGGGTTCCACGCGACGACCGCGACGGCCCAGCAAACCATGAGTTGACGTGGATTTTCCATGCCGGATTCCTTTCCGGCGTGGACGGGATGGTTCAACTTTACAGACTCACCGAGAGGCGTGCAACCCCGGGCGACTCACGACTCGAGACTCAGGGACTCACACCACCATCCACAACATCCAAAAGGTGTAGACCGTACAGATGATGATCAGGATGGTCCAGCCGGAGACGCGGATGTCGACGCCGGACTTTCTCGCCTGGCCGTTGGCGTTCCAGAGGATGGTGGCCGACAGCACGGCGGCGAAAACGACCCAGGCGACTCGGACGATGCTCATCACCGTGACTGCCGGTCCGGGCCAGACGGCCCACCAGGTGCCGGGCTCGGCCACCACGACGAGGGAGTCGAGCATCGCGATGTGTTTCATCTGGTAGGCCATGAGGGGGCCCCAACCGAGGACGAGCAGCGCGCACGCGGTGGCGGCGCACAGCGCGGTGCTTCGGCCGCTCTCCTGGATGGCGGGGGAGAGGATCGGTGCGGCGACGGCAGCCAGGGCCAGGCTGGCCCAGCACGAGATGGTGATCCACAGGGGCTCCGGTGGAATGCTGCCGCGCTGGATCAGGACCAGGACCGGCGACAGGAAGAAGATGGTGAGGGCGAAGGGAACCATGTAGCTCTCGGCGTTGATCAGCCGCCAGGCCGACCGCAGCCGAGGCCGGAGATAGAGCCCGGCGGAGCCGTGGGGACAGCTCTGCAGACAGGCGAGACAGGTCTTGCAGCGGTGGCCTTCGCTCACCATCTGGGGGTGGTGCCACACCGGGCATCCCGGCACCCGGGGGTTGCCTTTGTAGCAGTCGTGGGTGGTGCAGGTGGAGGCGCAGACGGACCGGCGGGCCGCGATCTGCAGCGGCGCGACCGGAGCCAGAGCTGAGCCGAGACGGCCGAGAGGACAGATGTGGCGGCACCAGACCTCGCGCTGCCACAGCAGGCAGCAGATGACCGCCGAAAGCACGAGGCCCAACAGAAGCATCCCGGTGGGAAACGGGTTGGCGGTCATGTGGAAGAACTCCTCCGACCACAGGATGAGCACGAAGGTGGCGGCGGAGAGCCAGCTGCCCGCGCGGAGGATCCACGCCGGTGGAGGCCGGTCCAGCGAGAACCACCGCTGGACGGCGCGGCCGCTGCTGGACAGTGGGCAGACGGTGCACCAGACGGTGCCCACGAAGAGGAAGAGCGCGAAGACCACCGGCTCCCACAGGATCCACACAACGTTGTTCGTCACCGCGGCCACCGCCGACCCCGCAGCGGCGAGGCAGACGGCGGTCATGGCGAGAAAGACCGCCGCCACGACGAACCGGACCAACGGCAGACCGCCCTTCGTGACCAGCCAGCGGACGAGCCAGAAGTCGGTGATCTCGTACCCGATGGGCCGCTCGCCGTCGAAGCCGGAGAAAATGTGCTCGGCGCGGATCTCGTCCTCGTCGGCGACCCTCGCCGCCAGCTCGACCACCGATCGCAGCTCGGCGACGTTGCGGTGGCGGTACTTGAGGGAGACCAGCGCCTGCTCGGCGGACGGGGAGAACGAGAGCCGGCCCGTGGGGTCGATCTCGGTGAGGAATGTCCGCGCGAGCGGAATGATGTCCCGAGGGCGTTCGGCCAGGGCCGGGACGCGGATGATCGAGGTCAGGTGGTTCCTGAGCCCATCCTCCAGGCACCCGTGATCCTGACCACAGGTGTTGGTGTCGATGGTGGCGATGATGCGGACGTCGGGAAAGGGTGTCGCCTCGACCTCCGCCTCGGCGGCGAAGCGGTGGCCGAGCTCGCGCTGGGCGTCACGGCTCAGCGACTCGATGCCGCGAAGTACGAGGGTGCCGCGGTGGGCCAGGTGGAGGGCGCCGTAGCGCTCCGCCGAGAGGTCGGCGTTGGATGCGGTGCCGGTGCCGAAGAGCAACCGGTTGGCGTCGCGGTCCGACAGCTCGCGGCAGTCCAGGGCGATCAGTGGCGCGTCCCGCCGGTCGGATCGCGAGTGGGTCACCCGCGCCGCCAGCAGTTTGCCGGTCCCGAACTCGCCCGAGATCAGCACCGGGGCACGGGCGGTGGCGGCGCCGTCAATGGCCGTGTTCACGGTTCGCATGCGCGCCGACTCACCGACCATGGCGCCTTCCGGGAGCCGTTTCTGGAAGAGGTCGGCCATGGCGCGGGCCTGCTTGGAGAGGCTGAAGGCCTGACTGGTCTGACGGTAGACGTCGTGGGCCATCCGCGTCAGCAGCGATCCGCGCAGCGGAGCGCATTGGGAGAGCGCGGTCGGGAGGTACTCGCCCGGGTACCGCAGGAGCGTCGCCGGGGAGGTCGCCACCACGTCCGCCGAAGCGGGGGCGTCGCGGAGGATGGCGAGCTCTCCGAAGGACTCTCCCGGCCCGAGGTGGACGAGGCTTTCGGTGCTCTCGCCGTCGCTCATGAGAACCTCGACCTCGCCGTCCAGGACGACCCAGAAGTCGTGGCCCAGCTCGCCGCGCCGAATGATGGTGTCGCCGCGCCGGTACTCGACGCGTTCTCCGAGCACGCCGAGGTACTCGATGGCTTCGCGGTCCAGAAGAGCGGGGGACGTGTTTTCCGGCGCCACGGGCAAAGTGTACCGTGAAATCGAGTGGCTCTGACTCCTCCCGGACGGTATTCCCGGTCATCTTGACGCCTCAACACAGCGCGTGCACCATGAGGGCAGAAGATTCGGAAATCGGACTTTCGGGGGGCGGGAGGACGGATATGAGGTTGGCCCATCTCACGGTGCTCGGTGTCGTGTTGTTCTCGATGATCTCAGGAAGCGGTGCGGCGACCCTGGAGGTGGACCAGAGCAACCCGAGCTGCGACGACGGTGACTGCGATCCCTGCTGCTGCACGATCCAGGGCGCGGTGTTCCAGTCCGTCCACGACGACGTGATCTCGGTGGCGCCCGGAACCTACCCCGAGCAGATCGATTTCCGGGATATGTGGGTGATTGGGGATATCACCCTCGAAGCCGCATCGGGGCCGGGAACCGTTCTGGTGTCGCCGCCATCGGGCCACACGGTCCGGCACGGAGACGGTCACATCAATACGGTGACGATCGATGGGATCGACGTCTCGTCCGCGTCCGGTTCGGCGTGTGTCTATCTCGACCACGCCGGAAACGTGATCCTCTACGACGTCACCGCCAACAACTGCGGCTATACCGCGTTCGTCCTCGACAACACGGGTTCGGTGAACATGTATCGATGCACCGCCAACTCGAGCGCCGGTAACGGCATTCAGATCGAAGGAGCTTCGGGCGCGTACCTGGAGGATTGCCAGACGAACTCGAACCTGAACGGAGACGGTGTCAGTATCTCGAGCGTTCCCTACACCACCCACCTCGTCGATCCGACGGCCGTCGGCAACGGGGGAGACGGCCTGGATCTCGATGTGCAGTGGTTCGTCATCCAGGGTGGGACGGTGACCGACAACGGGGGGCGAGGAATCGATGCGATCGTGACGGACTCGTCATTGATCGAGAACATGACGGTCCTGGGAAACGGTGAATACGGCATCGATATCGACTGGAACGGTGTCGATCCCGTTGAAGGGCTCACGTTGTTCGGGCTCACGGTCAGCAACAACGGCCACACCGGAAACGACCACGGAGCGCGGTTGCGGAACATCACCGGTACCGTGGCGGTCACCGACTGTGTTTTCGATGACAACGCCTTGGACGGATTTTCGCCCGAGACGTCCGTCATCGGCGATCTCGAGATCACTGGCGGGCACGCCGACAGGAACGGCGAGGACGGCTACGACCTCCGAATCGTCGGCAATGTCACCATCAGCGGCGCCGCCGCCGTGGGGAACCAAGAGAAGGGGATCGCCGTCGACAGCCAGGGGACCGTGGTGATCGAGGACTGCGTCGCCAGCGACAACGAGAACAACGCGGGCATTGCCGTCAATTGGCAGGATCCCGAGACCGTGGACTCCGTGTCGGTCACCGGTTGTACAGCCAACAACAACGGATTGAGCGGAGGCGGAAACGGCATCTACATCCAGCATGTTGTCGGACCCGTGACGGTGGCAGAAACCACGACGAACGGGAACTCACGAACCGGGGTCCGGGTCGATTCCACGGTCGGTCCGGTGCTCATTCGGGACGCCGTGTCGAACTTCGGGATCGAAGAAGGCATCAAAATCGACATCGACGACGGCCCGTTGACGGTCAAGGACTGTCTGACCGACGGCAATGCGCTCGAAGGGCTGAAGATCCACCCGGAGGACACCGGAATCGAATCGATGACCGTCACGAGAAACACCGTCGTCAACAATCTGGGAACCGGCGTGGCGATCTATGACTTCGCCGCGCCGGTGGATTTCGAGCTCAGGTGCAACGACATCGCCGGGAACGTCAATGGACTCTATCTCGAAGCCCAGGTATCCGTTGATGCACGCCACATCTGGTGGGGCGATCCGACGGGGCCGTCGGGGCCCGGAACGACAGGGGCCGGAGACACTGTCTACGCGGAATCGGGGGCGACCATCCTCTACGACCCGTGGCTCGTCGAGTCGTTCACCGCACCGGTGTCCGGATGTCCGTTCTTTACCGCCGATTTCGAAATCGGCACCACGTCGGAGTGGGGCGCGGTCTCACCATAGCGACCGCCACCGGGTGACTCAGGTCACCCGAGCCGGTCGTTTTCGGTTCACCGAGGTTGAACGGCGGCGATTTCGGTGCACGATGGTGGGGTGTGAATACGACTCACCTCGTGCTCGGCGTGTCCTGGTTGCTCATGCTGTCGGCCGGTCCAGCGGCGGCCCAGGCGCCGTGCGATCCGCTGCCGCCACCGGCCGGGCCCGTCATCGAGAAGCACCCGGCCGACGCCGACGGCCTGCGCGCTGCCGTCGCCGGAGCGGCGACGGGGACGACCATCGTGCTCCACGACGGCACCTACGACATGAGCGGGGGAGATGCGCTGCACCGTCTGGTCTTCTCGACGCCCGGCGTGACCCTCCGTTCGGCGAGCGGCGATCGGGAGGCGGTCGTCCTGGACGCCGGCTACGGCACCAACGAACTGCTGAGCATCCAGGCCTCGGACGTCACCATCGCGGACATCACCCTCGAGCGGGCATCGGACCACCCCATCCACATCAGCGGACCGGGAGTCCCCATCAGCGGCGTGCTCATCCACAACGTTCACATCATCGATCCCGGCGAGCAGGCGGTGAAGGTCAACTCCATCGGAGAGGGAACGGTGGACCACAGCACCCTGCAGTGCTCGCACATCGAGCTGACCGACGCCGGGCGGCCGCACGTCAGCAACTGCTACACGGGAGGGCTTGACGCCCACGAGGCGACGGGTTGGCTCGTCCGACGCAACCGCATCGAAGGCTTCTGGTGTGATGTGGGGCTGTCGGAGCACGGCATCCACATGTGGCGGCTCTGCGAGGACACGGTGGTGGAGGAGAACCTCGTCATCGACTGCGCCCGCGGCATCGGCTTCGGTCTTGGCTCGGGAGACGACGGCCACCTCGGCGGGGTCATCCGCAACAACTTCGTTGCCGCCGGCGATCCCGATCTCTTCGCGTCGCAGTTCGGGTTCGACTCCGGGATTGTCCTGTGGGGGGCGGAGGGGGCTCGGGTCTATCACAACTCGGTGGCTTCGACCGAAGCCCCGTTCTCGTCCATCGAGTGGCGGTACATCGCGACCTCCGTCACCCTCGTCAACAACCTGGTGTCCGACCGCATCCTCGATCGGGGCGGGATCGGGCACTTGACGACGAACACCGAGTACGCCCCGTTGAGCCTCTTCGTCGACGTGGCGGCGGGCGATCTCCACCTGGTGGAGCCGAGCTCGGATCCGGTGGGGGCGGGGACCGTCCTGTCGCCCGGGTCGGCCGACGCCGACTTCGACGGGCAGCCGCGCGACGACGCACCCGACATCGGCGCCGACGAGATCGGCCGACCGCTCTTCGCCGACGGTTTCGAGAGCGGCGATCTCTCCCGTTGGAGCGCGGTGGGCCGCTGAGCGGACGGGGTGAGTCCGAATAAAATGAGGCCGCGGCGGGTTGCCGCGGCCTTGGCCATTGCCTGTTCGGGCCGAGAAGGAGGAGAGTCACCGATCGGAGGAGGGCGTCGGATCGGTCCACCTCGTTCATAGAGTGGATTCCGCACGGGTCATTGCCCATGTACGGACGCGACAATCGCATGGACAGACGCGACAATCGGTCGCGCAGCGCTCGTTCACCGCGAGGGGGGGCGTCCCGGGACGGCGTAGAATTCCTCTGTGGACCACGATCGAAGCCGAGACCGCCCCGGAACCCGGATCGGGCACTTCCGCGTTGTCGGTGAGCTCGGCCGTGGCGGAATGGGGTCGGTCTTCATCGGCCTCGACGAAAAGCTCGGCCGCCGGGTTGCGCTCAAGGTCATCCGAACGGATCAACGGCTCGATCCCGCCCGCAAGGCGCGATTCCTCCGCGAGGCCAAGGTCCTCGCCTCCCTCGATCACCCGGGCATCTGCAAGTTCCACGACTACATCGAGGGAGAGGAGCAGGACTGCCTGGTGCTCGAGCTGGTGGAGGGGAAGAACCTCCACGAAGCCATGGCGGAAGGAATCGATGAGACGGCGAAGATGGCCATTGCCGAGCAGCTTATTGACGTGCTCGCGGCGGTCCACAGCCAGGGTGTGATCCACCGCGACCTCAAGCCGGAAAACATCATGCTCAGCACCGAGGGCGGCATCAAGGTGCTCGATTTCGGCCTCGCACGCCCGGTGGAGGATCCCGATGCGCTGACCGGCCAGTTCAGCGCCGTTCCGGCGGACGACGAACCGGACTCCTCGATGACCGTCCACGGAACGGTGATGGGGACCGTCGGCTACATGAGTCCCGAGGTCGCTCGCGGCGAACCGGCCAGCGCCGCCAGCGATCTCTACTCGGCGGGTCTGGTTCTGCAGGAGCTCTTCACCGAAAGGCCCCCCATCCCTGACGGAATCCCTCCCGCCGAGCGGCACCGCCGGGCCATGTGGGCCGAGCTCGAGCCGCTGGACGATCTGGACGACGAGCTCGGCAGTCTGATCCGCCGGCTGGAAAGCCTGGTGCCCGAGAATCGGCCCACCGCCATCGATGCGGCGCAGATGCTCCGCACCATCCGGGAGCGTCCGCGGATCCGACGCCGCCGAGCGCTGGTCGCCGCGGTGTGGATTGTGCTGCTGCTCTTCGGAGCTGGAATGACGGTGCAGTTTCTACGCGCCGAGAGGGCCATGCGGCGCGCCGAGAACGAAGCGGTAACCGCACGCGAGGTGTCGTCGTTCCTGGTGGGGCTTTTCGAGCACGCCTCGCCGAATACCACGCAGGGCACCGAGATCACCGTGCGGGAGCTGCTGAACCGGGGCGCCGCCGCCATGGACGAGGAGCTTCGGGGCCATCCGGTGGTTCGAGCGAGGATGCTGCACACTCTGGGGACGGTGCAGTACGAGCTTGGGCAGTTCAAAGAGGCGGCCCGGTTGATCGAGGAAGTGCTGGAGATGCGCAGTCGAGAGCTGGCGCCGGGAAACGAGGAACGGGTCGAGGCCATGCGGACGCTGGGGCTGGTCCGTCGCGCCCAGGGGCGCTATCAGGAGGCGGCCGAGCTCTTCGACGCCGCCATCGAGGCTGCGGCGAATGAGCGCGGCGAACAGACCACCGAGATTGCCAATCTGCTGATCCCCCGGTCCGGAATCGACCAGGACCGGGGACGGTGGCTGGAGGCCGAGCCGAAGCTGGCGCGCGCGATCGAGATTCTCGAGCATCATCCGGAGGGTGTCGCCAACGGTCTGACGGACGCGGTCTTCGACCTGGCGATGCTCAATCGCAAGCTTCAGCGTTTCGACGAGGCCGAGCGACTCATGATGCGATGCCTCGTCCTGGATGAAAAGACGCACGGCGCCGACTCACTCCAGGTGGCCGGCGACCTCGGCGAGCTCAGCTCCATCATGATCCATCTCGGCCGACTGGAGGATGCGGAAACCTCGGCGAAGAGATCTCTGGAACTCCGGGAACGAATTCTGGGACCGGACCACCCTCATGTCGGCCACTCGGCCACCTTCGTCGCGTTCGTGCTCCGAAGGACCGGACGTTTCGAAGATTCACGGCCGTACCTGCTGCGGGCGCTGGAGATCTATCGAGCAGCCTACGGCGCCGACCATCCCTACGTCGGCGATGCGTTGTACTCACTGGGGCTGCTGTCGCTCGACCTCGGTGATCTGGAGGCTGCCGGCGAGAACCTCTCGGCATCGTTGGCCATCACCGAGGCGTCTCGCGGTCCGGAGCACCTGGCCACCCTCGAAGCCGTCGCCGAGCTCGCTGCGGTGAGGTGTCGTCAAGGTCGTTTCGACGAGGCCGAGGCGCATTTTCGGCGTGCGGTGGCGGCGCTGGAGTCGACGCCGGCCGTGGACAGCGCCACGATCCAGGAGGTCCGACAGGCCCATGCCGAGTGTCTGCGCCTGCAAGGCCTGGAGCACCAGACCGCCGAGCTCGAAACGTCGCCGTAGTTCGAGCTAGCCCGAAGTATTCATGAGGTTTCGTCCTGAGGTCGGCGAGGCACCGATGACAGCCGAGTTTTCTCATCTTGAGGCGCGGAGGCGTACTTGACAGTACGTTGAGCACCTCAAGATGAGAAAACTCGGCTGGCGCGGATGCATCGTCGGCCGCAGCAGACAGCTCATGAATACTTCGGGCTAGGCGGCGCCCCGGCCGAGGCGCTCCTGCATCTCGGTGGGCGAGACCCCGTAGTAGCTCTTGAAGCGGCGGGAGAAGTGGAACGGATCGTCGTAGCCCACCGCCCGAGCCGCCTCTTGAACCCGCGCCTCATCCTCGACCAGAAGCCGCTTGGCCTCCCGCATCTTGACCGCGAGGATCAGCTCGGTTGGCGTGCAACCGAGGGAGGAACCGAGGCCGCGTTGGAGGGACCGCAACGACAGATTGAGCCCTTCTGCGACGTCGCCGGGCGTGAGGGGACGCTGGAGGTTCTCGTACACCAGGATCGTGGCGCGGAGGTCTGTTCGGTCCGGACCGGGAAGCTGCACGTCAGCATCCGTCTTGAGCACCGAGATGGCCGTGGACAGCGGCCCCCGGGGGCAGAAGCTCTGGGTGTCGGATGCCGGCGGTCGGGTGTTCCTACCGGCATCGATGACGGGCTCCGGGAGGGGTCGGTTCACCAACCCGAGGAGGATCTTCTCCAGATCGGCGAGTTGGGCTTCCAACGCCGACCGACGTTTCCGGTGGTAGCGCTCGCGAAAAATGATCACAATCACCGCCACGATGACGGCCAGGCCGACGACGACGGCCGCGGGCAACATCCAGTCCCCGGGTCTCCCAGGGTCGGCCCCCGGGGCGGAGCTCGATATCTGTGTCTGTGTCGCCAGTTTGTGGTCCATGCTCCTCCGTGAGTGCTTTCGTGGTGTCGCGGTGGGACGCCGTCGAACCACGTCTCGGGTGCTCCTTCGAGCTTATCACCGAGACCGCCGGTGAGGTGCAACGTCTGCAGGTACCAGGGTGGCAGCGACCGGGTGGGCGGAACCTGTGGCGACGCTGGTACCATGGAATGATGGCTGACCAGAAGATCAAAGGTTCCATTCTCAAGTCCCGGCTGGAGTTCGTGCAGCAGGAAATCGGCGACCAGGGGCTCGCCGACCTCCTCGCCGGTCTTCCCGAGGAAGATCAGAAAATTCTCGGACGCCTGGTGGCCGTCGCTTGGGTCGATTTCGAGGTCGGGAAACGACTCGACGACGCCATCGTGAAGACATTGGGTGGTGGGAGCACGCGGTTCTTCGAACGCCTCGGCGAGGCTTCGGCCGAGGTCAACCTCAGGACCCTGCACAGCGCATTTCTCGCTCCCGGGGACCCCCAGGCCTTCCTCGCCAAGGCGCCGCAAATCTACCGCCTGTACTACGACGTGGGCTGGCGGGAGTACGAGCAGACCGGCGAGCGCGAAGGCGTACTGACCACCCACGAAGCGGAGACCTTTTCGTCCACCGACTGCCTCACCGTCATCGGTTGGTACCGCAAGGCCCTCGAGTTCTGCGGCGCGAAGAACGTCCGCATCGTCGAGGAATCATGCCGTGCGTCCGGCGCCGACGTGTGCCGGTACCGGGTGTCCTGGCAGTAGCTTTCGGGACGGCACGGAAACCACTCGAACGACGATCGAGCAACGGGCGGCGTGCGGTGTCGAGTCGATTCCGGGAGAGCGGTGTGGGCGATGTCCGTTTCGCAGCGACGGGTTCGGTGTGTGCGGGGTCACCGGCGGGGGCAACACGGATCCGGGTTCTGGCGTAAAATGAACAGGGACGAGAACAATGATTGCTGCGATCGACGCCGGCCACAGGCGCATCGGGCTCGATGTCCTGGTGGCGAGGATGAGGGAACCCGGGTTCTCGATCCGATTCCAGCGGGTGCCCGACATGCGCGAGCGGGACGGGCACGTCAGCCCCTCCATGCTCGCCATGCAGCCGCGCCGTTCGCGGTACGTCAGAACATGGGCCCGGCACGCGCGAAGGTGCCCGGAGTGCGCGGCGATCTTCCGCTACCTCGGCTTCCACGTCTGACAGCCGTTGCAACCTGCCCATGATTCGACGATGCGCACATGGACAGGCCGGTCGCGTCGGCCCTCCGGCGTGGGTGAGACGTTGCCCGGTTTCCGGATCGGTGAGGCACCACCGAGGAAATGGTGCGGGCCGAGTCCCGGGTTGCACAGGGCGAGAGTCGATCGTGCAGGAGGCGTGATGAAGATCAGGACAACGATTGCGGGGCTGGCGGCCATGGTGGCGTTCGCGGCGAGCGGTCCGACAGAGGAGCTCGTGGAAGGCGAGTTTCAGGGGTGGAGCAAGGCGGTGCGGTTCGACACCTCGCCGCCGTTGCGGTCCATGGAGCCGCGATTGACGCCTGCTCCTCCGCACAACCTCGAAGATCCCGAGGCCCACGATCCCGCGGCGTACGGTCCGCAGGATGACGACGGGGCGCTGCAGAGCCGACGCCCCGACCGGGACATGCCGTCGCCGTTGATCAGCTTCGACGGTACGCCCAATGTCTTGGGCTACACTCCGCCGGACTCGATGGGGGACGTGGGGTACGAGCACTACGTCGCCATGACCAACGTCTACTTCTCGATCTACGACAAGAGCGGGAATCTGCTCTACGGGCCGGCGGCCAACAATACCCTGTGGTCCGGTTTCGGGGGCAGGTGCGAGTTCAGCAACGACGGCGACCCCATCGTGCTCCACGACCAGATGTCTAACCGCTGGATCCTGACGCAGTTCACCGCGGGCGGACCGGACTACTACAACTGTGTCGCGGTCTCCACGACCTCGGATCCCACCGGCAGCTACTACCGCTATGCGTTTGCGACGGCGAACAACTACTTTCCCGACTATCCGAAGTACGGCGTCTGGCCGGACGCGCTGTACATCAGCACTCGCGAGTTCGAGTACATCGGAACCAGCGGCTACTACCGGGGAGTCGGCGCCTACGCGATCGAGCGGGAGGAACTCATCGCCGGCGATCCGAACCCGACGATGATCGAGTTCTTCGTGCCTCGGGGAGCCACCCCGGCGACGGTCGGCGACGGTCTGCTGCCCGCCGACATGGACGGCAACACCCGGCCGCCGGTCGGCAGCCCCAACTTCTACGTCGGCAGTATGGACGACGGCGCAACCTACAACGCCCCTCAGGATGCCCTGACCCTGTGGGAGTTCGCGGCCGATTTTGACGTTCCGGCGAACTCGACCTTCGCCCAGACGGCGACCCTGCCGACGGCGTCGTTCGACTCCATCTTTCCGTGCAACGGCCGGGACTGCATCCCCCAGCCCGGCACCACCAACAAGGTGGACATCCTGTCCTATCGGCAGCGCCCGATGCACCGTCTCGCCTATCGCAACTTCGGCACCCACGAGGCGCTGGTCACCAACCAGTCGGTGGAGGCATCGACCGCCATCGCCGGGATCCGTTGGTGGGAGATCCGCGACCCGGGCGGCTCGCCGGTGATTCACCAGGAGGGCACTTTCGGCCCGGGAGACACCGACGGCATTCACCGCTGGATGGGCAGCGTGGCCATGGACAACGCCGGCAACCTGGCCCTGGGCTACAGCGCGTCGGACGGGACGGCGACGTATCCGAGCGTGTGGTACGCAGGCCGGCTGGCGACGGATCCCTCGGGGACGCTGCCCCAGGGCGAAGGTTCGATCATCGATGGCGCCGGCTCGCAGACCCTGGAGAGCCGCTGGGGGGACTACACCTCCATGAACGTGGACCCGTCCGACGACTGCACGTTCTGGTACATCAACCAGTACATGCCGACGTCCCACCCCAGGAACTGGCAGATGCGCATCGGCGCGTTCAAGTTCGACGAGTGCACCCCGGCCGCACCTTCGGTGTTCAACGATGGGTTCGAAAGCGGTGGCGCAGGAGCGTGGAGCCGCACCTCCCCGTAGGCTCCGCGAGTCTCCGGTTCCGCCGCGCTTCCGGCTTCTTCGGTCGGGGCGATCCCGCGTATGATGTGACGAAACGGAGGCTTACCATGACTGACACGCCGGAGACTGCGTCGCTCACCCCGGACGAGATCTTCGCCATCGAGCGGCCGGATTCGTCGCTCATGAGCTACTACGTAGTGGCGTCGTTGGCGGCGGGGCCGTTCTTCCCCTTTGTTCTGCTGCCGCTTTACTTTCGCTACCACACCATGCGGTACCGGTTCTCGGACGAGGGCGTGTCCATGCGTTGGGGGATCCTCTTCCGCAAAGAGATCAACCTCACCTTCGCCCGGATCCAGGACATCCACCTGATGAGCAACTTCGTCGAGCGCTGGCTCGGGCTGGCGCGGATCCAGATTCAGACGGCCAGCGGCAGCGCCAAGGCCGAAATGACCATCGAGGGCATCACCGATGCCCGGGCGCTGCGGGACTTCCTCTACGAACGCATGCGGGGCGCCAAGGGTCTGGACGTTCCACGTCCGGCGCCCGCGGCGTCGGGGACACGAGCGGCTGCGGCGCCCGACGAAGCTGCGGGTCTGTTGCGCGAGGCGGCGGCGGAGCTGCGCGCCCTCAGGGTCGCGGTGGAGCGGCGTCAGGGCGGGGGAGGCGGTCATGAGTGACGGACTGCTCTCCGGGCTGATCTCGCGCTTCCTCAGGGTGCCGTCCGAGCCCGATCCGCCGTTGGGGAGCCCGGGTTCGGTGCGGGTGTTTCGCGCGGCGCCCGGCTACCTCAACTACCGGCGTGCAACGTGGCTGCTGCGCCAGCTCGGCGCCGGCATCGGCCTGCTCTTGGGTTTGGCGTTCATGTCGGCGGGGATCGACTTCGGAGGCGTGCGATTCGGTGGCTACGCGTGGATGGTGATCGAGGCCTTCGCCGTCATCGCTTTCCTGGCGCAGCTCCCCTTGACCTACCTCCTGATCCGACTCGACTACCGCTACCGGTGGTACATGACCACCGACACCAGCCTCCGCATCCGCGAAGGCATCACCACGGTGCGCGAGCGAACCATGACCTATGCGAACATTCAGAACCTCTCTCTCAAGCAGGGCCCCATCCAACGGTTGTTCGGCATCTCCGATCTCCAGGTGAGGACCGCCGGCGGCGGCGGCGGCGAGGCGTCGGAGGAGGGGACGAAGGGGCCGTCGGAGGCCGACAACATGCACCTCGGCTACTTCCGCGGAGTCGACAACGCCGAGGAGATCCGCGACCTGATCCTGCACCGGATGCGTCATCTCAAGGACTCGGGCCTCGGCGATCCCGACGAGCCCGTGGCGGCGGCCGTCAGTCACGCCGCGCCGGACGCCGGCGAGCTCGTGGCAGCGGCCTCCGAGCTGCGTGACGAAGCGAGAGCGCTCCGGACGGCGATGGGGGTTTGACCGGCGCCGAGAGCGCCGGCCGCGCCCTCACACCCTCAAACCCGGGCGGGAAAGCCTCCGGTCACGCCCGCGCTCACCGCCCGACGAAGCGCTTCAAGTGCCGTTTGAGCTGGCTGACGACTCCTGCGGGGCTGACCAGAGCCCCGGTCTCATCGACGATCCCCTGGTCGTAGAGCTGGCGCGCAGCCATCTTCTCGGCGAGTTCCTCGGCGATGTCGGGATGGGCGTCGAGCAGGCTGCGTAGGCTGGCCTCGTCGAGCTCCACCGCTTCGACGGCGGTGTCGCCGGCGCGGACGGTGGCGGTGCGGACGCTGCCGGTGATGAACGCGATCTCGCCGAAAACGTCGCCGTGCTCCAGCCGGGCGATATCCCGCTGCTTCATCGTCACCACGGCCTCGCCGGACAGGACCAGGTACATGGCGGTGGACTCCTCGCCGGCTCGGACGATCTCCTCGCCGGGTGCGAAGCGGAGGATGCGAGAGTTCTCGGCCATGGATGCCAGGGCGTCGTCCGGGACCTCGTGGAAAAGATCGGAGTCGTGCAGCGCCGCCAGGCGCCGCTCGGTGGTGTCGCTGGGCTCCACCTTGGGCGCCCGGTGAAGGGTCCGCTGCGGGAAGGGGATCTCCATCCCGGCCCGGGCGAGTGCCTGGTAGGCGCGGGTGAGAAACTCGTCCGTGAGGTTTTCCTGGGCCCACGGCCGATCGGTCCAGAGTCGGCACTCGTACACGACGGCGCTGTCGGCCCACTCGACGGTGAGGATGCGCGGGGCCGGAAAGGACAGTACCGAGGGAATGCCCCGTGCCACCGACGCGAGCTCGGCCTTGACGGCATCGGGAGGCACCCGGTAGCTCACCCCGACCCGAATCCGTACTGCCGCCGGGCGCTCGCCGGATCCGAGGATGGTGATTCTCGACGAGCCGATCTCGGCGTTGGGGATCAGCAGGCGCTGGTCGGTCCGTGAGCGGATGATGAAGGAGCGCCACCCGGTCTGCTCGATGATGCCGACCCGGCCGTCGATCTCCACCCAGGTGCCGATGCCGAGCCGCTGCTCCCACGCCAGGGCGAGCCCGGCGAGGAGATTGCCCAGCGTTTGCTGCAGGGCGAGACCGACGACGACGGTGATCACCGCCGAGGTGGCGATGATGCCGGTGATCTCGATGCCCAGGCTGCGCAGCAGGAAGAACCCGAGAACGAGGTAGACGATGAGCGCTACGACCTCCCGCATGAGCCGGGGAGGAGCGACGCCCATCCGGCGGATCAGAACCCAGTCGAAGACGAGGATCAGGCAGCCGCGGGCCACCAGGAATCCCAAGGCGAGCACCAGGGCGACGTCGGCCGCGCGTTGCAGGGTTGGATCGGCGTCGAAGGTAACGGCGAGCAGGTGGGCCGACGCCGCCGCCGCGGTGATGAGGAGCGGTCCGGTCATGGGCCGCAGGCGGCGCAGCGGTTCGGCGCGCAACGAAAGCGCGATGACGAGGCAGAGAACGATGAGACTGGCGTCAAGCATGGTCGGACAATGGTAGCGCGGCCGCTGCGCTGGGGGCGAACACGGGGGCGTTTGACGAATCAATCGTGTTGGGTGATAGTGCCTGCAGTATGGTCCCGGGCCGTTTGGCCGGTCCGCCTCCCGGCGGGCAGGATGCCCGCCACGAACCCTAACGGGAGCACGCCTACTTCGGGTGGTGACTCCGGGAAGTGTGAGAGTGAGAGAGTATGTCGAAGAAGCTGTTTGTTGGAAGTCTGAGCTGGAACACGGACGATCGCGGCCTGTATGAGGCCTTCGCCCCGTTTGGCAAGATCGCCGAGGCGGTGGTGATCACCGATCGCGACACGGGCCGCTCCCGAGGTTTCGGTTTCGTGACCTTCGAGGACGATGAGGGCGCCGACAAGGCGATTGCCGCCCTCAACGACACCGAGCTCGACGGACGCTCCATCCGCGTCGACGTCGCGCAGGATCGCCGCCGCGGTGGCGGAGGCGGCGGTTACGGCGGTGGCCGCGACCGCTGGTAGGACGCTTCAGCGCCTGCTCGAACCCCTCCGCCCGGAGGGGTTTTCATTTTCCGCGTCCGAGATGCGAGATGCGAGATCGTAACAAAACGCGATCACAGACATTCTGCAGCGCCGTAGGGTGGGCCTCGGCCCACCAGATCGCCTCCAGGCCCCGAACCGCGACCCTGAAACTGGAGCGCCGTAGGGTGGTCCTCGGCCCACCAGGTCTCGGGTTCTCCGACGCATTACCCTGCGGACAGGCCACCGACGGCCCGAACCACCTCTTCGACCGCCCGGTCGAGGGATTCTCCGCCCTCGTGTTGGTTCACCGTTCCGGCGATGGTGAGATCCAGTTCCGGGACGTGGACGGTGCTGGTACTCCAGAAACCGGTGTGCTGGTAGGCGGTGCGGCCGCCGATCTCGGTGACCCAGAGCCCCATGCGGTAGGCGCCGGGCGGCAGCGAGCGCTCATCGGCGCCCGCTGCGGCTTGTAGGCCGTCGAAGGTCGACAGCATGGTCTCGAGGGTTGTGGGATCGTGGAAGACCCTGCCTCTGACGAGCGCGTCGAAGAACACCGCCAGGTCGCTCATGGTGGTGGCGATGCCGCCGCCGCCGTAGAGGTCGAAGGTCGGGTAGAAGGAGTGGGCGTCGAGCTCGCCGAGGAATTGGTGGGCACGCTGGGGAACGCCTTGCGGTCGGGGCTCCATGACCTCCCACCAGGTCGAGCCGAGACCGAGGGCCTCGAAATCGATCAGGTCGCGCACCGCAGGACCCAGGCGCCGTCCGGAGGCCTGCTCGATGATGACTCCCAGCAGCACGTAGCCGGAGTCGGAGTAGCTGTAGACCTCACCGGGATCGCCGAGCTTCGAGCCCCACTGGACGAGGCCGGCGATCTGCTCGGCGGGAGTCCACTCGTGCTGCGGGTCGGCGATGATTGCCTCGGTGTACTCGCCGGCGGCGCCGTGGTCGTCGAGGCCGGCGGAATGGGTCAGCAGGTGCCGGATGGTGATGGCGGCGGGGTCGTAGCTGCCGCTCGAGAGGAGCTCGAGGAGCTCATCGGGCAGGTGGTCGGCGATGGGTGAGTCGATGTCGAGGCGCCCGTCCTCGGCGAGCCGCAGCACCGCTGCTGCCGTGTAGGTCTTGGTGTTCGAGGCGATCCGTACCGGGTGTCCGGGGGTCATGGGCGTGCCGGCCTCGGGGTCGGCGAAACCTGCCGCGCCCTCCCAGGCGAGCCCCCGCGAGGGCGAGACCACCGCCACCGCGGCGCCGTGGACCGTATCGTCGGCCTCGACGGCCGATTCGACGATCGATCGAAGCTCCGTGGTCGCCTGGGATGCGGGCTGTCGCTGGTCGGTCTGTCCGCAGCCGAGGGTGGTGAGAGAGGTCGTCGTCAACATCATGACTCCCAGTAAGGCTTGTTTCATGCCGGCCTCCGGAGACACGAGTCTACTCCTTCGTTGCGCAGGTGGCCCGGTGAAGGGTGGTACTCTCGCCGCCTGAAGCCACGTCCGATCCCAATCAGAAACCCAGAAGGAAGCGGCGTCGTTTCCGGTCCGGAATGGGGGGAGCTCTCGATGACAGCAATCAACACGATTCGGGTGGCCGCCAACGGTCTCGACTTCGAGGTTGCGGTGTGCGGCAACGGGCCCCGCTTCGCCCTGCTGCTGCACGGTTTCCCCGAGTGCAACCACTCGTGGCGGCACCAGCTTCCGTTGCTTGCCGAGCTGGGCTATACCGCGTGGGCGCCGAATCTTCGCGGCTACGGCGGGACCACCCGACCCTCGCGAGTCGGCGAGTACCGGATGCGCCACCTGGTCGACGACGTGGCCGGGTTGATCGACGCAGCCGGCGCCGAGCGAACTTTACTCGTCGGCCACGACTGGGGCGGCGCCATCGCCTGGATCTTCGCCCTCGCCGGGATCCGTCCGTTGGATCGATTCATCGTCATGAACCTGCCCCACCCGAAGCTCTTCCGCAGTGGTCTCAAAACGATGGCGCAGCTCCGCCGCTCCTGGTACATCTTCTTCTTTCAACTGCCGTGGCTTCCGGAGCGGTTTCTCGGCGCCGGCGGCGCCCGCCGGGTTTCGGGGATTATCCGCGGCACTGCGGTGAACAAGGAACGATTCCAGGCCGCCGACCTGGAGGTCTACCGGCGAAACGCGGCGCAGACCGGCGCGATCAGGGCCATGCTCGCCTACTACCGCGCTTTCATCAGATACCCCATGGACCGCGACCTCGCCCGAGCGGTCCACCGCACCCTCGAAACCCCGACCCTGATGCTCTGGGGCGAAGAGGACACCGCGCTCGGAAAGGAGCTGACCGTCGGCACCGACGAGCTGGTGCGCGATTTTACCCTCCGCTACCTCCCCGGCGTGTCGCACTGGGTGCAGCAAGAAGCCCCCGAGACCGTCAACGCCATGATCCGGGGATGGATCGAAGGCCGCACCGTGCTAAACCCCGCCTCATGAACGGATGGCGGCGAGGACGTCGTCGGGAAGCCGGTCTTTTTCGGGATCGAGGCCGAGCCCGGCGAGGTAGGCGTCGAGATCGCCGACTCCCCGCAGCGACTCGATGACGCGTTTTGGGCGGTAGTGATCGAGCTGCGGGTGGTCTGCGGGGTCCGCCCGGATTCGGTGGATCACCGACCGGTCGAGGGACAGGTTGGCCTCCGGTGGATGGCCGGTCAAGGACCGGCTGCCGCCCTTGAACCGCAGTCGAGCCCACTCGAGAGCGGATGACGCCGCGCCCCCCGAGGGGTACAAGCGGCCCTGGGGGTACGGGTTGAAGTGCTTGACGTAATCGTGGTCCACGGCCAGGCCGAGGGCTTCGGCTTCGGCGACGAGCCAGCGGAAGGGGATGTTGGCGAGACCGTCTTCGACGTAGCCGCCGCCGACGTTGGAATGGCTGCCGGCGAACCACCGCTGAACCAGGGTCTGGGTGTCGGCGCAGCCGCTGAAGATCTCGGGTTGGTAGTCGAAGCGGCGTTCGTCGACGGCGAGAGCCTGGCGGGTGTGGCGGACGCAGCCGGCCGGCCGGGGTCCGACGTAGAACGACCACCGGCTCCTCGAGGTGCCGCGGGCGGTGTGCAGCCGCGAGCCGAGGGCCATGACCGTGTCCCAGACGCCGAGCAATCGGATGTCGACGGGATCCATGGGCCGATCCGGCCGCCGGCCGTCCACGGTCTTGACGTCGGCGGGATGACCGGCGCCGCGGGTTCCGACCCAATGGAGAAAGAAGAGTGGGCCGAAGTACGCATCGCCCTTCTCGGGAACGCCGCCCAGCCAGCTGAGGAAGTTGGTGAGGGCCCGCGCCTGGGAGGCGCCGCGGCTGAATCCGAAGAGGTAGACCTCGTCGCCCGGCTCGTGATTGTCGGTGAGAAATCGAAACGCCTCTTCGATGTTGGCCTCGAAACCGGCGCCCCAGACCCCGCCGAGCAGGCGGTCGGCCAGGCTCAGCACGCGGTTGGCGCGCCCGGGGTACTTGACCAGCGCACCGATGCCGGCGTCGTAGTAGGTGATCTGGGGCCGGTGGTCGTCGGGGCTCCTCGGGCGCACTGCCCGGCTGAGCTTGAGGACGTTGGTGGGCTTGAGGACCCGGCCGCCGTCGTCACGCTGCCGCATCTTGTACGGGTTCTGCCAGGTACCGTCGAGACAGATGACGATGCGCTTGCTGCCGCTCATTGCTTCATCATCGACTATCGCCCACCTGCGGCCGGGATGCAAGCGCCGGAGCTCGTTGCGGGGCTTGGTCTTCGATCCCGGTGAGTGTACCCTCGGCGTGAGTCATGAAAAACAGTGAAAACATCCTGATTCTCGGTTTGGGCGGCGTCGGCGACTACCTCGCCAAGCGCCTCAGCCACGAAGGCCACGCCATCACCATCGTGGAGCAGTTTCCCGACGCCATCAACCGCGCCGATGGCGAGCTCGACGCGCGATTGATCCGTGGCGACGCCATGAGATTCTCGGTGTGGCTCGATGCCGATGCGCGGACGATGGACTACCTGATCGCCGTGACCGACGACGATGCGGTGAACATCATCGGTTCGCTGATCGCCGACCGGTTCGGAATCCGCCGCAAGATCGCGCGCGTCCGATCGCTGGCGCTGTGGGAGAAGGACGCGCCGATGACGGCCGACGACGTCAAGATCGATCTCGTCATCCGGCCCGAGGAATTGGCGGCGCGGGAGATCGCTCGTCTTCTCAAGCTCCGCGCCGGCAACATGGTCTTCGATATCGCAGGGGGGCATATGCAGGTTGTCGGAACCCGCATCGACGAAGGCACGCCCCTCGCCGGGATGAGGCTCGAGGAGTTTTCGGAGATCTACGACCACTTCTACTTCCGGGTGGTGTCCATTGCCCGTGGGATCAACACCATCATCCCCGGGGGGGAAGAACAGCTCCTTCCCGGGGACAACGCGTTCATCCTGGCCCGAACCGCGGATCTGTCCAAGGTCCTCGAGCTTGCCCGAGAAACCGCGGACAAGAGCGACCACCGGGTCATGATCGTCGGCGGTGGTCTGGTCGGCAGCCGGGTGGCCGAGATTCTCGAAAAGACGTTTCCGGTGCGGCTGCTCGAGCGGGACCCGCAACGCGCCGAAGAACTCTCGTACAGGCTCAAGCACACCGAAATCCTCAACGGCAACGGTTCCGAGGTCAAGACCCTTCTCGAGGCCGGGCTTTTAGAGATGGACACCATCGTCGCCGCCACCAGCGACAACGAAACCAACATCATGTCCTGTGTGATGGCCAAGAATGTGTTCAAGAACCGGGCCAGCGAAGCCGATGGGGCGAGCTTTCGATCCATCGCACTGGTCGGCCGGGAAGAATATCTGGTGATGGCGTCCACAATGGGAGCTGACGTGGTGCTCTCAAAGAAGGTGCTCGCCGCCAACGAGATCCTCAAGTACATCCGCCGAGGCGAGCTGCTCTCGGTGGCCCATCTGCACGGTCTCGAGGCCGAGGTCGTGGAGCTCGTCGTCGGCAGCCAGGCCCCGATCACCCGAAAACCGCTGCATCGAGTGGAAGGCACCAAAGGAAAGATCATCATCGGTGGGTTTTCCCGCGGCGACGGGTGGCACACGGCTGTGGGCTCGACCCATCTCCAGCCCGGTGACAAGGTGGTCGCCATCTGTACCTCGGATCACCTCAGGGATCTGCAACGGCTGGTCCTCGGGTGAGGCGCCCGTGAACTATCGGGGCATCGCCTATGTGATGGGAACGCTGCTGGTCGTCACGGGCGTTGCGATGCTCATCCCGGCGCTGGTCGCTGCGATCTACGGCGAGGGCGATCTTGTCGCCCTGCTGATTTCTGCGGCCGTTTCAGTCGCCCTGGGGCTGCCGTTGCGGCTCAGATTCTCCACCGGCAACGTCCTCGACACCCGTGACGCCATCGCCATCGCCGCCTTCGGTTGGATCGTCATCTCGGCGGTTTCGACCCTGCCCTTCATCCTGCACGGGGCGATTCCCTCGTTCACCGACGCCTTCTTCGAGATGATGTCGGGTTACACCACCACCGGCGCCACCATCCTCACCGACATCGAGGTCGTGCCGCACGGCCTCATCTTCTGGCGCAGCCAGACCCACCTCCTCGGCGGCATGGGTTTTTTGACCCTGACCATCATCTTTCTGCCCCACGGGGTGGCCGGCCTGCGCATCTTCCGCGCCGAGTCCAGCCCCGGTCAGGTGATCACCAGGGAGCGCTTCACCGCCCGCAACCGTGATGCCATCACCTATCTCTGGGTGATCTACCTGGCCCTCAACCTGGCGCAGGTCATTCTGATGTGCCTGGGTGGGATGCCGTTGTTCGACTCGCTGTGCCACGCTTTCGGCACCGTCTCGACCTCGGGCTACTCGCCCTACAACTCGAGCATCGGGCACTACTCGAGTGCCTACTTCGATTGGGTGATCATCCTCTTCATGTTCCTCGGCGGGGTGACCTTCATGCTCTTTTATCACGCCGCGCGGCGCGAGTGGAAGGTGATCAGGATCAACACCGAGCTGCGTTGGTACATCGGCTTTCTCGCGGTTTTCTGCGCGCTCATAACCTGGTTGCTGTGGCGCGACGGCACCTACGGGCTGGTGGACTCCCTCCGCTACGGCACCTTTCAGGTGATGTCGCTGCTGACGACCACCGGATTCACCACCGCCGACTACGAGCTCTGGCCCCAGGCGGCGCAAATGCTCCTCGTGGCCGTCTGCTTCGTCGGCGCCTGCGCGGGCTCGACCACCAGCGGCATCAAGATCGTCCACTACGTCGTGATCTGGAAGTTCATGGTCGGTGCGATCAAGAAGATCTTCTTCCAGCCGCTGGCGGTATTGTCCGTGCGGATCAACGAGCAACCGGTGGACAAGGGCGTCGTCTACCTGTCGATCTGTTACTTCATCGTCAACGTCTTCATGGTCCTCGGCGGCGGTTTCATCATGACCCTGCTCGACGACATGGATGCCGTCACCGCCATGAGCTCGGTGATCGCGGCCCTGATGAACATCGGTCCCGGCTTCGGCGATGTGGGGCCGTCCGAGAACTTCGCCTTCATCTCGCCGGCCGGCAAGTGGTTCCTCTCCTGGAACATGCTCGTCGGCCGCCTGGAGATGTTCTCCGCCCTGGTCATCTTCTACCCCTCCTTCTGGAGACGGTGAGCATCGAGCGGAGCGGCGTTCAGCGACAGCGTCAGCGGACAGCGACAGGATTCAGCGAATGCTACGATTGGGGAACGGTTCGATTTCGACATTTGATTTCCGACAAACGGTGGTGACGCAGACGATCACCGGAGGTATTTCATGGTTTGGCGAATCGTGTCCGCTATTGCGGTCTTGGTGTTGATTCTCGTCGTGCCCGTCGGCGTGGAGGCCCAGAATCTCCTGGTGAATCCGAATTTCGATACCGATGCCTCGGGCTGGTCCGGGCTCGGCTCGTGGGATCCCCTGGACGTCGACGGATCGCCGTCGTCGGGTTCGGCGACGTGGTTGAACGACTGGCCCGGCTCAGGAGGTTCGATGTACTTCTCGCAGTGCATTGAGCTCGTGGCGCCCATCGAGGCCTTTGATCTCAGGGCCTACATCTACATCCCCGGCGGACAGGCGGGAACCGGTTACGCCAGTCTCGCGGCCTGGTTCTATTCGGATTCGGCGTGCGACGATTTCATCTGGAGCTACGGGCCGCCTCCCGCCTCGGTGCTGGGTGTCTGGCAGCTCGCCGAGGACACGGACTGGGCGCCGAACAACGCAGCCAGCGTCCAGATCGGGCTATTCAACCAGGAGAGTGGAACCGGCGACTTTCGTGTCTATCATGACGCGGTTTATTTCGGCCCGAATTCGACCATGGTCTTCGGGGACGGGTTCGAGAGCTCTGACACCTCGCAGTGGAGCTCGACCACCAGCGGTCAATGAACGATCCAGGCTCCTGTGCTGCCGGACTCGAAGCCGTCGGCGAAGACGAGGTTGACGTCTCCGAGATAGCTCATCACCGGTTCGGCGGCCCGCCAGTCGATCCCCGAGACGGCGAGGTAGGAAAAAGGTGCCGAAAAAAAAGGTGCCAAAAAAAAGGCAAAAAAGGTGCCACAAAAAAGGTGCCAGTCAAAAAAGGTGCCAGTCACGCTATTACGGT
>JAZBOQ010000217.1:0-3330 GCA_036351195.1 Thermoanaerobaculales bacterium | reverse complement strand
TTTTATGGTTGCTAGAATCGCAACCATGGTTCGGAAGGGCAGTGATGCGGAGAGCAGGGGTTGATGGCGGTGAACGTGGCGGATGCTGTGATCTCCTGGCTCGGTGGGGCCCGGGTCGGTCTGTCGGGGCTGTCGCCGGTCGAGGTTCGGAGACTCGCCGGTCGGTGGTGTGCCGAGGTTGAGGCCGTGGAGTCGGTGCACGGTGGAGAGCTCCTTAGTCTCGAGGTTCCGCCGGTCCCGAAATCGTTGACCGCGATCGCTCCGCGCAGGGTGATGCTGGGCGCCCACCTAGGGTCAGCCGGCGAACCTGCCGAGATCAGAGTGGGCGCTCATGCGGTAGTGCTCGGTACGGGCGCCGAACCGGACGTCGTTCGGTTTTCGCGGAGGAGGCCGCCGTCGCCGATTGAGTTGGATCTGCTCATCGACTGCGGCATCGGCCACGTGCTGGCGAGGCAGGGGCTGGCGTGTTTTCACGGCTGCGGGTTCGAGCTCGGTGGGACCGGAGTCTTCGGACTCGGCGACAGCTTCAGCGGAAAGACGACGGTGTCGGTGGCGGCCATGCGGGCCGGCGGGCGGGTGGTCTCGGACGACGCGGTACTGTTGGCGCCGACTTCCGGCGGTGAGTTGGCCATCGCGCCGACGCGGTCGTTCGGGTGGCTGCGCGGCCGGACCGTGGAGATCGCCACCGACGAGCTGAGGGACAAGATGCAGTCGGGGCAGGAGAACGGTCAGCCGAGGTGGGTGCTGCGCCGGGAGGACGGCGGCGAAGGATTCGTGGACCGGGCGATTCCGAACGTGATCTGGGTGCAGTCCGTGGATCGTCGGCTGAAGCAGAGCCGGATCGAGGCGATCGATCAGAGCCAGGTCTTTGCGGCGTTGATTCGGGCGTCGTCGCCGTTGTTCTTGTCGCGGCACTGCCCCGAGATTCGGGACCGGTTGATTCCGGTGTTTCAGAGGCTGTGTTCGCAGTGCAGAGGTTATCGGGTGCGGTTGGCGCCGCGGCTGCTTGAAGCGCCCGTCGATGAGATGAGACGGCTTGTGGACCTGAGTTCAGAGTTATGAATGATGAGTTATGAGTTATGAGTTACGTCGCATTCATCGCAGCGGGGGCGGGTGATTGATGCCGACTCCCAGGGAGATTCTGCTGTTCGTTCGGGCGCTGCCGGCGACGATGGCGGCGCAGGCGGTGCAGGAGGAGCCGATTCCGAAGGTCATCGACAAGGTGCGGCGGCTGGCGGGGCGGGGGAGCGTCCGTGATCCGGAGGCGGCGATGCGCGCCGCGCAGCGGGCGGGAGCTCGCTGGGCGCGGTGGTTCGGCGGGCTGGACACGTGCTTGACCCGGTCGCTGGTGGCTGGGGCATTTTTGGCCGGTGATCACGAGGTGGTGCTGCACATCGGCTTCCGGCCTACCCAGGAGGGCGCCGAGGCGGTGGACGGCCACGCCTGGTTGGTGGTCGACGGCGAGGCGTTGGAGCTCACCGGCCTCGACCGTGAGGCGGGCGAGCCGTACTCGGAGACCCTCGAGCTGATGATTGGCTGAATGGGGACGGCTGCCGAGTTACGCTGTTCGCCTCATCAGTACTCGACGAACAGGTTCATGAAGCATGCGTGGGTGGTACCTGCATTCGTGCTCATCTGAATCCTGACCGTGACATCGTAATTTGGGTCGATACCGGTCACGATTCCCTGATACGCACCATATTGTTGTTGGCCAACCTTGTTATTGTCTCTCCGACCGAAATATGGGGGAAAATCATCCCCGGCGCCGGGGCAATATTCCTTGACGGTCTCTCCGCCGATCGTCTGTTCGACCTCACAGGTAAAGGACATACCCCTTGCAGCGCTGTCGGTGCCTGACGGGACCGTCACCTGGCCGATGAGGGTTACCCACACATATTCGGTCGTGGATTCTGGGGCGAAGGTCTTTTCGAAGACTGTTGTGTATGGATCGGGCTCGGAACCGTCCAGCGTGAAGCAAAACGCAAGGGAGTCGTCGTCACGGTCCCGCCACGCTCTCACGCTGGTCGGGGCATCGAGCCGTTCCCCATCCGGAAATCCGAGGTTTTCCGTCACCTCCCATCCTCGTCCCCCGACGAGGATGGGCTTGCCTTGGGCGCTGTAGTCTCCGAATTGGCGGAGGTCGGCGGCGTCCTCACCCGATTGAGCCTCAACGAGAACCGGCGACATCGCGAGTAAGGCAACCAACATAATCGCCGCCGTACGAGCTTGACGTGTTTTCATATCTTCTTGTCCTCACTCTTTGCTCAGAGGGGTGGGTTCTCTTTTATCGGCCGAAATGAAGGCTATTGCTCACCTGCATTGCCGAAGATATCGTCCTGCCCCGACGCTCCGCTACTGACGGAGCGGTTGAGCGGCCTCTGCTTCAATGCCGGTCGCTCATACTTCTTCCTTATGAGATGGGTATTCTCGACACACCCAATTCGCTCCCTCGCCTCACTTCGATCCATGTTCACAACTCCCGCCAGGGTGGCCCGCGTATCTTCGTGCGATCAATTCTGCAACCGCCAAATTCGCACACTTTCTCCTGTCCGATTCTAGTTTCTCGTCTAGGTTTTCGTCAAATTTCGTCGTGATGATACGGCGGCGAACAAGCTGCCACCCAGCAGTCTCGTCGGTTCTTGGAATCGACCACCTGTCGAGAAGGCTGCCGAAGTAGGTCTTCGTTGGCCGTTTCGAAATTTCGAGCGGAAGTAAGGGTCCATTTGAATCTCGCAGCAGTCGCTTGTGCTGTATCCCCATTGTCAAACCCCGCCCGGGCAGCGCAAATGAAAAATCTACCAGGTCAATATCCATGAGCGGACTTCGGAGCTCGACGCCGATACTCGCTGCGAGTTGCTCTTGTGGCAGGATTTGGGTGCCCGCATGGGAAATCCTCAACATCTTCAGCTGGCGGTTCCTGACAAATGGGAATCGGGGGGTGGCCCGTTCGAGCAACGAGTGGGCAAAGGTTTCACGCGATGGATGCAACCATTTCGGTGCCGAGGTTCGACGCCAGCGAGAGCTCGCCTCAGACAGTAGCCTCTTGATCATGGTTTTTCGAGGAATGATCCCGCGTTCCAGGGTTTGAAAGTCTCGCGCCGCACTCAAGATGCGGCCACGCCAAAGTTCGTCGAGAATGCTCGACCAGTGACCGAAGAACCACTCATCACCGCCTATTCCGGTGAGCAAAACTCCCAGCTCGTCCTTGGCCACCGCCTCGCATATGGGCATCAGCTGGAACAGCATCGGATGAAAGCAACCATCCACTCGTTCTGCGACCAGGGGGGCAGAGTCCATCCCCGAGAGCTTGGATACATCGATGAATGTGCT
>JAZBOQ010000216.1:0-20546 GCA_036351195.1 Thermoanaerobaculales bacterium | reverse complement strand
CGTCTTTGGGCGCGGAGGCATACTCGACAGTATGTTGAGCACCCAAAGACGAGAAAAATCGCCTGGCGCGGATGCATCGTCGGCCGCAGTAGATCCCTCATGAATACTTCGGGCTAGCCCTGCGGGGTCTCCAACCGGACGGCGGTCAGCTTCTCGACCTCGCAGATATCCCGTGCGGCAAAGTCGTCCGGCTGGAGCTCGGCGCAGATCCGGCGAATCCCAGCGAAGACGTTGGGCTCGATGCGCTCGTTCTCGGCGGTGCGTGCCGTGATCGAGGCCAGGGCGCGGTACTGCCGGTTCCGGCACGCCTCTCCCGCCTCAAAGCTCCGTTCACTCTCCCCCTTGCACACCGCAGCGATGATCTCTTCTTCGCTGGCGACGGCGCCCGACAGCACCGCCGTGGACGAATCGGACCCGACCTCGACGAGGCGAGACTCGGCCTGCCCGAGCTGCTCGACGCAGAGATCCACCGACGCCGCCGACCGGGAGGAAACCGGCGCCCCGCTCGCCAGTCGCGACCGGAGCTCCCCGGTGGCGACCATGCACTGCTCAGCGGCGTTCAACGCCTCCGTCAACGGGTCGGCGAAGGCGTCGGTGAGCCGCAGCTGCCGGAGCTCGAGGAGCTCGTCGTCGAGGTCGATCGACGCCGCCGTGATGCGATCCGGCAGCGTGTCATCCACGTCCGGAAAGGAGGCCTCGACCTCCGAGATCAGACCGGCGAGGATCTCCGCTGCACCCGAACAACCCGCGATTGCGGCGGCGAGAAGCTCGCGGTCGGCACGCTGCACCGCCACAGGATCCTCGACATAGCCCTGCTTCTCCACCAGGGCGTCCGGGTTCAGCTTGATGGATCCGGCCACCTCGTCGAGTCGGGCCTGGGACCAGCCCGTTCCCGACACCAGCAACGCCATTCCGACGACCACGGCAATCCGGATGTTCATACTGCCTCCGTTTCGCTGGGCACTTCGCATCGGCCATCGATTGTACCAACCTCGTCCCAACCACCCAGCGGGGTTCACGGTATGCTTGAGGAAACCGCGGCCCCCGGCTGGCCGCTTCGGAGGCCTTCTCATGACTCGAGAATCGACCGCCGCCGCCATTGTGGTGGCCATTGCCGCCACGATCATTCTCCTTCTTCTCCCGACACCGGGCGCCGCACAGAACACCGTGGTGTCGCTCGTTCCGAAAGACCCGTGCTGCTTCAACAACTTCCGCTTCTCGGGCACCTGCGTCGTCCAGCCGAGGCAGGGCCAGCTCTGCGGCGACATCCTCAGCTACCTCAACAATCTCTCGAGCAGCGGCGAGAACTACTGCAGCTCGACCTTCATCCGCGGCGGCTGGACCAGCGTGGACTGCGCGTCGGGCGACGCCTCCGCACCGGTGGGCACCATGAAGAAGACGCCGGTGGAGGTCACCGAGCCGAGTTCGGCTCGCCCGGCGTTGCCCGGTACGGTCCCGCGGGCGGCCACCCCGTCGGAGCTGCGAGCCTCCGACGCCAACGTCATCCAGGTCCGTCTGGAAACGCCGATCGAGGGGGAGTCTCCGACCGCCGGTCAACAGCTCACCGGAAGGGTCGAGAACGATATCCTCGGACCCGACGGCGAGGTCCTTCTCCCCGCCGGCTCAACCATCGACGCCACCTTCGGCGACCGGAACACCTGGAGCGCGACCCCGACAGGCGAGCTTCGGCTGGTGGGAACCACGACCTCAGCGGCCGACCTCTTCGGCACCGCCGAGGACGACGCAACGAAGACCGCCGACGCGGCGACCTCCCTCCACGTCAGCGGCGACCTGGTGGAGGTTTCCGAAGGCTCGGTGGTGAGCTTCGAGCTCACCGACATCTCCCAGCAACCCGCCGACCTACGGGTGCTCGCCACCGCCACCGACGTGTGGATGCGCGCATTCAACGAGCATGATGCGACCACCATCGCGGGCCTGTCGTCGCCGGACGGCGCCCTGCTGCCCCCGGACGGCAAGGCCGTCATCGGCAGAGACGCCATCTACGACTACTGGACCGAGGTGCTTTCCAATGCCTCCGCCCGTATCGAGCTCGAGGATGTGGAGACGGTGGTCGAGGGAGATCTCGGCTACAAGGCCGGCCGTTTCGTGCTCGTGGACACCGATTCCGGCACCACCAAGGACAACGGCAAGTACATTCAGATCTGGAAGAGGTCGCACATGGGGTACTGGGAGCTCCACCGGGACATGTGGAACAGCAGCGCGACGAAAAACTGAACCATCTACGCCCGCCCGCGCGCCCCGATCACTGCACCCGGCGGCCACCCAGGCGCGGCTCAGGGAGGGTGATGGTTTCACAGCTCGAGGTCGAGCACAGCTCCACATCGTCCAGCCACCAGCCGACCCAGGCTTCGGACCGGTCGCATCCGAGACGCCAGCGGAACGCCACCGACCGGCCGAGCAGATCGCCGAGCTCGACCCGGCTCTCGGTCCACCCGCCGGACGACCCGGTCCAGGCACGCTCCCCGGCGAATGGGTGGTCCGTCCCCGAGCCCACGACGCCGCTGTAGGCGCCCCAGACGATCCGCTCGGAGTTCGCCGGGACACCGTCGCCGTCGGCTTGGAGAATGTCCCACCACGTCACACCGCCATCGGTGCTGTACTCGAGGCGGCCACCGTCCCAAAACGGTTCCAGTTCCACCCGATGGTGGAAGACCAGCACCATGCTCTCGTCCGTGATGTCCATCGCATCCACCAGGCCCACCACCTGATCCTTGACCCGCGGCTCGGCGGCGCAGAACCACGACCGAAGGCCGGTGTGGGCCGTGTCCTCGGCCACCGACCACGGCTCGGTCCCGGAATCGAGATCGGAGCCCACTCCCGTCCACCACTGCCCGGTACCGTCCTCGATCCCATCGCTGAAGTGCACCACCCGCGGGCCTGTCGTCCACGCCTCGTGGGTCACGCGGTTGGATTCCTCGGCGCCGCTGACGCCGTCCACGGCCCGCACCAGGTAGTGCCGGAGCTCGGCATCGGCGATGGTGATGTCGCGGAACCTGGGGCCGGCGACGTTATCGGCCAGGAGGGTATCGGGGTCCGGTTCGAAACCGGCCGACGCCGATGCGTAGACTCGGTAACGGACCCCAGCGCCTTCGCATCCGGCGATCGCCTCCCGCCAGAAAAGGTCCAACGAGCACTCGGCCTTGCGACGATCCTCCACCCCGTCGAGACCCCAGAACAACGGCGCCCCCTCGCACGGCCCCCCCGCCGTCGCCGTCACCGGCGACGACCTTTCGGATCGACAGACCGCGGTTTGGGCCGTCACCGCGTACGTCTGAATGCTGCCGCCCGAGGCCGAAACGTCGTGGTAGGCGACGGCGGAGCCCTCGACCGTGGCGAGCTCGACGTAGGGTCCGTCGGTGCTCGCCTTTCGCCAGACCTGATAGCTGGAAACTCCGGGCACCGCATTCCACTCGATCTCCACCCCATCCGACGATGTCCGGGCAATCAGGCCCGTGGGCGGACCTGTCGGAACGCACGGCTGACAGGGGTGGTTCAACGCGAGCCGAATCTCGTCCAGCCACCATCCACCGCCGTTCCCGGCGGTCTCGTCGCCGCCGAACCGCCAGCGCAGCATCACCCGCTGGCCGGCGAAGGCCTCCAGGTCCGCCGCCGAATGGACCCACCCGGCCGAATCACCGGTCCAGCCATCATCGCCGTACAGGGGGTTGCCCGCGCCGCCGATCACGCCGTTGTAGCCGCCCGCAACCCAGCGGCCGGGGTCCGGCGGGACCGTCTGCCCATCGCCCGACAGGATGTCGAACCAGTCGAGACCGCCGTTGGTTGAGATCTCCAGGCGCCCGCCGTCCCGGCCGCGTTGGAGCCGTTGGCGATGGTGGAACTCGAGCCGCGGTGCCGTCCCGGCCGGCAGGAGAACCGGCTCGGCGGTCATGAGGATCTGGTCCTTGACTCCATCCTCGTCCGCGACGAACCACGCCCGGTCACCCGACCACGAATCGTTGGCCACGACGGTCCACCCGGATCCTCCCCCATCGGCGTCGGAGCCCGGCTCCCGCACCCATTCGTCGATCCCGTCCTCGGCGCCGGAGAAAAAGAAGAGGTCTTCCGCCGGGGCCGGACGCGCACCGAGAATCACCGTGTTCCCATCGTCGGCGTCCCAACCCGTGTGGCGCGCCCGCACCAGGTAGAAGTGCTCGCTGTCCCCGTCCAACCCCACATCCGTCAAGCTGGTGGCCGCCACTGCCTCCGCGACGAGGGTCGGGGAACCCGGCTCGAAGTCCGGCGTTTCGCCGCGGTAGACGTCGTAGACCACCGGCCCGCCGCACTGGGGGACAGCCGCTTCCCAGGTCGGGATCAGCGAGCAGCCTGCGGCGGCCGGAGTATCGATTTCACCCAACCCGGCGAAGACCGGCGCCAATCGACACTCGCCGGTGGCGGTGACCGACGCCTCCTCCGAGAAGGCCGACCAGCAGCCGCGCTCGGCCCGCACTACGTAGTGGTAGTCGATGCCGCCGGAGACATCGACGTCGGTGAACCATGTTGCGGAACCGTCCACCACCGCCACCGGTTCGTACGGGCGGCCACCGGGAGTCCGAGATCGAGAGACCTCATACGCGCCCGCGCCGACCACCGCCGTCCAGGACACGCGAACGGCGTTGTCCCCCACGGCATCGGCCGCCACCGCTGCGGGCGGCGGGGGTGGGTCTGCGCACGGCTGGGCGTCGCCGGAGACCACGACCGCGAAGTCCTGACCCGCGAGGCCGTCCGGGTTCCAGGCCACGTTGACCCCCACCACGTCGAGGGTCCAGCCCCCGGTCTCCGGCTCCTCCACACGAATCACCTCGACGTTGTTCCGATCGTCGCGGCTGAGCCCCGGCCAGGGTCGCGACCACGGCCCGTCGGTGACGTTGCCCTTGAACACGACGCCGCTCGGGCTCGTCGCCACCAGGTCGAGATCGTTGACCAGGGGATTGTCCGCGTCCTCCTCCCCGGGAGGGTCCGTCCAGACCACGGCCACTGTCAGCGGCGGCGACGATGCGCCGACAACGACCTCCCCACTCCACACCTCGCCGGTGGCAAGCTCGGCGGTTTCGTTCTGGTCGAGGACGAATCCCGGCCCCGCGACCGAGCTCTCCAGGTCGAGGCGGCCCCAACCCCGGTCGTCACGGCTTCCGTCGATGGACGGCTCGGCGCCCGCGATGAGCGCCGCCTTGAGCAGCGCCGGGCTCGGTGCCCTGCCCCGGGTCCGCCAGAGGAACTCGTACGCCAGCGCCCCCGACCCGGCCGCGAGGGCACAGGCCTGTGAGGTCCCGGTGTTCAGAGCGAGCTCGGGGCCGCTCCAGCCCTGGTCCCAGAGCTGCACCGCGTAGGCGTCAGCCGACTGGAGGGAGAGCACGTCCGAGCCCGGCGCCGCGAGGTCGGGCTTGATCCTCCCCTGGGAGGGCCCCCTCCCCGAGGAGCTCAGCACCGCGTCGACATCCGGCCCCGCCTGGTGAGAGGGAACCCAGGCCCCGCAGCGGGCGTTCTGGAGCGCCCCGACCGTGACCACGTTTTTGGCCGTCCCCGGCGAGGTCACGGTTCCCGGATCCGGCCCGGTGTTGCCCGCCGAAAAGAAGATCGACAGCGGCTGCGCACCGGGCTTATCGGGATCCGCATCGCGCACGGCGCCATCGGCCCTCGCCGCAGCCAGGCTGTAGCCGACCTCGGGCCCGGCCTGGCCGAGCAGGCCCCACGAGTTGCTGCTGAGAACTGCGCCCCGACCCGCTCCCCAGGCCATCATGGCCGAAACGTCGTCAAACCCGCCTTCGAAGATGTTGTTGGTGATGAGCGCCGCGGCGGGCGCCATGCCGCGAGCCGTCGGCAGGCCCGCGGTGAGGTCGCCGCAACCCGACGTGTTCTCCGGCGCCGCGGCCAGCCCGCGGCCGACGATGGAGCCCGCGGTGTGGGTCCCGTGAGCCGTGTCGGTGTAGGCCATCTTCCCCACCGACGCCGTGATTCCGGGCTCCAGGTCGGGGTGATGGAGATCCACCCCCGAGTCGTTGTGAAGGATGGCGACCCCGGCGCCGAGATACCCGAGGGTCCACAGCGCCTCGACCGCCATCTGACCGGTTCCGGCCGCCAGGTTGTTGTGGAGCTCGATCTCGAAGACCGGTTCCACATAGGCGATCTCCGGGTGGTGACCGAGGAGCCCGACGAGACCTCCGACGGCGAGCACGTCGTCCCGCTTCACCGCCGACTCGAGCCGGCGTTGGTTCCAGGCCACCACCTCGAGCTCCGCCGGGAGCCCCCCTCCCGCGGAGACGGGAAACAGCGACCGGTGGAGCCGCGCTTCCACCGGCAGGGGCCGGACGCCGCGGACCACCGGAAACCGGCGAGAGGTCCTGAGCTCCAGCGCCCGTGCCAACCCGGCGCCGTCCGCACCGACGACCAGTGCGTGGGGGTGGGCGGGCGCGAGGATCTCCACCCCCGCTGCGTCGAGCATGTCCCGCCAGCGCCGATCCAACGGACCGACCAGGTCGAGAATGTAGAGTGCCTCCGGCAAACCGGATACCTCAGACCCGCCCGCTACCCGTCCGGACCAGCCCCGAAATGAGACCGTCTCCGCCGACGAAAGCACGTGGACTCCTGCTGTTCCGACACCGTCGACCGAACTCAGCCGCAGCAGAACGAAGTCACCGTAGTCGTGCACGACCCGGTGTTTCACGGCGAGGCCGGGAGCGAGATCGCCCCGCAACAGCACCGCGATCCCGCCACCGGGTTCCCTGGCCTCGAGCTCCCCGCAGAAAGCCCAACCGGCAAGCGCCAGCAAGGCGGCCGCTGCGAATGTCGTCCTCCAGCATCGTCGTTTCACCCGACCACCTTAGCAATTGACGCCGTCGGGATGCCGACGGACAATCGTTGGACCAACCGAGCGGCCACTTCGCACCCGTCGAGGAGCCCCGCGGCAACCTCACCGGCGACATCTTCTTCACCGACGGACGGCGCGCGGTCATGCTGCTCTCGGCCGAGCCCGTCGACTACGAGGACATCGACATGTTCCACTGGAGTCTGCCGCCACCCGGCGATTCGGCGCCCGATAACAACTGATCTTCGCGCAGAAAACAGAGCCTCGGGAGAGATCCGCGCTCAGGTGTGCTCGGGTCGGGCTGCTCGAACGCCCCCGGCGCCTGAACGGTCAGTCGGCCAGCTTGTCCACGAACGCCTTCGCCGCGTCTTCCGCGCGCCGGTTCCGCTTGCGGCGATCCACCGGGACCCGCACGTTGCGCTGTCGTCTGTCCTTGCCCGTCCGCCGATTCACGGTGGTCTTCTCGGCGCGGCCGATGCCGCGCACCCTCGGCAGGACGATCAAGACGACGAGACCGACCACGGCGGCGATGATCAGGACAACTCCTATGTTCATGTGTGCACACTCAAAATACCCGAAAGTCCTCCGGGGCACAAGACCCGGGCCGGACGATGAACGAGCCCCACCGGGCGGTGGGGCTCGTGAGTCGATTGGTTGGAGCCAACGGTCGGGGTCGAACCGACGACCTAGGCATTACGAATGCCTTGCTCTACCACTGAGCTACGTTGGCGCGGAGCGTACTCTACCGAACTCGGTTCGCGGTGGCAAGAGCCCGCGCCAACGCGTCGGGCGTGTTGCAGTTGGCGATGGTTCCAAGATCGTCGACGGGAACCTCCTTCCACCCGACCTCGTGGAGAATGTCCCGCAGCGTCGGACCCGAACGACGGCCACCGACGATCTCCTCGGCAAGAGGCCGGTCGAGCAGCACGGGGTGGCCGCGGCGCGATCGGTGGACGGGCACGGTCGCCGGGCCGGACGCCGATGCCAGAGCAGCGACGGTTTCCGGCCGAACCAATGGGTGGTCCACCGCCAACACCGCAACCCGAGTCCACCGACGCTCTTCCACCAGGACCGCGAGGCCGAGCCCGAGCGATGCGAACATGTCGAGCCCGTCCTCGGGCAGCGGGAGGGCACGAAGCCCCTCGATCCCGGGCTCCGACGCCCCGGGCGGAAGCGTGGCAAGCACCGGGTTCGCCCCTCCGCCGAGGAGCACTGCGACGCATGCCTCGAGGAAGCTCCGCCCGTCGGGCAGCTTTGCCCAGGCCTTCGGTCCGCCGTACCTCGAGCCGACCCCCCCGGCCAGCACCAACCCCGCCAACGATCCCCTGCCCTCGCCTGAATCCTCCACGTTTACACGGCTGATGTCGTTCTCGTTCATCTCCAGTCAATCTACCGCATTCATCCCCCGGAGAGATCGCGAAAGTCCGATGATCCAACCCATGCGATGGATCCGCGGATTCCGGATCAATCCGCGTTCATCCGCGTCCAAGAAAATGCGATGTTGCGACCGCTCGACGAAGCGATATCTGAAACGCCCTCCCCTACTCCGGCCAGAGACAGACCTTTCGGACACCGCCGATCTGACGGGTCACCGCGCCCTGCTCCACCGCCTTCAGGACCTGACCGGCGTCGGTGATGACGGTGCCGCAGGCCACGTCGATCCCGAGCCGAAAAACGAGGGGCGTCAACGGCGTGCTCGGACCGAGCATGAGCACGAAGGCGTCGGGACGCACCCTGCCGAGGATCTCGGGCAGGGTCCGGTTGATGATCGTGGTCGAGGTGATGGCGACCACCTCGGCCTGGGGCAGGAGTTCGTCCATCATCTCCGCGCCGTGATCGTCGTCGCGCCGTCCGTCGCCCCGTTCGAAGACCCAGAGCTCGCTGCAGCGGGTCCGGAGGCCATCGGCGAAGGGGAAGTGGCCGATCATCGCCACCCGCTTGCCGGCGCCGCGCTCCGCGAGAATCTCCTTGGCGTTGTGCTCGGTGAGAGCGCCCTCCGGGGGGCCGAGGAGGGCGTTGACCGCGGCCAGGCCGATGGCGGTCTCGGGAATCGACTCCGACCTCAGCAGCCGGGCGAGCTCGAGAGGCGTTCGCCGGTGCAGCTTCCCGGCGTCGGTGATGGGCTTCGACCCGTGGATGTGGGCCTCGCTGCGCAGCGACGATGCCAATCCCGCCCCTACCGTCGTGACCACGAGCGACCAGAAGGGGCCCACGCGGAGCGCTTCCAGCTCCGCCTCCGCGCGTGGCGCCACCGCATCGAGGAGGGCATCGTAGAGAGTGTCGATCTTCAGCATGGATCATCCTCGGATCGACCTGCCGAGAAGCGCAGACCGACTCCCCGGGGGTCGATCTCCAGATCGAGCCGGGGGAAGCCCTCCGCCGCGGCACGCTCGGCAAAGGCCTCCGCCGTGTCGTCCTGGGTAGTGAAGCCGATGCCCACGTCTCCCCCTCCGGCGCCGCTGGGCTTGTAGGCGACGCCCACCTGCCGGGCAAGTTCGCGCAGCCGGCGGTGCTCCGGCGAGAGAATCGGGATCCCGGCCGCGTCGCCGAGCCGCTCGAGAGTGTCCCCGTAATCCCCGGCGCCGGCCACGAAGCCCGCCGCATCACCGGATCGCAGGCACGCCACCGCCCGGCCGGACTCCCTGCCGAGTTCGTCCAGGACATCGTGGACGCCGCCTCTGCGGCCTTTCAGGGCGGCATCCAACCGCTCCAGGAATGACGACGTCGACGCCGCTTTCCCGGTCCAAACCGCCACCGGCCGGACGCCAGTTGGTAGACGGGTCGGTACGGCTTCCGGCGACCTACCGTCGCCGGCGAGGCGGTACTCGAGCACGCCGCCCAGCGCACTCGCGCCGACATCGATGCCGCTCCCCCTTCCGCCCTGGAATCCGCAGTGCAGGTCGAGCAGCCGGTCCAGACCCATCGGTTCGGTGATCTCCGCCCCGCGTTCCCAGGCCCGCAGCGCCTCGGCTGCGGCCACGGTGAGGGCCGCGCTGGACCCCAGGCCGAGCTTGACTGGGCCGCCCTCCGTGGGCAGGAAGAACGCCCGCGTGTCCAGCGTCAATTTCGCCGGCGGCACGCGCTCCGGCGTCAGCTCTCCGGAGCACAGCAGAATTTCGAGGAGACCCTCCACCAACCTCAGCCGCTCCGCGGTCTCGGGCGCTGTGCCGACCCACGAGAAACCACCGGCGCGATCCAGGGTGAACCGAGCCGGCCCGTCGTCGATGCCGGGGGCCGACACCGACCAGGTGTGATCTCCGGAGGCATCGAGCCTCACCTCGGCGCGGCGATTCACCGCCGCCACCACCGCCGGGTGGCCGAAGAGCACGGCGTACTCACCGATCAGCACCATCTTGCCGGGCGCCGAGGATTGGAGCCGCATCAGTCTTCCACCAGCCGGGCCCCGGCCCCGAGACCGCAGCGGAGCACCTCCACCACGCCGGGCACCGACGCCATCGACGCCGCCACCTCATCGGACCGACCGGGCGCGCAGACCGCCTTGAGCTGGGGACCGGCGTCGATGGTGAAGAACACCGGCACCCCCGCCAGGCGGAGCTCCCGTACCCGGTGGAGGCAGTCCACGGTTGTTCCGTTCCAGTAGATGAGCCCCGGTTGCGCCGCCATGGCCACCGCGTGCATCTTCAGACAGCTGGCCTCGGCCACCGCTGCCAGCGCGCCGAAATCGCGGCCGACCACCGCAGACCTCGCTGTCGCCAGGTCCGCCGCCGACCCCGAGACCCAGTCATCGTAGTAGGGAGAGCTGGTCCTCGTCCGTTCCATGCCCTCGGTGGAGCCCACGGTCTTGGCGGCGCGGGAGGTCACGGCGATGACCACTTCCAGGGGCCACTCCTCCGGTTCGAGAATCGGTTCGATGCGCGTCGTCGAGCCATCGAGGACCAGTTCCACGAAACCGCCGGAGAGCGAGCGCGGCGCCGATCCCGAGCACCGGCGGGCGATCTCGGCCAGCTCGCCGGCGTCCAGACCGTCGTCGAGAAGCCCGTTCACCGCCGTCACCAAGGCGGCGAAGCCGGATGCCGACGACGCGAGACCCGCCGCGGTGGGAAAGGAGTTTTCGCTCTCCACCACCAGCGGCGGCAGGTCGGGCCGGACGCTCCGGATGAGTGCCAGCGCGGCCCGCACCCTCTCGGTGCGCGCTTTCGGCGCCGGCGCGCCATCGAGGACCAGTCGGTCTGCCCCGGCGCCGGGATCCGCCTTCACCCGGGTGCGGGTGGTGAGCCCGTCGAGAGTGATGGAGAGCGAGCCCACCGCCGGTAGGTTGCGCTCCAGGTCCGCCTTGCCCCAGTACTTCACCAGGGCGATGTTGGGGTGGGCGACGGCGGTGCGGTTCACCATGCGATCATCTCACGAGTCGCGGGCCGGAAGGTCGTCCATGCCGCACAGCCTCGCGGCCGCCGTCATCCGCTCTTCGAGACCGGCGACCACGGTGTCGGACAGTATGGGAGCTTCGTACGCGCCCAACAGCCGTTCCACCTCGGCCGCGACACGCTGCTCGAGCGTTTTTTTACCGTCGTCCACCCAGCGCGGACGACCCGCCCGATCGATCACCGGCCCCGGGAGGGCGATCTCCTCACCGACGTGCTTCATGCTGTGCTCGGCGATGATGAGGTGGCCCTCGCTGAGGAGCTCGCGCATGAGCGGGACCGTGGGGAAGTCGTCCCTCGGCTCGACGCCGCGGCGGAGGCGCTGGGCCATCAGGCAGAGCTCGTGGTCCACCACCAGCTTGGCCGTGCTGTGACAGTTGATGAAGTCGAGCATGCCCGGGCCTGAGACGTTGTCGAAGCAGCCGAGGGCCGCCAGCGTCGTCCCCATGGAGGACTCGAGACCGGCCTGGGCGTCGAGGGTCTTGGCGTCGCTCAATCCGATGTAGCCCTGGGCGGGCATGCCGAGGCGACGGCCGATCTCGGCGGCGCCACAGGCGATGAGCTGGGACTCCACCGCCCCCATGGGCGCCGTCTCGAACCGCATGTCGAAGATCGCCGGACACCCTCCGAAGAGCATGGGCGCGCCCGGATTGACGATCTGGCCCATGACCACGCCGCTGAGGACCTCCGCCGTGTGCTGGACCAGAGTGCCCACCACGGTGACCGGCGCCATGAAGCCGGACAGCGGAACCGGCACGATCTCCACCGGAATCGACGCCCGGGCGCAGTCCATCAGATTGGCCGAGCCCTCGCGGGTCCACTTCAGGGGCGAGGTCGGGCAGCAGGAGAAGATGGCGAGCGGCTTCTCGGCCAGGGCCCCGGCCGAACCGCGAACCGTCACCAGCAGGTCGTGCATCACGGCGAGGGACTCCACCGAGAAGGCGCCCGTGACCACCGGCTTGGAGCAGGTGAGCAGGCTGAGAAACAGGCGGTAGCTGTCCGAAACCCGCTCATCCACGTCGGCCGGAATGAAGGCCGTGCTCTGGGCGTGAATGGCCGGCAGCCCGGCCACCACCTTCGCGTACCGGAGATAGTCCGCCGTCTGCGGTCCCCGCGCCCTGCCCGTATCGGGATCCAGGACGAGGATCGCCGACGATGCCGGCGCGAAGTGGACGCGCCCGCCGGCGAAGTCGTGGGTCGGTTCGCCCATGGCGTCGAACAGGGCGAAGGACGACGGCGCCGACGCCAGCGCGCGGTCCACCATCTCGCCGGAGATCAGGACCCGGCCGCCGGACTCCGCCGCGCCGTGCTCTTGCAGCACCGCGGCGGCGCTCTCGTCGAGAACCTCCACGCCAACCTGACCGAGCACGTTTCGGGACTCATCCACGATACGGTCGATGAGCTCGTCGTCGAGGAATCGAAGCGTTGGTCTCATGCCACCTCCGGAAGGCCGATGATAGCGGAGCGGGGTGCAGGTTTTACCGGGATTTCACCACGAACCCCGGCGACCACTGGTAGAGTATGCACCTGCAGCGGCGCCGACTCGTCCGACCCGCGTGCCCAATCGACCCCATCCACCGGAGAGAGCTTCAATGACGTCACGGCCCATCCTTCGAATCACCTTCGTCCTCGTCACCATGCTGGTCGCAGTCGGCCCGGCCTTCGCCGCCGACCACCTGCTGATCTCGGAAGTGGTGGTCACCCCCACCGGGGGCGAGTACGTGGAGATCTTCAACCCCACCGACGCGGCCATCGATCTGACCGACGTCTACCTCACCGACGCCACCTTCGCCGGCGACGGAACCTACTACTACAACATCGTCACCGGGGCCAACGCCGGCGGCGGCGGATTCGGCGACTTCCACGCCCGTTTCCCGACCGGCGCCTCCATCGCCCCGGCCGAGTACCAGACCGTCGCGATCACCGGCTCCGGCGCCTTCCTGACCGAGTACGGCGCCGAGCCCACCTACGAGCTCTTCGAGGACGGCGGATCTCCCGACGCGATCCCGGACATGCTCGAAGCGCTCCCCGGCGCCATCAACGCCCAGGGCGCCCTCTCCAACAGCGGCGAGGTTGTCGTCCTCTACCGCTGGGACGGCGCCTCCGACCTGGTGCAGGACCTGGATTACGTCCTCTGGGGCGACAAGGCCGAAGCCGTGGACAAGACCGGTGTCAGCCTCGACGGCCCCGATGCCGGCGGCGACACGTCGAGCTTTCTGCCGGACACAGCCATCGCCACCCAGGACGTGACGATGACCGGCGCCCACGCCATCGGCAACTCATTCACCCGCACCGACCGGGAGGAAGGCGCCGAGACCGCCACCGGCGGCAACGGCCTCACCGGCCACGACGAGACCTCCGAGAACCTCTCCGCCACCTTCGCCGAGATCGCCGCCACCCCCAACGGCGGCGGTCTGGTGGACATCGGCGTCAGCATCGACGACGTCTCGGCCGCCGAGGGTGACGGCGGCACCACCACCTTCACCTTCACCATCAGCCTCACCAACCCGGCTCCCGCCGGCGGCGTCAGCTACGAGATCGACACCGCCGACGGCACCGCCACTGTCGCCGACCTCGACTACTCGGCAGCCTCGGCGAGCCAGACGATTGCCGAAGGCGCATCGAGCACGACCTTCGACGTCGAGGTCATCGGCGACACCGACGGCGAGGGCAACGAGTTCTTCCTCGTGGAGATCACCAACGTGACCGGCAGCGGCGCGGGGCTCCTGGACGGCAGCGGTCTCGGCACCATCCTCAACGACGACGATCTTTCCATCAGCATCGTCCAGGGCTCCGGGGAGAGCTCTCCCCTGGAGGGCAGCGAGGTCACCGTAGCCGGGGTGGTGGTCACCGCCATCGGCCCAGAGGGCTTCTTCGTTCAGACCCCGAGCGGTCTCGACGACGGCGACATCAACACCTCCGAGGGCCTCCACGTCGCCATGACCCCCCCGGTCTCGCTGGCGGTGGGCGATCTCGTCGACGTCACCGGCACGGTGGAGGAGTTCTACGGCTTCACCCAGCTCATCGGGCCCCATTCGGTGGTTGCGGCGGGAACCGGAACCCTGCCGCCCCCGATCACCTTCGACGCCTTCACCCCGTCGCCGGATCCGCTGCTGCCGAGCTGCGCCATGGAGTACGAGTGCTACGAAGGCATGCTCGTCGGCGCCTCGGGTCTGGTGGTCGGTCCGACCCAGACCTTCGGCACCGATCCCACCGCCGAGTTCCACGCCATCGCCACCTCCGGCCCGCCGCCATTCCGCGAGATCGGGGCCGAGTATCCCGGCATGCTGGGTCTGCCCCACACGGTGCCCATCTGGGACGGCAACCCCGAGATCTTCGAGGTCGATCCCGACAAGCTGGGTCAGCCCGACGTCGTCGCCAAGCCCGGCGACGCCTACACGGCGATCGGACCGCTGGGTTACGAGTACGGCGGCTACGAGATCTGGGCGGCGGCGCCGGTGACCCTCACCCCCGGCTCCCCTGCCGTCGTCCCGGTCCGTCCCGCCGACTCGACCGAGATGACCATCGCCTCCCTCAACTGCTACCGCCTCTATGACGACGTGGACGATCCCACCACCCAGGACGAGGTCATGCCGTCCGACGTCTACGCGACCCGCATCACCAAGCTGCGCCGATACATCCTCGATGTTCTCCTGGCTCCCGACGTGATCGGACTGCAGGAGGTGGAGAACCTCACGGTACTCAACGCCCTTGCCGCCGACATCGCGGCCGCCGACCCGTCCGTGAGCTACACCGCCCAGCTGGTTTCCGGCAACAACGACTTCGGAATGAACGTGGGCTACCTGGTCCGCGACACTGTGCAGAACGTCCTCGTCACCCAGCTCGGGTTCGACGACATCCTCATCGGTTGGGGCTACAAGCTCTTCGATCACCCGCCGCTGCTCCTCGAGGGCACCTGGACCGGGGGCGGCGCCGCCCTCGATGTCGCACTGATGACCAACCACACCCGGTCCCTCGGCGGCGTCGACGACCCCTTCGACGACTTCGCCCGCGAGAAGCGCTTCCAGCAGGCCCAGTCCATCGCCCAGAAGGTCCAGGACTTCCAGACCGCCGATCCGCACACGCCGCTGATTCTCGTCGGCGACTACAACGCCTTCCAGTTCACCGACGGCTACGTCGACGTCATCGGCCAGATTCGCGGCGAGGTCACCCCCGATCAGACCCTCCTCTGGGCCCCGCCGATCACCGCCCCCACCCTCACCAACCAGATCGGCGGCATGCCCGCAGAGCAGCGCTACTCCTACGTCTACCAGGGCAGCCGGCAGGTCCTGGATCACGCGCTGACGAGCCGATCGGCCGCTCCGTACGTCGTCGAACAGCAGTTCGGCCGGGGCAACACCGACTCGCCCGGGGTGCTCATCAACGACGACACCGTTCCGGCCCGCGCCACCGATCACGACGGTCTCGTGCTCTACCTCGATGCCGGTTCGGTGCTCTTCGCCGACGGCTTCGAAAGCGGTGACACCACGAGGTGGTCGAACGCCTCGCCGTAGCACCCGCCACCCGCTACACCACGCGCCCGCCCCCTCGGCGGGCGTTTTTCTTGCGTTGCGGTGTAACTTATTGGCATCGACAATCGTCTGGTCTTCTGAATGGAACGCGCTGCATTCGACACCGCCGCCCAACGGCACGCGCGGAAGGTCTTCACCTTCGCGTCGTATCTGCTGGGGGATCCCCACGAGGCCGAGGACGTGGCCCAGGAGGTCCTGGTGAAGCTCTGGACGCGCGGCGGCGGCATTCCAACCGATCGACTGGAGGCATGGCTGATGCGCGTCACCCGCAACGCCTGCACCGACTGCCTGCGAAAACGCAAGCGGACGGCCGAGGTGATCTCGATCCAGCGCGGCGAGCGCCCCCGGGCCGACCGGCCGAGCCCCGAACCGAGCCCCGAGCGAATGGCCGCCGGCTCCGAGCTCGGCGCCCGGATTCTCGGCGAGATGGAGCGCCTGTCGACGGCGGCCCGCAGCGTGGTAATACTGCGCGAGATCCAGGGGTTCTCCTACGTGGAGATCGCCGAGATCATGAACATGAGCCTGGACACGGTCCGCGTCACGCTTCACCGGGCCCGGCGCCGTCTCCGGGAGTCCCTGAAGGAGGTTCGATCCCATGTCGCGCTCGGATGAACCCATGACCTGCGACGACGTGACCCGGCGCATCGAGGCCTACACCGACGGTGACCTGGACGAGAGCACGGTCCGCGACATTCGGCGCCACCTGGATGCCTGCGCGGATTGCGCCGAGCAGCTGGACCTCGCCCGCACCCTCACCGCCGAACTCCGGGCCATGCCCAAGCTCGATCCGCCGGCCGGGCTGTTGGACGACGTGCGGGCCGCCGCCGGCATCCCCGGGTCACCGCGGTCCGTCGCCGGACACAATCGCCGCTTTCGGCCGTGGTTGGCGGTGGCCGCCGCCTTCGCAATCGCGATCGCCGGCGCGCTTCTCGCGCACCACCAGCACCAACGCACCGCAAAGGCCGAGGCGCTCCGCGCCGCAGCCGAGGTCCGACTGGCCCTCGCCTGCGTCGGCGACATCACCCGACGCGCCGACCGCAGCGCTCGCCGGCAGGTGATCAGCGAACGTCTATTGCCGGTGATCAGTCGTTCCTTCGGTCTGACCCCACGAACCCAATCCCGAGGCGCCGAACCTGGAGCTCCCGGGAACACGGAAAGGAGCTCGAGTTGAACATTATCAAAAGGTCGTGTATCGCGGCCGCTCTGTGCGCCATCGCGGCAATCCCGGCGTCCGCCCAGACGCCGGGCGTCGTTGCCGTAGAGGACCTCGGGCTGGTGGATCCCACCACCCTGGAGGTCGACGTCAATCTCGAGGGTACGACCCTCCAAATCGCCGCCGGCGCCATGCAGGACCAGGACCCGCGGCTGGTGGAGCTCGTCACCAACCTAAGCCGGGTGCGGGTGATGGTCGGGAAGGCGAGCGACCCGACCCCGGCCGATGCGAAGGAGCGCATCGACGGCGCCGTCGCCCAGCTCGAGAGCCGCGGATGGTCGCGGATCGTGCGGGTCGAGGACGGGACTGAGCTGGTCAACATCTACAGCCTCGACGGCGGCGACGGAAAGATCGCCGGGCTCACCGCGTTCGTCAGCGGCGACGGCGACGAGACAGTGGTGGTGAACATCGCGGGCAGCATCGACCCGGTGCTGTTGGGCAGCGTGCTCAGCAGGCTCGGCCAGCTCGACCTGGACGAGCTGATGTCCGCAATGCCGGAAGGCAACTGATCGCCGCGATCGCAGATCGCGCAGATCCATCGCATTTCTGACCCATCGCATCCCACCATTGCCAGACCTGGGACCGCCGAGTTCCAGCTCGGCATTGGGTCGTTACGGTCCACGATGCCACCGTTATCGCGAAGACCGCGGATCACGCCGATCCGCGCAGATTCAACGTGATTTCTCGACGTGGCCTCGTTGGGTTGAGCTGCGTGATCGTGATCCGCGGTTTCTACGCTCGGCTCTTTTTATGTTCTTTGATTAAGAGTTTATGTTTTACGATAATTTTTTGTTGACAAACAACGAATCTTACTCCATATTGATTGCATGAACAGCCGCACCACCTCGACAGACAGGCGCCGGTAATGGCCATCGAGGTCCGCCTCGACGTCATGCTGGCGACCCGGAAGATGTCCCTCACCGAGCTCGCGAACCGCATCGGCATTTCGGTGACCAATCTCTCCCTGCTCAAGACCGGCAAGGTCAAGGGGATGCGTTTCTCCACCCTCGAGGCCGTCTGCCGCGAGCTCGAATGCCAGCCCGGCGACATCCTCGAGTACCTACCGGATTATGTGTGAGCTCTCCCTGGAGGCCCTGATGAGCAACGAAACCAAAAACGAGTACGCCATCGCCGGTTGGCTGGCCATCGCCACCGCGGTTCTCATCCTGCCGTCCTTCGTCCTCGGCATCGCCACCGAGGTCGCCAAGCACAAGGCCCCTGAGCTGATGATCACCCTGCTCGTTCCCTACTTCCTCATCACCATCCTCTACACTATCTTCAGCATTTACGTCATCCTGCGCTTCCGCCGCTACCTGAACAACCGCCACGGTTTTCACGCCATCGATGGGCTGATCACCGCGATCATCGTCGGCGTCATCACCATGACACTCTACGCGATGCCGATGAAGGTCCTCGGCCTGATGGATGTCCTGGATTCGCCGTTGTTGGCCATCCTCGCCGTCATACCGATCGCGGTCATCGGGATCCCCATGGGGATCATCGGCATCATCATCGGCGTTCGCCTGCTCGCGTTGCCATCCCAGAGCACCAGCTACTTCAAGGTCTACGCGTGGCTCACCATCGCCGCCGGCATCTGCTTCGTGACCTTTTTCCTCGGCCCTCTCGGCGGACTCATCGATGGCGCCGCCAACATCGTCCTGGCCATGCTCTTTCTCAAGCCCGAAACCGACGAGATTCAACCCGATTTCGTGTAAGCGAGCAGCGCTCGCCTCCTCGAGACCCCGGCAACCTCCACCGCCGGGGTTTTTTCGGTTTGGGGGATTCAGTCGGTGGGGAGACTGGGATCCTCACACCCACACACCCAGGCGCCGGCCAAACCCTTCCCAATGCGGGGTACAATCAGTACCCCGCATGTACGAAGATTTCTACGGCCTCAAGGCCCTGCCGTTCAACATCACCCCGGATCCCCGGTTTCTCTATTTCTCCAACGGCCACCGCGAGGCCTTCGAGCACATCGTCTTCGGCATCACCCAGAAGAAGGGCTTCGTTCAGATCACCGGCGAGGTGGGCGCCGGCAAGAGCACCATCTGTCGCGCTGTCCTCGAAGAGCTCGACGACGAGACCGCCACCGCCCTGATCCTCAACCCGGTGATGACCGGCATCCAGCTGTTGCGTTCGGTCCTTCGCGAGCTCGACCTCGACGACCGCGGCAACGACCGGGTCAAGCTCACCGACCGGCTCAACACCTTTCTTTTTGCGCAGGCCGAGGCCGACCGAGAGGTCGTGCTGCTCATCGACGAGGCCCAGGACATGTCGCCGGACCTCCTGGAGCAGGTGCGCCTGCTGTCCAACCTCGAGACCGACGACCGCAAACTGCTGCAGATCATCCTGGTGGGCCAGCCCGAGCTCAGAACCATGCTCGCCGGCGACGAGCTGCGCCAGCTCAGCCAACGCATCACGGTCCGCTACCACCTCGAGCCCATCCGCCGCGACGAGATCAAGGCCTACATCCTCCACCGCCTGCAGGTGGCCGGATTCAACGGCCGACCCAGCTTCACCCCGGCCGCCTACCGGGCGATCCACCGCCACGCGAGGGGTGTGCCTCGGCTCATCAACGCCGTCTGCGACAAGGCCCTGCTAGTCGGCTTCGTGGAAGGCCGAGACCGCCTGGGATACTGGCAGATCCGCCGTGCCATCAGAGAGCTCCGCGGGAGGCGCAGATGAGCCTCATCGGCGATGCCCTGCGCAAGGCTCGCCAGCAGGCAGCCGAGCGCGACAACGAGCGCAAGGGGGTGCTCTTCTCGGCGAGAATCGCCGACGCGCCCACGCGATCGAACCTCGGCCTGGGGATCGCCCTGGGCGCCGCCATCGCCGTCGTCGCCACCGTCGCCGGCGGCGTGGCGGTGTGGTGGGTGCTCGAGAGTGCCGATCGGAGTGTTCCTGCGGTCGTTCCCGCGTCCGTGGCCGAATCCGAGGCCGTACCAGAGGCCGCATCCGAGACCGTGGACGCAGCCGTGGCAGGGACCGACACCGTGACCGGGACAGCATCAGCGCCGGCCCCAGCGGTGACGGACACGGAAAGTGATACGGGCTCTGATACGGATACGACCACGGATACCGTTACCGATGCGGTTACGGTCACAGACACGGGCGCGGCCTCCGACACGGAAACCGGCTCCATCGGCAACGATCGGGAGGCTGAGGTCTATCTCATGGAGGCCGATCTCGGCACCGCGGTCCTCAGCCTCGACTACATCGTCTTCCGCCCCGACGACCCCTACGCGGAGGTCAACGGCCAGGAGGTCCACCTGGGGACCGTCATCGAGGGCTTCAGGGTGAAGGCCATCCAACGGGACCGGGTGGTGCTCAGCGACGGACGCCGAAACGTCGTGCTGCGGGCCCCGTAGCTCGAGATTACCGCCGTTGTAGCGGCAGGCTTCCAGCCTGCCGAATCAGCCACTCCGGTCGATCTCACCCCTCCGGAAGCACCGCCATCCCCCGGATCGAGCTCCCGCGGGCAGGCAGGGATGAGCCTCTTGCAAAATTCGGCGAGTCGTCCGAGTGATGGCCTTACCGGGAAGAGATCACGCCGGCGGGGGCGCCGGCACTACAAGAGAGCTCAGTACTTTGTAGCG
>JAZBOQ010000215.1:0-90843 GCA_036351195.1 Thermoanaerobaculales bacterium | reverse complement strand
GGACCGGCGATGGCGGCGAAAAAGTTGATCTCACACGCGCGGTTGGCCGTGTTCGGGAAGTAGTTCACCGAGTCGGTGTCCATTGCAGCGCGTTTCGTCAACATCACGAGCTTGCCGCTCGCTTTCTCGGCCTCATCCTGGGTCATCAACGGGAGGATCTTGCCATCCGGGGTGACCAGCTTGATGTCGTCCCGTGTGATCTTCTGCGTACCCTTGGTGTCGGTCAACGTGAGCCCCACCCGAAGAAGCATGTACTCCTCGCCCACCGCCTCGTTGGCGGTTCGGTAGGCGAGCGTCACCCAGCCTTCGTCGTTCGCAGCGACGCGGATGAACGTGCCCTCCACGCCGATCTGTTCCTTGGCCTGTGCGGCCGACTCTTCCTCGGCGAATGCAACCGGACCGAGCCCGGTCACGATCGCCGTGATCGCGAGAGCCGTGATGCTCGTGGTGATGTTCCTGTTCTTCATGGTTTTCCTCCTCTGATGTTCGTTAACGCTGCTCGCTGGTTCGAGCGTCGTGATGTCCTACGGAATCATCACAGGAGCGCCCGACGCCGGACTCGGCGCTCCTCCCCGGCGAATGACAACGGCGTCAGGGGCCTGCCGATGATGTCGATGAACACCGAGCTCGCGCCCCCTTCCGCTGCCTCTGCGCCTTCGAGGATCGTGACGGTGTACACGAGGTCTGAACCCTCGAGTCTCGGCTCGGTGAGCACGAGAACGATCTCCTGCGGCTCGGGCCCGCTCAGGATGGACAGGGTGGCGTTGGGTGGGTTGGATGCGAAGCTGTCGTCGCCGCTTCCCCAGTTGGCGACGAACTCCTGGGTCGGCAAATGTCCGGCGATGCGTTCCGGCCGATCCGAGAAGTAGATGGTTGCCGGGTTGACGCCGCCCAGCCGCAGCACACCGTCGGCGAGCGTGGTCGACTCAGCGCCGTGGACGAAGAGGTACTCGACATCCGCAGCCTTCGGTGCGGCTGGGGCCTCTTTCTCTCCGGTTTCCTTCGGATCTGCAGTCGGCGGGACGTTGCCGCAGCCCACACTTAACACAACGACCATTCCGGCGATTCCCAGTGCGATCCACCGATGTTTCAGCTGCATTTTCTTCTCCTTTCGTGAACCGAGCGAAAGAGTGTCGCTCGTCGTCTGTCACTTACTCGATGAAGCGGTCTCGAAGGGCGGCCTGGCCCGCGGCGTCGATTCCCAGACCATCCGCAAAATACTCCTCGATCGAGCCGTACTGCGTTCGCATCTCGTCGAATGACGCCTCGAGGTACTCGGCCTTGACCCCGAAGATGGCGAGCGGGATCTCGCGGTCCCCGCCGTCCGCGACGAACTCGTCGACGACCTTCTGATACTGGGGAAGGATGTAGTCGTTGCTGCGCAGGAAGTCCTCCAAGACGGTCTCCTGCGGGACACCGAGCAGGGTCAAAAGGGCGGCCGCGGCCCAGCCCGTCCGGTCCTTCCCGGTGGTGCAGTGAAAGACCCCTGGAGCGTTGGCGCCGTCGGCCAGCGAGAGGAAGAGCTCGCGGTACGCCGTCTTGGCACTTTCGAGCGAGACGAACTCCCGATAGCCCTTGGTGAACATGGCCTCGATCTTGCCGCCGCCGAGCTCGGCATTCGCCTTTTTCGGATCGTGCATCAGTGCGCCGAGCTCAGCCGGCGCCGCGCCCTTGGAATCGGCCAGCACGTTCAGCGTGATGTGATGGGCGTCGGCCGGGAGCTGATCGGGCTTCTCGGCGATCTCCGCCGTCGTGCGCAGGTCGTACACGGTCTTGAGGCCCACTCGTCCCAGCGACTCGATGTCCTCCGCGCCCAGCGGATGGAAGACCTCGGACCGGTAGACGACCCCGCGCGCGACCGTCGCTCCATCGGCGGTCGTGTAGCCGCCGACGTCGCGCAGATTGGGCACGGCTGAGATCCCCAGCTCGTTCCCGAGGCTCTGGCCCGGCGGAAGAGCAGGAAGCGCCTCGGCCGACTCCGTGGACCCGGAAACCGGTGTCGCTGCTTCGGTCGCGAGATCGCTCTGAGATCCCGCGCCGCACCCGATCAGCACGATGACCGCGCTCACGAGCGAAGCCACGGGACACCAAGGTGATCGTGTCATCATCTCGGTTCCTTTCTCGTTTCGACGGTGGTCGGGGTCGCGGGCCGCTCCGGCGAGCGGCCCGCGCACCGACCGGAAACGCTTCTCACTCGCGGGCGGCCGCGACCTTTTTCATACCGTCCTCGAGCTTCTTGATGTCCGCGGGCGAAAGCTGTGGCCTATCGACCTCGACGGTCAGCTTGTTCAGAGTTGCGGTGAGTTTGAACGGCGGTTTGTAGTCAGCGTCGTTCACCCCCGTGATCGAGTCGGAGCCGATGTCGAAGCTCTCGTCCCACTGCAAGATCATCGGCAGGGTCTTGTCCATCTTCTTGGTGTCGACCACCTTGCCGTCGACCTTCAAGGTGCCTGTGCCGGGACGGCCGAGGCCGCTCATGCTGTTGTAGGCCAGCGTGCCCACACCGAGACCTTCATAGTCGAAATCGAAGACGAGCGTGTGCTTGCCGGGTGCGAGAGCCTCCGCGCCCTCCCACTTGATCCGTTCCAGATTAAGCATATTCCACAAGAAGACCGGCTTGCCATCGAGAAGGTAGAAGCCGTAACCTGCGAAGCGGCCGCCCGAGGTCAGTATCATCCCTTCGGCACCCCCCTTCGGGACCTCGATCTCAGCCGTGATCGTGTAGGAGGTGTTGAGCAGCAGCGGCGAGTCGCCCTGCGGCAGTCCGATCATGGGCCGGGTGTAGACGAACTCCTTGCGGCCGGCGGTAATGTTCGGGCGAGGAGCGATGACCCGCGTCGCCACCGAGGCGTCCAACGGGAAGACCTGGTATTTCGTGGCCTCCTGGATGAAGATCTGTTTCAGCTCCTTGACCTTGTCGGGATGCTGGTCGGCGATATCCTTCGACTGGGTGAAGTCGGTAGTGAGATCATACAGCTGGAGCACCTGGTTGTTGAGCGGGTCGGGGTTGGCGGCGCCGTAGGCATCCCACGGGGCCCGGTTGACCTTGGTGGCGAGCAGCCAGCCCTCGTGGTAGAGGGCATACTGGCCCATCATCTCGAAGTACTGGGTCGTGTGTTGCGAAGGGGCATTGGCATTCGCCGCATCGAAGGTGTAGGCGAAGCTGGTGCCCTCGATGGGCGACTGTTTGATGCCGTCCACGTACTCAGGCTCCGCAATTCCCGTGACCTCGAGGATGGTCGGCGCCACGTCGATGACGTGCATGAACTGCTCGCGCAGAGCGCCGGCGTCCTTGATTCTGTTCGGCCACGACACCACCATGCCCTGTCGAATGCCGCCGAGCCTGGAAGCATTCTGCTTGAACCAGGTGAACGGGGTGTCGAAGGCCCACGACCAGCCCGCCGACATGTGATTATACGTCTCTTCGGTGCCCCAAACGTCGTACCACTTCAACTGCGTCTCGGCGGGCATCTCATTGATGCCGTTGAAGAACGCTACCTCGTTGGGCGTGCCGAGCGGGCCGCCCTCGGCGCTGGTGCCGTTGTCGCCGTTGATGTAGATGATCAGCGTGTCGTCGAACTTGCCGATGTCCTCCACCGCCTGGATGACGCGGCCGATCTCATGATCGTTGTAGGCGGCGTATGCGGCGAAGACCTCGACCTGTTTGAGGAAGAGCTTCTTTTCATTGTCCGTCAGCTGGTCCCACGGTTTGAGCACTTCGTCGGGCCACGGTTCGAGCACCGCGTCCGCAGGGATCACCCCAAGCTTCTTCTGGTTGGCGAAGATGGTTTCGCGCAGCTTCTCGTAGCCGTCGTCGAAGAGGTGCATGTCGTGGATCTTCTTCACCCATTCCTCGGTGGGGTGGAACGGAGCGTGGGTCGCGCCGGGCGCGTACTTGATGAAGAACTTCTTCCCCGGGTCGATCTGGTTGAGGCGGTGCAGGTGATCGATGGCGTCGTCGGCCATGGCGGTAATGAGGTTCCAGGTGCCCGGTTCCTTGCCCTCGAAGGGGTAAATCTGGGTGGTGTTGCGGAAGAGGTTGGGCCCCCATTGGTTGGCGTCGCCGCCGACAAAACCGTAGAAATACTCGAATCCGAGCCCGGTGGGCCACTGGTCGAAGGGTCCTGCCTGGCTGGCGGCGAAGGCCGGCGTGTTGTGGTCCTTGCCGAACCATGCGGTGGCGAAGCCGTTGTCGAGAAGAATCCGGCCGATGGTGGCCTTGTCCTTGGAGATGATGCTGTCGTAGCCGGGGTAGCCTGTGGACTGCTCGGAGATGACCCCGAAGCCCGCGGAGTGGTGGTTGCGGCCGGTGATCAGCGCCGCCCGCGTCGGCGAGCACAGAGCCGTCGAGTGGATGTTGTTGTAACGAAGACCGTTCTCCGCGATCCGGTCCATTGCTGGCGTCGGGATGACGCCGCCGAAAGTGCTCGGAATGCCGAAGCCGGCGTCATCAGTGATGATCAGCAGCACGTTGGGCGCGTCCGCCGGCGGAACCACGCGGGGCGGCCACGCGGGGGTCGATTGCAGCGCCTGGTGCTTGATCACGCCGCCGAACTTCGGCGGCGGCGGCGGCAGCCGCTTGCCGTCGATGGTTGTTGTGGCGCCCGGCGAGCCGGGCGTGCCGGTGACCTCCTGGCCGTCAACCGGGCTTGCACCCGCAAGACCTCCGATGATCATCACCATGGCGAGTACGACGAAACGGTTTCTTCTCATCTCAAGCCTCCTCATTTGCCTGTTCTTGATTCACAACTCACAACTCACAACTCAAAACTCAGGTATGGCCATGCTTCCTAGTCAGCCGCCGGATTGGCGTGGATCGCAGCCTGGAGCTTGGCAATGTCTCCTTCCGAGAGCTCCGGCCGGTCGATGGTCAGGGTCAGCTTGTCGAGCGTACCGGTGAAACTGAACGGCGGCTGGTAATCCTCGTCGAAGACCGGCGAGCCGGTGTCGGCGCCCACGTCGAAGCTCTCGCACCACTGCATGAGCATCGGCACGGTCTGCTCCATCGTGTTCTCGGCAACGACTTCTCCGTCCACCTTGAGGGTGCCGGTTCCGCTGCGGCCGAGCCCGCTCGGGCTTCCGTACTTCAGCGTCTCCGCGCCCAGGCCGTCGTAGGCGAAATCGAACTCGAGCGTGTGCTTGCCGGGGGTCAGCGCATCCTCGCCTTCCCACTTGACGTGTTTGAGCCCGAAGAGGTTCCAGGTGTAGACCGGTCTGCCCTCGAGCAGATAGAAGCCATAGCCGGCAAAGCGGCCGCCGTGGGTGACCAACATGCCTTCGGCGCCGCCCTCGGGGATCTCGACCTCTGCGGTGATGTTGTAGGACGAGGCCAGCACGTTGGGCGCATTGCCGTTTGGCGTCCCCGTAACCTCCCCGGAGTACGTGAACACGGTCCGCCCGGCGGTGAGGTTGGGCCGGGGTAGGAGCGAACGGGTGAAAGTGGTCGTGTCCATCGGCAGGACCTGGTTTCGGTCCGCCTCCTCCCAGAACAGCGCCTCCAACTCCTTGACCTTCTCGGGATACTGATCGGCCACGTCGTTGTACTGCGTCCAGTCCTTGCCGAGGTCATACAGCTCCCACGGCCAGCTCTCCGGATCTTTGTTTCCCTTTCCGCTGTTGTCCCACGGCGCGCGCATAACCTTGGTGCTGAGGATCCAGCCGTCGTGGTAGATCGCGCGGTCGCCGATCATCTCGAAGTACTGGGTCGTGTGCTCGGACGGCGCATCGGCATTCTCCTCGGGGAAGGTGTACGCCATGCTGACGCCCTCCATCGGATTCTGGTCGATGCCGTCGATCACGTCGGGCAGGGGGATCCCGGTCACGTCGAGAATGGTCGGTGCGATGTCGACGACGTGGTGGAACTGATGGCGGATGCCACCCGCGTCCTTGATCACGGCCGGCCAGGAGATGGCCATGCCCTGCTTGGTGCCGCCGAAGTGGGAGGCCACCATCTTGGTCCACGAAAAAGGCGTCCCGAAGGCCCAGGTCCAGCCCACCGACATGTGCGGGTAGGTCCTGTCGGAGCCCCACACGTCGTAGTACTGCATCTGCGCCTCCACAGGCAGGTGGACGCTCTGGACGGATGCGACCTCGTTCGGCGTCCCCGTCAGCCCGCCTTCCGAGCTGGTGCCGTTGTCACCGGTGATGTAGATGATCAGGGTGTTGTCGAGCCGGCCCAGATCCTCCACCGCCTGGATCACGCGACCGATCTCATGGTCGGTGTAGGCCACGTAGGCGGCGAAGACATTCGCCTGTTTGATGAAGAGCTTCTTCTCGAGGTCCGAATGCTCGTCCCATCGCGGGATCAGATCTTCAGGCCACGGGGTCAGCTTGGCGTCGGCCGGGATGACACCGAGCCTCTTCTGGTTGGCGAAGATGGTCTCACGGAGCGTGTGCCACCCCTCGTCGAAGAGGTGCATGTCGCTGATCTTCTCGATCCACTCCGGGGTCGGGTGGTGTGGCGCGTGGGTGGCGCCGGGGGCATAGTAGACGAAGAAGGGCTGATCCGGATTCAACGCGTCAACAGTGTGCATGTACTCGATGGCGTCGTCGGCCATGGCGGTGACCAGGTTCCAATCGGGATCGTCCTCGTAGGGGTAGATATACGTCGTATTCCGAACCAGATTGCCCGGCTGCCACTGGCTGGTGTCGCCACCCATGAACCCGTAGAAATAGTCGAAGCCCAGGCCGAGAGGCCACTGGTCATAGGGCCCGATCTTGCTGGTGACGAGATCCGGAGTGTTGTGGTTCTTGCCGAACCAGGAGGTCACGTAACCGTGCCCCTTGAGGATTCGGGCGACGGTCGCCTTGTCCTTGGTCATGAGGCCGTTGTAGCCGGGATAGCCGGTGGACAGCTCCGGAATCGTTCCCATGCCCATCTGGTGGTGGTTCCGCCCGGTGATGAGCGCGGCCCGCGTCGGCGAGCACACCGCCGTGGAGTGGAAGTGGGTGTAGCGGAGCCCCGCATCGGCGACGCGGTCCATGGCCGGCGTCGGGATGACGCCACCAAAGGTGCCGGCCACACCATAGCCGGCATCGTCGGTGATGATCAGAAGGATGTTGGGCGCTCCTTCGGGCGGCACCACCCGGGGCGGCCAGTAGGGCGTGGACTGCAGCACGTTGCGCTCGATCGTGCCCCCGAACGCCTTGTCGGGCGGCGGCGGAAGCTGCTTCCCGTCGATGGTCGTGGTGGCGCTGGGTGAGCCCGGCGTGCCCGTCACTTCCTGGCTAGAGGCTGCCGGGACCGCGGCAATCCCGACTACGAGCATGAGGGCGGCGGCGAAACTGACTGTTTTCATGAATATCCTCCAGAGATCGAGACAGAGAAGATGAGCGTTGGGACCTCACATCGCACTTTCGAGCTCAATACTTGACCAGGTAGTTCTTCGCCTCCAGGCAGACGCTGAAAGCCTTCTTGAAGTTGTCGATCTGCTCCGCCGTGGCCTGCTGTGCCTGAGCGGACTGCTGCTCGACCTGCTCACTGGCCTCGGCTTTGGCCCGAGCGGTCCGGCGTCGAGCGATGACGGCGCCCGCCAGGGCACCCCACGCCGCTCCTTTCCCGGCGTCATCGCTGGCGATCTCTCCAATCAACGCCCCGGCCGCCGCCCCACCGACGGCGCCCGCCACCCCCGCTCCCTTGCCCGACTGGGCAATCTGCTGCTCTGCGCCCGCCGCCTGCTGCTGCTGCTGCGCCGACTGTTTCCGCAGCGCGAACGGGTCGGACCCCGTGTTCTGGACCGCCCACTGGTAGCACGCGGCCTCGTCCGTCGATTGCTGTTGCGACGTCTGACCCTTGGTGGGAAAGACATAGACGTCAATGGTCGACGCCAGCGATTTCTGTGGTGGCTGCTCGGTCTGTGCGCCGATCGTTCCGGCCACCGAAACCACCAGCGCGAGCATCACGATCGTTCGGATCTTCATTGCCTCACCTCCCCACCGTCGGCCTCTTCCACCGCCGAGGTCCGCGGCGAACACACGCCGAAGACGGACACTGCCATGCCGTCCAGGGCGATGGCGGCGGTGACGTGGCCGGTTGACTCGCTGATCACCCAGCTGAAGGCCCGGTCCATCTCGAAGCCGTGGAAGACGATGGTGTCGCCAACCCGCGCCAGGTGCTCGATGGGCGACATGCGGTTCTCCCCGCTCGCCGGCGTCGTCCGCAGAACCCGGGCGTCGAGATCCACTTCGATGAAATGCGGCAGATTCACGTTCCACGGCAGATCGACGACACATTCACCGGTCTCGGCGCACACCGTCGCCTGCACCGGGACGCAGAGCAACTGCGACTGCCCGGCGAGCGACTCCACAGCGCCGAGCGGCGCCGCACACAGCAGCAACAACACCGCGGAACACATTGCTGATCGGTACCGATCTCGATTCGACATCTTCATCCGCATTCCTTGCATCCCTCCTCCTCAAACCGATTCATCAGGGCCGACGAGGACGCCGACACCCCGAGAATCTCTTCCACGAGATCGAATCCCCGCCGCGAAGCGACGTCGTCGATCTCCACCAGCGGTCGTTCCGCGGCCATCTCGATCACCGCCAGGATCCGCCGAAACGAAGGGCCCCGGAGGTGCCGCTCGAAGTCTTCACCGCCGACCCACTCCTCGATCCAGGTGAGATCGAAGCCGTCGCCGCCGTCGCGTAGGAGCTCGGTTCCACGGCATCCCTGCTCGGCCCGCACCGGTCCGACCAGCGAGCGCAGCACCGCCGTCGCCTCATCGCGAGAGTCGGCCGCGAACTGCATTCGTAAGCGAAGAGTCAGCACGGTTCGAAACCTCCTTCCCCCGCTCCCGGGTGCCGATCATCAGAATCGGAAGGCCACACCGAGCTGCGGTCCGGAGAGCATCAGATCCAGCTCCGCCGTCTGGATGCCGGTTCCCCCTTCGTAGTCGATGTCGAGAGCGTGATAGCCGAGGATGATCGCCACCAGGTCCGAGACCTGCCACCCGATGTCGGCGTAGGCTTGCCACGTCAGCTCCGAGCCCATGCCGAAACCGCCCACGTCGCCGCGGAGCCCGAGCCACCAACGCTGCGAAAGCGGCACGAAGGCGTGCACCCCGACCAGCGGATCGAGCCAGCTCTTGCTCGCCTCGGCGTGGTGGCCCTGGAGCCCGTCGAGCACGCTGACCTCCGCCGTCATGTCCACCCACCGGCCGCCGACGAGCAGGGTGAACACCGGCGTTACGCGATACCCGCCGGCGAGCTCGAACAGGGTCATGTTTAGTCCGGTCTTGACGTTGATCGGGTCGCCGGGTTCGATGGGATCCACGTCCTCGCTGGTACCGAGGTCGACGAACACGAGATCCGACGAGACCATCCACTGCTCGTTCCGCATGTCGAAGTGGCCCATGAGCGCGAAATCGAGATCGTCGAGCACGTCGCTGAAGGGCACATCGATGTCCTGCTCCAGTTCGCCCACCGTCATCGACCCGTCCATCCCCGCCGCCCACAGATACGGGGCGATCGCGAACTGCCACTCGCTCGAGCCCGTCTGGGCCTCGACGGTGGGACCGGCCAGCAAGGCAGCGACGACCACGAGCGCCACGAGATACGGCCTGCATTCCATCGTTTCTTCCTTTCTTTCACCCTCGGCCGTTTGGCCGGAAAGATGCCGAGACAATGCCGCCGTCGACCGAGGCGCCGGCGTCGACACGTCGACCCACCGGCCGAGGGCACGCTGTTCGCCGAGCCTCACCGCGGCTCCCCGGCCGAGTCCTCCTTCGGCAGTGGTTGCACCAACAGCTGTCGCAACCCTCCCGGTCCGAGGTTCCGCCGGATAGCCCAGATTACGTTGTAGCTCAGCAGCGCTCCTCCGACGCAGATCGAGTTGACCCACACGTGGGAGAGATCGACGTGATCGAAGAGCGCCCGTAGCGAGGCGATGAATCCGCCCGCCTCGTGCCGGCCTTCGAAGGCCTTTTCCAGCAACAGCACGACGACCACCCCGACGACGTAGAGAATGGTTCGAAGCACGACCTCGAGCCAGGCCGGGCGCCCTTCCACCCAGTCGCCGAGAGACACGTGCTCGAGGATCAGCACCACCTTGCTGAGCACCAGCGCGCCGATCAGGGCCGCGGTGAGGCCCTGAAACCCGATCTGGTACTCCGCGAGAATGAGCTTTTTCAAGAGCACGAGACAACCGAGCCAGACGACGAAGTACGTCCCCACGACAACCAGCGCCTCGAGCTCTTCCACGAGCTTAGATTTGACCGACATATCCCTTGCTCCGGTTCGCGGCCTGATCTGAACCTGCCGATCCCGTCAAGGTCCCGGCACCTGCGCGTAAACGACGGTCGTCCCCTGCAGGTAGGGCTTGTAATAAACGCTGCCGCATTGGTAGACCTGTCCGGTGTTGACGCACCCCGCCGGCAGGGTCGTAATCATCGGCGTCGGCGCCGGCGCCGGTGCGGCGGCCTGCTGCTGTGCCGCCGCGGCCTGCTGCTGCGCTGCAGCCGCCTCGGCGTTGGCCTCGGCGGCCTGCTGCTGCGACGCGGCGGCGTTGGCATTGGCCGCCGCCACCTCGGCGGAGGCGGTGCCGCCGACCACGACGGCGGTACGGCGGGCCGTGCGACGGCGAACACCGAGGACCGCCTCGGCCTCCGGGATCACACCGAGCGACGCGAGATCGAAGAGGAAGAACGCGGCCATGCCGACCGCGACGACGACGAGCTTGACGAACGTGTTCATGGTCATCCTCCCTCTCCCATCACTCACCGGCCGCGAGGTCGGCATCGATGAACACGAACTCGGTCATCGTCGCCGTCGCCGGAATCTTGATGGTGAACAACTCGTCCGCGATCATCGGATCGGTGTTCCAGTCGCTCATCAGGGCGATGTACTGCGGGTGCGCCGGATCGTCCATGGTGGTCAGGACGTACTTGACCGGCAGCGGTTTGTCGCCGTTCGCCACCCAGATCTGGAAGTCGACCAACGGGTTGGTGAAGGCGAGCTGGGTACAGGGGATGCCGCCGATGACCGCCTTGCCGACGACAACGCCCGAGGTCAGACCGGTGGTCAGCAGCTCGTACGCCTCGCTGAAGACCAAATCTCCGGCCGGAGGAACCAGGTCCAAGGAATCCCGGGCGAAGTGCAGCATGTCGTCCAGGTTGTCCGGGGCGGTGACGCTGGCGTAGATGTCGTGGGTTCCCTCGTAGACCGAGATCCGGTTGCCGTCATACACGACAACCTGGCTCTCGTAGGCGTCCGCGCGCTCGGCGCGGAGCTTGTCCGGGCGTTGAACCACGACGCTCGACGAGAAGTCATACTGGATCTTCTGGCCCGAGTCGAGCACCTCCTCGAAGGTGTTCACGGTGTGGACGGAGAAGCTCTCCAGACCCCCGATGTACTCGGTCATGTTCTTCAAGATCTTCAGTGCGTCGGCATCGGCGTTCGGCCCGGCCGACACCACCGGCGGCGCGCAGATCATCGCGATGCCGCACAGCGCTGCGGCCACGCTTCGGGTCACGGTCGTCATCGTTGTCTCCTTTCACTCCATGAATGAACACACGGTCACCGGAAGCGTGGCGTTGCACGACGCATACCACCTCGGGGCCGGACCGCGGCCCGGGTCGAGGAAGGCCGTCCGCCCTGCGTCGTGGGATCGACGAGGGGGTTCGGGCGCCGGAGCTGACGGACGACATTTGAACGCCATTTCGTCCCACCGACGATGTTTCGTCCTACATCGCCGCCCGCCCAGCCCGGGATCAGCTCTGTCGGCGCGTGGTCCCGGTACTCCGCAACACCTTGGGGTCGATCCCCAAGCGCTGCATCCGCGAGCGCAGGGTGGTCGGCTTGACGCCGAGCAGCTCGGCCGCTCCGCCGGCGCCGCGGATTCGCCCCTTCGCCATTTCGACGACCTTGAGGATGTGCCGGCGTTGGGCCTCGTCCAGAGACAGATTCGGGTCGCCGTTCGTCGATGCGGCGGCCTGCGGGCCGATCTTCAGCGTCGGGCCGCTGTTGAGGATCAACGCCCGTTCCACCGCGTTGCGCAGCTCGCGGACGTTGCCCGGCCAGTCGTGGTTTTGCAGGCTCTCCATTTCCGCCCGTCGGATGCTCTCCACCGCCCTGTTCATCTTGGCGCCGAGCTCCTGCACCATGAACCAGACGAGCAGCGGGATGTCGCCGCGGCGCTCCCGCAGGGGCGGCACCCGGATCGGGAATACCGCGAGTCTGAAGAACAGGTCCCGGCGAAAACGACCCGCCTCCACCTCGGCCTCGAGGTCGCGATTGGTGGCGGCGATCACGCGGACATCGGTGGTCATGGTCCTCGGGTTCCCGACGCGCTCGAACTGCCCGTCCTCGAGAACCCGAAGCAGCTTCGACTGGAGCTCCAACGGCAGCTCGGCGATCTCGTCGAGGAAGATCGTCGCGCCGTTCGCGATCTCGAACCGCCCCGCCTCGCGCGACACCGCGCCCGTATAGGCCCCCTTTTCGCGCCCGAAGAGCTCGCTCTCCACCAGGGTCGACGGCAGGGCGGCGCAGTTCACCTTGACCAGGGGACGATCGCTGCGCTCGCTGAGCTCGTGAATGCGGCGCGCCACGAGCTCCTTGCCGGTTCCGGTCTCACCCTCGATGAGAACCGTCGCCTCGGTGGCTGCAACCTGCTCGACGGCCGCCAGGACCTCCACGATGGCGGGACTCTCACCGACGATGCGGCCGCCGCCGTGGCTGAGACGATACTCCCGCCGCAGGTAGGCGTTCTCGAGCTCGAGCTGGTCTTTCAGCCGGCTGACCTCCTCGTAGGATCGTCGAAGCTCGTCCTCCGCAGACTTGCGTTCCGTGACGTCCACCGTGGCCCCGAGAAGGCGATCCGGCCGGACCGCCGAGGCTTCCCGGTGGCGGCCGCACGAGTACACCCACCGCGTCGACTCGTCCGGCAGCACGATGGCGTACTCGATTTCCACCGGTTGGTCCTCGTCCACCGACCGCCGCACCGCCTCCACTACCAGGTCGCGGCACCCGGGCTGGACCGTTTCGAGGAACCGTTCCATGGTGATCTCTTCGTCATCGGCAAACCCGAAGATCTCCCGCGCTCGTTCGCTGGCCCAGAACCTCCGCTCGCCGATGTCGAGGGCCCACATGCCGATCTCGGCGGACTTCGCGGCGAGCTCGAGCCGCTCGTTGCTCTCACGCAGATAGGCGTCGGTCCTCTTGCGTTTCAGCGCATTGGCGAAGACCTGCGACACCAGCTGAAGGCGTTGGACGATCTCCGCGGGGAACTCGCTGACGTTGTTTTGATTGTGGAAGGTCACGGTGCCGAAGGGCGCCTCGGTCCCGACGACCAACGGAAAGAGATAAACCGACTCGAGCCCGAAGTACCTCCACATCTCGTTGTCCGTCGCCGCTTCCGGTGGCGCCTCGTCGATGTTCGGAATCGCGACGATCTCCCCCGCAAAGACTCGCTCGACCGCCCATGGGAAGTACCTTCGCGCGTCGAAGTCCTCCGGGATGGGTGGATCGTCCACCACGCGGTAGAGATGTGTCATTCTGAGGACGCCGGGCTCGTCGGGCGACAGCTGCCAGAGCACCGCGATGTCGAAGCCGAGGAACTCGCTGACTCTTCGCAGAGCCGTCTCGATCTCGCGATCCACCAGAGCGGGCTCGACGTTGACGAAGTGCGACGACAGCTCGGCGAGCATCGACTCGAACCGGAGTCGCTCCTCGAGCCCACGAGCCCGTTCGTTGTCCTGTGTCGGCATCGCCCGACATTCTCTCACACACCCGACGAGTACGACGAGACGAAGAGCCGCAGAGTTCCCCAGGGTTTACAATGTCTGCTGCATGTCCCGAAGGCGAAAGATCGTTGTGGCGGCGGTGTCGGTTCTGGTGCTTCTACCAGCCTCGTTGGTGCTGTATCTGTCCCTCTCGGATCTCGCGGCGTGGCGCGACACGGTCGCGTCCATCGCAACCAAAGCGCTGGAGCGCGAGCTCGGCATCCACGGCGACTTCGAGGTCGATCTCGGATCGGTGACCAGGGTTCGCGCGACCGAGCTCACCCTCGCCAACACTCCCTGGGGCTCCGAGGCCGAAATGGCGACCATCGATCGGATCGAGGCCGAGATCGAGCTGTGGCCCCTGATCTCGGGGGTGGTTCATCTTGGGTCGGTCGAGATCGAGGGTGGGCGCGCGCTCTTCGAGTTCGACGGGGAGAACGGCAGCAATTGGGCGCTCGGCAAACGCGGCGGCGAGGGGCTCGGGAATCCTGTACGCCTCCGGATCGACTCGATCCGTGCCCGGGACGTGGACCTGGTGTTTCGTTCTTCGTCCGCCGAGTCTGACTGGGAGGTTGCGGTGGCGCAGCTCGCCAGCACCGGCAGCCCTGCCGGCGCCCACCAGCTCTCGGCAAGCGGGCAGCTTCGAGGAGAAGACTTCGTCCTCGACGGGCGACTGGCCACGTTGGAGAGCCTGGTCAACCTCGGCTCGGTCAACCACGACCTCACGATCCAGCTCGGCAGCAATCGTCTCACCAGCGCCGGGATCATCGCCGATCCGGCGAGCCTGTCGGGGCTCGACCTCCGCACCGAGCTCTCAGCGCCCGACCCGACCGAGCTGTTCGGGCTGTTCGGGCTGTTCGGGCTCCCCGTGACTCCGATGGAGCCGTTCACCGCAACGCTGACCGCCAGCCCCGAGTCGGGCCAGACCGCGTTCGATGTGGCGGTCGACTGGCCGGCCGCCGACCTCGGCGCCGCGGGCACCATCGATTCGATCCTCACTCCCCGCGATGTCGATCTCGAGTTCCGGTTCGACGGCCCCGACATCCGACCCATTGCAGAACTCTTCCAGGCCGGTGAGTTCCCCGAACTCGCCTTCAGCGCGAGGGGACAGCTTCGATGGAAGGGCTTCCCTGTCGAGGTCTCGGACCTCCACGTCACCGTCGGCGACAACCGAATCACCGCCGACGGGCGGCTCGGGGCCCCGCCGCGGATGCTCGGCACCGACTTCCGTTTCGAGGGTGCCGGGCCCGACGTCGCCGCTCTCGCGGTGCTGGCCGGTCGGCAGCTGCCGCGCAATGCCTTCGAGATCACCGGTCACCTGCTGCGGGTCGAGACCGGCTTCCGCATCGACGATGCGTCGGTGTCGATCGGTGCAACGACCGCATCGGCAGCGGGCTTCGTCGGCGACCCTCCCGGGTACGAGGACACCGATCTCGAGCTCGAGGTCGAGGGATCCGACCTCGCGCGATACTCGGATCTCGTCGGGTTGAGCCTTCCGAATCAGCCGTTTCGGATCGCCGGTCGGCTGACTCCGGGCGACGGCGCGATCAACCTCCATGGGGTCGAAGCGGAGCTGGGCGACGGCCGCATCACGATCGACGGACAGCTGACCACCGAGCCGGGCATGACCGGCACCGATCTCACCTTCGAAGCGGTCGGCATCGACTCACTGCACATCTCAGAGATGCTCGGGCACGACGACGTTCCGTCTTCCGAGATCAGCGCAGAGGGCCGCGTGACGGTGACTCCTGACGGGTACCGGTTGCACGGCATCGACGCCGAGTTCATGGGGATTACGGTGGCCGCCGACGGGCTGATCACCCGCTCGAAACAAATGGCCGGTTCGCGGCTGCAGGTCCGAGCGAATGGTGCAGACGCCTCGATCTTCGACCCGTTCGTCGCGCCGCGGTCGCTGCCCGTGGAATACTTCTCGGTCAACGGCACGTTCGAACTCGACCGGGACAGCGTTCGTCTCCTCGAGGTCGATGTCGGCCTCGCCGGCGCATCCGCAATCCTCGACGGCGTGGTCAGCATCGGCGACGCCGACGGGCTCGAGCTCACCGTCGACGCCCGTGGTCCGTCTCTGGCGGTCCTCGACACCCTCGTGCCGGAGATCGAGCTTCCATCATCGCCCTTCAGCGCCTCGGGGTCGGCTTCTCTCCGAGACGGCGCCCTCGGCCTCGACCGCACGGTGGCCCAGCTCGCGGACAGCCGACTCGAAATCGACGGCGTGGTGGCGCTCGACAGGCAGTGGATCGGATCGAACGCCCGGGTTTCGCTGTCGGGCGGCGATCTCGGCGAGTTCGGACGCCTCCTGGCGCACGGGTTCGAATGGCAGCTCCCCGGACTCCCCGCCCAGGAGTTCGCGGCGGTCGGCGAGGTCGCGGTGGATCCGAGGGGGATCCAGCTCTCCGGTCTCGAGCTCGCCCTCGGCGCATCGACCGCCACCGTCAACGGGGTGGTTGCAGCCACCCCTGACCTGTCGGGCTCGGATCTCGAGCTGCGGGCCGACGGTCGGGATTTCGCGCCGATCGGCGCCATCTTCGGTCTGGAGCTGCCGAACGAGCCGTTCTCGCTCGACGGGACCGTGAGCAAGGATGGGTCGCTCGTCCGCTTCAAAGGCCTCAGCGTACGATTCGGAGAGCTGCGAGCCGACCTCGAAGGGACGCTCGGATCGCTGCCCATGCTCGTCGGCACCGACCTGTCGCTCAGCGCCGCCGGACCCGATCTCTCGGTCCTCCGCGAATTCACCGGAGTCGGCGCGCTGCCACCGCGACCCTTCGAGGTCAGCGCCCGGTTCTCCGGGGACCCGAGCCGGTTCACGGGCAACGCCCTCGACCTCCGCATCGGATCGACCGACGTGAGCGGCTCCGTGACGGTGGATGTGGTATCGAAGCCCACATTCTCGGCGCGACTGACCTCGCGGAGGATCGAGATCGCCGATCTCCTCGAGCGGGCGGATCCCGAAGATGCCACCGACGATGCACCGAACCTGACGCCCGCCGACCGCGTGTTTTCGGTCGAGCCGTTGGACCTGCCCATGCTCGGTCGGGTCGACGGCTCCCTCGAGTGGACGGTGGACGAGCTGAGGTTCCCCCTGCACACCTATCGGGACATCAGCCTCGCCGGCGATCTCGAAGACTCCCGATTCGAGGTGACCAGTTTTCGGGGCACCGGTTCGCGGGGCGGCGTACTGCAGGGGTCGGGTTCGCTGTCTCCCGCCGCCGACGGTTACCGGATCGAGGGCCGGGTCACCCTGGACAACGCCATGATCAACCTCGGCGCCCGAAACGCCGACCCGAGCCAGTACACCCAGGTCGACGCCAGTCTCTCGCTCGACCTGGCCGGCGGGAGCTTGTACGAGCTGATGGCCGGCGCGGACGGCAGGTTCGTGCTGAGTGCCACCGGCGGCGTGGTCCGCAAGAGCCTCGTCGACCTGGCCTCCGCCGACGTGCTGGTCACCCTCCTCAAAGCACTCAACCCCTTCGCCAAGACCGAGGCCACCGAGCTCGGCTGCGCGGTGCTCGCCGCGAGCTTCGACGACGGGGTGATGACCCTGGAGCCGGCCGCCATCCAGACCAACGCGGTGACCATTCTCGGCGACGGCACCGTCGATTTCGCCACCGAGAAGCTCAAGCTCGACTGGGTCTCCAAGCCGCGCAAAGGACTCGGTCTGAGCGCGAGCGCGATCACCAATTCCTACATCCGGCTCGGCGGCACCCTGGCCGATCCGGACGTCCAGGTCAAGCCGCTGGAGGCCGCCGCCACCACCGGGGTTGCGGTCGCCACCATGGGCATCTCGCTGGTCGCCAGGGGGCTCTGGGACCGGGTCACCGCGGAGAAGAAGGTGTGCCGGCGGGCGCTGAAGCGCGTCGAGGCGATGGAGCAGCCAGGCGGAGGTGAATGAGGGCAAGCCCTCGCGCCTGATCCGTGCTCGATGTCAAAAAAAAGCCCCGGGCTCATCAGGAGCGAGCCCGGGTGTCCTACCGCGATTCAGTTTTCAGGCCTGCGTCATCCTGTTGCCGGCGATGCCGGCGTCGTCTCAGGGAATCGTCACCGCCCAGCAACCGGTGTCCCCGAACTCGAACCCGTCAGTGAAAATCACCCGCGGCTCCATCGCCACCTTGATCCTGCCCTCCGTCGGGTAGGGGTACGAGTCGAGCTCCCGGTAGGCAACAAGCGCCTCACCCGCAGGGTTCATCGACATGGCCACCACCGAGGCCTCATCGAGGTCCGATCCACCCTCATCCACTCGCTCACACAGCCAGGTGTACAACAAATCCTGTGGGCCGCAATTGGGCACCCCACTCCAGTCGGTGGCGGCGTAGGGCCGGGCCAGCTTGAGGGTTGCCGGCCCGACCATGCTCGTCGCATCCTGATAGGCGATGACCGGGTACCCGGCCCCGTCCTCTCCCATGGCGAGGCCCATCGACGCGGGGCTCGAACCCATGTCGTCGATCCAGTCGCACTGCCACTCCCACTGAAGGCTGACCGAAGAAAAGCCGCAGTTGCCGCCCGAAACCACGTAGGTGGCGTACTCGAGGCTCTCGTCGGTCTCGTTGTAGTAGGCGATGTGAGGCACGCCGCTGGCCTCCGTGTAGAGCGAGAGGTACTTGCCGGTCACGTGGGTCGCGTGCTCCACCGAGCGGCAGAGCCAGGTGTTGGACGGCCCGCAGTTGCCGCCGGAACCGGCGTAGGTGGCGACCATGGGAAAACCCCGATCCCGATCGAAGTACGCGACAGTCGCACGGGGATCGAGCTCGTAGTCGATGGCGGCGTACTCGCCGACGCCCTCATCATTGGTGATGAGATCGCACTGCCACTTGCCGACATCCGCCCCCTCGCCGCAGTTGCCGCCGACGCCGACGTAGTGGGCGTAGAGCTGGGCTTCGTCGACGTTGGGGAACGGATTCCCATATTGGTAGGCGATGTGCGGCACCGACGCCGGGCTCAATGCGATCGCGGTGTATCGGCCCTTGAAGCTGCTGGTCGCGGGGTTGCCGCTGTCGATGGTGCGAGTTTCGGAGCTGAACTGGTCCCCGGTAAACCGGTAGTACTCCGCCCGAACAACCTTGAGAGCTGCGTTGGTGGCGTCGTAGTAGCTGACCCACACCTCAGCCCAGCCGCCCCCTCCGCCGACTGCCACGGAGTTGTATTGACCGACGTCGCCGTCCGAGTCCAGCAGGTGGCAGTGCCAGCTGTCATTGGGCCCGCAGTTGCCCGGACCGGGGCCGAAGCTCAGAGCCAGGTACAGGTCCTTACCGACCTCATCGTAGTAGCTGATGATGGTCTCTCCGGTGATTTGATCGGTCGCCACATCCATGTGGAGCCCGACATCGACGTGGGTCACCGCCATCTCGATCGGCCAGTCCGAGACCGGAAGCGCGTCGGGTTCGTCAGCGTTCACGCCGGTCGCGACGGCCGCGATCAACACGACGAAGCCGACACCGGTCGCCAGATCTCTGAGCCGTGGGTTCGTCATCTTCTCCTCCTTACCGCATCAAGTTCCAGGTGGTGTTTCGCGATCGGACATCGTTTCGATCTTGCCTTGAGGGAGGAAGCTCTCCCGACATTTGCTCACCCACGCTTGGCGTCATGGGTCTCGCTGCTCACGGCGCGGTCGGAATGGCGTCACGCAACGAGCAGGGGAAGTACGGCGGGTCACAGATCCCGTCATTGGTGTCGACAGTGGTCGATACGAAGAAGTCGGCTCCGCCCACCGTGCCCGGAATCGCCATCAGAAACGCCGCTGCGACAACACCCACCCGAAACCCTTGAAGCACCACCTCGACCTCCCATTCACGAGCCTGGCCACCGCGGCGTTTCACTCGATCAGACTGACCCTCATCCAAACGGAGGCGAGCTGTTTGAGTTTTGCTCACTCCAGTCTAGAATTCGAGTATGTTCTCGCGACAATTCGCCTCCTGCGGCCGAGTTACGGGGATCATCGTGATTGCCTCGCTGTGCGGGCTGCCCGGGTGTAGGTCGAAGCAGACAGCGCACGATGGTGTCGTCGTGGTTTCCTGCGATCCGGGAGAGGCGGCGGCCCACGCCGCGCTCATCCCCGGTGACGTCGTGCTCTCGTGGCGTCAGGGTCGGGCCAACGGCGACGCTGCTTCTCCGTTCCATCTGGCCCTCGTCGAGCAGGAGCTCGCGCCCCACGGACCGGTCTCCCTCACCGTGGTTCGCGACGGCCGGCGGCGCCGGGTCGCCATCGCCACCGGCCGCTGGAAGCTCACCACGCGGCCGCGAAGCTCTTTGGCCGCCGCCTCGCCCGACGACACACCGCCTGGCCGGGTCATCGACGAAGAAGCCGGAATCAGCGCCGAATGGTGGACGACGCAGTCCCGATCGGCCTTGGACGCCCACCGGCTCGTGGACTCGGCCTGGTTCGACATTCAGACGGCCGTCGCCCTGGCGCGATCCGGACAACAGGATGCCGCCGCAACACCTCTCGATGCGGGGGCATCGAAGATCGCCGAACCGCGGCTTCTCGCCGCGTTCTGGGAGCTCGCCGGGGACGCGATGCTCAACGCCGGTCAGACCGGAATCGCGGCGCAGGCCTTCGACCGGACGGTGGCCCTTCTCGAGGCCCAGACGCCTGACTCGCCGGCCCTGGCCCACGCGCTGCTGCAACGGTGCCGGGCCGATTTCCGGGCGTGCGGTGACCGCGCCTCCCGAGCTCTCGGCATCTACGCCGGCATCGGCGCCTCGACCATCGAGTCCGCCCAGGCGGTGGCCACCGTCGGTGCCGTGTCGTTTTTCGGCTCGGACCTGGATCAGGCCGAGCGGGCGTACTCCCGCGCGCTGGAGATCACCCGGGCGACCATGCCCGGCAGTCCAACCGAGCTCAACCTCCTCGGCAACCTCGGGCTCGTGGCCATGCGCCGCGGCGACTTCGACGGCGCCCGGAGCTACTACGAGCAGGAGCTCACCGGAGCGATCGAGCTCGGCGGCAACAGCATTCAGCTCGGCCACGCCGCCAACTATCTCGGCCTACTGGCCAAGAACACGGGCCGGTACCGCGATGCTCGCAACCACTACGAGCAGGCCCTGAGCGTGTTCGAATCACTGCGCCCGGAAGGGCTCGAGGTCGCCGGCGTACTCACCAACCTGGGCAACATCGAGCGTCTGCTGGGTCGACTCTCGGTCGCCCGGACCCACCACGAGCGCGCCCTGGAGCGTCGTCGAAAGATCGACCCCGACGGCCCGGCGGTTGCCTCCAGTCTGCACAACGTCGGTGCGGTCGCGCGGCATCAGGGGGACCTCGAGGCTGCCCGCCGCAGTCTCGACGACGCCCTCGTCCTCAAGCGGTCACTCGCGCCTGGATCGCTATGGGTCGCCAACACTCACCACGAGCTCGGGGAGATTTCCTGGGCCGCGGGCAACCGCGCCGCGGCGTTCAGGCATCACAGTCGAGCTCTCGAAATCCGTCGCCGAGTGGCTCCCAGTTCGCCCGATGTGGCGTCGAGTCTGCTCGCGCTGGGGTATTACGAGCGAGGCCGCGGACAGTCCGAGGCCGCCGAATCGTTGTGGCGGGAAGCGATTGACATTGTCGGCCGGAGGCGTCCGTTGGACGGCGCGGACGCCTGGTTCAGGGCGAGGTACCGGGGCTGTTCCCTGAATCTCGCGGACCTGCTCATCGAGGACGGCCGCACCACCGAGGCATGGAAAATCCTCGAGCAGGACCGGGCGCTGACGCTTCGCACCGAGGTCGTCCGGCGTGCGTCCGCCCCAGCCGAGGTTCCACGTGAGCTCTGGTTCGCTCGAAACCGTTCAGCGAGCCGTCTCGCGCGGCTCGAGGACCGGCTCAGTCGAATCGACCCGGTGGGAGACGAGGTGCTGCTCGCTCGTATTCAGCAGCAGATCGACGACCTGAGGACCGAGCTCGACAGGCTCACCAACGACATCCTCCGCGCGGCGCCGGGGCTCGACGCGATGCAGACGCCAACCACATTGTCGTTGGCCGAGCTCCGTCAACGGCTCGATCCGGGCACGGCGGTCGTGGCCTTCGCCGTGGGAGACGAAATGACCCTGGCCCTGGCGATGGGAGCCGCTGTCGACGGCGAGATCGCGGTTCAACCTGCCCGCATCGAGATCGGTCGACCCGAGCTCGCCCGGCGCATCGATCGGCTCAACGCCTTCATCGCTCGCGGCCGAACCGCGCCGGAGGTCGAACCGGCCATGACCGAACAGGGTCTCCGGCTCTTCGAGCTGCTCCTCGGCCCGGTGTGGAGCTCTGTCGGCACCGCCGAGCGATTGCTCGTCATCCCCGATGGTCCGCTGTACGAGCTCGCGTTCGCCGCACTGGTGGTGCCCGGCGACGATAACCCGCGCTACCTCGGCCACTCGCTGGCGTTGTTCACGAGCCCGTCGGCCAGTCTCGCGGTCGAGCTCGGTGAGCGTCCCGAGCGAACCGATGTCGCCGGACCGACCGTCGTCGCCTTCGGCGATCCCCTCTACCCGGACGCGGCATCCGAAGTCCGCCAGCGCGGGCTACGGCCGCTCCCGGGGACGGGGTTCGAGCTCGAGGCCGTCCGGCGGGTGTTCGGCGACAATGCGGCCGTGTATCGCGGCCCCGACGCCACCGAAGCCAACTTCAGGAACCACGCCCGGCCCGCCTCGATCGTTCACCTCGCGGTCCACACCCGGATCGATCCCGAGGCGCCCATGGACTCGGCGATCTTCCTTTCCCAGGCCGTTGGTCCGGTAAACCGGAGCGTCGACGGCGTGGTGTCGGCGTGGGACATCGTCGACGGCGTCGGCCCGTCGGGCGAGGTGGTGGTGCTGTCGTCGTGCAGCACCGCTCGCGGGCAGGTGGTCTCGGGCGAAGGCATTCTCGGCATCGCGCGCGCCTTCCACGTGACCGGCGCCCACACCGTTGTTGGATCGCTGTGGGAGGTTCCCGACCGGGCCACGGCGCGGCTGATGGCCGATTTCTACACCGAGCTCGCCCGAAGTCGAAGCACCGTCGACGCACTCCACCTCGCCCAGCGAAGGATCGCGGCCGATCCGGATTTTCGGCACCCCTACAACTGGGCGTCGTTCCAGGTCATGGGGGATTGGCGCTGACCAGCTCGAAGGCCTCCAAAGGTGAGTCGTCACGATCGGACGAAGCTCCCCCTGCCAGGACGCGCCAGTAGTATTGACCCGGCCCGGGGACAGCGTCTCCCGGCCAGACGGTCTCGGTGTCCTCGGTGTCAGGACCGGTCCACACCGGCTCGCCGCCGCCGTCGAGGATCTCGACCACGTAGGGCCCATTCGGTGCATCCGCCGCCCACTCCAGAACGACGTCGTCACCCGGGCGCCAGCGAACCTCTCCCACCGGGGCAACCGGCCGGAGAGTGCCCGCCTCGTTTCCCGATCGAACCACGATCCCCGGTTCGACCTCCGAGTCGCCACCCCGCTGCAGCGGCAGCACCACGACGAGAACCGCTGTCGCCGCGATCGCCAGCACTCCCATCCCTCGCCAGGAAGCCCAGCGCGAACGGGCGGGACGAGTCTGCGCTTTCTCCGGTCTCGGAGCGCCTTCATCGAAGACCGGGGCTTCAGATCGAACGATGTCGAGGGCACGATAGATGTCGGCGCACATCGGGCAGCCCATGACGTGATCGAGGAGGCGTCGCCTCGGTTCGCCCTCGAGCTCGCCACAGGCCAGCCGCTCCCAGTCGGCGCTGCTCGGGTGTCCGTCTTCATCAGACCGCGCAGCAGTCCGGTAGGCTTCTCGAAGCCGCTCGAGATCAACCATGAACACCTCGTTTCTCGAGCTCTCGGCGCAGATCGGCCATGCCTCTTGCGATGAGGTTGCGGGCTCGGTTGTACGACCAGTCCTGGGAGTCCATGATCTCGCGGACATCGAAACCCATGAGGTGCGCCTGCACCGCCCGCCGCCGGGCCGGCGCTAGCTGCGACAGTGCCTCGCGAATCGTCATTCCCAACTCCTTGGACTCCAATATCTTCTCGGGCGCGGGCGACTGGTCTCGATGGTCTTCGAGCAGCTCGACCCTGCCGGCTTCGTGGCGGGACCGGAGCACTCGGACCGTCTCCCGAACCGCCGCTCTGTAGAGATAAGAGGCCGGGTGGCGGGGAGTTTGCTCACCCGGCATCGCCCGCCACAGCGCGATCGCGACGTTCTGCTCGACATCGTCTACCACCACGTCGGTCAACGGGCCTGCGACCCGAGCGACGGCCGTGCGAACCAGCCGGGCGTACCTCGAGATCAATTCTTCCAGCGCGTGGTTTCGGACCGGTTCCGGGTTATCCACAGTGCAATCAGTATAATCGAGGACCGCCGGGTTTGCCGACTCGACCCACGTCCCCGGGAACGCCGGGGCACGGCGCGCAGTTTCCTGACGGCGTGCTCGGTGGGTTCCAGCATGCCTCCCGGCCTCACCGGCAGCGGGGTGCCCCTATACTCCTCGAATGACTGACGTCCCGAACCTCCTGTCCCGCATCCCCGCCGACGGCACCTCCGATCCCGACGAGATCCTCGACCTGTTCCTCGAGTGGGTGACCGACATCGGCTTCGAGCTCTATCCGGCCCAGGAGGAGGCGCTGCTCGAGATCATGGCGGGTCGGCACGTGGTGCTCTCGACCCCCACCGGCTCCGGCAAGTCGCTGGTCGCCCTCGGGCTGCACTTCAAGGGCCTGTGCGAGGGCCGGGTTTCGTACTACACCTCCCCCATCAAGGCGCTGGCCTCGGAGAAGTTCTTTGCGCTCTGCGAAGATCTCGGCGCCGACAACGTCGGCATGCTCACCGGCGACGCCAGCATCAACGCCGATGCCCTCGTCATCACCTGCACCGCCGAGGTCCTCGCCAATCTTTCGCTGCGGAAGGGACCGGAGCTTGAGGCCCCTTACGTGGTCATGGACGAGTTCCACTACTACGCCGACCGCGATCGCGGCTGGGCGTGGCAGGTGCCGCTGGTCAACTCACCCACCAGCCAGTTCCTACTGATGTCGGCGACGCTGGGCGACATGACCGGGATCATGCAGCAGATCGAAGATCGAACGGGACGCGACGCGGTCCACGTCACCTCGGCCGAACGACCGGTTCCACTGGACTTCACCTATCGCGAAACGCCGATCCACGAGACCGTCGAATGGCTGTCCGAGAGCGACCGGGCGCCCATTTACGTCGTCAACTTCACCCAGCGCGAGTGCGCCGAGATCGCTCAGGCCCTCACCAGCATGCCGCTGACCACCAAGGACGAGAAGAAGGCGATCAAGGCGGAGATCGGCGACACCCGGTTCACCACCCCCTACGGCAAGGAGTTCCGCAGATTCCTCTCGTTCGGGATCGGCGTCCACCACGCCGGGCTGCTGCCCAAGTACCGACTGCTGGTCGAGAAGCTCTCGCAGAAGGGCATGCTCAAGATCATCTCGGGCACCGACACCCTGGGCGTCGGGGTCAACATCCCAATCCGCACGGTGCTGTTCACCAAGCTCGCCAAGTACGACGGCCGCAAGGTCTCGCAACTCAAGGTCCGGGACTTCAAGCAGATTTCCGGCCGAGCGGGGCGCAAGGGCTTCGACGACGAGGGTTCTGTTGTGGCCCAGGCCCCCGAGCATGTGATCGAGAAGAAGATTGCCGAGCGAAAGGCCGCCGCCAATCCGAAGAAGAAAAAGAAGAAGGGCGGAGCGAAGCAACCCCGCGCCGGCGAGGTCTCGTGGTCCGAGGACACCTTCAACAACCTCGTCGCCAATCAACCCGAAAAGCTCGTCTCACGCTTCAGAATCACCCCCGGCATGATGGTCGACCTGCTCCAGCGCGACGCTGCCGTCAATGACCCCGAGGCCGGCAACTTCCACTCGCTGCGAGAGCTCATCCGACACTGCCACGACGACGACGCGGGCAAGGCGAGCCACCTCAACCACGCCGCCAAGCTGGCGCGGTCGCTCGAGCACGCCGGCATCATCACCATGGCCCGTGACACCGAGCGCCCCTACTACTGGGTGGTGGTCAACGACGAGCTCCAGTTCGACTTCTCGCTCTTCCACAACCTGTCGCTCTTTCTCATCGAAGCCATCGAAGGCCTCGATCCGGAAGACCCCGACTTCGCCCTCGATCTCCTCAGTCTCGTGGAGTCCGTACTCGAAGACCCGACCATCGTGCTGCGCCGCCAGCTCGACGTCATCAAGACCGAGCTCATCAACCGGCTCAAGGCCGAGGGGGTGAGCTATGACGAGCGCATGAACCGCCTCGACCAGTTCACGGCGCCCCAGCCCCGGGCCGACTACATCTTCGCCGTCTTCGATCACTTCCGGGCCAACCACCCGTGGGTCGGCGGCGACATGGTCAAGCCCAAGTCCATCGGCCGCGAGATGATCGAGGACTACCTCGACTTCGGCGACTACGTGAAAAAGTACGGGCTCCACCGCTTCGAGGGAGTTCTCCTCCGCTACCTCTCCCAGCTGTACAAGACGTTGGACCAGAATGTTCCCGACTACGTCAAGGACGACGCCGTTCTCGATGTGGTGGGCTACTTCCGCTCCATGCTCGAGCGGGTCGACACCAGCCTCATCGAAGAGTGGGAGGGCCTGCGCCACCCCGAGCTCCGCCTCGAGGAGGGCGTCGAGGATTCCCAAGATGCGCATCGGCTCCTCGCCGTCGAGGAGCTCCGAACCGACGAGCGCAAGCTCGCCTCACGGGTCCGCGCCGAGATGCGCAACCTCGTCCGCGCTCTGTCTCAGCGCGACTGGGAATCCGCGGAGGACAGTATCCGCCAGCCCGACGAAGAGGACGAACGCTGGCCCGCCGACCGCTTCGCGGAGGCCATGGCGCCGTTCTACGAGCGTTTCGAGGAGCTCGTTTTCGATCACCGCGCTCGTCTGAGCGACACCACGGTCATCGCCCGCGAGGGTGACAAACGGTGGGCGGTGACCCAGAACCTCTTCGACCCGGAAGACGAGAACCTCTGGTACATCGAGGGGGTCGTCGATCTCGACCGGTGGCAGGGCGGCCCGCTGGTCGCCGTCACCGAGATCGACAGCTGACCGGCACGTACGCCGCACCTGCTGGACTTCAGGAGCGATCCAAGCTCGATGGCACATCGCCGGCGAGATCTCGGCTCCGCGTGGTCACTGCCCGGTCGAACCATTGATTGTCACAACCGGCCGGGGCATGAAAAAACCCCTCCGCGAGGGAGGGGTTCGAGTTGATGAGCGTTCAGCCTACCAACCGCCGCCGCCACGGTAGCCGCCGCCGCCGCCGCCGCCGCCACGATTGCGCTCTTTGGCCTGGGCAACATCCACGCGGATGGTGCGGCCGTCGAGCTCGGTGCCGTTGAGGGCGGCGATGGCCTTGTCGGCCGCCTCGTCCTCTTCGAAGGTCACGAAGCCGAAGCCACGCGAACGACCAGTGTCGCGATCGGTGATCACGACGGCCTCTTCAATTTCGCCATGGATTGCGAACGCGCTGCGAAGCGCCTCGTCGTTCGTTCCCCAGCTCAGACTTCCAACAAACAGTTTCTTCGACATAGCTCTTTCTTCTCCGTGGGCGACGCCATTCTGCGGCCCGCCCGTCCCACACATCGCAGTGAGCTCTGCGCCCACCAAAGCAGATGCCGGCCCCGTTGGCCGGCAACAGTCAACACACCCTAGCAGATATCCTCTTTGAACTCAATTCTTTTTCCAATTTCGTAGCTCCTCGCTCTACCCCGTCTTGCGCGATCGGCCCAAAAAAGAAAAAGTGCCAGGCACTGCTTCGATGTTTTGTGTCCTTGACTCTCTGAAGAAAGACATAAGGCTTTAAAGCAGTGCCTGGCACCTTTTTTTCTTTTTTTCGAACGGGTGGCGCATCGCCCTGCCGGACAGTATCTTTTAGACAACACGCACCACCGCAACGATTGGGGGATGTCATGCCGACCTCCACCGAAGAACGCCGTCAAGGCAGTATCGCGACCACCCAGGTCGAGTACCAGATGCGCTTTCACGACCTCATTTCCCGGGTTGCCGCGTCCCGCGAGGCAGCTCTCGATCAACCGACGTGCGGCCCTTTCCTCACCGTTTCCCGGGAGGCCGGCTCGAAGGGAGCGCTGGTTGCCCGTCAGGTCGCTCAACGTCTGGGGTGGGCCGTTCTCGACAAAGAGTTGGTCGAGCAGCTAGCCAGTGATCTCGAGGTCGAGCCGGGTCTGCTCGACCTGTTGGATGAGCGCCGTGCCAACTGGTTCTCAGAGACGCTCCTCAACCTCTTCAACACCCGTCTCGTCGCCCAGCACGGCTACGTCGAGCAGGTGAGCAAGGTCATCGCGCTGGCCGCTGCAACGGAGCCGGTGGTCATCGTCGGACGCGGCGCCCACCTGATCCTGCCCGCTGACGCCGGCTTCCGGGTCCGCATCGTGGCGACCTGGGAGTCCCGCGTCCACTGGATCGCGCAGCGCGAAGACCTCGACCTCAAGAGCGCCGAGAAACGCATCAGCGACATCGACGCCGACCGCCAGGGTTTCATCGTCAGAAACCTTCGGCAGGACGCCACCGATCCGTCGTTGTACGACCTGACCCTCAACACCGCGCGACTGGGTGTCGCCGGCTGCGTGGAGCTCATCGTTCGGGCGATGGAGCTGAAGAACCTCCTGTAGCCCCGCGCTCCACCGAACCGTCGCCGCGACCCTCGCCGAAACACCAAGTGGAATGACCGTCCGCGTCGGGAATGTTGCGCGTCGTGATGCCGGGCAGCGTCGTCAGCAACGACAACCGCGTCGGTAGAAGGGATTCGATCATGGCCGTACATCTGTCTGCACCTCTCACCGCCGATCCGCGACCCCACGGGGCACCGTGATGCGGACCTTCGTTCACGAGTCTCGACTGACGATCGAACGCCCTCTGAGCGAGCTCTTCCCCTTCTTCGCCGACGCCGCAAACCTCGGCAAGATCACGCCCCCGTGGCTGCGCTTCGAGATTCTCACACCGCAGCCGATCGCCATGGAGCCGGGCGCCCTGATCAACTACCGGTTGACCCTGCGTTTCATCCCCATCCGCTGGCGGACGAAGATCACCGTCTGGGAGCCGCCGTTTCGTTTCGTCGACGAGCAGGTCAAAGGCCCTTACCGCCTGTGGCGCCACGAGCACCGTTTCGACGAAAAGGACGGCGCCACCGTCATGACCGACCGGGTCGAGTATGCCGTCTGGGGCGGCGCCATCGTCGAGAAACTCTTCGTCCGGCGCGACGTGGAACGCATCTTTGCCCACCGCAATAGCGTCCTCTCCGAAATGTTCTCCCCTCGCCTCGACGAACGACCCTGATATCCTGAGATGCACCAACACGAGGAGAACACACCATGATGAAGCGGATCACCTACGTCAGCCGGTACTCGAAACCCATGACTGCCGATGCAATCGAGGCCCTCGGACGCAAGGCCGCCGAAAAAAACCGCGAGCTCGGCCTCAGTGGGGTTCTGCTGACCTCTGGAGGGCTCTTCTACCAGGTGCTCGAAGGTCCGGGCGAGACGGTGGATGAGATCTACAAAACCATCCTCGAGGACGAGCGGCACACCGACGTCATTCTGCTGAACAGCGAATCACCCATCGCGGAACGGTCCTTCGCGGACTGGTCCATGGAGACCATCGATCTCGACGCCAAGGCCCACGTCCGCCTCCTTCCCGTCAAAGCCCTGATGAAGGCGGTTTTCGAGCAACGCCGGCTGGCGGACAACATGGTCGGCTCCATCGCACGCAGCCTGTGGTACGAGATGCGCGACAGCTCCTGACGCCCTCCTGAGGAACTCGAACCAACGAGCGACTTCTTCGAGAGTGAGACCTGTTCGCTGTTACAATGCGCCATCCTTTCGAGAAAGGCGCAGCCATGACCGACGAGACCAGTCCTCCCAGCCCCAACGACGAAGAAACCGTGTCGTCGTACGAACACGACGACGACGCCGAAACTCTGGCCGATCCCCTCTCCCCGCCGGAATCCGACGAATCCCGGCGCCCGGAGTCCATCGCCGGCTTTCGCATTCTCGGCGAGCTCGGCCGCGGCGGCATGGGGGTCGTGTGGGAGGCTGAGCAGGAGCACCCGAAACGGCGTGTCGCTCTCAAGGTCATGCGCCGCGACCACGTCATCGACCAGATCCACATCCGCATGTTCCGCCGTGAAGCGGAAACGCTGGCTCGACTCAAACACCCCAATATCGCGGCCATCTACGAGTCGGGTCACACCGACGATGGGCACGACTACTTCGCCATGGAGCTCGTCCGCGGGACCACCCTGGATCAATGGCTGGCATCCCGGCCGACGCGCGTCGACGATGCCGAGATGAAGCTCCGTCTCGGCCTGTTCCGATCGATCTGCGACGCCGTTCACTATGCTCACCAGCGAGGAGTGATCCACCGCGACCTCAAGCCCTCGAACATCATCGTCAGCGATCCCGACGTCTCGTCGACCAGCGGCACCAAGAGCCGATCCCTGCCGTCGCTCAAGATCCTCGACTTCGGTCTCGCCCGGATCACCGACTCGGACATCGCCGCCACCTTGGTTTCCGAGATCGGCGTCATCAAGGGCACGCTGCCCTACATGAGCCCCGAGCAGGCGCGCGGCGACGTCGCCGCCATCGACCTTCGCTCCGATGTCTATGCACTCGGCGTCATCCTCTACGAGCTGCTCACCGGCCGGCGCCCGTACGACGTCTCCCGAGCCGCGCTGGCCGAGGCGGTGCGGGTGATCTGCGAAGAGCCTCCGACACCGCTGCGCCAGAGTTGGAGCGGGGTCAGGCGGCCTGACCGGGACCTGGAAACCATCGTCGGCAAGAGCCTCGAGAAAGAGGTCGACCGAAGGTACGGCACTGCCGCCGAGCTCGGTGACGACGTGGACCGCTACCTCAGCTCGCAGCCGATTCTGGCCCGCACCCCGAGCGCCGTGTATCAGCTCACCAAGATGGTGCAGCGCAACCGCCTCGGCGCCGCCTTCGCGGCCACCGTACTCCTGCTGCTCGCCGCGTTCGCCGTCACGGCGACCGTCCAGTCGCGGGCCGTGGCGAAGCAGCGCGACCGTGCCGAAGAAGAGGCGGCCAAGGCGCGGGCCGTCAGTCGGTTCATGGCGGACACTCTCGGCGCGGCCAACCCCTGGGGAGCGGGTTACGACGTCACCGTCGTCGAAGCCCTCGACCAGGCAACCGAACAGATCCCGACGTCCTTCACCGACCAGCCCCTGGTCGAGGCCGAGGTCCGCCACACCGTCGGCACCGCCTTCAAAAACCTCGGCCACTACGACCGCGCGAGACCACTGCTCGAGGAGGCCGAGGAGACGCGGACCCTGATGATCGGCAAGGACGATCCCGAGACCATCGCCACGCTCCAGTCCCTGGCAGAGACCGCGTGGCGGGGCCAGCACTACGACGAGGCGGTCCAACGGGCGATTGAGCTCCTCGATCGCCAACGCCGGGTCTACTCCGAGCCGAGCCCGGAGGTCGCCGGCACCCTCGAGGACCTCGCACGGATTCTCACCGACGCCGGCCGCTTCAAGGAGGCCGAGGAGACCATCGAACAGGCGATCTCGATGAACGTCGAGCTCTACGGCGAGCACTCGCTTCAGGTCGCGGCGTGCTACGAGAACCAGGCGACCCTGGTCCAGTACTGGCAGCAGGATTACGCCTTGGCCGAGGAGCTGAACCGGAAAGGCCTCGAGATCCGCCGCTCGGTGCTCGAGACCGACACCATGGACACCGCCTCAACGCTCAACAATCTCGGCGTCGTTCTGCTCCTTCAGGGCCGCTATGACGAAGCGCTTCCGGTGATGGAGGAGAACATCGACATCCTCCGTCGACTGGCCGGGAACCAACACCCCGAGCTCGCCAAGGGCCTGGAAAATCTCGGCAACGTCTACTACCGCCGTCAAGAGTTCGACCGGACCCTCGATCTGCTCGCCGAGGTGATGGAGATGCGGCGGGACGTCCTCGGCGACGACAGCCCCGAGGTCGCCCGCACCCTCCACAACATGGGCATGGTCTACAACGGAGCGGGCCAGCCCGAAAAGGCCGAGGCATCACTCCGCCAGGCGGTCGCCGGGATGAAGCGGGCCTATGGTCCCGATCACCCGGATGTGGCCTCGAGCTACTGGAGCCTCGCCCACGTGCTGTGGGTCCAGGGCAAGCTCGACGAGGCCGAGTTGGAGCTGCGCGCCGCGGTGGCTGTCGCCGAGAAGGCCTACCCGGAGGGAAGCCCGGGCCGGGCGTCCTACCAGCTGCCCCTGGGCAACCTCCTCGCCGAGCGCCGGCGGTTCACCGAGGCCGAGCCGCTGGTGGTGGGAGCCCACGCCGCCTTCCTCGCCACCGACGGTCCCGACGCCCCGCGCACCGTCGATGCCGCGACCTGGGCGGTGAAGCTCTACGAGGCGTGGGGCCGGCCCGACGACGCGGCGCGCTTCCGGCCCGACCCACAAGGACCCTAAAACGGTCGCAGACGCGGTCTTCCAGCGACCGCGCCGGAAGGAACCCTCGGTGGGCCAAGGCCCACCCTACCTGGCAGCCCGGAACGCGATATCCAACGACTCCAGGACCCGGACAGGCTACGGATTCGTGTATCGCTACGGCGCCGCGGTGGGCCAAGGCCCACCGGATCGCCTCTCGGTCCGAGAAAGTGCGATGGTTGTGGCGGCGGGCGTCTCGCGCGCCATCCGCCGTCACGGTCGCGGAGCTCGCCGAAGACTGCAGCAACGTAGGGTGGGCCTTGGCCCACCGGATCGCCTTCCGGCTCCGAACCGCGATCCGGGAGCCCCGGCGTCGAGCTCCTCCCCAATCCGATCGACCCAGCGCGTCACAGGCCCCGAGCGCACATCACCTTTTGCATTGTTCTGTTTCGCGACGAAGCCTTGGAAGTCATTCAGACAACAATGCTAAGGGTGGTGCGTTCGCTTGGCTTTCCGCGTCCCGGGTTCCCTCTTTCGGCGCCGAAGCAGGCCGTTGCTCGCCCGACCAGCAAAGTCTCGAGCACTCTTCCTTCAGCCCTCCCGCGCACATTCGCTTTGGGCGGGACGTGCCATTCACGCCATTGTGCTCTCCATCGACCTACCAGCCCGCAGCGCGATGCGCACAATGCGCGTGCTTGGCAATCCACGGAGAGCGCACCCAGGGTACGTCGTCGAAGCACGAAGGCAGGCCGCCGCTCGCCCGAGCAGCGTGGTCACCGCCTCTTCGATTCTCAAATGACCACGTTGATCGGGCGACGCTGGGCGACAACGCCGGTAGGCGGCGGAAGCCCAGAAGGCCGGCGTTCCGGGCACCGTCCGACACACCGACCACGCACCGGGTCCCCACCACGACCCAATGCCGAGCTGGAGCTCGGCGGTCCACATCGCAGTCCGGTCCGCCCGGCAGGGCTCCAGCGTCGCCCCTCAGGGCTCCGGCACCGCCGATGCCTCCGTCTCGCCACGCCGGCGAAGCGCATTGAGAAACGCCGGCACTGCGGCGCCGAGGTCGTCGAAGAGGGTGTAGAAGACCGGTACCACGAGCAGGGTGAGCATGGTCGCGGTGGTGAGGCCGCCGATGAGGGTCAGCCCGAAGCTCGTGTAGCTGAGCCCGATGGAGGTGGTCCCCGACAGGGTCACCGGAATCATGCCGCAGATGGTGGTGAGCGCGGTCATCATGATCGGCCGGAAACGCCGGTCGGCGGCGGTCAACAGCGCTTCGGTGCGCTCCATCCCGGCGCTGCGCAGCCGGTTGACGTAGTCCACGAGGACGATGCCGTTGTTGACCACGACACCGATGAGCAGGACCAGCCCGACCCCGCCGAGGAAGTCCAGGTTGTAGCCGAACGCCAGGTGGGTCCACCAGACCCCGAGCCCCGCCAGGGGGATGGTCAGAATGATGGACAGCGGCAGCGAGAAGCTCTCGAAGAGAAAGCCCATGAGCAGGTAGATGAAGACGATGGAGAGCAGGGCCGCGAGCTGCAGCCCGCGAAGATCCTCGGACACGCTGTCCGCCCGCGCCGGCCGGCCGAAGCGGACCCCCTCAGGCAGGTCGATGGCCGCGGTGAGACCGGTGATCCGATCCCGGGCCTGGTCCTCCCTGCCCTCCTCGAGCTCGAGGGTGATGGTGTGCGAGGTCTGCTTGTCGCGCCTGAAGATCCGCCTCGCGGTCTTGAGATACGTGGTGTCGGTGATCGACGACAGCGGCACGAATCCGCCCGAACCGGTGGGAAGGTAAAAGCTCTTGAGCTGGCTCAGCGTCTCGCGATCGCTCTCGAGGAAACGGATCCGCACCGGGATGTCGTTGCCGTCCGTCCGATAGCGGTTGAGCTGTTGGCCGCGGAGGGCATATCCCACCATCCCTGCCACCACCATGGGGCTGATGTCCTGCTGCTGGGCACGCTCGCGATTCACCACGAGGCCGAGCTCGGACGGGGCGGGATCGCCGGTGGCCTTGACCCCGAGCACTCCGGCGACCGACGTGAAGATCGGCTCCAGGTCCTCGGCCGTCTCCTCGAGCTGCTCGGCGTCGTCGCCGTAGAGAGTGACCACGTGGACCTGCGGGCCCTTCTCCTGCGACTCGGATTCCTGCCCGGTGTAATAGCTCACCCCGGGCCGCGCCGGAAGCCGTTCGAGAATGATTTCGGTGACCTCGCGGGGGCTCAGGTCAGTGGTCCGCGGATTGGTGAAGAAACCCTGAATCTCGCCGTAGGTTTCGCGGTGGAAGAGGAACCACCCCGACAGTCCGAGCTCCTCGGCCGATTCCTCGACGACGGCCTCGCACTCGAGAAAGAAGCTCGCCGCCTCCTCGAGGGTGGTGCTGCGGGGCAGTCGGGCCGAGACCTCGAACCCGCCCCGTTCCTCCTCCTGGACATCGACGAACTCGACCTGCTGCATCGGTACGGCGACGGTCACGCCGAAGACCGCCAGCACCAGGATCACCAGGTCCAGCCGATGGCGCAGAAAGACCGCGAGCAGGCGCCCGTAGAGCTCGTTGAGCCGGCCGAAGCTGGCGCTGTACATCCGCTCCATCCAGGCGACGAACCGCCGGTAGGTGGACCGGAAGAAGGTCTCGCGGCGACCGTTCTCGTTGCTGTCGGACAGGGTCAGGTAGACGCTCAGCGGCACGAAAACGCCGGCGACGGCCAGCGACGCCAGCAGCGCCACCGAGATCGGGATCGACAGGCGCAGGAGAAAGAACTGGGCCTGGCCGCCGACCAGCGACACCGGCAAAAAGACCACCACCGTGGTCAGCGTCGCCATGGTCACCGCCAGCGCGATCTCGCCTGCACCGCGAATCGCCGCCTCGCGCCGCGGGAAGCCGGCGCGGAAAAGCCGGTGGATGTTCTCCGCCACCACCACCGAGTTGTCCACCAACAAGCCCACCGAGATCATCAACGCGAGCAATGACAGGATGTTGAGCGACTCTTCGGCGAAAAACATGGCGGTCAAGGCGATGAGCAGGCTCAGGGGAATCGCCAGGGTGATGATCAGGGTCATCCGCAGCCGGCGGAGAAAGAAGTAGAGCACCACAATGGCGAAGATTCCACCGATCTTGCCGCTGTCGAGCAGGGTGTCGAGGCTCTCGGTGATGACCCGCCCCTGGTCGAAGATGGGCACCATCAAGATCCCCTGCAGCGTCGGGTTGTCCTGCATTCCCCGGAGTTCGTCGCGGATCGCCCGGGCCACCCGGAGGGTGTTGGCGTCGCCCTCCTTGAGCACCACCAACGCCACCGCCGGCCGCGAGTTGGCGCGCACCACGAAGTGGGCCTCGGGCGGCTTGTAGCTCACCGTGCCGATATCGCGCAGCCGCACCTGCGGCGCCACCATCCGATCCTCGATCTCCTCGAGGCTGCGGTACCGCGCCACCGACCGCAGGAGCAGCTTGCGGCCGCCGGTTCGGACATCGCCGGAGGCCATGGTGAAGTTGTCCCTTCCGAGTTCCTGGGCCAATGCGTAGATGTTGAGGCCCGCCGCCTCGGTGCGCTCGCGGTCGAGCTCGATGAAGATCTCCTTCTCGAGCAGCCCGTTCACCTCCACCGAGGCAACGCCGTCGAGCCGTTGGAGCCGGACCACGATCTGCTTCTGGACCAGAGTGTAGGGATCGGTGAGCTCGGAGTCGATGGCGAGCCCGACGACGAAGACCGGGATCGCCGCGCCGTCCTCCTTACGGATGTAGATCCGGTCGGCGTCCTCGGGAAGCAGCGCCCGGGCCCGCTCGATCCGATCGCGGACCTCGCGGTACGCGACATCCATGTCGGTGCCGCTCTTGAAGTTCATGAAGCAGCGTCCGAACCCCGTCGTGGAGAACGAGAAGAGCGACTCGAGGCCGCGGACGGTGCTGAGCTCGTCCTCCAGCGGCATGATCACCTTGTCGAGCACCTCCTGCGCCGGGGCGTCGCGCCAGGGAACGTTGACGGCCAGGAACGGCGGCGAGAACCCCGAAGGAATCAGCTCGAGGGGGATCCCCAGTGCCGCCACCACCCCGACCACGACCATGGATGCCAGCAGAACGAGCACCGCGATGCGTCGGTTCAGGGAGAACCGCGGCAGAGTCTCTTCGACGTGGTGCTTCTCGCCGGTCACGGGCCGCTCTCCCGGTGGGAGCCCTCGCCCACTCGTCCGAGTACGCGGTCGCGGAGCCCGTCGACCACGGCGTACAGCGCCGGAATGATCAGCAGGGTCAGCGCGGTGGAGGCGATGAGCCCCGAGATCACCGCGATGGCCATGGGAGTTCGGATCTCGGCGCCGTCCCCGAGGCCGAGGGCCATGGGCAACAACCCGAGCACCGTGGTCGCGGTGGTCATCAGGATCGGCCGCAGCCGTACCGACCCGGCGGTGACCACCGCCTCGACCCGGTCCATCCCGCGCCGTTTGAGCCGGTTGATGTAGTCGACCAGGACGATGGCGTTGTTGACCACGATGCCGGCGAGCATGATCATCCCGAGAAAGACCACCACCGACAACGAGATCGACAGCGCCTTGAGCGCCAGCACCGTCCCGAAGAAGGCCAACGGGATGGTGAGCATGATGATCAACGGCTGGACCAACGACTCGAACTGGGCCGCCATGATGACATAGACCAGAAAGATCGACAGCGACAGGGCGAGCAGCAGCGACGACCGGCTGCGCTCCCACTCCTGGTTCTGTCCGGAGATGAAGAAGGTCATCTCCCCCGGCCACTCGATCTCGCTCTCGAGGGCGCTCTCCAGCGCCGCCACCGAAGCGCCCAGCGATCCCTCGCCGAGATTCGACGACAGCACCGCCACCCGGCGGCCGTCGATCCGCCGCACCTCGGAGGGTCCTTCGGCCAGGGTCACGTCGGCGACCGCGTTCAGAGAGATCGGCCGCTCGCCACCGGGGTTGACCAGAAAATCGCCGACATCCGTGACCTCGCGGCGATCGGCCTCCTGAAAGCGAACGATGATCGGAATCCGCCGATCGCCCAGGTTGTACAGCGAGGCCTCGGCGCCCTTGACCGCGTCGCGCACCCGCGCCGCCACCGTCTCGATGTTGAGCCCGTAGCGGGCGAGTTGCTCCCGGTCGTACTCGATCTGGACCTCGGGTGCGCCCGCCCGTTGGCTGGTCTCCACGTCGGCGAGCTCGGGCATGGCGTCCATGACCGTCGCCACCCGCTCGGACATGCGCCGCAGGTCGAGCAGGTTGTCGCCGTGGATCTCCACCTCGACGGGCGTGCGAAAGCTGAACAGCACCGGCCGCACCATCCGCGACTCGAGATCTGGTATCTCTTTGAGCCGGCTGCGGATTCTCGCCAGCACCTCGGCCTCGACCCGCGGATCCGAACTGTCCAGAATGAGCTTGAACCGCGCCGAGTGCTCGCCCTCGTCCGAGCGTTGCGAGGTTGCCGGGTCGAAACCGAAGGTCACGATGAGCGCCTCGATGTGGCTGCGCTCGGCCATGATCGCCGATTCCACCGGCGCGAGGATCTCCTCGGTCTGCTCCAGGGGCGTGCCCACCGGCAGCGCCACCTCGACGGTGAACTCACCCTGGTGGACCTCGGGCAGCAGCTCGCTCGACAGGCTCAGGGCGACCGCCACCGTCGCGGCGAGAGTGGCCCCGGCGATCACCGCCACCACACCGGGCTGCCGAAGCGCCCAACGGATCGACCGCGCATAGACGCGGTTGAGGACATCGAGCAGCGGCTGGGTGGTGTAGGCGGTCACCGCCAGCAGCAGCCGAACGATGCGGTCGAACACCGGCTTGAGGATCCGCATCACCAGCATGGCCGCCAGCATCAGCACCAGCAGCAGCAGCGAGCCCACGAGCTCGAAGACTGTCCCGATGAGCGTCCGGACCACGAAGTACGCGGCTGCGGGCTTCTTCCACCAGGTGTCGAGCTCGGCGAGCTTCGGTTTGAGGGCGCGGAAGCTGCGCAGTGGCACCAGCACCGAGAGGCTGCCCGTCGCACCGCCGAGGCTGAACCCCGTCCGGCTCGCCAGCATCGGGATGAAGACCAGCGCCACCACCAGCGCGGCGAGCAGGGAGATCACCACCGCCAGCCCGAGATCGCCGAAGGCCTGGCCCGCCACCCCTTCGACGAAGACCATGGGAGCGAAGACCGCGATCGAGGTCAGCGTCGAGGCGAGGACCGCCATCCGCACCTCGCTGACGCCGCGAACCGCAGCCGTCGCGGTGTCGTCGCCCTCTTCCTTGCAGCGGAAGATGGACTCGAGCACGACGATGGACGAGTCCACCAGCATCCCGATGCCCAGCGCGAGCCCGCCCAGGGACATGATGTTGAGGCTCACCCCGAAGAGATTGAGCGGGGCGAAGGTGACCAGGATCGAGATCGGGATCGAGATCGCGATGATCGCCGTCGAGCGGACGTTGCGGAGGAACAGGAAGAGGACGAGGACGGCAAGGATCCCGCCGAAGACCGCGGCGTTGCGGACCTCGTCGATGCTGTCCTGAATGAAGACCGAGCGGTCGGCCACCAGGGTGAGAATCGCTCCCTCCGAGAGGTAGAGCTCGTCGGCCAGCGAGCGCTCCACCCTCCCCTGCCGGCCGCGGCCGCCGGGTCCGGCGCGGCGCTCGCCCCTCGCTTGCTGCGGCGCGTCGAGCGCCTCGCGGTCGAGCTCGCCCACCCGTTCCTTGACCCTCTCCGCCAGGGCGACGATGTTGGCGTCGGCTTCCTTGAAGACCTCGATCTGAACACTCTCGAGACCATCGGTGCGGGTGGTGATCTGACGCTCGGCGTTGGCCCACACCACCTCGCCGAGATCTCGAATCCGCACCTGCCGGCCGCCAGTGAAGGCGACGATGGTGTCGCCGATCTGCTCGAGGTTGTCGAACTCGTTGAGCGTCCGCACCATGTACTCGGTGCGCCCCTCGCGCAGGGTGCCGCCGGCGACGTTGATGTTCTCCTCCGCCAGCCGGCGAATGACGTCGTCGGTGCTCAACCCCGTGTGGCGCAGCCGGTCGGCATCGATGAGAACGTGGATCTCTTCTTCGAGCCCGCCGCGGACCCGCACCGCGGCGACGCCCTTGACCGGTTCCAGGGCGCGCTTGACCTGAAGCTCGGCCAACCGCCGCAGGCGGCGCAGTCCCTCCTCGCCTTCGAACTGGACGCCCTCGCCGGACAGGCTGAGCTCGAGCACCGGGTCCAGGGTCGGGTCGAAGCGCAGGATCAGCGGCCGCTCGGCCTCATCGGGAAGGAAGACCAGGTCCAGTTTTTCCAGGGTGTCCTGAATGGCCTCGGTCATCTCCACGCCCCAGCTGAACTCGAGCACCACGTCGGAGACCCCGGCGCGGCTGACCGAGGAGATCCGACGGAGCCCGCCGACCACGCCGAGGGCCTCCTCGATGGGCCGGCTGACGTCGTTCTCCACCTCTTCGGGGGCGGCGCCCGGGTACTCGGTGCGGACCGTCAGGGTCGGGTAGCTGAGCTCCGGCATGAGCGACACCGGCAGCCGCAGGAAGGAGAAGAAGCCGAAGACCACGGTGGCGAGAAAGACCATGAGGATCGCCACCGGGCGGTCCACCAGAAACGACCGGTCGGCGACCACCGCCGACGGGGCTTCGCGGCCCGTGGTCACGACTCGTCCTCGACCTCGTCGTCGTCGGGTTCCGGATCGCCGGGCAGCCGCACCAGGGCGCCGTCCTTGAGGCTGGCCTGTCCGGCCACAACGATCTGATCGCCCACCTCGAGACCTCCGGCGGGCTCGATGTTCTCGACATCTTCGAGCACCGGTTCCACCTTGATCCGCTCGACGCGGCGCTCGTCACCGAGACGGAAGACGAAGAGCTGGTCGTTGTCGTAGACGATGGCTCGCTTGGGCACCAGCAGAGCGTCGTCGTGCACCGCGGTCACGAGCTCCACTTCTACGTACATCCCGGGCCGCAGCCCGTCCTGCTGGGGAGTGGCCACGGTGACCTTGACCGTCCCGGTGCCGGGGTCCACCACCGGTGAGATGCGATCCACGATCCCGACGAAGCTCTCGCCGCCGATGGCCTCGGCATTGAGGCGGACGTCGAGGCCGGTTCTGAGTGACGGCAGCTCCTTCTCCGGCACGTAGATCCGGGCCACGATGGAGTCGAAGTCGACGACTCGAAAGAGCGGCTGATTGAGCGTGACGAAGTCGCCCACGTTGACCAGACGTTCGGTGACGATCCCCGCGAACGGAGCCCGCACCTCGGTGTAGGTCAGATTGCGTCGGGCGTCCGACATGGCGATCTCGGCCTGGTCGTAGATCAGCGCGGCATCGTTGAAGACCTGCTCCGAGACCAGCTTGCGATCGAAGAGGTTTTGCTGCCGGCCAAACTCGCGCTTCGCCTGGCGCAGCTCCACCTCGGCCTTGTTGAGGGCGCTGCGCTGCTCGTCGTCCTGCAGCCGGACGAGGAGCTCACCGGACCGAACCGCGTCTCCCTCCTCCACCCGCAGCTCCACTACCCGGCGCTGGGCCTCGGCGAAGACCCGCACATCCCGTTCCGCTTCGAGGGTCGCGGAGAACCGGAGCGCCGACTCGATGGTCCCGCGCTCCAGCGCATTGACCTCCACCGGGACGGCCTCCTCGGGACGGTCCTCGGGATCCCCGGCGCCCTCGGACCAGGTACGGCCGTCGCCTCCGCGCGAGCAGGCGGCGAGAGAGAAAACCAGAATCGCGATGAGCCACGGTGCGGTGATCTTGTTCATTGGCGCGGGGATGTCCCTTCGTGCACGATCTCAATCCCTCGACTTTAACGTGGATTCGAGACGCAAAGTTCCGGATCTGCAAAAAAAAGCGCGCTCCGGCCCGAGAGGTCGACGGAGAGCACAATGGCGTGAATGGCTATCCGCCAGGAGCGCGGTGGGGCGCTCGGGTTGGGTAGGTGGTCGGTGGGCGGGGCTTGAGGATCACGGTTCGGGACCGGAAGGCGATCTGGTGGGCCAAGGCCCACCCTCCGTCGCGCGATCACGGTTGCCAGGTAGGGTGGGCCTTGGCCCACCGCGGGTTCCTTCTGGCGCGGTCGCTCCCCGTTCCTGGTCTCGACGCTGCAAGCGAAGCCTGCAGCTCGGCATCGCCCCTCCCGAAAACCCACACCCCCCTGGAGGCTGGGCTACTGCTGGTAGCGTTCGGTCCTACCGTTCCGAGCTCGCGTCGGACCACGCCGGCCGCATCGACCGGGGAATCAGCATCGGGACCACCGCCTGGTATCGCGCGTACTCCTCCCCGAAGTCGCGCCGCAGGTCGCGCTCTTCGAGCACCGCGCCGACCACCACCCACAGGCTCCACAGCCCGTTGAAGAGCAGCCGGTCGAGGGTCGCTTCGGGACACGCCCAGACCATCACCAGCACGAAGGTGTACAGCGGGTGCCGAACCCAGCGGTAGGGCCCGCGCACCGTCAGATCTTCAGCGGGACGCGTCCGGCTCCGGACCAGGTCCCGAATCGGCCGCAGCCCGAAGCCGTCGAAACCGCGCAGCGCACGGATGCCCCAAACGAACCCGGCGATCGCCGCCACGAAGGCGAGCCGCAGCAGCCAGCTCCACGGCGTTCCGAGCGACCAGATCGCGGTGGACGAGCGCTGCCACAACCCGAGGACCACCAGCAACACGACGCCCGAGGCGATGGAGTAGATCGCCGGGTAGAGCTCGCGCGGGACCCGGCGCTCCACCCGCGTTCGGAACCGGCGGCGCACCATGCCGCTGTGCTGGGCGAAGAATGCGGCCGAGAGCCCCGTGTTCCACAGCAGCGCCGCCGGATCGCCGAGACCCAGTGGCACGAGCTCGAACGAGCCGAGCCAGAGAAACACCACAAAGCACAGCAGCGGCGCCCCGCCAACGACCGCGGAGAGTGCGGAGAGCAGCTTCAGAGCCACCGGCGCGCTCCCGCGGCTCAGTTCAGCGTCCTCTCCTCGCCGTAGTCGTCGATGAGCTGATCGGCGCGCTTGAGAATGCGCTTCCGACGATCCCACAGGCCGCCGAGCTGGTCCTTGTGCAGCCACGGCTTGAGGGTTTCGATCATCACCTTTTTGTCGAGGGCCTCGAGGCCTTCGATGAGCCGGCGCGACAGGCGCGACGAGTAGAGCTTGACCAGCAGCTCGGGGTCGGGATCGAAGGCCATGGACGAGTCGACCTTGTAGATTCGCTGGTTCTCGTCGACCACCAGGTTGCGAAGATCCGAGTAGTCGAGGTCGGCGATGAGCTGCTGGAAGAGCTCGATCTCGCGCAGCTGAGCCTTGTACCGGGACGGGTTGGACGACTGCAGCCCTCGGTGGCGACGCTCGGCCTCGTTCAATGAGCCCTCCACCCAGAAGCACAGCGAGCCCTTCTTCGAGTCGATCACCCGCTCGACACACGGCGGGACGATCTCGAGACCGAGGAGCTGATCGAGCTCGTACGCTGCGATCTCGTGCCGATACGAGTCGCGGGCGTTCTCGACCACGCGGCCGTCGGAGAAGCGAAACTCCTTGTACTTTGTGTCCTCGTGCTTGAAGATCGCGCGGTGCGTCTGGCTGCCGTCGCTGAGGGTCACCCGGACCGGTTCGTTGGTGGCGTTCTGGTCGAAGACCACCGGCTCACCGACGATCTCGGCGCCGCTGAGAAACGCTGTCGCCTCGTCGCCCCACAGGGGCACGCCGAACTCGCCCGCGCCCACGCCGGCGGCCGTCGCCGACACCACCACGCACAACATCACTTTGGCCAGATTGTTCATGGACCCTTCCTTCACCCGTAGGGTAGCAGCTCCACCCCGGACCGCCGGCGGTGGTAGCATTTCCAGCTGATCAACGATCGATCGTGGACGGTGAACGGAGGATGAACGTGAACACCAGAGGACGGCTGACCCGACTCCTGATCTGCGCCCCGATTCTCTTGCTTGTCATGGTGCCGGTCGGCACGCTGGCGGCGCAGGAGGCGCCGGCCGACACCGGGGCGGCGCCGACCCCCACCTCGGAAACGGTGCCTCCGGCCTTCCGGTCGGCGCGCGCGACCATGGAGACGTTCCTGACCTCCTTCTACGCCGACGACGGCGCAGACCTGGTGCGAGCCGCCGAGTGCCTGGACCTGTCCGAGCTCTCGCCCGCGGTGCGCTCGCTCCAGGGCAAGGAGCTCGCGGGCATGCTCAAGCGGGTCATCGACCGCACCCGCCTCGTCGACCTGGATTCGATCCCCAACGATCCGCTGGGCGATCCCTGGGTCTTCGAGCGGTTCGACGACGGATCCGTGGTGATCTCCCGTACCGCCGAAGGGCGGTGGCTGTTCAGCAGCCAAACCGTGGCGTCGCTGTGGTCGGTGCACGACGATATTTCGGAGCGAGACGTGGTCAGCGGGATCGAGGCCACTGGAGACGTCACGACTCCCGCCATGTGGCTCCGCAGCAAGGTGCCGCCGCCGCTGCGCGAGCGGCTGCTCTTCCTCGATGGTTGGCAGTGGATCGGCGTGCTCATTGTGATCCTCGCCGGTTTCGTCGCCGGACGGATCTTCACCGCGGTGGCTGCGGGAGCGGTGGACCGGGCCCTCGCCAAGCGGTTCCACCAGATCGACAAGGGGCTGCTGATCGCCACCATTCGGCCGGCGTCCGTTCTCCTGATGGTTCTGCTGTGGGGCTTCGGCGTACTGTGGTTGGGTCTGCCCACGGTCATCTTCAAGGTCTACGTGGAGGGAATCGTCGTCGTCGCGGTCATCGCGTTCAGCATCGTGGCCTACCGGCTCATCGATGTCGTGTCGGCGCTCGGCGAGGCCTACACCCGAGAGACCGACAGCCGCTTCGACGACCTCCTGGTCCCGCTGATTCGCAAGTCCGTCAAGGTGCTGGTGGTGGCCATCGGTCTCGTCACCGTCGCGGGAAGCGTCGGCATCGAGGTGGCGGGGCTGCTCGCCGGGCTCGGCCTCGGCGGTCTGGCCTTCGCCCTCGCGGCCCAGGACACGGTGTCGAACCTCTTCGGTTCGATCACCGTGCTGCTCGACCGGCCCTTCCAGGTCGGCGACTGGATCGTGGTCGGCGACGTCGAGGGCACGGTCGAGGAGATGGGCTTCCGCTCGACCCGGGTCCGGACCTTCTACAACTCCCTCATCACCCTGCCCAACTCCAACCTCATCAAGGCGTCGGTCGACAACCTGGGCGCTCGGAGCTACCGGCGGTGGAGCACCCGGATGGGGATTGCCTACGACACACCGCCGGAGAAGGTCGACGCCTTCTGCGCCGGTATTCGGGAGCTCATCGAGCGCCACCCCTACACCCGGAAAGACTACTTCCACGTCTACTTCAACGAGTTCGGAGCCGCTAGCCTGGAGATCCTGCTCTACGTCTTCTTCGCCGCGCCGGACTGGGCCACCGAGCTCCGCGAACGACACCGCCTGGCGGTGGACATCCTGCGCCTGGCGCACGAACTGGGCGTCGAGTTCGCCTTCCCGACCCAGACCGTCTATCTCCGAAACGAGGAGTGGAGTGCGCCGGAGCTCGCCGGCGCCGGCTACCCGGAGGTGAGCCGCAAGGATCGCACCGAGGCTCGTGCGGCCGCCCGGCGCCTGGTCGACGACGCGCTCGGCGGCCGAGTGCCGCCGCCGGTGCAGTTTCCGGTACCACCGGAGGAAGAGGGCGGCGACGGCGGCGAGTAGCGCAGCCCCGTCGGCGGCGACCCCGGTGGTCTGACGGATGCGCCGCCGGCAGCACCGCACGACCGCGATTACGAGCACCGATCGTGCGATCGCCGTCGGCTTGGTCGAAGGTCCATCGTGAAATGACCGGCGTCGACGGACTGTTGCGCCAGGTGCATCAGACTGTCGGGAGGCATCCATGCGTCAGCTCGGTTACACCCTCATCGTTTCGATCTTTGCCATCCTCGTCGCCTGCGGTGGCGGTCCGAATCCGGAGGTCGAAGCGACCTCGGCGACGGAACCGCCCGTTTCCGAAACGGCCGCCGGCGCCGCCGACGAGCTCGTCGTGCCGGGCGCCCGGTTCGACCAGCCGGCGGGGTGGGTCTTCCGCGAGCCGTCGTCGTCCATGCGTCTCGCCGAGGCCGAGATCCCCGGCGATGAGGGCGCGGCACTGCTGACGGCCTTCTTCTTCGGACCCGGGGGCGGCGGCGGAACCGACGCCAATCTGCAGCGCTGGGCGGGCCAGATCGAGGCCGAGGCGGGCGCCGTGCCCACCCGGGATTCCTTCGAGATTAACGGCTACACCGTGTCGACCATCGCCGTCGAGGGCACCCTGCGACCGAGCCGGATGGGGAGCGGGCCCACCGAGGCAATCCCCGGATCGAAGCTCGTCGGCGCGGTGGTGGAAGGGCCCGGCGGTCCGTGGTTCTTCAAAGTGACCGGACCGGCGGCGACGGTGGTTGCAGCCGAGCCGGCGTTCGACGCCATGCTTCGATCGGTGAGCCCGTAGCCATGGCGCCGACGGACACCGTGCCGGACCCCACGAACGTGCTCGGCGGCGAGCTCGAGGACTGCTGCAGCGATCCGCTCACCGGCTTCTACCGCGACGGCCGGTGCCGCACCGGGCCCGAGGATACCGGCCGCCACGTGGTGTGCGCCGAGATGACCGACGAGTTTCTCGACTACACCCGGCGGCGCGGCAACGACCTGTCGACCCCGAGGCCCGAGCTCGGCTTCGCCGGGCTGAACGCCGGCGACCGCTGGTGCCTGTGCGCCGACCGCTGGCGGGAGGCAGCCGCGGCCGGGGTCGCGCCGCCGGTGGTTCTCAGCGCTACCGAGATCCACGCCCTCGACGTCATCCCTCTCGAGCTGCTCACCGCCCACGCCATCGACATGGCGTCGTAGCAACCGGCGGCATTCTGCCGGGGACGATTGGTGAACGTGAGCCTCTTGCAAAAATACCGGGTTCCAGGAGAGGACAAAGATCAGAGGCAGATCGCCGGCGGGGGCGCCGGCGCTACAAAGTGCTGAGCTCTCTTGTAGTGCCGGCGACCCCGCCGGCGTGATCTCCTCCCGGTAAGGCCATCACCCGGACGATTCGCCGAATTTTGCAAGAGGCTGACGTGTCAGCCGACGATCCAGTAGGCGCAGCCCGTGGCGTCCGGATCGGCGCGAATGGCATCCACCGCGGCCCGGTGGCCGGCGAGGGCCGAGACGGTGGCCTCGTCGAGGGCCTCCACACCCAACTCGCCCTCATACGCCCTGAGTCTCGCGTCGAGGGGTTCCGGCCATGCCCGACCCCCTGTCATTCTGAGCGACCTCGGAGGTCGCTCCGCTCGGGGTGACACGCTCCTCCAGCGCCTGATGTGGGCTACCTGTCCAACGGCAGGTCGAAGCAGCTGTTCATGCTCGGGCAGAAGCGGAGCTGGAACGGTGTCGGGTCGATGTCGAGGGAGGCGAGGACCTCGGCCCGAGGGGAGTCGCCGAGCTGCAGCACCGGCTCCTCCACCGGCCCACCCTTCTTCCACAGCAGACCGGCGTTGGTGGTGACGGTGAAGTCGCCCTTGAAGCAGGTTCGGCTCTTCAGCAGCTCGCCGTCGCGGAGGGTGTACAAAAACCCGTCCTCGTCGAAGTGTTTGGGCGTGCCCGCAGTGGGAACCGTCAGCTCGAAGTAGGCCCGGCCGTCGCTGTCGGTGGCGACGGTGGTGCAGTTCGAACCCTCGGTGGAGATGTCGATGGTTTCGACGATCTTCGGCAGGCCCCAAATCTTCGTCCCGCGAATCTGGTTCTCCAGCGAGGTCACCGGCATCGAAAAGACGAAGTAGCCCTTGCGCTTGAAGTTCATGACCAGGGGCAGCAGCGGCGGCGCCCACCCGCCCCCGACCATGATCGGGATGGTCATGGCGATCTCGTTGTACGGCGCGATGTTCATCACGTTCGTGTACTCGTAGCACGAGATGAGCACCACCGAGCGGCCGCCGGGCATTGCCACCGGTTCGAACGACGGGTGGGGCATCAGCGCCCGGGCACGCCGGAGGTCGCAGAGAAAGATGGCGATGGCACAGGTGACATCGGCGTAGAAGGTGGGAAACGAGTACGTCTTCGAGACCTCGCCGCTCAGCTTGAGCGGTGACGGCGCCGGCCGCAGCTCGAAGCGATCGAAGAACGGATCATTGAAACGGTCGACATTGTCGACGAGTGCTGGATCGAGACGGGTGTTCGGTTGCATTGGTGGGCCCTTCGGTTCCCGAGCAATCTACCAGCACCCGGGCCCTCCAGGGCAACCGAACCGCATTGGACTGCCAAGCCGGATCGGCTAATCTTGGGATCCGGTGCCTCAGCCCACCTCGAGGAATCGCCGATCAGGAAGTCGGAGCTCCACAGCGTGCTCCCATGATGATTGCAGGAAGCTCTTCGTCCCTCTCACAACTCAGCCGGGAACGACTGATCACTCGACCAGGGCAATGAAATCGGGGCGCTCGTGCAGCGCCCTGAACTCGTCCTCCTCGCGAATGAGCTCGGCGAACTGCCCCAGCTCGATGGCGCGGCGGACCGCGTCCACCGCCGCATCGTCGTCGCCGCAGATGGCGTAGACGTAGCCCAGCTGGTGGGCGTTCGGGCCGGTTTTCGCCAAGGTTCGTTCAAGCTCGGCGTTGAGGGTGAGCGCGGCGTCGCAGTCGTGAGCCTTCGCCGAGTACAGCGCGAGCTGGAGCATCAGCTCCAGATTGCCGGGGTCGTCGGCGACCCGCTCCTCGGTCAGGGCCTGGGCGCGCCGATATCGCTCATCGGCCTCTTCGTGGCGTTCGATCTTGGCGTAGAGGTCGCCGAGGTTCGCCTGGTACATGGCGTCCTTGGGGCTCAGCCGAACCGCCATCAGATAGCTCTTCTCGGCGTGTTCCCACTTGTTCGGACGGTCCGAGAAGTAGTAGGCGGTCCCGAGGTTGGACGCCAGGTCCGGACCCCGGTTCTGCGCTGGGATCCGCTCGTAGGCCTCGATGGCCTGGTCGAAACGGCCCATGTGCAGGTGATAGGTCGCGAGCTGCTGTTGCGGCCGGGTGATGTCCGGCGGCGCCAGCTCCGCCGAGCGCTCGAAGCAAGGGAGCGCTTCTTCGTACCGGCCGAGGACCATGAGAAACGTGCCCAAGGAGTTCCATGCGAACCAGTCGCCCGCGTTGAGGGCGGTGGCCGCTCGGTACGCTTTCTCGGCCGCTTCCAGATCACCGACCCGTTCATAGCTCCGTCCGAGCTCGCGGTAGGCCTCGTCGGGGCGCGGGTGCCGAGCCAGCACCTCCTCGAGCTGCTCGATGGCGGTGTTCTGGCGGCCGGTGGTTCGCAGGACGCGCGCCAACGCGACCTGCGCCGTCGGTTCCTGCGGGTCGATCCGGCAGGCGGTCTCGGCTGCACTCTCGGCCTCCTCGAGGGTTGCCCGGTCGCCGTCCCGGTAGTACTTCTGCCACAACGCCTCGCTCAGCCCGACGTGGGCGAGCACGAAGTCCGGCTTGATCCGCAGCGCCTGGCGAAAGTTCTCTGCGGCCGAGTCCGGACCGTGGGCGTTGTCCTCGGCATTGAGAAACCGCTGCCCGGTGACGTAGTAGTCGTACGCGGCGTGCGAGCCGTCGGGGCTTTCGGCCATGCGCCTCCGATCGCTCACCGTGAGCGGGATCGACAGGTAGGTTTCGAGGTCCTTCGCGATGGCGCGCTGGGTTCGATAGGCCGCATCGGCCGTCGTCGAGTAGGTGTGCGACCAGAGCACGAAACCCGTTCCGGTGTCGGTCAGGCTCACCGTGTTTCTCAGCTCGGGACCGCGTTGCTGGATCTCTCCATTGATCACCGCGCCCACCGCCAGCTCGCGTCGCATCGCCTCGAGGCCCGTGTCCTGCCGCTGCCGGGATTCCGTCCGACCGACGACCTGGACGCCCTTGACCTCACGCAGGGTGCTCACCAGGCCCGAGCTGATGGCCTCTGCCAGGCGGTCGAGCTCCGCATCGCCGCTCAGGTTGGTAAAGGGCAGCACCGCGAGCGACCGCAACGGCGGCTCCGGATCACGATCTTGAGACGTCCAGAACCACAGGCCTGCCGTGACCACGATGACCGCGGCCAACCCGATCCCCGCCCACCCGGCAGCGGTGGTCCGCACCGCTCGCGACGGCGGAGTCGATGGCGGCGTGACGACCTCCGTCGGATCATCGTGATCCACCTGTCGGTGGCCCGAAACCCGGTTCGACGCGGCGCCGATCGCCCGGGAAAGCGCTTCGCGCAGCTCTCCGGCGGTCTGGAAACGTCCCTCCGGATCCTTCTCGAGACAGCGTCCGACGACGGCGCCGAGCTCGTCCGGCAGATCATTTCTCAGCGAGCTCACCTGCGGTGGCGCATGGCTCAGGATCGACGAGATGATCTCCGCCGAGCTGTCGGCGTTGAACGGGTGCTTTCCGGTGGCCATGCCGTAGAACACGGTCCCCAATGCGAAGATGTCCGACCGCTGATCCGCCGGTTGACCTTTGAGCTGCTCCGGCGACATGTAGGGCGTGGTCCCGAGGATCTGACCGTGGCCGGTGAGGAAGTCGGTTTCCGCCAGCGAGTCGCTTTCGCCGCCGTGCGTATCGACGATTCGCACTTTGGAGAGCCCGAAGTCGAGCACCTTGAGGTGGCCGTCGCGATTGACCATGATGTTGCCCGGCTTGAGATCCCGGTGGGTCACGCCCCGATCGTGGGCGGCGTCCAGCGCATCCACCAACGGCAGCGCGAGTGCCGCCAGCTCGGCAGCCGGCAACCCGCTGCCGGGCACCAGCTCCGACAGCGTTCTGCCGTCGATGTACTCCATGGTGAAAAAGTGCAGGCCATCCGACTCCTCCACCGAGAAGATGGTCACGATGTTGGGGTGGTTGAGCGCCGCGACGATCGATGCCTCTCGCCGGAAGCGCTCGAGCCGATGGGGATCGGCGCTGAGCTCGGGCGGCAGCACCTTGATGGCGACCTCCCGTCCGAGCTTGGTGTCCAGAGCGAGATAGACCTCGCCCATCCCGCCGGCGCCGAGCCTGCGGAGAATCTGATAATGGAGGAGGGTTTCACCCAGCACTGACATCACTCTCGATCTCTGGATGCAATCGAGACTGCGTCCTGACTATTCCACCGAGCCGTCGTTTGGCCGCACGTCCGAACGCCGCTCGGGGCACCACGTCACCCCACCTCATCACACCGCCGCCTCACCGAATGCGGTGGACGGCGCCCGGCAAACCGATCATCGACGCGCCTCCAGGGCGGTCGGCCAGTTGACCAACAGATGCAACAGCGAGTCGGCGCGCTCCGAGGTCCCGGGGATGATGAGGACCCGATCCGCATCGCTGGCGATGGAGAAATAGGCTCCCCCCGCCTCGGGCGGACGCATGGTGAAGAGCTCGTCCTCGCCCAGGACCTCGAAGGTCTCACCGTCGGATCGGACCCTGGCCGACATGAGAACGCCGTTCATCCGGGTGAAGACGATCTGGCTGCCATCGGCGCTCCATTGCGGATAGGCGCCACTGGAGGTGGACACCTGCCAGCGGCGCCCCGGACCGGGGAACGGCGTCACGTAGACCTCGAACTCCTCCGACTCATCGGAGTGATAGGCCACCCACCGACCGTCGGGCGAGAAAACGGCAGCTGCCTCCTGAAACTCGGTGTGGCGGAACGGCTCCTGCTGGGTCGTATCGACGAGGGAGACCACCGAGATGTCCTGCCCGGTTCCTTCCCCCGGCGCCGAAAACAGAAGCCACTTGCCGTCGGGCGACACGCTCGACGGCCAGAGGTTTCGATCGTGTTCGAGAATCAGCTCCACGCTTCCGGCGCCGGCGATGTCCTTGCGGAACAGGCCCTGCTTGCCGCCGCGATTGGAGGCGAAGTAGAGGCTGCGGGCGTCCGGCGACCACACCGGGAAAACGTCGAGCGCCGGGTCGAAGGTGAACCGGCTTCGGAGGTTGCGTTCCAGGTCGAAGATCCAGATGTCATCGGTGCCGATGGTCATGTCGGTGACCAGCACCGCCGCCATCTGATCGTCCGGCGAAACGACCAGCGAGCGATAGGACGAAGGATCTCCCAGGGTCCCGGCGACCAAACCTGTTCGATCGCGCCACTCGAGCTCGGACTGCATGTCGGCCTGACCGGTGATGTAGCTGAGAATGCCGGTCTCCGAGGCCGAGAAGGTCGCCAACGACGCCCCGGACACGACCAGCACACCTTCCGAAACCGGAACCGCATCGCCGGTGAACTCCAGGCGCTCGGGATCGAAGGCCTGCGCCATCAGGGCGCCCTCCCGAACGAAGAGCAGGTGCCCGTTGGCGTACTCGGCCTGGGTCACCAACGGCATGATGTCGGTGGCTTCGCCGTTTGCGACGTCCACTGCCATGAGGCTGCTCTGGGGCGGCGTGATTCCGCGCGCCAAGAAGAGCAGGTGGCGCCCGTCGGGCAGGAAGCGCGGGTGGCGGTGGGAGTTGTGCCGGTCGACATCGATCTCGGTGAGCTTGACTGGATCGCCGCCCGCTGACGGCACCCGCATCAGGGGACCGTTGGCATCGGGCGCGAAGACGATGACGCCGTCGGAATTCCAGCTCCCTCCCTTGCCGTTGGGGGCCCGGCACAGGGTGATCGGCGGGCCTCCCCGGGTGTCGATCTTCTTCAGGGTGCCTTCCGCCCGGTTGAAGTAGCCGATCCATCGTGAGTCCGGCGACCAGAAGGGATAGGCCGCATTCTCGGTGTCCGAAAAGGCCTGCGGTTGCGGAGCATCGACCCGGCGGACGTAGAGCAGCACCTCGCCGTCGTCGTCGCGCGCCGAGTAGGCGATGCTGAACCCATCCGGCGACACCGCAGCCGGGCCTGGGCTCGCCGGGTTGAGGTGAAAGCTGGTGCCCTCGGCGGGCGCGACGGTGGCAGCGATGACCTGCGGCGTCCGGCTCAGCACCGTCCACATGGCGGCGGCGAACGCCAGCGCGCACACCGCCGCTGCGGCCCACGGCAGGACCCGGCGCCAGCGGGCAACCGGTTCCGCCACCAGTGCAGTCGCCGATTCGGCATCGAGCCCCTGCTCCGCGTCGTCCATCGGTTCTTCGAGCACGATCCGGGCGTCACCGATGGCCTGCAGCCGCTCTCGGGGTTTCTTCCTCAGACAACGGGCAATCAGGGCCCGAAGCTTCGGGGGGGTCGTTTCGGGCAGCTCCTCCAGCTTCACCTCGTCCTTGAGGACCGCCGCCAGAACGTGCGACACCGTCTCCCCGTCGAAGAGCTTGTGGCCGGTGAGCATTTCCCACAGCACCACGCCAAAGGCCCAGATGTCGGCCCGTCGATCCGCGGACACACCCGCCGCCTGCTCCGGACTCATATAGGCCGCGGTTCCGAGGATCACCCCCGCCTGGGTGGCGTGGGCGGTCATCGTCGGCGACAGGGAAAGACTCGAATCGCCGTGGTCCGAATCCCAGGCCTTGGCCAACCCGAAATCCAGCACCTTGACCGTGCCGTCCGGCCGGATCTTGATGTTGGCCGGCTTCAGGTCCCGGTGGACAATCCCCTGCTCGTGGGCGGCTTCCAGCGCCTCGGCAATCTGCAGCGCGATGCGGACGGCCTCTTCCACCGGCACCGCTCCCCGTTCGATCACCTTCGACAGGTCCTCTCCCTCGACGAGCTCCATCACGAGGAAGGTGGTGGCTGCCGCGTCCGCGTCCGAATCCGCGTCCGCGCCCGGTGAGACGGTCTCCAGGCCGTACAGATGCGCGATATTCGGGTGGTTCAGACTCGCCAGGACCTTCGCCTCGCGCTCGAAACGCGCCATGCGCTCGGGGTCCCGGGCAAACTCTTCCGGCAGGACCTTGAGCGCCACCTCGCGGCCGAGCTTGGTGTCCTTGGCCAGCCACACCTCGCCCATGCCGCCTTCGCCGAGCTTGGAGGTAACCTCGAATTGCGCCAGTGCTGTGCCGATCATGTATTTCTCCGCGTCCGCCGCAGCGAGCCCATCTCACAGGGCACCGGTGATCGGAATCCCCTTTCAACTGCGGTACGTCGACAGTGTATCCTATTTGAGACGCAATTTCATTCGCAATTTCATCATTTTTTCTCTCCACCTCCACCATTCCGGGCGACCGAATCCGCGACTGACAAAAAAAAACCTCAACGTGTCTTGTCATTCTGAGCGACCTTCGCACCCGCGAGGGACCCTTCGGCCCCGCGATCTCGAAGGTCGTTCCGCTCACGGTGACAAGCTCGGGTAACGACGCACATGAAGTGCGGAAGTGTGGCCGTGGCACCGATTGATCGTCCGGGGATGGAATAGTGCCCCATGCAAAAGCAGTTGGCCGATGTGGATCGAGACGAAAACCAACCCACGACCTACTGGAGGCAACATGAAACGCGGAATTTTTGCACTGACACTCATCCTGGGCCTCGCGGCCACCCCGGTCTTCGCGCACTGCGGCTCCTGCGGCTCCGGCCCGGCCCAGGCGAAGGCCGCCGTCGCCGCGAAAGCCGACATCGTCGACATCGCCGTTGCGGCAGGCTCATTCAACACGCTGGTTGCCGCGGTCAAGGCCGCCGGCCTGGTTGACACGCTGAAGTCCGACGGACCGTTCACCGTCTTCGCCCCCACCGACGACGCGTTTGCGAAGCTGCCCGCGGGCACCGTCGAGAACCTGCTCGCGAACCCGGAGAAACTGAAGGCGATCCTGCTCTACCACGTGGTGCCCGGCAAGGTAACTGCCGATAAGGTGACCGGCCTGAGTGAGGCGACGACCGCCGAAGGATCCGACATCAAGATCGCCGTTGTTGATGGCGCGGTGAAAATCAACAATGCGACCGTCATCAAGGCGGACGTGATGGCGTCCAACGGGGTCATCCACGTCATCGACACCGTGCTGATCCCCGGCAGCTGACAACCCACCTTCTTTTCGACTCTCAAGGCCCGCCTTCCGGCGGGCCTTTGTCGTGGTGCACGGATGCAGACGGCCGGGCGCGGGCGTTCAACCCGGACATGCGGCTGCGCCGTGACCGGACCCTCATGCAGGGTGCGACCCACTGCGATCACCGCTGGGAGATCGCCACCGGCTGAGCCCGGTTGCCCGATCAGGCACCGGCCTCTTCTTCCAGTGCCGCGAGCCGACAGGTCCCGCCCATCACAACGTCACCTTCCGCCGCCCGCCCAGCGGAATCGTCACCGTGTATACGTGGTACCCATCAGGCCGCGGTGTTCCCCGACTCGAAGCCGTCGGCGAACCGGTCGGGATCACCGGTGATGACCGGCGGCGAAACCTGCCGGATCGGTGTCGCGACCGGCGGCGTCGGCCTCGGGAACGCGGTAAAGTACCCACTCGCGGGTGCGAGCGGGAGGCAGCCTGGACATCTGGTCGTATCTCGTCCTGATCGCCGTCGGAACCGTCGCGGGATTCGTCAACGTGATGGCCGGCGGCGGCTCTCTGCTCACGATGCCGGCCATGATCTTCATGGGCATGTCGCCGGCGACCGCCAACGGCACCAACCGAATCGCCCTGCTCGCCCAGAACATCACCTCGGTGAGCGAGTTCCGGCGCAAGGGGATGGCCGACTTCCGGCTCAGCCTGACTCTCGGCCTGTGCACGCTGCCGGGAGCCGTGCTCGGCGCCGTGGCGGCGGTCCGCATCGACCCGCTGTGGTTCAAACGGCTGCTGGCGGTCGTAATGATCGGCGTGCTGGTGGTGACGATCAAGAACCGCAAGCCGGGCACTGGTGAGGGCGCGACCCACCCCCGCTGGGCTCACCTCGGGATGGTCGGCGTCGGCTTCTACGGCGGCTTCATCCAGGCCGGGGTCGGCTTCATCTTCATGGCGCTGGTTCGCGGTCTGCTCCACCTCGACCTGGTGCGCACCAACATGCACAAGGTGTTCGTGATCGGCATGTACATGGTGCCGTCGCTGCTCGTGTTCGTCGCCACCGGCCAGGTTCGCTGGCTCGCCGGCGCGGTGCTCGCCATCGGCAACTCACTCGGCGGTTGGCTCGCAACCTGGCTCCAGATCAGCCGCGGCGAGGGCGTAATCCGCATCGTCTTCGCGGTCGCGGTCGTGGCGATGGCAATCAAGCTCCTCCTCGGGTAACCGGGCCCTGCCCACGAGAGACGCCACCCTTCCCATTCACGTTGTTCTTGGGTCGCAGGTCGCGTTGATTGCGACGGGTGGCACCCACCGAACCCGTCGATCAGCAGCTCGGTCTGCGGTCGCCGAGACTCTCGTCGAACGGTCTGCCGGATAACCGGGTACGATTGAAGGAGGGGTTTTTCGGCATGAGACGCCGCGTTCGACAGGTCGGTTGGTCGCTGATCGCAGCGATCGTGCTGTCCGGTACTCCGGCGCCGGCACAGGACGCGGTGCACTTCATCGTGACGGCCGACATGCGCCACGAGCACGCGCTCTTTGCCGAGGTGCTCGATGCCATCAATACTCGGGTCGGCGGGCCCGGGGCCTTCCACGTCACGGTGGGAGACGAGGACGGCCGCATCTGGGAAAACCGGGCCGAGATCGACGCTGCCGCCGGTGCCTCGGCGATCTGGTTCCCCGTCATCGGCAACCACGAGGCCGAAGACCCGGTCGAGATGAGCTGGCTGCGAGCCGAGTATGCGACCGGCAACGGCGAGCGATTTCCCCTCACCGACCTCGTCAGCGGCACCGGCCCCCCGGGCACGCTGGGGACGACCTACAGCTGGAACTGGGCCGGCGCCCACTTCATCGTCCTCAACCAGTACTGGAACGGAACCACCGAGCCCGGCGCGGACGTCGCCACCGACGGCGACGTCGTCCCCCAGCTGCTCGCGTGGCTCGAGCAGGACCTCCGCAGCAATACACGCGAGGCGGTCTTCGTCTTCGGTCACGAGCCGGCGTTTCCGATCCATCGCCACCTCGACGACAGCCTCAACAAATACGAAGCGAACCGTGACGCCTTCTGGGAGCTGCTCGAGCGAGAGTCGGTGGTGGCCTATATCTGCGGCCACACTCACGTCTACAGCGTTTACCGACACGACAGGGGACGGGTCTGGCAGATCGACGTCGGCAACGCGGGAAACGACTCGAGCTTTCTCGACGGCCAAACCTTCCTGTCGGTCGTCGTCGAAGCAGCCGAGGTCCGGTTCCAGGTGTGTCGAAACCGTGAGGGCCCGTTCGTCTGCGAGATCGCGTGGATCGAAAAGGTCCCCGTCATCTTCAAGGACGGTTTCGAGTCGGGAGGCACCGGCCGCTGGTGACGCGCCATCGGACGTCCGCCTGACGAACCGGTGCGATCGTCAATAGTGTGTACGTGGCACCGACGCAATACTTCGGGTCAGGTCGCTGCATCGAGCTTCGTACGGATCTCGGCGGCGCGGGCATCGGCATCATCGGCCCCGGCTTCATCGCCCAACTGACGACGAAGACGAGCGATTCCCGCGAGGGCCTCCGCAGTCGTCGGGTGTACGGCGCCCAGACTTTCTTCCCGGATCTTCAGGGCGCGCTCTGAATACCCCAGAGCACGCTCGAGGTCGCCTCGAGCAACCGCGAGAGTGGCCATACCATCAAGGGTGTTGGCGACGTCGGGATGGCCCGGGCCCAGGGCTTCTTCTCTGATCTCGAGCGCGCGCCGGTACGCCGCTTCGGCACGGTCCAGCTCGTCGAGATCGACGTACAGATTGGCCAGGTTCGTCAGCGCCATGGCCACATCCGGGTGATCGGGACCAAGAGACTGCTCGTGCACCTCCAGCGAGCGTTGATAGAAGCCTCGGGCGGTCTGAGAGTCGCCGGAGCGACGAAAAAAGACCCCAAGATTGTTCAAGCTGATGGCGACATCCGGGTGGTCGGGTCCGAGAGCTCCCTCCCTGATCGCCAACGCCCCCTCGAAGAGAGATTGTGCTTCGTCCAGACGTCCGCTCATGGCGTCGATGATGGCAAGCGTCGTCATCGGTTCCGCAACGTCGGGGTGCTCCGGGCCGAGCGCCTTCCGGTACACCGAAATCGAACGTTCGAGCACCGGCCGCGCCGTCTCCAACTCACCCAGGGTCCGAAACAACGCTCCCAGATTCGCCAGCGATGCGGCGACATCGGGGTGATCCGGGCCGAGCACCTTCTCCTTGATCGCCAGCGACTGCTCGTAGTACGGCAACGCCTCACGAAACCGTCCGCTGTCGTTGAGCACTCCGCCGAGGCTCCCGAGGCTCTGCGCCACCCGAATGTGATCCGGACCGTAGGCCCTTTCGCGAATCGTCAGTGCCTGCTCGAAGAGCGCTCCGGCCTCGTCGAAGTTACGCAGCCTGACCTGGAGAATCGCGAAATTCTGGAGCGTTGCGGCCCGCCGTGGGTCGCCGGGGTCAAGCGTGATGCGATCGATCTCGCGTGCCCGTTGGTAGCACTCCATCGCCGCTTCGTACTCGCCCGCGTCGACGTGCAGCAACCCCAGGTTGTTCAGCACCACGGCCACCGACTGATCTTCGGGGCCGAGAGCACCTTCGTAGATCTCGAGAGCCCGCTCGAGCATCGTCTGGGCGCGGTGATAGTCGGCTTGTTCGCGAAGTACCCGGCCCAGGCTGTTGCAGCTGTCGGCGACGTCAACGTCACCGGGGGGCAGCACATCTTCGCGGATGTCCAGGGCCTGTTCGAAGAGCTCCTGCGACTCGGCGTAAAGCCCGAGGCTCTGATAGACCTCGCCCATCGTCGACATCATCCGTGCACGAACCAGCGGCTCCTCGGCCAACTCCCGGTTGATCTTTTCGGAACCCTGATCCAGGATCTCCCGCACCGTGATGGTCTCTCCCCTGCCCCGACTCGGATCCGAGACCTGGAAAAGGCCGACCAGGAACTCCGAGACCAGCCGCGCCGTCGCGGCTTCCCGGGCCGCTTCCCGCTCCGCCGTTCGAGCCTTCGCCATGCCGATGGTCGCGCCGGCAACCCCGAGCACCAGCGCTCCGACCACCAACCCACCGGCCACCACGCCGACGGTGTGCCGCCGCACGAACTTCCCCATCCGGTAGCTCGCACTCGGCGGACCGGCCAGAACCGGCTCATTGTCCAGGTGACGCTCGATATCCGACGCCAGCTCGCCGGGGGAGTCATAGCGCCGAGTCCGGTCCTTCTCGATCGCCTTCATCGTGATCCAGTCGAGATCGCCTCTGAGCTGCCGCTCGAGCGATGAAGGTTCGGTCCCCCGCGTCGCAGCAGCCTCGGTCATTCGCTCACCGAAGCTCGAAAGACGCGCGCTCGGGCGCTGCGGCTCTTCCTCCAGAATCACCCGCCGCATTTCTTCGAAGCCGACCTTCCGCAGCTTTGCCGAATCAAGCGGCTTCGCCCCCGCCAACGCCTCGTACAGCATCACCCCGAGGGAGTACACGTCGGTCCTCGTATCCACATCCAGACCGGTCAGGTCCGCCTGTTCGGGGCTCATGTACTCGGGCGTGCCGATGAACGCCCCGATCGCGGTGAAGACCGACTCCTCGGTCAGCCGCTGCGAGGTGGCCTTGGCGATTCCGAAATCGATGATTTTCGGCACCGGTTTGGAGTCCTGCAGCATCACCAGCACGTTGGACGGTTTGATGTCGCGGTGGATGACCCCCTTGTGGTGAGCGTGCTGCACACCGTGACAGACCTGCACGAAGAGCTCGAGGCGCTCGCGGGTGGTCAATCGGTTCTGGTCGCAGTACCGCATGAACGGCACACCCGGCACGTGTTCCATGACGAAATACGGCCGCCCGTTCTTCGTGGTGCCGGCATCGAACACCCGGGCGATGTTGGGGTGGTTCATCAGAGCCAACGCCTGGCGCTCGCTTTCGAAGCGGGCGAGCACTTCCTTCGACTCCAAACCCCGTTTGATGATCTTCAGGGCGACCCGACGCCGAACGGGGTCGACCTGTTCGGCCTCGTAGACCTCCCCCATCCCACCCTCGCCCAACTTTTGTATCAGCCTGAAACCCTCGACAACCAACGTCGCTCGTACCGCAGGGCCGATCTTCTGGGTCGTACCTGGTGTCTTGTTGGTCGGGTGGTTCGAATCGCTGTCGCTCATCGGTGGTCCCCCGGTCTTTCCTCTGACTTTTCCCGAGTCTGCCCGTGGAGAATAGCATCCGACCCGCGGAACCCGGGCGGCTTCCGACAGGTGCCACGTGGCACCGACGCGGACGCTGATTCGAGGGACCCTTCGACTCCGCAACCTCGAAGGTCGCTCCGCTCAGGGTGACAGGTTTCGGGTCATTCGACCGCGCTCAGAACCCCGTCCAATCACTGACCGGCCGCGACAGGAACTCTTCGACGGTAACTCTGTCGCGACCCACCAGGAGCATCTTCTCGGGCCCGAAGCTGTCCTCGAAAGCAGTCAACCCGGATTGCGCGCCCCGGGACCTGCCGTTCTTGACTTCTATAGCGACCACGCGATGCATGGACCCTGCGCTGGTATATTATTGCTGAAATCGTGCAACGAATCATAGCAATCTCCCTGAAGCGCTCGAACCGTTGGCGTGACCAGGGACCGCCTTTTCCGCGTGAAAGCTCTCGGACTCCTTGGTTGACTGCGCGCCACCTCTGCGCCTCTGAGCAAAGGGCAAGAATCATGAGATATGGGCCAGTTGTGTTGTTGAATTTCGTTCTTCTTCTGAGTTTTTGTCAACCACTCTGGGCAACTGACATCGGGCCGGACGGCTTCGGCTACATCGGCACCGATTCTGTGGATTTCGATTGGTATGACATGAGTGACGGAACCCAACTGTTCTTGAACGATGATGAGCTCTTCATCTCACCCATCCCCCTTGGGTTTTTGTTCGACTATTACGGCACGACGTTCGATTCCGTCCGCGTCGTCAGCAACGGCTTTCTGCTCTTCGAATGGATCGACTACAATCTGTTCCAGGGCGTCCAGTGTCCGCTCCCTTCTCCTGGACCAGTGGATGGCTTATTGGCGTTCTTCCATCGCGACTTCAACCCAAGCGATCCCTCGTGTACCGGTGAGTGCGGCATCTTCGCAGCCTCCGGGGGCACGGTCGGTCATCGCTGGTTCGGGATTACGTTCGAGCAGGTACCGCAGTGGTACTCGACCCCCGATGTTCCCGATCCTGTCACCGTTCAGATCGTACTTCTTGAATTCGACAACCGAATTCTGATTCAGATCGAAGATGCCGGGACCTTCCAGGGGGGCGATGCGATGGTCGGCATCGAAGCTCCCGACGGGCTGATGGGCCTGAGTTGGCCTGGTTGTCTGGTTGACGGTTCTGTGGGTGACAACACAGCGATCCTCTTTGGGCGTTTCGAGGCGATCTACGCCGACGGTTTCGAATCGGGCGATACAACGCGCTGGTCGTCAAGCTCTCAAGGAGGCGGTGCAGATCGCCGGTAATCAGCTCGAAACGGGGCCGGGATTCACGTCGTATCGTTTTGCAGACCTGGACAGGTGCGTCGGTGCCACGCGGCACCGGCGCTGGTGGGGTCTCGCCCTCTTTCCGGCACGTCCGAGCAGGCAGGTGATCTGCCGCACGCTGCCGGCGGGCATGACGCGATAGGGTGTTTCCGGAGGACCTCTCGGCATGGTCAAGCACTCGATGGTTGTGATGGTGGCGATCGGGGCCCTGGTCGTGACAGCCGCTCCGACCGCATCACAGGAACTCGTCTTCTCCGACGGTTTCGGATCCGGTGATCTCTGGGGATGGAACCGCTTTCCCGGCGGCGCCCCCTCGGTCGGATCGTGTCCAACAGAGGTCGTCGTCACAGGAACCGAGTTCTTCGTCGACCCCGTCGGCGGCTCCGACACCACCGGCGACGGCAGCCCCGGCAACCCGTGGGCCTCGATCCAGGACGTGGTCAGCAACCGCGTCGACTGCACCGACCAGTACGGCACGCCGCAGAACCCCGGCGCACCCATCCGAGGCGGCGACGCCATCGTCCTGGTCGGCGCCGCCGGCCACGACCCGAACCTCCAGATCACCGGCTGCTACAACTCCGCCTGGGTCACCATCCGCGCCCAGGTCCGCCACCAGCCGGAGCTCGCCTCGGTTCACTTCCGCGGCTCGGAGTTCTGGCGTCTCGAGGGGCTCAGCTTCGTCAACGACGCCGCCGGCACCATGGTCCGCGTCGAGGACCACGGCACCCAGGGCCCGGCGCGCCGCATCGAGATCGTCAACTGCCACCTGACCTCGGGCGATCTGCCCACCATCCCCGATTGGGTCGATCACGTCTCGGACGCTTTTCGGCTCTACACCTCGCACGGCCCCCTCGTCATCCGCTGCAACCATCTGGTCAACGTCGCCATGGGCTTCGTCGTCGGCAGTGACAACGTCGACATCATCGGCAACACCGTCGAGTACTTCTCCCGCGACGGCATCGCCACGGGAGGCCACGACAACCGCTTTGTCGGCAACGCCATCTACGACTCGGTCAAGCTCGGCGACGGCCACCACGACGACTTCTTCCAAAGCCACATGGGCGCCAACCCCGACACCTCCTCCGACGTGCTGATCACCGGCAACCGCTTCATCAACCGCTACGGCTCCGGCCAGCCCGCCGACTCCCTCGGCCCCACCCAGTGTCTCAGCGGTTTCGAGGACGGCCCGAAGACCCGGCTGACCATCACCAACAACCTGTGCAAGGGCGACCACTGGCACGGCATCACCTGGTACGACACCAACAACTCGGTGATCGTCAACAACACCGCGGTCGGCGGCTCCAACTTCCCGGGGCTGCCGGCCGGCTCGTCGGACTGGCCCGACTACTCGTGGATCAGCGTCCAGGGCACCGGCAACACCATCCGCAACAACCTCACCACCCGCAACCTGTCCGGCGGCGACCACAATCTCGAGATTCAGCAGGGCGAGACCGACCTCTACTTCGCCGATTGGCCGGGGCTCGACCTCCACCTCGCTCCGGGCTCACCGGCCATCGACGCCGGGTCCGCCGACGGCGCCACCAGCCACGACCTCGACGGCGTCCCCCGCGACTCGCAACCCGACGTCGGGGCCTACGAAGCGACCGACGGGTAAGGACCCCTGTCGTTCACCGTTTTCCCGCCATCGCGGGCGACGGCGCCTGCGCTGCAACATGCACGAGGCTAGCCCCAATACCGTTTAAATAAGAGGAATATGTGGTATTATTTGTCCAGATAATCTGGACCGGGGGTAACCATATGCCTCGCACGGCCGCCGCGCTTAAGGACAGCCTTCGAGTTAGTGATTTAATTAGCATGGGGTTGCTGTCGTCCAAGATCCCACGCCAGACAGTGATGGATGTTCTAGCCGAAACCGGGAGGCAAAGTAAACGGAATAGGCAGCTGCCGGCTCACGTGATGGTCTACTACGTCATCGCGATGGCTCTTTACATGAATGTCGCCTACGAGGAGGTATTGCGCTGTCTCGTTGAGGGTCTCGAGTGGCTTGGGGAACCAGCGGAAAGGCTTAGAAAAACCGGTCGTTCTGCCATTTCGCAGGCGAGAGCTCGATTGGGTTATGAGCCCATGGAACGGATCTTTCACGAGGTTGTCACGCCGATAGGAACTGCTGAATCTAAAGGTGTGTGGTACCGCCAGTGGCGCAAGGTCAGCATCGATGGAATGACGCTCGACGTTGGAGATACACCCGCAAATGAGGCCCACTTCGGCCGCCCGGGTGCGTCACGCGGCTCGAGTGCTTTTCCTCAGGTCCGTTGCGTTGCTCTGGCCGAATGCGGCACACACGTGCTCTTCGATGTCGCCGAAGGGCCGTGCACATTGAGCGAGGCGAAGCTTGCGGATCAGCTCATCCCCCGCCTGACGCCCGAGGTGCTTTGTCTCGCCGATCGGCACTTTTGGTCTTTCAATCGTTGGAAGCAGGCCGTAGACACCGGTGCGAGTCATGTATGGCGCGCCAAGAAGAACCTCGTTCTTCCGTGTGAAAAAAGATTTCAAGACGGTTCTTTCTTATCGACAGTCTTTCCGTCTCCCAAGGATCGGCGGCATAAACGCAACGGAATGAGAGTGCGGGTCGTCGAGTACGAGATCAAAGGGATCGACACCGGAGAATCGGCCTATCGACTCATCACCAACATCCTCGACCCAAAGGAGGCACCGGCTCTTGAGCTTGCTGGTCTCTACCACGAGCGATGGGAGATCGAAACCGCCTTTGATGAGCTCAAGGTACATCTCCGAGGCAGGGATGTCGTGCTGCGGAGCAAAACACCGGAACTCGTGAAACAGGAACTCTACGGCCTGCTCCTTGCGCATTTTGCTGTCCGTGGCCTCATGAATGAGGCCGCACACTCAGCCAACCTCGACACTGATGAACTCTCCTTTGTTCATAGTCTTCGCATCGTCAGAAGGAAGATCTCGAACGGTTCTTTTTCCCCCTCAGGAGACAACAGTCCGAGCGGTGCTCACTGAAATCCTCGAGCGACGAGTGTCCTCAAGCCGCGGCCGTTTCAACCCTCGCGTGGTGAAACGAAAAATGAGCAACTACAAGGTCAAGACCACGTTACCGGGACCAACCGTGCGATCCGATTTCCGCGTCCGGATTTCGCTTAAATGAACGGTATTCCACCTAGCCCGAAGTATTCATGAATTTTCGTAGCGAGGCCGGCGAGACGCTGATGGCAGTCCAAACGCCCATCAGAGATGGGCGCACCGTTCCTCAGCCCTGACGTTTCCCGGGGCTGGACTGCAGAACGGACGCGATGGCCGCCGCTCGTTGAGCGGACTCGAGGGCGGTTTCGAGCTGCGCCCGGCACGACGCGTGATCGGCTGATCTCAAGAGCGCGAGCTCAACCCCTCCGACCACCCCGCCGAGAGCGTTGCGCAGGTCGTGGAGGGATTCACTCCAGTCGGCGTCGTCCACCGAGTCCATCACGACAGATGTGGGACCGCCTCTTGCAGACACTCCCTCCCCCATCAATGGACTGAGCCACTTGCGAAGCATCAGCTCCAGCGACGCGAGCCGATACGGTTTGCCCATATAGTCGTCCATCCCCGCGGCAAGGCACTCCTGTCGGTCCATTTTCGTCGCGTGCGCCGTGAGCGCGACAATGATGACAGGTTCCGCCTCGTCTTCGACGGATCGGATCTTCCTGGTGGCCTCGTAGCCGTCCATCACGGGCATCTGGCAGTCCATGAGAATCAAGTCGAAACGATGGTTTGCGGCGTGCTCGATGGCCTCCATACCGTCAGTTGCGGACGTCACGCTGCATTCGAGGTGCTCCAGGTACGCGGCTGCGACCTCCAGGTTCGTCGGGTTGTCCTCAACCAACAAGATGTCCGGCCGCCGCCGCCAGTGAATGTCGCCCGAGAATCGTTCCCGGCTCTCGACCTCGCTTTCCGACGCGACCTGCGTCTCGATGTGGAACGAGAACACGGTCCCGGCGCCGAGTTTGCTTTCCACCCGGACGGCGCCCCCCATGAGATCGACGAGGCGCTCTGCGATGGCCAGACCCAATCCCGTGCCTCCGTGACCAGCGGGTCGTCGCTGAGCTGTTTGCTTGAAGGGCATGAACACGGATTTCAGCTCGTCGTCGGCGATCCCGACACCCGTGTCTTCAACGCGAAAACCCAGCCGCATCGTGTCGTCGGCCACGGTGTCGGCCATCACCTCCAACCTGACATGGCCCTGCTGGGTGAACTTGATCGCGTTGTCCAACAGGTTGTTGAGGACCTGGGCGAGCCGGGTCGAGTCACAAATCAGGTACCGGGGGACCGTCTCGGAAACGTCGGCTTCGAATGACAACCCTTTGGCCCCCGCAACCTCTCGGAAGATCCCGGTGATGTCGGAGATGACGGTCCTGATCTCCGCCACTTCGGGTTCGATGATCAGCTCGTTGGCCTCGATTTTCGTAAAGTCCAGGCCGTCCGAGATGACGTTCATCAACCAGGCCGAACTGCTCTTCATCAAATCCACGTAGTGCTGCTGTGTCGATTGCAGGTTGCTCATGTCGAGAAGATCGAGCAGGCCGATCAGCCCGTTGAGCGGGGTGCGGATTTCATGACTCATGGTTGCCAGGAAGTTGGACTTCGCCCGATTGGCGACCTCGGCTCTGTCCAACGCGAGCTCCAGGTTTCTCAGGAGCGACGCGACATACAGCGGCAGCACAACGAGACCGATCAGGAGACCGAGGCTCACCGACGGAACAGCGGACCACTCGTCCGACAGCAGCAGGACGCCGCAGAAACCGCAGATGCCAAGTGCCATCGACAGGAACAGGTACCGTCGTCCGTAGCGGAATCCGTTGCCGAAGGTGACCCACAGGTAGACCACGAACAGCGGCGCCGCCAGCTCTCCGTTGATGAACAGCGCGCCCGTCGCTCCGCTGTTGTCGGTCACGATGCCGAGGATCCGTCGCCCGGCATTCGGCGCCGAATCCACCCAGATCCACGCGATGATGGCAAGGGCCACCACGAAGAACACGGCGATGCAGAACGTCGTCACCAGCTTGGCAGTGGCGCTCCCGCCTCCGGTGTGGATGACGACCAGCAGATACGCGGCAGCCACCCCGCCGACGATGATCCTGACGATGGCTTGCTCGTGCTCAGAGTCATTTCGGCTCGCCCATGCAGGAACCAGCCAGAACGACAGTCTCGCAAAGAGCCCGTGCCCCGAACTTTTTTCACGACCAGCGTTCATTGTTGAGATATCCAAACGAAGATGGTGCGATCTCGGGGCATCCGGAACCGCATCAGGCCAAGCCGGGTTGCGGCGTGAGGTCCCCTCTCCTCCGGATTCGACGGTACCACGTCCGATGAAGATGAACGGCTCGAAGAGCATCGCGCGGACACCGGCTATTCCTCGTCTTGAAACAGGTGTCGAGTAGACCTTTTCGAGTGTGGCGCTGAGCACCGTCCGCGAACCGGGCTGCGGATTCAGTTTCCTGCGGCGCTCCGATAGTTCTCGAGGGCCTGCTCGAAGGCCTCGCGGCGCCCGGCATCGCCCTCACCGACGAGCTCGAGGGCCTCCATCTGGACCTCGACCGCCCGCGCGTGATTGCCGGTGCGGTGATGGGCGAGCGCCAGGGTGTCGAGGACGTCCGCATCCTGCCGGTTGCCGAGCTCGGCAGCCTGGAGGGCGAAGACAAGCGCAGATTGGGGATCCTGGAGCTCGGCGGGCTCGCAGGTCAGAGCCTCCCAGGCGAACGCGTTCTTCGGTCCCGGCTCGTCGGAGGTCTCGGCGGCAGCGCGCAGCGCTTCGAGCTGCGCGACGACCACCGCTGCGGCATCGTCCGGCCGGTCGTGGGCGGTGTAGAAACGGGCGAGCCGGGCCCTCACGTCCACGGTCGCCGCTCCGGCGGCGCCGTGTTCGGCCTCTGCTTCCCGCACCCCATCGAGGAGGAGCTCCTCGGCTTCGGACGCCCGGCCCAGTCCGTCAACCAGTTTGGCGAGCTCGGTCAGGACGTACATCGTTTCGGGGTGAGCTGGATCGAGAACCCGCCGCCGGGTGTCCAGGACCTTGCGGTAGTAGGGCTCCGCCTCTGCAGCTCGGCCGCGCAGCTCGAGCAGCTTGCCGAGGTTGAAGACCCACACCAGGTACTCCGGGTGCTCGCTGCCGAGGGCGCCCCTCCCCCGCTCGACCGCCTCCTGGACCATGGCCTCCGACTCGTCGTAGCGGCCCTGGCGGAAATACCAAAAGCCCATGGTGTTCAGCGAGATCAGGGTATTCAGGTGATCGTCGCCGAACACCCTGCGCTTGGTCTCGAGAGCTTCGCGGAGATACCGTTCTCCCTCGTCCGGCCGCCCCACCTTGGTCAGAAAGACGCCGATGTTCGACAGCACCCGCAGGGTTCCGGGGTGGTCGTCGCCCAGAACGCGCCGGCAGGCGTCGAGCGACTCGACGTACAGCGGCTCGGCTTCGTCGAAACGTTCCTGATTCTCCAGCACCACCGCGAGGGCGTCGAGACTGATGAAGGTCTCCGGATGGTCGTTGCCGAGCACCTGCCGTTTGGTCTTCAGGGAGTCGCGCAGGATCTCCTCGGATTCCGCAACGCGGCCCAACCGCATGAGGAGGATGCCGAGGTTGGTCTGCGCCGTCAGGGTCTGCGGATCCTCAACACCGTCGAAGCGGCGAAAGCTCTCGAATGCCTCCCGGCTGAACACCTCGGCCTCGGCGAAACGCCCGGTATCGGCGAGCAGCTGGCCGTAGTTCGAGGCGGCAGTGCGGGTCTCGATGTGATCGTTGCCGAGGACGCGCCGGCAGCCCTCGAGCCCTTCGACGGTCAACGCTTCAGACTCTTCCCAGGCGCCACGATCCTGCAGGGTGAGCCCAAGGTCGTTGATGGAAATGAGCGTTTCCGGGTGGTCGTCGCCGAGAACGCGGCGGTTGGTCGACACGGCCGATCGAAGCTGGGCCTCCGCGGCCTCAAGCTCGCCGAGCTGCCGGTAGGTCTTGCCGAGCACGTCGCGCAGGCTCGCTTCGACCTCGGGCTGGTCCTGGAGCTCGGCGTCGAGCCGCTGGGCCGTGCTGTCAAGGATCTCGCGCAGCATGGTCGTATCCCGGCCCATGGCCACCGCCGGGCCGACCCCTTCGAGCATCCCGGTCATGAACGTCGCCACCTGCTCCGACTTCAGAGCTTCGACGCGGGCCCGCTCCGACTCGCGTTTCGCCTTGAAGAACAAGCTGGTGCTGACGATGGTGGAGACCACCAGCACGATGGCCACTACCATGGATGCGGCGAACGCGGTTCGGTGCCGGGTGACCATCTTTCTGAGCTGGTAGACCGCCGACGGCGGCCGCGCGAGGATCGGCTGCGACTCGAGGAACCTGCCGATGTCCTCGGACAGCGCGGCGGCCGACGCATAGCGCCGATCCGGTTCCTTTTCCAGTGCCGTGCCGACGATGGTCTCGACATCGGGATCCAGCTTGCGGCTGCCGCCCCAGCTCGCACTCAGCGGCGCCGGCGGTTCTTCGCAGATCACCCGGATCGCTTCCAGCAGGGCGGCGTACGCGATGTCGTAGGGACGGCGGCCCGCGAGCATCTCGTACAGGATCACCCCCAGCGCATAGACGTCGGTTCTACTGTCGATGGCCTCGGCGTCGCCCCTCGCCTGCTCCGGCGCCATGTAGGGCAGTGTTCCCTTGATGACCCCGACCTCGGTGACCTGGGTCATGGCGATGTCCTCCTCGGTGATCCGGGCGAGCCCGAAGTCGAGGATTTTCACGGTCGGAGTCGCGGCCTGCGTCGAGGCGGTGGACGAGACGCCTGAGCTCGAGGCGTCGTCGGTGACGATGATGTTCGACGGCTTGAGATCGCGGTGGATGACGCCGCGCTGGTGGGCGTACTGCACCGCGTCGCAGATCTTCTGAAACACTGCCAGCCGGTGCTCGAGCTCGTCAGGGGTCACTCTGCGCGGCCGGTCGGCGAGGTAGTCGCCCAGGGTCTTGCCGCGCACCAGCTCCATGGCGAAGAAGTGCCGGCCGTCGTCGGTTCGGCCCGACTCGTAGATCGCGCCGATGTTGGGGTGTCTCAGCCGTGCCAGGGTCTCCGCTTCACGGCGGAACATTCTGATGTGGTTCTCGTCGACGAAGTGGCCGCCGCGAATCACCTTCAGCGCGACCCGCCGCCTCGGGCTCGCCTGCTCGGCCTCGTAGACGACGCCCATCCCGCCTTCACCGAGCACACCGAGCACCCGGTAGCCACCAATGGACTCCGGAACCGCCGCGGACGTCGTACTCGCAGCGCCGGGCACTCCGAGAGTCTCGTCCCGGTGGACACCGACGCTCACCGTCGGGTCGTGATCGGACGGTGTCCCGCCACCGGTTGCGCAGTCGTTATGCTCAACGCTTCGGTCGTCGTCAGCCACTCTCACCTCTTTCAGCTCGGTCGTGATTCGATACGCGTGTTACAGCAACAACGGGCGGTCGCATTTCCTTTCGCGTTGCCGGACCAACCTCGGAGCAGCAGCCTGGTGAGTGCCGATCTCGATCGGGACAGGGATTGCGTCACATACTCGAATCCGTTTCTGATCACCTCTGAATCATTGCTCAGAATTTCCGCAGGAAAAGATCCATGCGGTGCAACGTCCTGGGGCTCGTTGCCTCCCTTCGTGACCCGATTGGGCCGGCGGCGTCGCTTTCCCTGGTGAACGGAGGAACACATGGACCATCGAGCGACCATTGCCATTCTTGCCGCAGCGACGCTTGTTGCGGCCTTTGCCAACCCGGTCGGCGCGGAATCGCCGAGCACCGAACCCTACATCGACGAGGGCAGGATCATCCGACCCGGATTCGAGCGCAGCGCGGGGCCGGCCGCGAACAAGATCTACGCCTCGTCCGAGAACAACTTCATCATTCGCTGGCTGTCCCCGAGCAGAGGGGTCAACGGGACCCTCGATGACGACCTCATCGGAGAGAACGAGGTGATCCCTTCCTGTGCCGGGTCGCCGATTGGAGGGAGCTCGGGCTCTCCCTACGCCTACACCTCGGCGAGCGCCATTTCCGACGGCCGCGTCTACCTCAACAACTACGATGCACCGTCCGACAACATGAACGTCGTTCAATACTTCCTGACCCAGATCGAGTCGGCGACCGCGCGTGAGGTCGTGATGCTGGTCGGCGCCGACGACGGCATTCGCGTCTGGCTCAACGGCGATGAGGTTCTGCGGCAGGAAGCTCCCGCCGCATATGCCGAAGGTGCTCACCAGGTGCCGGTGGTCCTGCAGGAGGGATGGAACCTGATCCTGGTCAAGGTCTACTACCCGCAGCTGGGACCGCGCGACGACCCAGACCACGCGACCAAGTACTGGTCGATGCGCTTCGCGACGGCCGGCGACCTGTCACCGGTGCTCGACGTCTATCAGAGCGTCGACGGCTGGTGCGCCCCCGAGGACAGCCGCTACGCCTGGACCTGGGCGCCCGGGGCCGCGGACGCCGCCGGCGCCAGGGGCAGCCAGTGGCAGAGCGAGCTCCAGATCACCAACCCCTACTACCACAACCTCCATCTCACGCTGCTCTACTACTCGAATAGAAACACCAGCGGCTCGCCCGACGCCGAGCGGACGCTCCGTCTGCGACCCTTCGAGACCGTCATGTACCCCAATGTGGTCCGGGAGCTCACCGGGATGGCCGACACCGGCAGTGGGATGCTCGCACTGAGCGGGATCTATTACAGCGATGTTACCGACCGGGTCGCCGCTCGCCTCGTGACGAGCAACGTCGGAGGCGCCGATGGCGGGGCTTTCGGAACGCCGATGCCCTTCGATGATCGCTACGGCGGTTCGACCTGCTGCTCGCAGCAGCTCTACGGGCTGAAGAACGGACCGGACCACCGCACCAACCTCCTGGTCATGCCGGGGCCGTTCGTGCCCGACGACGTCGAGCTCGTCGTCAATCTGTGGGACCCGGAGTCGGACCGCACCGCCAGCGGGCAGTTCACGGGGCGAGGGTCGTTTCAGATCAACGACATCTTCAACAGCGTGGGCATGGGCGGTGTCGAGACCTCGACTGCCGTGGCGCATGTCGTCTACTCCACGACGGACAACCGGGCGAGTCTCCGCATCCTCGCGAGCGTCAACGACAACGTGACGTCGGACCCGACGGTGATCACCCGCGCCCCCTACGGCGTTCCAACACCGTTCCAGTAATCAGATACTGCTCGCGGGACGGTCGGCGTACCGTCCCGCGAGCTGATCAGTGCCGAACGGTGCCGCGTTCACCATTGCACCACTCATGGAAAGTGCGGCCTCTCAGGTTGCCGAGCCCGAAGCACTCAGAGTGTTTCGGGCTCGCTGTCGAGCACGGTCTTGATCCTGCTCAGCAGAGCATCGAGGGTGAAAGGCTTTTGGATGAAGTTGACGTCCGGATCGAGGGCGCCCTGATCGGCGATGACATCGTCAGCGTACCCCGACATGAACAGCACCTTGAGATCGAGGTCGGGGTGTCGGGATTGAATGTCGCGGGCCAGATCCAGTCCATTGCCGTCGGGCATGACCACGTCGGTCAGCAGCACGTTCGGAGGAGGCCCATCCTCGTCGATGAGGTCGACACACTCGCGGCACGAACCGGCCGACAACACCGAGCATCCAGCATCCTCGAGGATCTCCGCCACCAGCTCGCGCACCGCGGAGTCGTCCTCGACGACCATGATCACGATGTGCCGATCAAGAGTGACGGTGGTCTCCGGCGCGGCGTCGGACCGGGCTTCCGTTCCGGTCGTCAACGGGATGTAGGTCGTGAATCGGGAACCGTTTCCCGGTTGGCTGTGCATTGCGATCGCCCCGCCGTGCTGGTGGACGATTCCGTACACGGTGGACAGCCCGAGCCCGGTGCCCTCGCCGGGGCCCTTGGTCGTAAAGAAGGGCTCGAAGGCCTGCGCCTGAACCTCCTCGCTCATTCCTTCGCCCGTATCGGCGACGACGATCCGGACGTACGAACCGGGCGGCAACTCCATACCGGCCGTCGACTCGACATCCTCGATCCCGGTGCGCTCGATCTCGATAGAGAGAAGACCGCCAGAGGGCATTGCGTCTTGTGCGTTCACCACGAGGTTCATGAGCATGTGTTCGAGCTGGCCGCGGTCGGCCCGCACCGGGCACGGGTAATCACCGGTTTCGATGATCAGCTCGATGTCCTCTCGGAGCGCGCCCCGGATCAGGGGTTCCTCGAGCCGAATCAGTTCCCCGACATCAACGGTGTCCAGCCGGAGGATCTGCTTTCGACTGAAGGCGAGGAGCTGTCGCACCAGATTCCGGCAGCCCTCGGCGGCATGGACGATCTGCTCGAGTCGGTGCCGATTTGGATCATCGGGCTGCAGATTTGTACGCGCGATCTCGCCGTAGCCGAGAATCGGTGTCAGCATGTTGTTGAGGTCGTGAGCGACGCCGGCTGCCAGACGCCCCACCGACTCGAGCCGCTGGGACCGCAGCAGCAGGGCTTCGGCCTGGCGCCGCTCCTCCTCCGCCCGCTCCCGTTCGGAGATGTCGACAAAGGCGCCGACGATGCCGGCAACCCGATCGGTTTCGTCGAAGAAGACGTTCTTGGCGTAGATGACCGGCCGCTCGACACCGTCCTTGTCCCGGACCTTGAAGTCATAAACCTGCCGCTCGGGCCGGCGCATCAGCTCGAGATCGCGTTGGTGGTACACCTCGGCGTGGTCACCCGGCCAACACTCGTGCACGGTCTTGCCCCGAATCTCGTCGCTGGTCACGCCCATGACATCGGTAAACGCTCCGTTGCATCCGATGTACCGGCCCTCACGGTCCTTGAAGAAGACCGGCGTCGGCAAAGCGTCCAGCAGTGAACGGTTGAATCGGAGGCTGCGCTCGAGCTCCGCGCGAACCCGCGCGGTTTCCTCCTCAGCGAGCTTTCGGGCCGTGATGTCGAGCAGGACTCCCTGATAATGAACGACCACTCCGAGTGGATCGCGTCGTACCCAGGTGCGGTCGTCGACCCAGACTTCGGATCCGTCACTGGCCTTGATGCGGTACACCTGGCTGAATTCGTCCACCCGCTGCTCGGAATACCGCACGACCTCGGCACCGACGCGCTCCAGATCGCCGGGGTGAACGATCTCGGCGAATGACAGTCCGTTGACCATGAAATCGTCTTGGGTGTAACCGAGCTGGTTGATGTTGGCTGAGACGAACTCCACGGGCCACCCGGGCTCGGCGCGCCAGATGAAGCAGATCGCCGGACTCTTTTCGATGACCTCTTCGAGGTTCGCGAGCCGTGTCAGCCGATCCGACATCCGCACCCCACATTCCCGTGTCGTGGCCTGGGACACTCGCCGTCCCAACACCGCGCGTTCGGCTCAAAGACCAGCGTAGCACGATGATGGAATGGAAGCGGCGGGACGTGTTCCTCGCCTGGGGGCCGGCTGCGCCGTTCGCCGACGGCTTCGAGACGGGCGGCACGGATCGGTGGTCAGTCACGGTTCCATAACAGGAAGGCGCGATGGGCGTCGGGTGGACCCTAACCCGAAGTATTCATGAGCTATCTACTGCGGTCCAACTCAACTCACCGAATCGACCCTGGCCGGACCGAAATACGCTACGGCGGCGGCAGGTGCTCGAGGAAGAAGTCGGCGATGTCGTCGAACATCTCGTCCGAGATGGTGTGACCGATCCCCGGGTACAGCCGGAAGGTGGCGTTCATGCCCACCGAGTCGTACATCGCCTCGTAGTGTGGCCACCGGGCTACCGGCGTGTCGCCGAAGAGACGACAGGCGAGTTCGCCCAGGTCACTGCCGTAAGCGCCTCCCGTGGGAACTGCGTCGTTGGTGTCGGCGTCGCCCATGTAGAGGAAGATCGGCACCGCTCGAACCGCGTCCATGTCGAGGCTGTAGCCCAGGAAGGACTCCACATCGGCGATTCCCACGTGGTACGGGAGGATCTCGCCCTGCCAGGTGCCCACCGGGGCCAGCGGCCAGCCGCCCGGCGAGCCTGGAGCGGCGGCCAGGGTCCGTTCGGGGTGGAGGATGGCGAACCGGCTGGTGAACTGGCCGGAGGCCGAGAACCCCAACATCAGGACCTTCTCGCCGGCCCCAATGTGGAGCTCAGCGAGTCGCTCTCGAGCGTCGTCGATCATCTCGATGATCTGAAGATCGATGCGGACGAGCCCCTCCACGGAGCTGGCCATGGTCTCGTTGTCCAGGGCGTGGGTGTAGGTCCACCACCTGCTGCGCGGCCGCGGGAAGGTCGGCACCAGTAGCGGCACGTTGAGCCGCTCCGCGAACCGCGCCCGCCAACCGAGCAGGCCGAGCGCGCTGCCCTCGTGGACCAGCTCGCCGTCATCCACGGTCCCGGTGTTGTTGGGCTCCACCAGGATCGCGGTGGTGGCTGCCACGTTCTGCGGAATCCACAGGTAGTAGGGCCACGCAAAGTCGTGGCTCGAGTCCTGCGGGCGGATCTTGAGCATGCGGCCGTCACCCTCCATGAAGAAGCTGATGGTGGTCGGGGGCAGCGGGTTGTCGTCCACGTCCTTGAAACCCGGGTCGCCGCCCGGGTTGAGGGTGAACGAGATCAGATCCCCGGTGGACGGAAGGGTCCCGTCATTGGGTCGGGTCACGACCAGGGTGCGGCCGTCGGGCGCCCAGGAGATCTCGCTGGCGTCCACGTCCCAGTTGCTTGTGGTGCACACCAGGTTGACGTCGGGGCTCATGGGCTTGTCGAAGGCCACCGTGAACGACTCGGTGAACAGCCCGACCCCCCGTGTCCCGTCGGCCGGGATCGAGGACTGAACCGACGGCGGATCGTCGGCCCCGGGTCCGCCGAGAGTGAAGGTGAACGCGTAGGGTCCGAGCGGCGTGCCGTCGAGGTCCTCAAACCCCGAGCCGTTGCGGTTCAGGTGGACGGTCAGCACCTCGAAAGACGGCAGTGGGGCGGGAGCGTCATCACGGCGAATGGTCAGGGTCCGGCCGTCGACCGACCAGCTGTGCGGCGTGTTGCCGGACACCGGCCATGCTCCGCTGAAGCTGACGCCGACGGCCTCCGCCATGGCCTTTGAAAACTCGACCGAAATGGTTTCCAGCTCTTCGCTCACGTCGGCGGCGCCGTTGGCGGGCGCGGTGGCCAGCACGGTGGGGACCCCGGGGATTGGGGACTCGCCGACGGTAAACGCGAAGGTGTAGGTGGCCAGAAGGTTGCCTTCGGTATCGGCAAAGCCGTAGTGCGGTGGAGGATTCAGGACGATTTCAAGCGTGCGGCCGTCTTCCCACGCCGGCGCTCCGGCGGTTCGGGCCACCGTCAGAACCCGGTGGTCCGGCGACCAGGATATCGAGAAGGAGCCGCCGAGTCCGCTCAAGCTCAGGCCGTTTCCCATCTCCTCGGAGAACGTGATGGTGATGGCCTCGAGGTCGGCGGCCACACCGGTGGCCCCGTTCACCGGGTCGGTTGAAACCACGGTGGGCCCAGTGGCCCAGACCATGGTCGAGAAGCTCAGGATCAGCCCGATGATGGCGCCTCGTCGCAGGGATGCCGTCCGGTTTTCAGGGGTCACGGTGCGACCTCTCTCCGCTGCGCTCCGGTACGCAGCCAGGCGTCCTGCGGTGGCAGGTATTCGAGAAAGAAGTCGGCGATGTCGTCGAACATCTCCTCGGAGATGGTGTGCCCGACTCCCGGGTACAGCTCGAAGGTGGCGTTCATGCCCACCGCATCATAGATCGCCTCGGCAGCCGGCCAGCGTTCCACCGGAGTTGTTCCGAACAGCCGGTTCACCTGCTGCCGCTGCTCGTCGTCGTAGGCGTCGCCGAAGGGCACCGAGTCGTTGGTGTCGGAGGCGCCCATGTACAGGAAGATGGGCGCTGCGCGGACCGCGTTCATGTCCAGTCTGCGGTCCAGGATGGACTCCACGTCGGCGATGCCCACGTGGTAGTCGAGCGTCTCGCCCTGCCATGTGGCCACCGGAGCGAGCGGCCAGCCGCCCGGTGATCCGGCGGCGGCGGCCAGAATTCGCTCCGGGTGGAGGATGGCGAACCGGTTGGTGAACTGGCCGGAGGCTGAGAAGCCCATCATCAGGACCTTCTCGCCGGCCTGGATGCGGCGTTCCGCCAGCCGCTCCCGGGCGTCGTCGATCATCTCGATGATCTGGAGGTCGATGCGAGCCAGCCGCTCGATCTCGGTGGTCATGGTGTCCACGTCGAGGGCGTGGGTGTAGATCCACCACTTGCTGTACGGACGAGGAAAGGCCGGCACCAGCAGCGGCACGTTGAGCCGCTCGGCGAACCGCGATCGCCAGCCGAGTAGGCTCATGGCGCTCTGCTGGTGCCGCTGGACCTCGTCGGAGCCGAACCCTGAGTTGTTGGGCTCGACGAGGATGGCGGTGACCGGCGCCGCGTTCTGCGGGATCCACAGGTAGTAGGGCCAGTCGAAGTCGCGGTTGGAGTCCTCGGGGCAGACCTTGAGCACGCGTGGGCCGCCCTCCACGTTGAAGCTGATGGTGGTTGGGGGCAGCGGTTTGCCGTCCAGGTCGCGGAATCCCGGAGCGCCGCCCGGGTTGAGGGTGAAAGAGATCATGGCGCCGGGAGGCAGCAGCTTTTCGTCATCCGGACGCCACATCTGGAAGCTTCGGCCGTCGGGCTCCCAGTAGACCCCGCTGCCGTCGACATCCCAGTTGCCGGTATCGCACACCATGTTGAAGTCGAAGGTCATGGGCTTGTCGAAGACGAAGGTGATCGTCTCGGTGAACACCCCGACGCCCCGCGCCCCGTCCACCGGATCGGTCAACAGAACCGACGGCGGCTCATCGGGCCCGGGCCCGCCGAGAGTGAACGTGAACGCGTAGGGTCCGAGCTGGTTGCCGCCGAGGTCCTCAAATCCCGACCCGTCGGCGTTCAGGTAGACGGTCGCCACCTCATAGCTCGGCAGCGGATCGGGCGCATCGTCACGGCCCACGGTCAGGGTCCGGCCGTCGGCCGACCAGCTGTGGTGGGTGTCTCCGGTGACCGGCCACGGACCGACGACGCTGACGTCGGTGGCGTCCGCCATCGCCTTCGAGAACTCGACGGTGATGGTCTCGGTCTCGATGTCGACGTCCGCGGCGCCGTTGGCGGGCGTGGTTGCCATCACGGTGGGCGCCCCCGGGATCGGGGCTGCGCCAACGGTGAACGCGAAGGTGTAGGTGGCGAGCTCGTTGCCGTCCACGTCCCGGAACGAGTAGTGCGGCGACGGGTTGAGCACGACGATCACGAGCTCGCCGTCGCTCCAGGGCAGCGCCGATCCCGATCTCCTCATGGTGATCACTCGATGATCCGGCGACCACTCGGCATCGAACCCGGACAGCCCGATGAAGCTGTACCCCCCGCCCATCTCCTCGGAAAAGCTGACGGTGATGGTCTCGAGGTCGGCGGCGACGCCGGTTGCGCCATTGACCGGGTCGGTGGACACGACGGAGGGCCGCATCGCCCAGCTCGACGCCGCGACGCACAGAATCATCGCCAGCACGGTGGCTTGTCGCATGATTGTTCTCCGGGTCGGCCGTTCCATAGGATGACGTCAAATGTAGGATCCGCTTCGGCGGACGTCAACTGAACGAGCACTCAAGCGAAGCCGCGCAAATGCGAGATACGACAGCCTGTACGACATCGCCATCCGGCGGGGCCGTTCCGCCGCTCGGCAAGGCTCCAACCTCACAATTGAAAAGACGCCCGACCCCTCACCCCTGATCCGTCTGCACGACGAGGCGATCAGAGAGTTTCGGAGGTCTCGGTGTTCAGCGACTACTCGATCGCAAAGGACTGCAGCTCAACCGGAACGGTGGAGACATAGGTCACGGTGTATGCCTGACCTGCCGTGCCCTCGCGCCAGCATACCGTGTAGGTCCCCGTGGCGAGCGGTGATCCGGCACATGACACCGTGAGGAGATCTTCACCGACGTTCGCCGGCCCGACTGCAATCGAGCACAGATCGCCGAACGAAGCCGTGTCGGCCGGAGTCCCGGTGTAGAGGTTGAACCCGGAGGTCGTGTTGCCGCCAGCAGCAACGTAGCTGGTCAGAAAAATACTGTTCACCGAGTCTCCGGATGGCACGTCGAAGCGCATGCAGTCGAAGAACTCGCCGGGGTTCGCCCCGCCCACGGTTCCCATGACATCGTCCGAGGCACTGACCAGAGTGATGTCGGTAGGCGCGGTCTGATCATTCGAGAGGTCGCCGTCGACCGACTCATCCCAGATCGTCGCAGCGTGGGCCGTGACGGCAAACGTGAGCATCACAAAAACAAGAACTGGACGCATCATCGATCTCCCTTTTGTCCGGTTGCCCCGTCGAGAGCGCTGTTTTTCGTACCCGTCGAATTCGTCTGCAAGATAGCACAATCTTCGGCCCAAGAATGTCGTGAATACAAAGGGTAACACCGATCAATCCTGATCAAGAAAAGACCCCGCCGAAGCGGGGTCCCTGAAATCGAAGTGAATCCGGCGCGTCTATTCGACGCTGAAGCTGACGAGTTCGACCGGGACGATGTTTTCTGATCCCAAGATGAGGTGCGGCTCGCCGCCCCACCCGTCACCATTGACTTCCCAGTTCACCGTCTGCGGCGGAGGCCACGATCCGACGGGCGGGGTCACGTCAACGCAGAAGCCCCAGGTCTCTCCGTCCCAGATCTCGCCGTATCCAGCGTCGTTGTCCGCATACGTGACGAGGTTGTCGAGGACGTCACAGTCGAAGTTCACGGTATTTCCGCCGCTGTCGGTCGCGTCCTGCGAGTTGCACGCGACGACCCACGTCGCGGGGAAAAGCACGGCCGCGGAGGTGATCCACTCGGTGTCGGGCGAGGTGTTCGACACCAGGAAGCAGATGGTACTCGCCATCCCGCCGGCAGGGTCGTAGGTTCCGCTCACCCAGGTAACGGTCGAACCGGTAAGGTCTTCCGGCAGGCCGAGATTAAACGGCGAGTCCTGGGCTGCCGCGAGACCTGCGGTCATCATCACTGCGCACGTGAGAACAAGAGTTTTTTTCATTTCGTATCCCCTCCTTGAAAGTCAAGAGCGATCACCGGCTGACGCCGGAACGAGACGTTGTTGACGCGACTCGGCGGTTTCGCGGGATCGGGACCTCCGGACGGGGGGCCGAACCCCCAGCCTTCCCTCGATCCGTGTAACGAAAGCGCGCCCACGGGATCGGTGGGCCGGTATGAACGTTCATCGTCGCCGCGATCCCCGAGGATACCTGCGGTTGCGTTTGGGCTTCTGGACCGCTCATTGTCGAATCGAAACACGTGACGACACCGATGAGCGTTTCGTTCCCGTCCGAATCGACGGTAAACAGGCGGTAGGTCGTGGGCCGCCCACCGCGGTCGCGTCGGTCGAGGAAACGATAGTACTGCCTGCCTGGTGCGGCATCGACCTCCGTCAAGACGATCTCGAGACCGTTCACATCGAAGGAAGTGAGACGGAGAGTGAGCTCGACCGGGGTTCCTCTCAACTGCCAAACCACCTCGGCGTCGCTGTCATTGTGAAGGCTGACAGAGGCCGCATGATGAACGGCACTCACACCCGGCGCCACCAATACGATCGCCCAGAACATGAGCAAACGCGAAATCGGCCCGACCTTCATACGTCTCTCATTTTGAATGGTGAAGGTACCACACCCTCGGGGATGGATGAAGCACGTCCATCCAGCGACCAAAAAGTCGTTGTCCAGAAAAAAAGGAAAGAAAAAGGTGCCGGTCACGCTATTACGTTAAAAAAGGTGCCGGTCACGCAAAAAAGGGAAAAAGGCAAAAAGAAAAAAGGTGCCGGTCACGCTATTACGTTAATAGCGAAAAAAGGTGCCGAAAAAAGGTGCCGGTCACGCTATTACGTTAATAGCGTGACCGGCATCTTTATTACTCTCGACGGGCCGGAACGTATCCGGAAAAGGGTGCGGGGCCGGTTTTGACGATGCGAATCTCATCGCCGGTTTGCGCTTCCCTCACCCGCGGCGCCAGGCCCAGGACAACCAGACTGCGAAGCCGCATCAGCTTTTCAGGGAAGATGAGAAAACCGTTTCCATGAAGGAATTCTTGTCAGACGACCACCGCGGTTTACATGGTATATTTGATATCCAAGAGGCGTCGGATGACGGTGCCGAGTTCTGATCCGGGGGATACGGGGTATCGTTTGTTCGATTCGACCGTAACAACGCTTTTTTGAAGGAGGATTGATGAGACACACTGCGATTATCGTTGCGGCATTGCTCGCGGTCACAGGCGTCGCGCTCGCCGACGGCGGCGTGGACTGCGCCACCGCGCCGACCGTCAACCTGCCGGGCTCGCTGCCCTACATCGACAGCGGCACCACCTGCGGGAAGGGCAACACCTACCCCGTCAACCCGTGCACCTCGTATTACGCCCAAGGCGAGGACGCGATCTACGTCCTCGAGGTGGCGACCCCTGGGGATTATGATATTGCCTTGACCGGAACCCTGACCTGGACCGCGTTCATGGTCACGGACGGCTGTCCGGACACCTCCCCGGCCTGCACAGGTTCCGCCGAGGGCTCTGCTGGTAACCCCAGCGCAACCGTCACCTTTCCTGCAGCAGGAACCTACTATCTTCAGATCGACACCTGGCCGTCACCGGCTTGCACCCCTTACTCCCTGAGCATCGTCGACCCCGTCCCGGTCGAGCTTCAGTCTTTCAGCATCGAATAGCTCACGGCGGCGCGGCGAGACACGACAGACTGTACGGCCCCGCCACCCGGCGGGGCCGTTACGCCGCTCGGCAAGGCGCCAGCCCCACCGTTGGAAAAGACCCTAGAAAAAGGTGCCAGAAAAAGGTACCGGTCACGCTATTACGTCATTATATGTCGACAGCCTGTGCGACGGCATGATCGAGGTCGCTGAGCCTGTTCCTGAAGTCGGCGTCCCGGGCTCGTCTTCTGACTCCCATTGCCAGTGCTTGACTCATCCCATCGGGCGACTTGCAGACGTTTTCCGCGAGTTCCTTGACCTCGAACCGTCCTTGCCAGAGGGGGCCCCCCTACACTCTGACGAACATTGACACCTCGCGTCACCCTTTGCTGCAGGCTTCGCATCGGGCGGTCGAGAGAGGCCTCACTGGCCCGAACCGCAAGGTCGTAGTGGTTTGAAAGCAGGCACCACGCCAAAACCGCAACGTCATCCAGCTCCGCAACCTCCTTGAGGATCCTCGTGAACTCCACCGCCTCCTGGTCCGCAGCGAACACTCGTTCCCCTCAACCCAGCTGGTTGTACACATGTTAGAAACCGCCCTCCACGAACACCCGCCTCGATCTCGTCAACTTGTCCTCCTCATGTGGCGACAAAAGCACAATACCTTAATAACGTGACTGGCACCTTTACTGGCACCTTTACCTGATCGGTGCCACCCCCCCTGGGCGAGTGGCATTTTTCGTCAGGGTTCAGTCCGACTCCAGAAGCTCGTGTCTCCGGTTTCGAAGTCATCGAAGAAGACCGACCCCGGCACCCCGATGGCGCTGGCCGGGAGGTTCGCACCGAGGGTCGAGATCACCTGCTCGATGAGCACACCGGTGTTCATGGTCGAACTGCCGCAATGGTGCAGCGCGATGACCTGGTTGTCGCTGTGTGCAACCACGGGAGACCCCGACGAGCCGCCCTGGGTGTCGGCCCGGTACGCCATGTCCGGGCCCGGTCTGGTTCCGCAGCCGCCATAGTTCTTCGAGACGACCACTGGGTATCCCGGATCGGACGCATGTGAGCTGTACAGCGCGATCTTCTTGCCCCAACCCGCCGGATGTTGGGGAATGTAGAGCCGTTCGCCGATCGTTCCCCCGGCAGCACGCAGGGTGAAGTACCCGTAGGTCGGCGCCGGATTGGTCGACAGCTCGACCAGGGCGAAGTCGTAGTCGGGTGAGTCCTGGATGAGCGTGCCCGAGGTCGTGACGATGTCGCCCGGGCACTGAAGCACCCAACAATCGGTCGCGCAGTCCGCCCCCTCCGCCATGAACTCGTAGTTGGTGTTCGAGGCCTGGCTCTGGCTGGTGATGCAGTGCTCGTTGGTCATGAAGTGGCCTTCATTCCCGACCAGCCATCCGGTGCACAGACCGGAACCGTTGATGAGCATTCTGGCCACCGCCCGGCTCGCGTCGTAGACCACGGGGTCTGTCGCCTCGTAGCACGGAGCCCACTCGGAATCGTCCGCGCCGATAATGGCCTCGGGCGTCTGGGAGCCCTCGACCTCTTTGCGGGTGAATCCCCGCGCATAGCGATCGATGACATAGCCGAACCCACCGTCTACCGAGGCGGCCCACAGCTCGACGACGGCGGTCTCGCCGGCGATGTGGATGCCCCAAAACCCGTCGCCGCTGGTTCCGAGATCGTCCACGCCGGTCCCCTCGTACCTCCAGGTTCGCGAGCCGTCGGGAGAGCGAACCACGACGAAGTCGCCTTCGCCGAGGTCCATCCGGCTGAAATGGGGACAGATGTAGGTCGCACCCGGGTGGTGGAGCACGTCCGACCACAGCAGCTGGGCTGGACCCTGCTCTGTGACCCCGGGATACGGGTTCGGCGATGCGTAGGTCTCGAACACATCCTCCCCCACGATCTGCATCGCCGGCTTCACGGGCTCCACCGGAATCTCCGGGTTCGGCTCGGCGGCGAGCCCTCCCACCATCGACAGCATTGTCACGATCCAAACGGCTGAGGACTTCACTGGCACTCCCTTCGAGGCGGCCGCGAACTGACGGCCACTCACACCCTCATTGTCCCCCAATCTTGAGGCGGCTGTCTGTGATGTCCGTTCCTGGGCGGTCGATCGCAGTCACCCTCCGCATGATTGCCGTTTTCTCGACATTCCAATGCTCGAGAGCCCACAGCTCCCCCGATGATGCGTGGGTCAAACCTCTGCTCGGACGAACACGACGACGGACGCCACACAATTCGCGGCAGCATGCTAATCTCATCCAGGTTGTTGAATTGTGGATTGTTGACTGTTTGCGCAATATTTTCTTTGAGATCGCCACAGACGATCAATCACTTCAACTCCAGGGGGAGCCGGGATGAAAAACATGCATCGTGATGCGGTCGTGCTGACCGTTGTGTTCGCCACCCTCATATTTTCGGTGCCTGCGTACGCTGACCAACCGGACGAGAACACCACCGTCAGTCGGGGCCAGTATTCTCAATCGTACCCGGCCGGCCCGCTGGTCCCCCCAGGCCCCATCGACGAAGAGACCGCGACGACCATCTTCTCGGTCTTCGAGGGGGATTTTCCGGTGAATACCGAGGTCATCGATGTCGATGTGGAGATTCAGTTCTCCAAGCTCGGCAACGGGACGAACTGTCCCGGACCCAGCGGCGGAGACGACTGGGCGGAAGAGATCCGCATGCGTCTCTACTCACCGGATGGAACCAGGGTCGCACTCGTGCGATACAACGACTACGATTGGTCGAATCCCGACGTCGGACCGGTGACCGTGATCTTCGACGACGACGGGACCCGAACCGTGGCGGGCACCAAGATCCAGTCGGGCACCTTTCTCCCCAGCAGCGGCGCCATGGCGGACTTCAACGGCGTCGACCCGGCCGCCGACGGGGGTGAGTGGACTCTCGAGATCTCGGACCAGTATCAGTCCGATCCGGTCTGCTTTATCGATGCGACGCTCACGATCACGACCGGCGGCCCCTTCGACGCCGGAGTCCACCTCAGCGACAGCCCCGACCCACTCAAGGCCGGTGAGATCCTGAGCTACGAAGTCGTGGTTGCGGGCGATGAGGACGACGACATCTCGCAGCTCGAGCTCACGCTGACCCTGCCGGAGGCGTTCATCTACCTGGAGAACAGCGGCGAGCCGGGCCAGTGCACCTATCAGCCTGGAGGCGGATCCGGAGGCGAGAACCTGCTGAGCTGCAGCCGGGACGAGCTGCCGGCTCGCGGCGTGTGGTCACTCGACATCGCCGGGCGCGTGCCGGTGGATTCGGTGGCAGGCGAGATCGACGGAACCGCCATCATCACCGGATCGGCGAAGCTGAGCTTCTTCGAGAACGACATCATTCCTTTCGACAACACCAGCACGGCCTCGACGCTGGTGATGGACGAAGCCGATCTGGCAGTGACCAAGCTCATCCAGCCGGCAATCGAGGTGGCAGCCGGCGAGGCCTTCACCTACACGATCTTCGTGGACAACATGGGACCGTCCTCCGCTCGCAACGTAGTGCTCCAGGACGACATCCTGTTGTCCGGCGACTACACCATCATCGACATCGCCGACGACCCGCATCGTGAGGACAGCTGTGCGCTGCAGCGTGACTCGGTCAGGTGTACCCTCGCCGACGCTCTGGAGCCGATGGGATTCGCTCCCGGCGGCGGACGGTGGACCGTCACCGTCGAGCTGGTGGCGAACACGGCTCAGACCGTCAGCAATCTCGTCACGGTGTTGAGCGAGGATCCTGACGGATCGACCGGCCCCGGAGCGGGCACTCCCGACCCGAACACGACCAACAACCAGGCCACGAGCTTCGTCGATGTGACCGCAGTGGCGGATCTCGGAGCAGAGCTAACGGTCCAGGGTGAGGTTCAGATCGACGGTGAGCCGGGTGGAAACTTCGCCGCCCAGGCGGATGCCGTGACCGCGGGCGGCGACCTCAGCTTCCTACTCACCGTCGGCAACGCCGGGCCCTCGGCCGCGACCAACGTCGAGACGCAGCTCACCCTGCCGCTCGGCGTCGAACCGCTTTCGGTGACGTCCAGCCAGGGCAACTGCGGACCGGCCTCGATGAGCCCGGTCTGCGTCCTTGGAGCGATGGACTCCGCCAGCGCTGCCACCGTGACAGCCACAGCCCGGGTCGCTGCCGACACCGCCGCCGGGACCGATCTCGAGGCCGGCGCCACGGTCACCAGCGCGGTGGCCGACATCGACAACAGCGACAATCTCAGTTCCGCGTCGGTAGGGGTGGATCGTTGGGCCGACCTCGGCGTCTCCATTTTGGCGACTCCCGCCCCCTGTCCCCCGGGCGAGACGCTGGCGATCACTGCGAACGTAACCAACCGGGGGCCCTCGGATGCAGCCGGCGGCACCGTGACCTTCACCTCGAGCGGCGGCGTGACATTCCTCGAGTCGACCCAATGTGCGGCGGATGGCACGACCGTGAGCTGCGATGTCCCGGCACTCGTCGTGGGCGCCTCGGTCACGGTGGGGTACGTGGCTCGTATCGACGACGACGCCCCAGCGGCAATCGACCATCTCGCGACGGTCATCGGCGTCGAGAACGACCCGCTGCTGGACGACAACACACAGGCCACCTCCGTGATCACCGACGTCGTTCCTCCCCAGGTCCTTTCGCTAGACTCGATACCGGCGACCCGCGACGGCGTGCTCACCGAGTGCGAGTCCACGAGTACCGCGCCGACCGGTTTCTCGGTCCACTTCGACGAGGCGGTTCTCGACCCGCCTGGAGACAGCGACCTGAATGACGTCACCAATCCCGCCAACTATCGTGTTCTGTCCCCGGGGGCAGACCTGAGCTTCGAGACCTACGGTTGTGAAGCGCTTGCGGGAGACGATACCGAAGAGTTCCCGTCGAGCGTCACCTACACCGCGGGCGACCGGATCGCGACCGCCACGATGGCTGCTCCTCTGGCCGCCTCGCAGTACCGGCTGGCGATCTGTGGCGTCAACGGCATCGTGGACACGGTCGGCAACGCGCTGGACGGAGACGGCGACGGCATCGGCGGTGATGACCATCTCCTCCCCTTCCGCGTAGCGCCGGGAAACCTCTTCGCCAATGGGTACCTGGACTGCAATCTCGACGGTTGGGAACTGGCATGGACACCGCCCGATGAAATGACCTTCGACCAATTGGACCGGTGGGGGTCGCCGAGCTCGGGCTCGCTCGTCCTGAGGAGTTGGTCGCTCGGCGCGAGCTTCTCGGTCGAGCAATGTGTTCCGGTCCCGGGTCTCACGTCGGTGGCGATCAACGCCCAGCTCGAACTCTCCCCCGACCAGGGAACCGAGCTGACAGCGCTCGCCCACTGTGAGTGGTTCGGAGCGGCCGACTGCGCGTCACCACAGCTCGGGTCTGATTCGGAGCTGCTTTCGGTCGGGGACACGGGAGGTTCGTGGACCCCGATACGATCTCAGCTGTCGAGCTCGGCCGACGCGCAGTCCGTGCGCTGTGGTGTGACCCTGCAATCGGATGATGGCGGTTTCGAGGCCCATCTCGACGAGCTCATGCTTGAAGATATCCCCGCCGGCCTGCTCTTCACCGACGGCTTCGAGTACGGCGACACGCAGCGATGGGGCCGGACGGTTCCCTGATCGGATTCGGAAGGCTGCCGGCGAAGCGGTTGTCAGGTGCGCCTGCACGCCCCGAGATGAGAAAACTCGATTGGAATCAGAGCCTCGTCGGACTCGTGACGAAACGTCATGAAGACTTCGGGCGAGTGCGACGGGAGTATGATGTCCCGCGGATCGGAGGACAGCATGAAGAAGCTCTTCACAGCAGGTTTGATCGTGATCGTCGGATGCGGCGTGGGGGCGTCGGCCCGAGCGGACGAGCCGCAGCGCGACGTCGCGACGTACGTCGACAAGTACGAGGATCCCGTGATCGCCGACATGGAGGACGCAAACGAGGCCCTCAAGGAGGCGGCTGCCGCGAAAACCGCCGAGCTCCTGGAGGCCTACAAGACGGCGGAGAAGGCGCGAACCGAGCCGAAGCAGGTGCTCCGATTCGATCTCGAAAGCCTCGTCAAGCCCGAGGGCCCGGAGGCGTTCTCCAACGTCGCGTGGCACTTCCCCCCTACCCCGCAGTACCTGACCGGAACCTGCTGGAGCTTCTCGGCGACCTCGTTCATGGAGTCCGAGATCTCCCGTCTGCACGGCGACCAGATCAAGCTCTCGGAGATGTGGACCGCGTACTGGGAGTTCGTGGAGAAGGCGCGCGGCTTCGTCGCCTCGCGGGGTGAGAGCCTCTACGACCACGGTTCTCAATCCGCAGCGCTGCTCCGAGTCTTCCGGACGAAGGGCGTCGTCCCGCGGGCCGCATACGAGGGCGTCGTGGGTGACGACACCCGCTTCAACCACGACCTCTTGGTGGAGCACATCCAGACCCTCCTCGCCTGGTGCGAGGAGCACAACTTCTGGAACGAAGAGGTCGTCGTCACCATGGTGCGCGCGCTCCTCGACGAGACCATGGGTCGTCCGCCCGAGACCTTCGAGTGGGAGGGAAAGACCTGGAACCCGGAGGCGTTTCTGTCCGACGTCTGCAGGATCGACCCCGATGACTACGTCAGCGTGATGTCTACCCTCGCGGTTCCCTTCTGGACCCGCGGCGAGTACGCGGTTCCCGACAACTGGTGGCACGATGCCGGCTATCTCAACGTCCCGCTCGAAGACTGGTACGACACCATCGTGCGGGTGATCTCGTCCGGGCGGAGCCTGGTGATCGGCGGCGACGTCTCCGAGCCGGGTCTCAACGGCTTCGAGGACGTGGCGGTCGTCCCCTCCTTCGATATCCCGGGCGATTACATCGACCAGAGCGCACGCGAGCTTCGATTCGCCAACGGATCGACGACCGACGATCACGGCATCCACCTGGTGGGCCACACCCGGCTCGACGGGCACGACTGGTTCCTGATCAAGGACTCGAACCGCTCGTCGCGGCACGGTGAGCACGAGGGTTACTACTTCTACCGTGACGACTACGTGCGGCTCAAGATGCTCACCATCACGGTGCACAAGGACGCCATCCCGGAGATACTCGCGAGGATTGACGGGCCGACGGCGGCCCCCTGAACACGAAGCATGGTGCAGGCATGAAAACTCATCCAGCCGTCATTCTTCTGGTCGCTGTCCTCGCCGCGCCGATCGCCGCCCAGCAGCCCGTCCTGACAACCGATGAGATCGCGCTCTTCAAGGCCGCCGCCCTGGGCGAGCTCGCCGACGCCGAACGCCTCGTGGCTGAAGGCGTCGCCATCGACGTCGTGGAATCTGAAGGCCGGACGCCCCTGATGGTCGCAGCGTTCGACGGCCATCGACACGTGGCCAGCCTTCTTCTCGTCAAAGGGGCCGAGGTCGATCACAGGGACGGCAACGGCCGCACCGCGCTGATGTACGCCTCCAGCGGACCGTTTGTCGAGACCGTCGAGCTTCTCCTCGACGCCGGTGCCGAGGTGGACGCTCAGGGCCGGCTCGAAGGCTTCACCGCGCTGATGACCGCTGCGGCGGAGGGCCAGCTCGACGTCGTCCGGCTGTTGCTCGATCGCGGCGCCGACCCCACCATCAAGGACGCCGACGGCGACACTGCGCTGACCTTCGCCGTCGAAAACGGCCACCACGAGGTGGTCAGCCTGCTGCAAGACACCATTCCCGACAACTGACAGGTGCCACGGACACACTTCCACACTTGTTGAGTCAGGTGAAGTGTGCACGTGGCACCGACCTGCGGAGCCGGTTGCTCACCGTCGGCGCCGCTCCACAAACCGCTTTATCGACCGGCCAGCTTGAGGATGTCATCCAGAGGATTGCCGTCTCCATCGAGGTCGAGCAGCGAGGCGATTCCGGATGCACCGCCGGAAGCCCCGGATCCCCCACCGGTCAGACCGCCGACCAGGCCGCCGAGCATACCGCCGAGACCGCCGCCCTTTTGCGATCCACGATCGCTGTCCCCGGCGCTGCCCTTGGCCATGAAACCGGCGACCGCCATGGCGAGCATGGGCAGCATTTTCTTGAGCACGCCCACGTCGAGCCCGGTGCTGGCGGCCGCGTTGCCAGCCACCGCGCGGCTCACGTCTTTCGAGCCGAAAATCTGTCCGAGCACGTTGTTGCCGCGGCCGACATCGGTGGGTCCCGTCCCCAGGACCGAGTCCAGCAGTCCACCGCCTCCGAGCTGGCCGAGAAGCCCGCCGAGGCCCTCAAGGCCCGATGATTGCGTCTGCGCCTGCTTCTTGAAGCCACCGAGAATCGCGGGCAGCATCGCAGCGGCGCCACTCGCGGCCTGATTTTCAGAGATCCCCAGCTCTCGCGCCATCGACTGGGTCCCGCCCACCTGACTCAAGATATCCATCACGTTCATCTTCGTACTCCTATTCAACTGGTTCGTGATTGTTGGTGCGTAGTCCTCCCGAGCAGTCAACACCTGAATCGACGAAGAGTCAAGCGGCGAGCTGCGGGGCGCAGTTCCGACGAATGTCGGCATTGTTCGAATGTCACTCGCCGATTCCGCTCCCAACTGCCGCCGCGAGCCCTGCCCGGGTGGCGTCGAGAATCTGCGCCGGCCGTTCGGCGTCACCGATCACCCGCACCTCGACGCCTGCCGCCCGCAGCGAATCGGACAGCTCGTCGACAGGTCGGTGGCCCACCGCCACCAGGACCGAGTCGAAGACGCCGAGGCACCACTCGTCGTCACCGTCGGTGGCGACGACCACAGCCTCGCCGCCGTCCATCCGGACGAGACGTGTCTCGGTGTGGATCGCCACCGGGAGCTCTTCGAGGCGTTTCATGGCCATCTTGCGGGAAACCGGCTCCATGTCGCGGGCGACGTCGGCGAGGAGCTCGACCACCACGACCTCATGACCGCGTTGGGCAAGCATCTCGGCCATTTCGATCCCCACCAGACCGCCACCGAGCACGAGCACGCGCCGACCCGGCTCGAGGTGACCGGTGAGCACCTCCTCGGCGGTGATGGGATGAACCAGTCCCGGAATTTCCGGCACGATCGGTTTCGATCCGGTCGCCAGCACCACCCGGTCAGGCTCCATTGACAGAATCTCCTCGGCTGTGGCGTCAACACCGCAACGAACATCGACTCCGGCATGCTCGACCGCACGGATCATGGCCTTCAGGGGTCGATCCATGCCCTCCTTCCCGGGGGTCAGGGGCGCCAGCACGAAGGTGCCGCCGAGCTCCGACCGGCGCTCGAGAAGCGTCACGTGATTCCCGCGGTTCCGGGCGATGATGGCCGCCTCCATGCCCGCCGGCCCGCCCCCGATCACAACCAGGTGGTCCCCGACGGCGAGCGACGGCGACGGCGCGGCGGGGTCCACCTCGGGGTTCACGATGCAACCGATCGGCCCGCCGCGCTTGACCTCCCCCAGGCAGCCCTGAAGACACGAACCGCAGGACATGATCTCCTGCTCACAGCCGAGCGCCATCTTCCGCGGGAGGTCGGGATCGGCAACCAGCGGCCGCCCCAGGGCGATACCGTCGGCCATCCCTCGGAGGAGGACCTCGCGGATCCTCTCGGGATTGCCGAGCCTGCCGGCGACGAGCACCGGAATCGACACGTTGCGGCGAATCTCGGACGCAAGTCGTTCGTTGGCGCCGGCCGGCAGCGCCATGTGCTGGTAGTACCAGGCGGGGTTGTCGCAGGCCGATCCCGTCACCACGTGGAGGCCGTCGACCCCCCAACCCTCCGTGGCACGGGCCAAGGAGATCGCGTCGTCGAGATCAAGGCCACCGGGGCATTTTTCGTCCGCCGACATCCTCACGGTGAAGGCCATGGAAGGTCCCAAAGCACCACGCACCGCTTCCACGACCTCGCGAACGAAGCGCATACGCCGTTGCTCGTCGCCGCCGTACTCGTCGCTCCGCATGTTGGTGGACCGCGAAAGGAACTGGGCCGGGAGGTAACCGAGCCCGAGCTGCAGCTCGATCCCGTCGAATCCGGCTGCAACGACCCGCTCCGCAGCCCTGCCGTAGGCGCCGATGACCTTTCGGATCCGCTCGCGGGTCATCTCTCCCGGCATGGCGCCGGTGCTCGGGCACGGCACCTGGGACGGAGCCTCCGGCGGCGCTCCGGACGCCTTCGGATTTGCCGCTCGACCGGCATGGTTGAGGTGCGCGAAGGCCACCGCCCCGCCCTGATGGATGGCCGCAACCACGTCGCGCAGACCCTCGACGACCCCGTCGTCATGGGCGCCGAGCTGACGTGGGTGCTCCTTGCCCATCGAATCGACGAAGAGCGGCTCGACAATGATCAGCCCGGCGCCGCCCTCGGCACGACGCCGGTAGTACGCCGCGTGCTTCGACGTGGCGCAGCCGTCGGTGCCGCCCAAGGCGGTTTTCACGGGCGCCATCGCCAACCGATTGGCCGTTTGAACCGGCCCCAACCGAAGTGGTGTGAACGTGAGCTCGTCCATGACGCTTCCTTTCCAGCTTCGAGAAAGCTGTGTTCAACGATCTCGCCAGTGATCATTGAGCCTGCACAAGCCGTGCCATGTTCGAGATGCCCGCCAGGACTCTGCAGTCCTCCTCAGACAACCCGCTCCTGCTGGAACTTCACCGAACGATGGCCACACGGCAATTCGGTAATCGAGCAACTCGTATCACTTCATGGCCTTCGAAAAGCGCGTTTTGCCCGCTTTATTGAGCCCAGGAAGGTGCGACGGGAGGGTGCCACGCACGCGGGAGGGCGCCACGGGGAGGGCGGTTTCTACCATGTGTACAACCGCCTTGGTCGAGGGGAGCGGGTGTTCGCTGCGGAACCTGAGGCCGCGGAGTTCACAAAGATCCTCAAAGAGGTCGCCGAGCGGGACGACGTAACGGTCTTGGCGTGGTGCCTGCTTTCAAACCACTACCATCTGGCGGTTCGCAGCGGTGAGGTCTCTCTCGACCGCCCGATGCGAAGCCTGCAGCAAAGGGTG
>JAZBOQ010000214.1:0-3016 GCA_036351195.1 Thermoanaerobaculales bacterium | reverse complement strand
CGGGCGGACGAGAGGGGAGCGATCATCCTCCATCTCGCGGCCCCGCGACCGACGCCGGCCCGGCCGCGAATCGAAGTTGACGGCGTTGTCGTGTCGGATGCGGTGGAGGCCGAGCCCGGCGAAGCGGCGATCGGTTTCGCCGTGGATCAGGAGGCCGTTGACCGTGGTTTCGTGGAGTTCGACCTGGTCAGCGACCCCTATCTGCCTGCGACCACGGGCAGCGACGACACCCGCGAGCTCGGGGTGGTGCTCCTCGGGGTCGAGTTCGAGCCGGCCGATCCCACCGAGGGTTGGTGGAACCCGCCTGCCGTTGACTGAAGCCGGTCGCCATTTCTGTCGCTGACCCTGCCACTGTCTCTGCCTCGGTCGCTGATCCTGACGCCGACCCGGAGCGCCGGTCGTCCGTGTCGAGCCGTTCCGGGGCGCGATGGCAGCGGTGCCAGGCACCGTTTCGCGGCGAAGCGAGAGCCAGGCGGGGTGTTGCCGGAACACTGTCAAGCGCGGCACGCCCGGTGAACGAGCGAACGAGCGTCAATATGGTGCGACGGTGGCTTTGAGCAGTCCCCAGGCGCCGCGGGCATAGTCGGTGAGCTCGTCGAACGACCGGATCCTGCGCACAAAGCCGGCCATGATCCTCGGCCGGAAATAAAACGAGAAGTTGGCCCGGCGCTGGAGCCGCTTGAGCTCCTCCGAATCCCGGCCCTTCGGAACATAGAAGAGCTCGTCGGAGCGATAGCCGCCCATGGAGGACAACCGCATCCAGTCGTCGATCTCCACCGAGCCCTCGGCCATGGCGATCTCCCACAGCTTGGTGCCCGGGAAGGGGGTGGCCAGGGCGAACCGGACCTGATCGAGGGGAAGCCGTTTGGCGAAAGCGATCGTCGCCTCGCTGTCCTCCCGGGTCTCGCCCGGGAGACCGAGGATGAAGGTGGCGCGGACCACGAGCCCGGCCTGCTTGGCGAGACGCACCGCGGTCTCGGCCTGCTCGACCTCGGCGCCCTTCTCGACGGTGTCGAGGAGTCGGCCGACCGCGCTTTCGATCCCGGCGATACGAGATCCCCCTGACCGCGCCGAGATCGGGCTGCTCACCACCGTCGACCGCCCGCGCGATCTCGACGATGGTCTCGAGACCTTCGCCGCGCACCGCGATGTCGATGTCGTCGCCGGTGAGCAGATCATCCGGCCGGACCGTGGGGTGGACGCCGCCAACCACGACCGTGGCGCTCGGCGAGCGTTGCTTGACGATCCCCGCCGCGGCCAGCGTACTGCCGACCAGCGCGGTGGCGCAGGTGATGCCGACAATCTCGGGTCGCTCCTCGACCAGGGCGGCGTCGAGCGAGCGCTCCTCGACCTGGGCGTCGTAGACCGCCACCTCGATCCCCTCGTCCTCCAACCTGGCCCCCAGATAGAGCAGCCCCATGGGCGGCATGACCCAGCCCATGCGGCCGAAGTGGCGGCCCATGTAGCGCTCGATCTCGTAGTCCGGGTTGACCAGCAGGACCCTCATCCTGGACCCCCTTCGCTGCGGCCGGAGGATCATCGACGCGACCTTTCTCGGTTGTGCCACCCAATCATACCGAGTCGGGAGTGTCCGAAATCCATCGAGCCGGGCCTCGGTTCTGGTGCGGGTTCTCGCAGGCTTCGGTCATCCGGACCGGCACACTCTCCCGGCTCATTTCGCGAACCGACGCGACCCGCAACGCTCGCCACGGATCAACCGAGCGGATGACGTCGGCCCAACCTCGAGATTCGATGACTAATCGAGAACGATACCTGTTTACAGCGCTCTTTACCGAAACCGTACGCACGCCAAAGACGAGCATCACGAGCCGGCAATACACAGGTTGGGTGCATTCGCTTCCGCGTTCTTTTTCGACCGCCCTCCCACTCGGTGGGCCCATTTCGTCAACACAAAGGAGGATCGAGAATGAGGTGCAAGACTGTCCGATCGATGGTATTCCTGTCTCTGCTTGCCGCCGTACTGGGAGCGGGTGTGTCCCCGACCCAGGCCGCCGACAAGGTCAAGAATGTGATCGTCCTGGTTCCCGACGGCTGTTCGTCATCGGTCTTCACCGCGGCTCGCTGGGTCAAGGGAGAGCCGCTCGCCATCGACGGCTATGCCTCGGGCATGCTCCAGACCTGGATGGCGAACTCGATCATCACGGGTTCGGCGGCCGCGGCAACGGCATTTGCAACCGGCGAGAAGACGTCGGTGCGCTTTCTCGGCGTGGGCCCGCGACCCGATGACGTCCTGAGCACCTTCCCGGCGCCGCCCGCAGAGGTTCAATACGCCCCGATCGCAAGCGTGCTCGAAGGCGCGAAAGTGATGGGCAAGGCCACCGGTCTGGTCGCCACCAGCCGGATCACCCACGCCACGCCGGCCGCGTTTGCGGTTCACATCCACGACCGCGGCCTGGACAACGAGATCATGGAGCACATCGTCTACAACGGCGTCGACGTCGTGTTCGGCGGTGGCCATCGACATCTGATCCCGGCCGATCAAGGTGGAAAGCGCACTGATGGGGAGAACCTCGAAACCGTCCTCGTGGACCGCGGCTACGAGTTCGTCACGACCCGCGACGAGCTCATGTCCGCCAGCTCCGACAAGGTTTGGGGCATGTTCGCCTCGAGTCATATGGAAGCGGACATGGACCGCGCCGAGTTTGCCCCCACCGAACCGTCTCTCGCCGAGATGACCACCAAGGCGATCGAGATCCTGTCGCGGGATTCCGACGGGTTCTTCTTGATGGTCGAGGGCAGCCAGATCGACTGGGCGGGACACAACAACGACCCGATCTACATGATCACCGACACCCTGGCCTTCGATGAGGCGTTCCAGGCGGCCGTCGACTTCGCCGTGAGCGACGGCGACACCCTCGTGATCGCCTTCCCCGACCACAACACGGGCGCGATGGCGATCGGCCATAACTACACCCAGAACAGCTACACCGCCACCCCGGTGGAGGACCTCACGGGTCCGCTCGCCGGAATGAGAATCAGCTCGTTCGGCGTGGCT
>JAZBOQ010000213.1:0-26315 GCA_036351195.1 Thermoanaerobaculales bacterium | reverse complement strand
TTAGAGTACTACCTTGACACGGTAGGGGTCAGCGGTTCGAGTCCGCTCGCGCCTACCATTTTTCTGTTCCGTGAAGGCGCGTAGCTCAGTTGGTTAGAGCGCATCCCTCACACGGATGAGGCCCGCGGTTCGAGTCCGCGCGCGCCTACCATCGTATGGAATCGAAATGACCCGACCAGACCCGTGGTCGGGTTTTTTGTTGTTGAACGAGTCAGTACATGGAGAGCCCCATGGCCGAGACAATCCAGATCACCTTGCCGGACGGCAGCGCGCGGGAGTATCCCGTCGGCGCCACGGTCCTCGACGTCGCTGCGGACATCGGCCCGCGGCTGGCGAAGGACACCGTGGCCGGGCGGGTCAACGGTTCGTTGGTCGATCTGCGAACCCGCCTGACCGAAGATGCCGAGCTGAAGATCGTCACGGTCAAGGACCCGGAGGCCGGAGAGGTCATCCGCCACTCGGCCGAGCACGTCATGGCCGACGCGGTGAAGCGCCTGTGGCCGGGAACTCCCATCGACGCCGGGCGCCAGGATCACTCGGAGAAGTACCAGTACGACTTCCGTTTTCCGCGGGCGTTCAAGCCCGAGGACTTCGAGCGCATCGAGGCCAAGATGCGCGAGATCATTGCCGAAGACCTGCACTTCGAGCGCACCGAGGTCAGCCGTGAGCAGACCCGTGAGGTGATGAGAAACCGCGACGAGGACATCAAGCTCGTCCGGCTCGAAGACATCCCCGAGGACGAGACCATCACCTTGTATCAGCACGGCGACTTCGTCGACCTCTGCCGCGGGCCGCACCTCCAACGGACCGGCCAGATCGGGGCGGTGCGGCTGCTCGAGGCCTCGGGCGCCTACTTCAAAGGCGACGAACGTAATGAGATGCTGCAGCGGCTCTACGGTACGGCCTTCGCGTCGAAGAAGGAGCTCAACGCGTACTTCGAGCGCATCGAGGAGCTCAAGCGCCGCGACCACCGCAAGCTCGGCCGGGAGCTCGAGCTCTTCAGCTTCCACGCCGAGGCGCCGGCGAGCCCCTTCTTCCACCCCCGCGGCGCGGTGGTGTACAACCAACTGCTGGAGCTCATGCGCTCCAAGTACCGCGAGCACGGCTACGAAGAGGTGATCACGCCGCAGATCTTCGACGTCGAGCTGTGGAAGCGCTCGGGCCACTACGACAACTACCGCGACGACATGTTCTTCGCCGACGCCTTCGACGAGGTCGAGGAGCGCTCGTCCAGCGTCAAGCCCATGAACTGCCCGTCCCACTGCCTGATCTTCGGCAACCGGGCCCACTCCTACCGCGAGCTGCCGCGGCGCATCGCCGACTTCGGCCGGCTCCACCGGTACGAGCGCTCGGGTGTCGTGACCGGACTGACCCGGGTGCGGACCTTTTCCCAGGACGACGCCCACATCTTCTGCACACCGGAGCAGATCGGTCCTGAGATCGAGGCCCTCTTCGAGTTCATCTTCGAGGTTTACGAGATCTTCGGCTTCTCCGACGTCAACGTCTTCCTGTCCACCCGGCCGGAGAAGGCCATCGGCGACATCGAGGTGTGGAATCACGCCGAGGCGGTGCTCACGAGGTGCCTCGAGGAGCGCGACGACGTCACCTTCACCGTCAAAGAAGGCGAGGGCGCCTTTTACGGGCCCAAGATCGACTTCGACGTGGCCGACGCCATGGGCCGCTCCTGGCAGCTGGCCACCATCCAGCTCGACTTCATGATGCCCGAGCGCTTCGACCTGAGCTACGTCGACTCCGAGGGCGCCGAGCAGCGGCCGGTGATGATCCACCGCGCCATCCTGGGCTCGCTGGAGCGGTTCTTCGGCGTGATGCTCGAGCACTTCGCCGGCGACCTGCCGCCGTGGCTGGCGCCGGAGCAGGTTCGCGTACTGCCGATCACCGACGCCGTGGTCGACTACGCCGAGCAGGTCGTCGACAGCCTGCGAGCACACGGTCTCCGGGCCGAGGTGGACCGCCGTTCCGAGAAGCTCGGGTGGAAGATCCGCGAGGGCGAGACCATGAAGATTCCCTACCTGCTGGTGGTCGGCCAGCGGGAGGCCGAGAACAACACCGTATCGTTGCGGCTCCGACACCGGCGCGACGAGGGAGTCCACTCTCTCGACGCGGTGATCGAACGGGTCGTCAACGCCGTCAACACCCGCTCGCGCGAAGCGTGAGTAACAGGTAAAGGAGCGAATCATGCCGAAGATGAAGACCCATCGTGGGGCGGCCAAGCGGATCAAACGAACCGCGAGCGGCAAGCTCAAGCGCCACAAGGCCTACAAGTCCCACATCCTGACCAAGAAGAGCACCAAGCGGAAACGGGGCCTGAGGAAGGCCGTGATGGTTTCCAAGGCCGATGAAAAAGTGCTCCAGCAAATGCTCATCGGGATGAAGTGAGGAGGCTGAGATGCGCGTCAAACGATCGTCCAACCGCAAGGACCGCCGGAAGAAGATTCTCAACCTCGCCGAGGGTTACTGGGGCGGCAAGTCGCGTCTGCATCGAACCGCCAAGATCCAGGTCGAGAAGAGCCTGCAGTACGCCTACCGCGACCGCAAGCAGCGCAAGCGCCAGTTCCGCAGCCTGTGGATCACCCGCATCAACGCGGCGGCGCGGCAGAACGGCTCGACCTACTCGGAATTCATCGCCGGGCTGAAGAACGCCGGATGCGAGCTCGACCGGAAGGTTCTGGCCGACATCGCCGTCCGTGACCCCAAGGCCTTCACCGAGCTCGTCGAGCTCGCCAAGTCCACCGGCTGAGGCGGGTATGGGCCTCGAGCGCCTGAAGGAAGCCCGGGAGTCCTTCCTCGCCGCTCTCGAGGGGGCCGCCGGCGACGCCGACGCCCTCGAGAAGGTGCGGATTCGCTTCGCCGGCCGGAAATCGGGGCTCCTGCAGGAGCTCACGGCCGCCCTCCGCGACCTGCCCAAGGAGGCCAAGCGCGACTACGGCCAGGGCCTCAACGAGCTCAAGAAGCTCGTCGAGTCCAGCCTCAAGGCCGCCAAGGCGCAGCTTGCCGCCGGCTCGGGCGCTGCAACCCGGAAAATCGACGTAACGCTGCCCGGGAGGGCGATGCCCAGGGGCGCCGAGCACCCGGTCCACCTGGTGCGCCGCCGGATCGAGGAGATCTTCCTGCGCATGGGTTACGACGTGGAGAGCGGTCCCGAGATCGAGGACGACTGGCACAACTTCGAGGCGCTCAACATCCCGCCGGACCACCCGGCGCGGGACGACCAGGACACGTTTTACATCGGCGCCGGCCACATGCTGCGGACCCACACCTCGCCGGTGCAGGCGAGGGTGATGGAGCGGACGAAGCCGCCGATCAGAATCGTCGTGCCCGGCCGCGTCTACCGCCGCGACTCGGACCTCCGCCACTCGCCCATGTTCCACCAGATCGAAGGTCTGGTGGTGGACGAGGGCATCACGGTGGCCAACCTGAAGGCGACACTGGAGACCTTTCTCCGCGCCCTCTTCTCCGACGAGGTCCAGGTGCGGCTGCGGCCCGGCTACTTCCCCTTCACCGAGCCCTCGGCGGAGGTGGACATCTCGTGCATCTTCTGCGGCATGAAGGGCTGCGGGGTGTGCTCCGGCTCGGGGTGGATCGAGATCCTCGGGTCGGGGATGGTAGATCCTCGCGTCTTCGAGGCGGTGGGCATCGATCCCGAGCGCTACACCGGCTTTGCCTTCGGCCTCGGTCTCGACCGGGTGGCCATGCTCCAGTACGGGATTCCCGACCTTCGGCAGCTCTTTGCCGGCGACCAGAGATTGACGAGGCAGTTCGAATGAACTTCGATGCCGCCTGGATGATGGACCTGCTCGACGGCGCTCCGGGCGCTGATGAACTCGCCGAGCGCCTCACGGCGTGCGGCCTACTCGTGGAGCTGCGCTCCCCGGGGGACGGCGGCGAGATCTGGGACGTCGAGGTCACCACCAACCGGCCCGACGCCATGAACCACCGCGGGCTCGCCCGCGAGGCGGCGGTGGCCACCGGTTCGCGTCTCAAACCTCTCGAGGTCCGCCTCGAAGAGGGCTTCGAGGCGACGGCCGACCTGGCCGCGGTGGAAATCGACGATCCCACCATGTGCACCCGGTTCTGCGCGCGGGTGATCCGAGGCGTGGCCGCCGCCGAGTCGCCGGAGTGGATGCAGCGGCGGCTGCACAACGCCGGGGTGCGCCCGATCAGCGCCATCGTCGACGTCACCAATTACGTGATGCTCGAGCTCGGCCAGCCGTTGCACGCCTACGACCTGGCCAAGATCGGCGGTGCCACGCTCATCGCCCGCCGCGCGAAGGCGGCGGAGAGCGTCGTCACTCTCGACGGCGAAAACCGCAAGCTCGAAGAGGGTATGCCCGTCATTGCCGACGCCTATGAGGTCGTCGGGCTCGGCGGCATCATGGGCGGCGCCGACACCGAGATCGGCCCGGACACGGTGGACGTGCTCCTCGAAGCGGCCAACTTCGACGCCATCACGGTTCGCCGGGCGGCGCGCACGCTCGGGATGCACACCGAGGCCTCGCATCGGTTCGAGCGCGGCGCCGACCCCGAGCTGCCGCCGGTCGCCATCGACTTTGCGGCGGCGCTGATCGCCGAGTTCACCGGGGGGATGGTCTGCGAGGGACGGATCGATGTTCGCCCGCGTCCGTGGGAGCCGCGCCAGCTGACCACTTCGGCGGCCAAGCTCTCGGATTTCATGGGTCTCGAGGTCGGCATCGACCGGATGGCCGACATCGCCCGCGGTCTCGAGCTTGCACCCGTCGTCGACGGCGACACGCTCACGGTGACCGTGCCATCGTTCCGAGTCGACCTCGAACGCGAGGCCGATCTCCTGGAAGAGTTCGTCCGCCACGTCGGTTTCGACGACGTTCCGTCCGAGCTTCCGGTTCTACCGACGCCTCCCGGCCGGCGCAACCCCAACTGGGAGCTCGTCGACCGCGCCCGCAGCGCGGCGGTGGGCAATGGCCTCGCCGAGGTCATGACCTGGTCGTTCATCGATCCCGCGGCCGACGCCGAGATCGAGAGGCTGCCGCTGTGCCCCGGGCCGGCCATCGAGCTCGACAACCCGCTGGCCAGCACCCAGGCGATCATGCGTCGCTCGCTGCTGCCGGGCCTGCTGTCGGCGGTGCGCGACAACCTCAACCAGGGCGAGCGCTCCATCGCGATCTTCGAGCAGGGGCGGGTCTTCTGGCGAGCGGCGGACGGACCGGCCGAGAGCGAAAGGCTGGTTGTCGCTATCGTGGGCCCCTTCGCCGGCGATGAGCGGACGGCGGACTTCCTCTCGCTCAAAGGTGTCGTCGAGAACATCGCCGACCGCCTGGCCCTGCCCGGGCTGGTGTGGCGGCGAGGCGGCGCACCGTGGCTCGACGAGGCCCAGGGCGCAGAGCTCGCCACCGACGATGGTCGGGTTGTCGGGTGTGCGGGCCTGGTCGCAGCCGAGATGGCGCAAAAGTGGGACATCAAAACCCCCATCCTGGTGGCGGAGCTCGATCTGAGCCCGGCGGCGGAGACCGTTCCCCTGCCGGAGTTCGTCGAGCTCCCGCGCTTCCCCGCGGTGACGGCGGACATGACCGTCGAGCACGCGACCGGACTGAGTTATGCCGACCTGACTCGGGCGGCAGCCGAGCTCGCCGGCGATCTCGTGGAAGACATCGATCTCCAGGCGAGATATGCGGGCAAGAACCTGCCGGCCGGCACCGTGCGGACGACCCTGAGAGTGACCTACCGGGCCGGCGACCGGTCACTCACCCAGGATGAGGTCAACGAGCAACACGAGAAGCTGCGTCGAGATTTGAGCGACGACCTCGGCGTCCGCTTCGCCTGAGCAAAGGAGCCCCAAATGGCCATGGAATCAGTCCTGACGAACCTGGAGTCGCGGATCGAGGAACTCGTGGCGGCCTACTCCGGCGCCAAGGACCGCGCCGCGGAGCTCGAGACGGCGGTGAGTGATCTCGAGACCGAGGTGAAGGACCTCAAGGCCAAGCTGGAGAGCTCCACCGACGCCAGCGACCGGGTCACCGAGCTCGAGGGCCAGCGCGACGAACTCGCCACGCGACTGGAGAACGTCCTCGGTCTCATCGACCGAGCCCTGAAGACCGACGACGACTGATTCACCGGGGTTCGGCGCCGGCGTGCGGGCCCGGGACGGCGCGCTGAGCCGCCGCAAAGTGCCCCAGCCGCTCCAGAACCTGGGATCGGTACAGCTCCAGCTCGGGATCGCGGTTGGTACTTCGCCACGTCAGCCACCCGAGCTGACCGACGAAGAAGATCACCACCACGGTGACGACCGGAACGGCTGAGTTCCTTCCGATCCGGACCATCGCCCAGGCCACCAGCGAGACGGTCGCGGCGGCAACGACCGACCAGACGACCGTCGGCGGGATTCCCGTCATCGCCGTCACCAGGTTCGGAGCGGCGGCGCCGTCCATCACACTGGGGAGAACGAGCTGCCGCAACGGCTGGTCGAACTCCGGTGGGAAGAACGGCGTGACGATGAGAGTGAGCAGGCCGCGGGCGACGGACAACGCCGCCAGCGCTGCGGCGACCAGCAGTAGACGCGGGCGATGGCGGAGCTCGCCGAGAACGGCGAAGGTCGGGATGAGCAGGACGGGGAGCAGAGGCACCAGATGTCGTGAGGCCGCACCCCAACCGGCCTGCCAATCGACGAAACCGGCGGCGAATCCAACGTAGACGACGCTGGCGGCCGCCAGGGGAGCGGACTCCGCCCACCCCCTGCGGCGATGAATCAGGTAGAGGCCCACCGGCGCGAGCACGAGAATCGGTGCGAAGTTCAGAAGGCCGCGGGAGGACCCCAGGAGAACGCCCCACAGGCTTTCGAAGGTCGGGAACGCAACGCCGACGAGGCCGGTGGTGTGGATGTCGGCGAAGTCCGGATCGGCTTTGAACGAGTACCCGGTGAGCCACGGCGACCCGAATGCCGCGTGGTGATAGACCAGCGCGGGCGCGAGACCGATGACGAGTCCGCAGCATGCCGTTCCCAGAATCGCGGCGTTGGGCCGCCGGGCGAACAGAGTGCCGAATATCACGGCGATGAGGAGCATCGTCGGGTACTCGGTCGCGACGGCGGCGCCGGCTGTGATGCCGCCGACAAGGGCGGGCCATGGACGGAGAGCGGAGTCCGAGAGCGGGCGCAGAAGCAGGACCCATGCGATGGTGACGAGGACCGCTGCCGGCGCGTGCCCGAAAAAAACCGTACCGTAGGTCCACAACGGCGTTGAGAGAGCGCCGATGACGGCGATGGCCGACGGGTTCTCGAGCTTCAGATCCGTCATCGACGCGACCAGGAGAAAACAGATGCCCGTCGTGGTGCCGGCCACGAGAAGGGCGGTGAGCAGGTGGCGGAGGGCCCAGTACGAAGGGGCATCGGTCCCCGGAGTCGAGGGAACCATGGGTCCGGCGAGCCGAACGAGCGGAGCAGCTGCCATGGAAAGTCCGGGAGCCTTGTCGGCGAGGATTCGCCCATCGTGGCGTGCGACGTCTTCCGAGAGGCCGTAGATTCTCGCGTGGTCGGCCAGGTCGACGGTCGGGCCGTTGGCGAGGGCGAGGGCGAGCTCGATTCGCACCAGCTCGTTGGGATTCACCGCCGGCGGGTGTCCGGCAAGGGGGGCGAGGTACAGCCCCGCTACGACTGCAGCGGCAAGCCACGCATTCCTGCGCGAATCGTTCGTCGGACGTCGATGATTGCGGAGCATCCAGGAAACCATAACCGGGGCCGGGCTCCGAGACAATCATGACTCGAGCCTCGAGTGAGATCCGGATTCGATACTGTATACTCATCAATGGGAAGGAGCGGAAATGGCAACTGTCCGAGCAACCGTCGAAATCTTCGGCCAACGGCTCGGGTTACGCGCTGATGGGGACGCGGCCAGGCTGCAGGAAATCGCCCGGTTCGTGGATTCCCGGATGCGAGAGGTTGCTGATCGAAGCTCCAGTGTCGACACGGTCAAGATCGCGGTCTTGACCGCACTCAATATTGCGGACGAGCTCTATCAAGAGCGAGAGACAGATCAGGACGTCCGGCAGAAACGTTTGGAGAAACAGGCGGAACGACTCGTCGAGAAACTCGACCAGGCCATGAGGCCCGATGAAACGAGCAAAGAGAACTAGGACTTGGAGGTCCCTGCGCGGTTGGTGATGAGTGAAACTATCGTTGAACCAACACCTATTTAACGGGTTGCCGGGTCTTCCCGCTTCGATGCCTGCCTCCGGGCGGGAGACAGGCGGGGGGCAGGTACCCACCTGTGGTTTTGCAGGTTCAAATAGGCTTGCTCACACGGCCGTAGTGGGGGCCTCCGCTTAAGCCTCGACTCCATTAGTTTTCCGGTCGGTCTGATCGCTCCTTGACAAGGGGGTGGATCGTGAATCCGACGTTGATAGCAGCCCTGGTTGTGCTGCTGGTCGCGATCCTCGGACTGGTTTTCGTCTGGGTGCTGTGGGGTCGCTCGCGACGCGCAGCACTGAGACTGGCCGCCAATGCCGAGAAGCAGGCGCGGAAGGTTCTGGCACGGGCCGAGGTTGACGGAGAACGAATTCGAAAAGACGTGGAGATCGTCGCCCGGGAGCGGCTGCTCGCGGCGCGAACGGAGTTCGAGCGGGAAACCCGGGACCAGCGGCTCGACCTCGTGGATCTCGAAAAGAAACTCGCCGAGGACAAGGCGGCGATCGAGGACCGCGGTGCCGAGGTGGTGGAGCGCGAAAGGGCGGTCGCCACCCTGGAGAACGAGCTCCGGGAACAGGAGGCGGCCCTCGGCGATCGGAGTGACGAGCTGGAAGCCGCCCTCGCCGAGGAGCGGGTGAAGCTCGAGCAGATCGCCGGTCTGACCACTGATCAGGCCAAGGCCGAGCTGCTCAAGGCGATGGAGAACGAAGCTCGGATGGACGGCGCCAATCTCGTTCGGAAGATCGAGGAGGAGTCTGCCGAGAAGGCCAAGGAGAGGGCGCGCCGCGTGATCTCCATGGCGATCCAGCGCATCGCGTCCGAGCACGTCGTCGAAAGCACCGTATCGGTGGTGGATCTCCCGTCGGACGAGATGAAGGGGCGGATCATCGGCCGTGAGGGACGGAACATCCGCGCCTTCGAGCAGGCCACCGGGGTCGACCTCATCGTCGACGACACACCCGAAGCGGTGATTCTCTCGTGCTTCGAACCGGTGCGGCGCGAGATCGCACGGCGGTCCCTGGAGAGCCTGATTCAGGACGGGCGCATCCACCCCGGCCGCATCGAGGAGCTGGTGAACAAGGTACGGGGCGAGATGGACGAGAAGCTCCTCGCCGACGGCGAGGCGGCGGCCCTGGAGGCCGGCATCCCCGACATCCACCCGGAGATCCACAAGCTCATCGGTCGGCTGCAGTTCCGGTCCTCATACGGCCAAAACGCCCTCAAGCACTCCATGGAGGTGGCCTGGCTCTCCAGCCACATGGCGGCAGAGCTCGGCGCGGACGCCGAGGTGGCCAAGCGGGCCGGATTGGTGCACGACATCGGCAAGGCGGTGGACCGCGAGATGGACGGAACCCACCTCGAACTCGGCCGCGAGCTGCTGAAGAAGTACGGTGAGTCCGACGAGGTCATCCACGCCATGGAGTGCCACCACGGCGATTACGATCCGCACTCGGTGGAGGCGGTTCTGGTCACTGCGGCGGACGCCCTGTCCGCGGCTCGACCCGGAGCGCGGCGGGAGATTCTCGAGAACTACATCAAGCGGTTGGAGAAGCTCGAGGGCATCGCCACCGATTTCTCCGGGGTGGAGAAGGCCTACGCCATCCAGGCGGGACGTGAGCTGAGGATCATCGTGGAGTCGGAGAACATCACCGACGACAAGGCGGTGTGGCTGGCGCGCGATGTGGCCAAGCGGGTTGAGGCGGAGCTTACCTATCCCGGTCAGATCAAGGTGACGGTGATCCGCGAGACTCGCGCCGTGGAGTACGCGAGGTAGGGCCGTGACCCGACTGCTTTTCATCGGCGACATCATGGGCTCGGCCGGCCGCAAGGCGGTGGCCGGGAGCCTCGAGGCGTTGGTGGATGCCGAACGCGTGGATTTCGTCGTCGCCAACGTGGAGAACGCGGCCGGCGGCTTCGGCATCACCGCCGGTGTCCTCGAGGAGCTCGAGCGGTATCCGGTGGACGTCTGGACCACCGGCAACCACGTCTGGGACAAGAAGGAGGGCGTTCCGCTGCTCGATGCCCACCCTGCCCTGTTACGGCCGGCCAACTACCCCGACGGCAACCCGGGGCGGGGCTGGTGCGTCGAGGAGACCGCTGCCGGTGTGCCGGTGGCGGTGGTCAATCTTCAGGGGCAGGCGATGATGCCGCCCATCGACAACGCCTTTCACAAGGCCGATGTGGTTCTGGAGGAGATCCGGGAGAAGCACCCCGACGTCAGACTCATCCTCGTCGACATGCACGCCGAGGCGACCTCGGAGAAGCAAGGAATGGGCTTCTACCTGGACGGGCGGGTGACGGCGGTGCTCGGCACCCACACCCACGTCCCGACGGCGGACGAGCGGATTCTGCCCAACGGCACCGCGTTTCAGACCGATGTCGGGATGACGGGGCCGTACGAGTCGGTGATCGGAATGAAGCCGAAAAAAATCCTCGAGCGATTCCTCTACAACACGCCGAGACCCTTCGAGCCCGCCAAGCGCGACCTCCAGCTTCGCGGCGCCCTCATCGATGCCGACGAAGCCACCGGCAAAGCCACCGCGATCCGGCGTGTGAAGGTCGAGGTAGGTTAGCTACCTTCGCGAGACGCCATGGAAGGGGATGCCAGGCACGCAACTTTGTTCGCGGCGAACAAAGTTGGAGCCAGGCACTCATTCCGTCGGCCCGCATCCGAAAGAAGACCGGATCTTCAGACCCGCTGGCCGTCGCGGACGACGACTCGGCCGTTCTTGACCACGTGGCGGATGGGGTTGACGCCCCAGTGGTAGACCAGGTGGTGGTAGGTGGCGCCGTGCAACACGGCGAGGTCTGCGCGTTTGCCGACCTCGATGGAGCCGATCTCCGCCGCGCGGCCGAGGGCCGCCGCCGAGTTGAGAGTGGCGGCGGTGAGGGCCTCCTCCACCGTCAGACCCATGCTCAGCGTCGCCAGGGCGAGAATCGCCGGCATGGACTCGGTGGGGGAGGAGCCGGGGTTGCAGTCGGTGGCCAGGGCGATGGCGCAGCCGGCGTCGATCATCCGTCGCGCTGGTGCGAAGTCCGACCGGAGGAAGAACGAGGTTCCCGGCAGGAGCACGCCCACCGTCTCGGAGCCGGCGAGGGCGGTGATGCCCGCATCGGTGATGCACATGAGGTGATCGGCCGACAGGGCGCCGAGCTCCACCGCCAGCTCGGTTCCCCCGAGCGGTGTGAGCTCGTCGGCGTGGAGGTGGATCCGCCAACCGTGCTCATCGGCGTCGGCCAGCAGCCGTCTGGTCTGTTCGAGACCGAAGACCCCGTCCTCGCAGAAGACGTCCACCGCCTCGGCGAGACCCCGACGGGCGATGCTCGGGTGAATCTCCTCGACGAGCTTCGCCACCCACCGTTCGGGGTCGTCCCGGTGCTCCGGCGGCACCTCGTGGGCGGCCAGGCAGGTGGGGTGGAGGTCGACGGGGTGGCTGCGATTGGCCGCAGCGATGACCTCGAGCATGCGGATCTCGGTGGCCAGGTCGAGGCCGTACCCGGACTTTGCTTCGATGGTGGTGGTGCCGTGTTCGATGAAGGTGTCGAGGCGGGACAGCGCACCACCGAGCAGCTCTTCGAACGAGGCCGCCCGGGTGGCGTTGACGGTGGCGTTGATGCCGCCGCCGGAGCGGGCGATGTCCATGTAGGTTTCGCCGCGCAGCCGGCGATTGAACTCGGCCTCTCGCGATCCTGCCCACACCGGATGGGTGTGGGGGTCGACGAACGCCGGAATGATGCAGCCGCCGGCGGCGTCGAGGACGTGTTCGACCTCCGGAAACCGCCGGTTGTGCTCCTGCTCGGCGCCGACGAAGGTGACGACGCCGTCGTCGCAGCGGACCACGGCGCCGTCGGTGACCTGCAGCGCCTCGAGATCAGCGCCGCGCCGGGCGACGGAGCCTGCGGGCGTGGCGACCTGACCCGCTCCCCGAAGCAGGAGGCTCATGCCTGTCCCTCTTCGGCGCCTTCGGCGCGGGGCGGCAGGACGGCGAGCTGCGGCGTGGTGCGCTCCTCGGTCTCGCGGGCTCGGTCGTCCTCGATGAGGCCCTGGAGGATCTCCACCAGGCGGATGAGCTCGGACCGGGTTTCCCGGCGGCGTTCTCTCAGCTGTTGGATCACGTTGTCGATCTTGCGGGCCCGGTCGTTGGCCTCTTCCACGAGGCGTTCGGCGAGACCGTGGCCGTCCTCGATGATCCGCTGGCCTTCGTCCCGGGCCGACTCGATGGTGGACTCGGCACTGCGCTGGGCGGCCACCAGGGCCTCGTGCAGCGCCTTTTCGCGTTCGCGAAAGGACGCGAGCTCGGACTCGAGGCGGTGGCATTGCTGCCGCAGTTCACCCCGTTCGCGCATGAGGCCTTCCATGGCGCCAGCGATCTCGGTGAGGTACTCGTGGACCTCGTTGGCCGGGTAGCCGCGAAACTTGACGTTGAATCTCTTGCCGAGAATGTCGAGGGGAGACAGCTCGGACATGGTTGCCCTCCTTTTTCGACTTCCGAGTATGCCACGAAAGGGGCCGGAAAGGTGTGACGCGGGCAGGCATTTCCCTCGGATATACTCGTGCAGGCCCGGCACCCCGGCTCCGGAGGTCAGATGTCCGACGTTCATCTGCGGATTGAAAATCTGAAAAAGACATTCCACCCGGGTCTCTTCGAGAAACCGGTCGAGGTCCTCAAAGGTCTCGACCTGGAGGTCGAAAGAGGGGAGATCTTCGGCTTTCTCGGTCCCAACGGCGCCGGCAAGACCACCACCATCAAGGCGGTCATGGGCCTGGTCGTGCCGGATGCGGGCGTGATCACCGTCGGCGGCGATCCGCACGACAGCATCGCCGCCAAGAAACGGGTGGGGTTCATGGCGGAGAGCCCGTATCTCTACAGCTACCTGACGGGCCGCGAGTACCTGCGTTTCTCCGCCGATCTGCTCGGCGTCGCCGCCGCCGAGGTGGACGACCGGGTGGCTTCGGTGCTCGACCGCGTCTCCATGACCGACCGGTCGGACAAGAAGATGAAGACCTTCTCCAAGGGCATGCTGCAGCGCACCGCGCTCGCTCAGGCGCTCCTGGGCGAGCCCGAGCTCCTGATTCTCGACGAGCCCATGAGCGGTCTCGACCCGGTGGGCCGCCGCGACGTTCGGGACATCATCCTGGAGCAGCAGCGGGCGGGAGTGACGGTCTTCTTCTCGAGCCACATCATTCCCGATGTGGAGACGGTGTGCGACCGGGTGGCCACCGTGATCGACGGCAGAGTTCGTGGCGTCGGAGCGGTGAAGGACCTGCTGGCGCGGGAGGCGGAGAGCTACGAGGTGACCTTCACGGGGCTCGACCCCCGAGAGGTGGCCACTCCGGTGCTGTCGGCGCACCGCAGCAGCGACGTCTCGTGGGTGAGGGTCGAGGCTGTTCGCCGCGACGAACTCACCCGAGAGCTCGCCGAGTCCGGCGCCCACCTGGTGGGCCTGTCGCCGGTGCGGAGCACCCTCGAAGATCTGCTCCTGGGCCAGTTCGAGGAGGAGGCGGCATCATGAGGGTGATCCGCGTCATCGCCGCCAACACCTTTCGCGAAGCCCTGCGCGACAGGATTCTCTATCTCTTTCTGGGTTTCGCGGTGGCCCTGCTGGCAAGCTCCAAGCTCTTCGGCATTCTCACCGTGGGAGACCAGGCGAAGATCATCAAGGACGTGGGCCTGGCCGGCATCCAGTTCTTTCTCATGCTCATCGCCGTGATGATGAGCGTTCTGCTCATCAGTCGTGAGGTGGACAGCCGCACCGTCTACTACATCCTCGCCAAACCGGTCCGGCGGTGGCAGTTTCTGGTGGGCAAGGTCGCGGGCCTGGTGGCCGTGGTGCTGGTCAACCTGGCGTTGATGACCTCGGTCCTGCTGCTCTTCGTCTGGCTCTACGGCGGCGGCTTTGACCCCAAGCTGATCATCGCCACCGCCTTCATCGGGCTGGAGATGTCCCTGCTGGTGGCCTTTGCAGCCCTGTTTTCGGTGCTCACCCGCCCGATCCTCGCGTCGGTCTTCACCCTGGCCGTCTTCATCGTCGGCCACCTGTCCCAGGACCTGTGGCTCCTCACCCGCCATCTGCCGGGATCGTTGGGCCGCAGCCTGGTGTCGGTGGTCTACTACCTGGTGCCGAACCTGGAGCGCTTCAACTTCAAGACCGAGGTGGTCCATCAGCTGCCGATTCCACCGGCAGCGGTGGGCTTCGCCCTGATCTACGGCGCCGCCTTCACGGGGCTGGTGCTGCTGCTGGCGTGCCTGCGCTTCGAGCGAAAGGACCTGCAGTGAGACGGTGGGGCGCTGCGCTGGCCGCTGCGGCGGTGCTTGTCGCGATCGCTGTCGTCTCGGAAAACGCCCTCCAGGGTGTGGAACGGGAGGATCCCATGGGGCGCCGACTGTTGTTCCTGCCCAGCGCCACCATGCTGCGGCTGGCCAGTCTCGGAAACCCGGGGCTGGTGGCCGACGCCGTCTACCTGTGGTCCATTCAATACTACGGTCAGTTCAAGCCCCACGACCGGTTCCTCTACCTGGAGCCGGTCTACGATCTCATCACCGACCTCGATCCCCTGTACCACGACGCCTACCGGGTGGGGGCGCTCATCATGCAGCTCCCCACCACCGACGCCGAGGCCCACAAGCGCTCGGTCATCCGCCTGTATGACAAGGCCCTGCGGAAGATGCCGTCGAACGCAGAGATCGCGGAGATCGCGGGGTGGGATATGTACGCACGATATCGGGACCGGAGCGAGGCTATCAGGTACTTTTCCGCGGCTCTGGCGGTGCCCGGGGCGCCCCACCGCCTCAAGAGGTTCGTCGCGCGGTGGAGCGAGGACGAGGAAGGGTGGTCCCTCGACGACGCACTCGCGTACTGGAACGAGGTGCTCGCCGAGGCCGAAACGGAGTACGACCGGCGGGCCAGCGAGAGGCAGATCTACCGCCTCGTCGCCGCCCGCGACGAAGAGATCCTCAACCCGATCCTCGCCTCCTGGAAGCTGTGGCACGGCCGCTGCCCGCAGGATTGGCAGGAGGTGGTGGGCTCCGGGCTTCTCCCGTCGACCCCCACGGATCACTTCGGCAGGCCCTACCGGATTCTCGGTGACTCGTGCACGGTCATGGGTGAGGACAGCGTCCGCTTCGACTGACGTCAGTGCTGCCTGGCAAGCTCGTTGGCGAGGGTGAGAGCGCGGAAGCACTGCGGATCATCGGCGAGGACCCGTTGCAGCTCGCCGGCAACGGCCGATCTGAAGGGCGGGTCACGTCGAGCCCGGTCGAGCACATGCTCGATGTCGTCGGGGCGGAACACGCGGAGCTCGCGCCGGGCCAGTAGATCGTCGGCGACACGTTCTCGTCGGACCAGCACCATGGCCGCGTCGTCCCAGTAGAGCAGGGCCCAGCGGTCCGCTCTGAACCACAGCGTGGAAAAGCCTCTGCGGCCCAGGTCGCGGCCGTCCGGAGTCGCAACGCTGATGGGCTCGTGGTAGCGCAGCAGGACCGTGTCGATGTCCCAGCGCCCGAGGAGGGCCTTCCAGGCCTCGACGTCGCTGGCGGCGAAGATCTCCCAGATCTCTCTGAGCAACGGCTCGTGGATCTCGTTGCGGTCGTCGAGGAAGATCCGCTGGCCCGGATACGCGTGCATCGCGAGCCAGCCGCCGAACCGGACATCGTTGTAAAGGGGCCTCCCGCTCAGCCCGTGCGCCTCGAGGAACCGCCAGGCACGATCGGGATACCAGCGGTCGGCGAACGTGAGTCCCGCCTGCGGCCACGGGCGGAGGACGGCCGCGAGGGCGAGCACGACGACCAGGACCATACACAGGGTGGATCGGCGTCGTCGGAGCGAACGGTCGGTGTCGTCGCCGGGGGCGAAGACCGGCCATCGGGCCATGGACGGCGCCACCGTCTGGGGCAGCAATACGAAGAACAGCCCGATGTTGCGAATGTGCCTGAAAGCCAGGGCGGCGGCTGCCGTCGCCGTGAGCCAGTGTCGGGGTGAGCGGCTGCCGACGGCGAGCAGCGCCGCCGCGATGGCGACGGCGAGGAAGAACCACGGGGCTTTGGCGAGCGTCGGCGAGATCCACTCGGGGTTGGGAATGTGCGGCATCCGCACCATGTCGGCGAGGGTGAACGGAACGGTCCAGATCGACGCGCCGTGGGGGTTGAGCAGCGGAGCCGCAAAGGCCGCGGCGACCCCGGCGGCGCCGGAAATGAGATGCCGCCGGTCCGCCTGACGACCGATGAGCTGATCGAGGAGCTCTCCGGTGAACCAGGCCGAGATGAGGACCGGCGCGACCAGAATCGCTCCGTGCAGATTGGCGCCGAGAGCGATGACGACGATCAACGGCAGGGGCCACCAACGCCGACCGCGACGGTCGGCGAAGAGCCAGAGAGACAGAGGGAGCAGGACGAGGGTGAAGAGCTCGGGACGGACGAAGAACCGGGGCCGGGCCCCGAGGATGCAGAGGGCGGCGAGAACCAGGGCGACCGGGGGATCGAGTCCGGACGAGACGGAGATCCGGAGCAGGAGGACCGTCAGAAGGGCGACGAGGAGCATCCGCATGGCGACCAGGAGCGGGGCTCCGCCGGTGTCGAAGACGCCGGCGACGATGATCTGGAAGAGCCACTCGTGATCGATCCAGTCAGCGCCGCCGGAGGTGAAGCTGAACGGGTCGTGGTCAAGGATTTGGCGGTGTTCGAGCATCCACCGGCCCGAAGCGATGTGCCAGCCGATGGAGGTGTTGGTGATCTCGAAGGCGCCGCAAGCGAGTCCGAAGAGAACAGCGGTCACCAGGATCCCGGGTGGGACCCGGGCTCGGCTCGGACGATCAGATTCGGTGGTGCGGAGAACTGTGGGGTTCGGCGCAGGGGCCGTCATCGTCCGGCGTCAGGCCTCGGGCTCGGCGAGGACGAATCGCTCCCACTCGTCCTCGTAGGCGAGGGAGGCCGGCGAGGTCATGCGGTCGAGGAAAACCACCCCGTCGAGGTGGTCGAACTCGTGCTGAATGACGCGGGCGTGGAAGCCGTCGGCGGTGAAGCTCAGGCCCTCACCGGCGACGGTGCGTCCCTTGATCTTGATGCGGCGGTGCCGGGGCACCAGACCACGGAGGCCAGGGATGGAGAGACATCCCTCCCAGGCCTCGACGAGCTCCGGATCGACAATCTTCAGCTCGGGGTTGACGACGATGGTGGGCTCGATCTCGGCGGCCCCGTCGTGGCCGGGAAGCCAGTAGGCGAAGAGCCGGAGGCCCTCGGCGACCTGGGGCGCCGCCAGACCCACTCCGTCCTCCTCGAGCATGGTGCGGACGAGGTCCCGGCCGAGCTCGTCGAGCCGGCCGGTGGCGAACCACTCCTCGGGTACGGGCTCGGCGGTGCTCCGCAGCACCGGGTGGCCGAGCCGGACCACCTCGAGAAGACGTGCGTCGATTCCTACGTCCATGATCCGGGTCTCATCCGTTTGCGGTCAACCGCAGCTGGAGCAGCCGCCGTCGACGCCGCAGGCATCGCCTGTGGGTTGGTTGGGGTTGTCGACCATGAAGCCGGTGCCGCGCTGGTCGTCGATGAAATCGACCGAGGCTCCGGTGAGATGGGGCGCCGAGTTGGCGTCCACCAGCACGGTCAGGTCGCCGTTCTCCACCAGGGTGTCGCCGTCGCGCTCCTCGTCGAAGGTGAAGCCGTAGGCGAAGCCGGAGCAGCCCGCCCCCTGGATGAAGATTCGGAGGTTCTTGCCGTCGGCATCGGGGTTCTGGTTGGCGAACTCCTTGACCTTGGCCACGGCGGTGTCGGTGAATGAAATCATTGGTGCCTCCACTGGTCCGCGGTCCAGTCGACCGCGGCCCGCAATCCGATCTCCGCACGGGAAACAGCGATCCGGGCGAAGTTATTCGATGCCATGTTCGGCGAGCCACCGCTCGGCCTCGATGGCGGCCATGCAGCCGGAGCCGGCGGCGGTGATCGCCTGACGGTAGACCTTGTCCTGAACGTCGCCGCAGGCCCAGACGCCCTCGACGGAGGTCTTGGTGGTTCCGGGCACGGTTCGGATGTAGCCCTCCCCGTCCATCTCGACCTTGCCGGCGAAGACCTCGGTGTTGGGCCGGTGGCCGATGGCCATGAACACCCCCTGGGTGGGGAACTCGCGGGTCTCTCCGGTTTGGGTGTCCTCGAGGATCACGCCGGTGACGCCGTCGTCCTGGGTGCCGAGGATCTCGGTGACCACCGAGTTCCAGGCGAAGTCCACCTTGGGATTGTCCATGGCGCGCTGCTGCATGATTTTCGACGCGCGGAGCTCGTCCCGGCGGTGGACGACGGTGACCTTGGTGGCGAACTTGGAGAGGAACTGGGCCTCTTCCATGGCGGTGTCGCCGCCGCCGACAACCACGACCTCCTTGTCGCGGAAGAAGAAGCCGTCGCAGGTGGCGCACGCCGACACCCCGAAGCCCATGAGCTCGGACTCCGACGGCAGGCCGAGAAGCCGCGCGGTGGCCCCGGTTGCGATGATGAGGGCGTCGCAGGTGAGCTCGCCCGATGAAGCCGTCGTCACCTTGAAAGGCCGGTTGTCGAGCTCGACCGCGGTGATCTGATCGAAGATAAAACGGGTTCCGAAGCGTTCGACCTGTTTCTTGGTGCGGTCCATGAGCTCGGGCCCGAGGATGCCTTCAGGGAAGCCGGGGTAGTTCTCCACCTCGGTGGTGATGGTCAGCTGGCCGCCGGGCTGCATGCCCTCGATGAGCAGTGGCGCGAGATCCGCACGGGCGGTGTAGAGAGCGGCGGTGAGGCCCGCCGGACCGGAGCCGATGATGAGGACGTTGACGTGTTCGGTGGTCATGTTGCTGGGCCTCCGGGGACGATTCGGTGGTCGGTGGACGCGGCGGCCGGAATGCATGCCGCAACAACGCATTATCCATAGAATGGGTCTTCGAGCAAGACCCGCATTGGCGAACGAGCCGCGACCCCGACGAGGAGGTTGGTGTGAAGAGACGATGGTGATCTGGTTTTTCATGTTCATGATGGCGGTTCAACCGGCGGCCGCCGGCGAGGGCCTCGGGCTCGAGAGTCACGCTCTCGCGGCGAGATGGGACCAGGTGCTGACGGTGGCCACGCGGCGGGAGTCGCAGATGGCGCTGCGCCCCGAAGAAGCACTCATCGCGGCCCACGCGGCGCGGCTGGCCGGCGATGAACTCGCTGAGATCCACTTCCTCGAGAGTGCAATGGGCGACGTCGACCTGAATGCGGTGGCCCGGGTGGAGCTCGCCGAGGCGGTGCTGGAACCCGATCCCGAGCGGGCCCTCGATCTTGTGCTCGACCTGCTTCGAAATGCGCCGACGACGCAGCTGCGGGTGGCGGCGCTCGAGATCGCCGGGGCGGCAGTCCGGGCGGGAGTCGGCGACGGCCTTCGGGCCCGGCTCGAAAAAATGCTGCCGTCGGTCCGCCACGGCTCGAGACGCGGGGTCGAGCTCGCCCTCGCCGTCACCACCCGGCCCGTCGACCGCCACCGCTTGAGCCGGCTTCTGGCGTCGTCCACCCGGGATCTCGAAGCCCTCGCCGCCGCCGAGGAACTGGCGGCTGGAGGAGCCCTCGACCCGGTGGACCGATGGAGAGTGGCGCAGACCTTCTACCGGCACGGACTCTACAATCGTGCGGCGCCGCTGCTGGAAGCGCTTGACGGTGTCTCGCACAGTCGGGTGCCCCGGGACGAGGTGGCCTACCTGCGCGGCCGGTGCGCGTTTCGCAGAGAGGACTGGCCCGCCGCGGCGGCGTGGTACCGCAAAGCGATCTCCCGCACCTCGGCCGGTGAGCGGCGCGCCGGGCTGGAGGTCCATCTCGGCAGGACGTACGAGCTCGCGGGGGATCTCGATCAGGCGGTGGCGGCGGCGCAACGGGCGGTGCGATTGCGCACCACCGACGATCGCCGCCTCTTTCTCGCCCGGCTGCGGCTGCGGCGCGACGAGCCCGATCTGGCGAAGGCCGGCCTGTCCCGTCTTCGCTCGCGGACCAATCGGGCCCGCGGCGAGCTCATGCTCGGGCTGTACGAGCTTCGTAAGGGAGACGAGGACGCCGCTCGGCGCCACTTTTCGAGGGTCTCGAGGGATCCGTGGCGGGGTCCCTCAGTGGTGTTTCTGGCCGGTCTCGAAGCGGCCGGCGGCGACGCCGGAGCGGCCATGCGGACCCTCGACAAAGGGGCCGCGGGTCTCGACGACTACTGGGCGGGGCGAGCGCGCGAGGTGGTGCGGGGCCTTCCGGTAAAGGTGGTCGCCGAGTGGCGCCGGGCCCAGGACCGGACCTTCAACGACCCGTCGGTGAAGACCCGGCGGCGGGCGATGGCCACGTCCATGAAGCTTGAGATCAACGACGAGGTCCTGGAGTACGTCCGAAAGCTGGCCGAGGCCGACGTCGGGCTGTCACCGGCCCTCGAGAGCCCCGCCTTCCCGGCGGGCGTCGCGGCGCGTCTGTGGTCGCTGGGCTTGAAAACCTCGGCGTTGCGCTGGGACCCGGCGGGCCTGCCCCGCCAGTCGCCGGCGGCGACCCGGTGGACCGCCGGCGCCGAGCTCGAGCTCGGTCGGCCTTGGCTGGCCATCAGCGCTGCCGATGCAGCCCGCTGGCAGGCGTCGTCCCTGTTGATGCCCAGGGGGCTCCCCCTCGACATGCGGCGGGCGTTGTACCCTCTGCCCGACAAGGACCTGGTGCGGAAAGCAGCCGACCGGCACGGTCTCGACTGGACCCTGCTGGCGGGGGTCGCCCGCGAAGAGTCGCGGTGGAAACCGACGGTCGTCTCGAAGGTCGGTGCCCGCGGTCTGATGCAGCTCATGCCGGCCACCGCCGGCGCCACGGCGTCCGCCAACGGCCGGCCGGAGATCCAGCCCGACGATCTCTTCGAACCGTTCATCAGCCTCGATCTCGGTGCGGCGGAGCTCGCCCGCCTGTTGGGCGTTTTCGACGGGAACCGGGCGGCGGTGATGGCGGCCTACAACGCGGGAGAGGCACAGGCGCGCCTGTGGCTCGACCAGTGTGGTGACGGGTGCACAGAGGAGAGGTACCTGGCGGGGATCAGCTTCTCGGTGACCCGGGGCTACACCGAGGCGGTGTTGGCGTCTGACGACATGTATGCGGAGCTCGCCGGCGGATTCTTCAGCGAGTGAACCGGGTGACCTCGCGCTCCGCAAGAGCGCGTTCCGCCCAGCCCTCGATCTCGTCGTTGAGCTTGCGTTCGGCCACCAGCCGGTGGAGCTGCTCGTGGACGGCGGTGAGCGGGGGCGCCTCCTCTCCCGCCGACTCGATCGTCGCGGCGAGCTCCCGATAGGCCATCTCGATCTCGGCCAGGCTGACGCTGATCCGGGGCCGAAGGCGCTGTTCGGCATAGGCATTCACCGCGCAGATTCGCAAGGCGAGCTCGTCGACGTCGGTTTCATCGAGGCCGGATTCGGCAAGCTCGGACCCGACGGCGCTCATCCCGCCGACGGATTCCAGAAGATCGCGTTTGGCGGCGCGCACATCGAGATCCAGGCGATAGAGCACCCCCGAGGATTCGAGGTCGCGGAACTGCACCTCGAGGCGAATGCGGGCATCGAGCAACGACGAGCGGAAAGCGGCTTCGTCGCTGTCGACCGGTCGTTGGACGAGGCGGAGGCGTTGGGCGAGATCGATGTCGCTGGCCAGCAGGGGTGTTCGGTCGACGACCGCGACAACCGTTTCCACAGGCGTCCACTCACCCTCGTCTGCGGTGGTCAAACAGCCGGGAATCAGTAAGATGAGTGAGAAGAGCAGGTGCTTCACCCTGCTATCATAGCAACGTGTCGCCCACCGACGAAGCTCCCCGAACCGGAATCCTCTGGATCGTCGCCACTCCCATCGGCACCCTCGGCGATTTCGCGCCGCGGGCCCGGGAGGTCCTCGACGGCGTCGAGTTGATTCTCGCCGAGGACACGCGCCGGGTCGGCCGCCTCCTGGAACACGCCGGTGTGTCCGGAGGGGGCAGGGTCCGCAGCTTTCACGAGCACAACGAGGCCGATCGTCTCTCCGAGTCCCTGGCCGCGCTGCACCGCGGCGCCTCGGTGGCGCTGGTGAGCGATGCGGGCACCCCGGTGCTCTCCGATCCCGGGTTCGTGCTGGTGCGGCAGGTGCGCAGGGAGGGGCTTCGGGTGGCCAGCGTGCCGGGCCCGTCGTCGTTCACGGCCGCGCTTGCCGCGTCGGGTCAACCGCCGCTGCCGGCGACGTTGGTGGGGTTCCTGCCGCCGAAGCCGGGAGCCAGGCGGAAGCGGGTGAGGGAGCTCGCCGGGCTGCCCTGGACCGTGGTGATCCTGCTGTCGCCGCACCGGTTGAAGGATGAGCTGGAGGATCTCCGAGCAGGTTTCGGGCCCGATCGGCCCGCCACCCTGCTTGCCGAGCTCAGCAAGGTCCACGAGCGGGCACAGTTCGCCACTCTCGGCGAGCTCGCGGCAGGTCGAGAGGTGCAGCGGCCGCGGGGTGAGTACGTTGTGGTTGTGGGTCCCGGAGACGCTCCGGGATGCGACGGGGCGGCGGGACCGGAGACGATTCGCGAGCTTTACGCGACAGCGATCGCCTCAGGACTGTCGAGGAAAGAAGCCATCAAGGCCACCGCCGCCGAACTCGGGCTCGACCGCAGGGCTGTTTTCAATGCTCTGGTTACCGACAGGCGTGGCGGTAAGTAACTCATATTCAAGGGAATGAGTTCGGTAGACGAGAGCCCTGGAAGAGGCCGGTCGTGGGCGTTGTCTGTGGTAGGCTGAGGCCGTTTATTGGAGGTGGCATCATGTTCCGGCGATTCGGCCTGTGTGTGGGCGCTCTCGCACTGCTTTCGGTGCTGTCCGTGGGGTGCGGAGGCAAGCCGGTGGTTGGAGTGCTGCTGCCGTCCACCGGTGAGGCGGGAACCTACGGCGAGTCCATCGAAAGCGGCGTCCGGCTCGCGATCAGCGATGCCCGGGACCGTGAGGAGCTCCCTGTGGGTTTCGAGGTCGTGTGGGTGGACACCCAGTCGGACCCCGAGCGCGCCGTCAGCGAGCTGCGCCGGTTGGTCGACGAACGAAGCGTCAAGATGATCATCGGCGGCGCCACCAGCTCCGAGGCGCGGGCCCTGGTCCAGGTCCTCGACGACCTCGGTGTGGTCTGCCTTTCCCCGACAGCCTCGGTCCCCGGCATCAGCAAACAGTCCAAGCTTTTTTTCCGGCTCTTCCCTTCCGATGAGCTCGAGGGTCACACCGCCGCCCGGTTCATGTTCGATCGGTTGGGCCAGACCCGCACCGTGGTCTACAGCGGCGCAGACGACTACGCCACCGGCATCGAACCCGAGTTCACCCAACAGTTCGCCGACACCCTCGGCGGCGAAATCATCTCCCGGATCGATCTCAAGGACTCCAACTGGCGGGCGACGTCGGACGACGTGCTGCCCGGCAGCGGCGTCGGTGCGGTCTACATCATCGGCTATGCGCCCCAGATCCTCGAGGTGGTCACCCATCTCCGGGAGAACGGCTACGGCGGCAAGATCGTCACCACCTCGGCGTTCTTCTCCGACCGGGTTCTCGCCGAGGCCGGCCCTCTGGCGGAGGGGATTCTCTTCCCGCTGCCCCCCTTCGACCGGACTTCCGACAAGGAGCCGGTGCTGAGCTTCGTCAACCGCTACATGGACTCCCTGGGCAAAGCGCCGGATGTCTTCGCCGCACACGGGTACGACGCCATGTGGTTGACCATCCAGGTCATGACCATCGCCGACCCGCCGGAGACCAACGGGATCCGCAAGGCCTTCCACTTCGGGATGAACGAGCTCATGGGGGTGACCGGGCCGATCCTCTTCGACGACTACGGAGACGTCAAGCACTACCCCAAGATGTTCATCGTCAAGGATACCCAGGTGGTGAGCTACCAGCGCTACATCAAGGTGGAGCGCGAACGGATCCTTCGTGAGGTGCAGGACCTCCTGGTCACCGGGGGGAACTGAGCACCGATGGCCCTCGTGCGTCTGCTCTGGCGCCAGCGGGCGCTGGTGGCGGTCCTGGTGCGCCGCGAGCTCAACGCCCGCTACCGGGCGTCGGTGCTCGGTTTTCTGTGGTCGCTGCTCAACCCGCTGCTGCTCCTCTTCGTCTACGCCGTGGTCTTCACCTACATCTTCAACCCGCGCTTCCCCGGCGGCGACCCGTACCCGCTCTTCCTCTTCAGCGGCCTGCTGCCGTGGCTCTTCTTCTCGGGCACCGTCCTCGACGCCTCGGTGACGCTCATCGACAACGGGCCGCTGCTCGCCAAGGTCATGTGCCCGCCGGAGATCTTCCCCGCAGTGACCGTGGTGTCGCACTTCGTCCACCACCTGCTGGCCCTCCCGGTGCTCATGGCCGCCCTCGTGGTCGCCTGGCTCGCCGGCTGGCACCCGTTCCCTCTGACCGTGTGGCTGTTGCCGGTGGCCCTCGTTCCGTGGCTGCTGCTGGCGGGCGGCGCCTCACTGGGAGTGTCGGCCCTGTCGGTCAAGTTTCGCGATCTGCGAGACCTGGTGGGCCACCTGCTCAATCTGCTGTTCTTCTCCTCGCCCATCATCTACAGCCTCGACGGGCTTGACGTACCGTCATGGCTCGAGCGCATTCTGCGGGTGAACCCGTTGGCCGCCCCGGTGGAGCTGTATCGCGACCTCGCGTTCACGGGAGTGATTCCGGAGCCGCGGCTCTGGGTGACGTCGGCGGCGGTGGGCGTTGCCGGGTGGTTGCTCGGCGCGGTGATTTTCAGCCGTTTCCGCGACACCCTGGTGGAGTCGGTGTGAAGGGCCGCCTTCGCTTTACCGATGTTCGCAAGGTCTACCGGTGGCGGGGTTCACGGGTGCGGAACGAGTCCGTCAAGGGCGCGCTGCTCGGCGGCTGGTGGCGTCGCCGTCGGCGGCCGACGGCAGAGGCCCACATCGCCCTCGACGGCGTCGATCTCGATATCCGCCCGGGCGAGGCGGTGGCGCTCATCGGCCCCAACGGCTCGGGCAAGTCCACCCTGCTCAAGCTCGCCGGTGGCATTCTGAGGCCGACCGAGGGCACGGTGGAGGTCGATGGCCGCGTCACCGCTCTGATCGAGCTCGGCGCCGGTTTCCACCCCGAGATCACGGGCCGCGAGAACGTGCTCATCAACGGGATGCTCCTCGGGCTGGACCGCCGCGAGGTGGAACGGCGGCTTCCCGAGATCCTCGAGTTCGCCGGCATCGGCGACTTCATCGACCAGCCGGTCAAGACCTACTCCTCGGGGATGTACGTGAGACTCGGCTTCGCCGTGGCGGTGGCGGTGGAGCCCGACGTGCTGCTCATCGACGAGGTGCTGTCGGTGGGCGACGAAGCCTTCACCCGCCGGTGCCTCGACCGGCTGGCCAGGATGCGGCAGGCCGGGGTCACCATGGTCCTCGTCTCCCACGATCTCGACCTGGTGGAGGCGTTCGCCGACCGTGCGGTCTACCTCCGCGGCGGGAAGATCCGCAGCGAAGGGGACGTGATCGAGGTGATCGACCGCTACCGCGAGGATGTCGCCGGCGGAACGGTCCGGCCCACCGGGAAACAGGGCCCGAAGGTCCGGGTGGTGGAGGAGGGGAAGCGTTGGGGCTCCGGCGAGGTCGAGATCCTCTCCGTGGAGCTCGAGACGGCCGCCGGACCGACGCGGCTGGTTCCCACCGGGACCCCGTGCTCGCTCAGGGTTCGGACCCGGGCCGAGCGGGCGGTGGAGGACTTCGTCGTCGGCGTGGCGTGGACCACCGATGACGAGGTTCTGGTTGCCGGGCACAACACCGACCTCGACGCCCACGAGATGGAGCAGCCCGAGGGCGAGGCGGAGTTCCGATGCTCGTACCCCTCCCTGGATCTTGCGCCGGGGAGCTATCACGTAGACGTGGCGGTCCACTCGAGGAACGGCAAGGCCTACGACTACTGGTGCGGCGCTCTTGCTCTGACGGTCACCGCCGGCTCGCAGTGGCCGGGCGTGTGGAACCCGCCGCACCACTGGAGCCGGACCGGGGGGCCGAAAGAGTGACTGTTGGCGGCAGGCTCCTGGCCGCTGAGTGACGTGGAGCGTCACTATTCCTCGAAAAACCCCCAATAATCGCCTGGCATGGTCCTTGCTTGTTTAGCGAGCAGATTGAAAAGGAGGACTGCAATGCGCAGACAAAAAGGTTTCACTCTCATCGAGCTGCTGATCGT
>JAZBOQ010000212.1:0-87358 GCA_036351195.1 Thermoanaerobaculales bacterium | reverse complement strand
GGCGAGCACGTTGGCGTAGCGCACGCTCTGACCGGAGCCGAGGGTGAAGAGCTCGGACTGCACGGGGTCCTTGTTGCTCTCGCCGCGCGGCAGCCATGAGAACCGATACTCGACGTCGCTGGACCCGGCATTGCTCAAATCGAGATCGGTCTCGTAGAACGAGCCCTCGGCGCCCGCGGCATACGCCGCCGCCGGGATGATCGACGGAAAAATCGTGTCGCAGCAGTCCGAGGTGAAAGCGAAGACCTCTTCAGAGATACCCGTCGCCCACAAGCGGTAGCTCCCGATGGACTCGTCGTAAATCACGGCCGACACGTCGAACATTTCGCTCCGGTTGATGACCGGATTGTCCCAGTAGTGGGTCCACTCGATGCCATCGTTCGAGACCGCGTAACCGATTGAAAGAAATGATCGATTGTTGGCGGCGTACCACATGCGGTAGACCGAGCCGTCGTAGACAACCGCCGGGGCGTAGACGATGAAGTCGTTCCACGCCGGATCGGGCACGAGCACCGGCTCGGGGCGCCGGGTCCAGCTCAATCCGTCGTCGGACTCGGCATAACCGATCGTCCAGTCGTAACCATCGATGTCCCGCTCGCCCGTGTACCACATGCGGTAGGTGTCGCCGTCGAAGAGCACGGTGCCGGGCCACACACTTCTGTCGTCGAAAGACCCTGCCGGGCCGGAGCTCATGACGGGATTGCCCTCGTGCTTGGTCCAGGTCGTCCCGTCCGGCGAGGTCGCGTAGCCCACGGCTTCGACCTCGCCGGCGGTGCCGACGTACCACATCCGGAACTCGGTTCCGTCGTGGATGACGGCCGGAAAGGCCGCCGAGTCACTGTCCCACTCCCCGGCGTCCCGCACGAGGACCGGGTTCGCCGGATCCCGGGTCCAGTTGCTGCCGTCAGGCGACGTCGCGTGTCCGATGTCCCAATATAGGGTCAACGGTGAACCCTCCGGTTGACCCATGTAAAAGAGATGGTACGTCCCGTCGACCAGCACCACCTCGTTGACGTAGCTCCAGGCGTCCCAGCCGCTGCCCGGCCCGAGGACCGGGTTCGCCGGGTCGTCCACCCACTCGGTCTGCGCCCCTGCCATCCACGGAACTCCGAGGCACACGATCACCCACAGCACGATCCTTCCAGTCCGCATGAACCACTCCTTTCGACCTTATGTATTTTTCTCAACATAGGTCTTGGAGTCAGAAATGTCATGCTGAAAAGGTGCGTAAGTTGTGCGGTCATGGAGGCGGGACGGTCAGCGGGCGACTGCCGTCGTTTCTGCCGGAGTGTCGAAGGAGGGCACCAGCTCCGCCGCCTTGTCGAGGACCTCGCCGCCGCGCAGCACCTCACGCTCGCCGCCGAGGTAGAAGGCGGTGAAGACGCCGTCGGCGATCTCGAGAGCCGACGCGCGGCCACCGCCGTAGTAGGTGGAGAGCATCCCCGTATCGATGAGAAAGACGCTGCCGTCGAAACGGGTGCGGATCATCCCCTCCTTGTCGGGGGTGTGGGCGACCACCATGGTTCGAGCGCCTGCGCCGTTGATCAGCGCCTTCATCTCGGCGCCCCGCTCGGTCTCGTCCCACCTGACCGCGCCCCGGAACCACAGCGGACCCTCCGGGGACATGATCAACCAGCTGTCGATGTCGGCGAGCTCGCGAACCTGATCGGCGTGGCGGCGGACGAGGTCGGTGGAGTCCTCCTTCTCGGCCTCGAACAAGACGGCGCGAACCCCCTGCACGACCTCTTCGAGGCCGGCGGTGGGCGGCACGATGCTCTTGCCCACCAGGTAGAGCCGCACCCGGTCGTAGACCCGGAGCTCGTCGGCGACGGTGTCGTTGATCTCGTCCACACTCATTCCGGCGACCTGTGGACAGACACCGCCGTGGATGAACAGAGTGTCGCCCATGAGCACCGCCACCGGCCGCTCCCGCAGCCAGCGGCCGTATCGGCCCTTGGGCAGCAGCGACTCCACGTACTCGATCCAACCCAGGGGGTGCTCGGTCTTCCAGGCCTCCTCGGCCGCATCATCGATGGGCCGGCCGAAAAGGTCTCGGTAGCGCTTCACTGCGTTCCACAGCTTCCGCCGCCGCTTCTCGGACTTGGCGTCCGCGAAGCTGGCGTAGACATCGGGGTTGGCGTCCCGATAAAAGCCCATGAGGTTCATGGTCTCGTGATTGCCGAGGATGCACTCCACCCGGCCGCCCGCGGCACGCGCCTCGTCCTGGAGCCGCATGATCAGATCGAGAGACTCCCGCACCAGAAGCCCGCGATCGTAGATGTCACCCATCTGAATGTAGGTGGCGTCGCCCCCGGCCCAGCGCAGCTTCTCGTCGATGAGCCCGGCCTCCTGCAGGATCGCGGTCAGGCCGTCAAAGTTGCCGTGAACGTCGCCGACAGCGACGATGCGGTCGGAGCCCGCCGCCGCCGGCAGGGCGAACGTCACCACCAACGCGAATACAAGAATGAGATGTGGCCGACCGCTCCTCATGACTGCTCCCGTCCCTCAAAACCTTGCGAGGCTCGTGCCAAGTCTAACTCCTCCAATACGAACCGGCATTCCGATCACGCCCCCTTCAACGCCCGAGGGGGAGCCAGGCACACAACTTTGTTCGCGGCGAACAAAGTTGGAGCCAGGCACCCATCCCTCCGACCCGGAACGCGAAGGACTGCGGCGGTACTGTTACCTGTCGACTGTCGGCTGTCGACTCCGCAGCGTGACACCCACCGCCATGATCGCGGTGCTCACGATGAGGGCGAAGGTGGCCGGGACGGCCGGATTGTTGTGGTAGTGGGTGATCCCGCCGTAGTACATCCCGAAGTGAACCACCAACGCGGCAACCGCAGCGGTCGCTGCGAGCCCGGCGGTGGCCCGCTTGGAGAACAGCCCGAAGACCACCGGCGCGAAGGTGGCGGCGAAAAGCCCGTAGACACCGTTCTGGGCGAAGATCGCCACCGAAAGTGACGGCGAAACGATCTGCCGCCAGGCCAGGATGGCGGTCACCGGGGCCAGTGCGACGAGGAAGATCCGGCCGACTCCGAGCAGCCGTCTGCGGACGTCTTCTTCGTCCATCCCCGTCGCGCGGGCGACGTTGGCCCACAGGTCGTTGGCGAAGATCGTCGACAGGGCGAGGATGATGCCCTCCAGCGTGGAGAACCCGGCCGCCAGCAGCCCGAGCATGACCAGGGCGGTGAGTCCCGGCGAGAACGAGGTCGCGATGTAGCTCGGCACCACCTGGTCGGGCGCGAAGTCGGCGCCCATGGCGACACGGGCGTAAAGCCCCACCACCAGGACGGAGGTGAAGACGGTGCCCGCCACCATGGCGGTCACCAGGTAGACATTGACGTCGCGCTCGGTGCGCAGGTAGAGCGACTTGGAGATGATGTGCGGCTGCATGATGATCGCCACGCCGATAACGAAGTTGGCCACCACCACCTCGAAGAGGTCGCGGAAGAGCAGACTGTCCGGATTGGTCACGCTGCCGTAGAACGGCGCCACGGCGTCCAGCCGCTGGAAGAAGGACCCGAGCCCGCCGGAGAAGATCTCGACCCCCGACGCCACCAGCAGCACCGCCACCGCCAGCATGGTCATGGCTTGAACGCTGTTGGAGACCACGTGCAGGCTGGCGCCGCCGAGCAGGATCGAGGTGAAGGCGAGCACCACCACGATGGCGATGGCGGTCCACATGGAGATCTGCAGCACGGTCATGAGCACCAGGACGAGGGCGGTGACGATGAGCACGAGAAAGGTCACCTGCAACAGGCTGGCGACGGCGAAGAGCACGGTCAGGCGGCGGTCGCCGTAGCGGTCGCCGAGCCACTGGGGCACCGTCAGCACCGTGAACTCGTCGCCGATTCGGCGAAACTTCTTGGTGGTGACGATGAGGGCCAGGAAGATCCCCAACGGGGCCGCGAAACCGTAGCCGACGATCCCCGACCAGCCGTAGGCGTGGATGAGGCCGGGGTTGATGACGAAGGTCGCCACCGAAGTCATGTTGGCGGCGAGCGAGAGCCCGACGAAGAACGGCGGCACGCTCCGGCTGCCCACCGCGAAGCCCTGCATGCTCGCCGCCTTGCGGCGGTTCCACACGGCGAGCCCGACGATGGCGACGGCGTAGGCGACAAAGAGAATCCAGGGCAGGGTGGTTTCAGGCATGGGAGCTCCTCATGTGCGCAACGGCGGGTATTGTACGTCGATTCGAGGATCAGAATGGTGAGGGGTTGGGAGTTGGGGGTTAAGGGTTAAGAGTTAAGAGGGGGCGAGTCTGACCTGTTGCGGGCAGCGTTTCCGGAAATCCGATTCGCCGAACCAAGCGGTCAACTGCCATCAACTCCCCTCGCCTTCCGGAAACCCAGTAACCCCTTACCCTTTACCCTCAACTCTTAACCCTTAACCCTTTACTCTTAACCCGTAACTCTCAACGTGCCTGATGCCAGCGCAGCAGGCAGGCCACCAGCTGCCGGTGGACGTTGAGGTTCAGGGCACGACAGCGGCGCTCGGCGGCAAGCACATCGGCGGCGAGGCGCACGAGACCTTCGGCGACGTCGCTCTCCTCGATCTCCGCCGCCATTCCCGACGCCGCCGAGGCCACGATCTCGAACGGGTTGACCGTGTCGCCGAGCAGGTAGGGCAGTCGCAGCAGGTGGCGCGACTCCCCCGATCCGGCGGCCTCCAGCGCGGCACGGGTCTCGGCCAGAGCGGCGCCCACATCGATCCCGGCAAGCACCGCTCCCGCGAGCTCGGGCGGCACCGAGGTGTCGTCCGGCGCCACCGCCGCGGCTGCACCCGGTAGGCTGAGCTGCTGGCAGCGCGACCGGATGGTCGGCAGCACCGCCGAGGGGTTCGCGGCCAACAGGATGAAAACGGCGTGGGCCGGCGGCTCCTCGAGGGTCTTCAGTATCGCGCTCGCCGTCGGTCCGTGCAGGGTCTCCCCCTCGGCGGCGTCGAAGATCCACACCCGCCGCAGGCCTTCGTAGGGCCGCGCCTCGACGACGTTGACCAGGCTCTCCCGAACGGGGTCGATCTTGATGATCCCTTTCTTGCCCTCGGGCATCACGGCAACGACGTCCGGGTGGGTTCCGTTGCGCACCCGATCGGCGCCCGGGCTCACGCTCCACGGCTCGGCCGCATCCTCACAGGTGAGCATGGCCGCCGCCTCCACCGCCGCCAGCTCGCGGCCCAGTCCGCGTGGTCCGACGAGCAGCAGCGCGTGGGGAAAGAGGCCGCGGTCGCACGCGGTGGCGATGCGGCGCAGCACCGGCTCCACCGAGGCTCCCCAGCGCGAGCGGTCGAGGACCTTCTTGGACCACCAGGTGGGGGCTTTCTCGCTCACCGAAGATCCTCCGGCAGCTCATCCAGCAGCCGCGCGAAAACCGCGCCCGGCTCCCCGCTCGCATCAACGACCCGCACCCGCTCCGGGTGCAGCTCGGCGAGCCGGAGGAAGCCCTCCCGCACCCGGCGGTGAAACTCCGCGGGCTCGTCGTCGAGCCGGCTCTCAGCGCCGTCGCCCTCGGCGTTCCTGGACCTGGCTCGGCCGACGCCGAGTTCGGGATCGAGATCGAAGACCACCGTCAGGTCGGGATCGAGGTCGCCGGTGGCGAGCCGGTTGAGCTGGATCACCAGCTCCTCGCCGAGGCCGCGGACCATGCCCTGATACACCGTCGACGAGTCGGCGTAGCGATCCGAGATCACGATCTCACCCCGATCGAGGGCGGGCAGCACGATCCGTTGGACGTGGTCGCGGCGCGCCGCCTCGAGGAGGAAGAGCTCCGAGAGCCCATCGGGCTCGAGGGCCGGATCCAGCAGCACCGCCCGCGCCGCCTCGGCCACCGGGGTGCCTCCGGGCTCGCGGGTCACGACCACCGTGCGACCCTTCGCTTCGAGATGCTCGGCGAGCATCCGGAGCTGCGTGGTCTTGCCCGTGCCCTCGCCCCCCTCGAAGGTGATGAAGAATCCGTCGTGCATCTTGGGGAGTATAGCGGTGCGATCCGCTCCCGAAACGCGATAGCAAGGGTGCACAGGCACGCAACTTTGTTCGCGGCGAACAAAGTTGGAGCCAGGCACCCGTATCGCGCACCCGATTCGTACTCACGAACCGGTGGTCCCTGATATCAGCTCCCGCTGACCCGGAGGAACGCCTCCTCCGCGCGATAGCTCGAGCGGACGAAGGGGCCGGCGAAGACCTCGAGCCCCAGTTCGACGCCGACGGCCTCGAGCTCGGCGAACTCCTCGGGGGTCCAGTAGCGCGCGACCTTCACCTGCTCACCCGTCGGTTGAAGGTACTGGCCGATGGTGACCACCCGGCAGCCGGCGTCCGCGAGGTCCCGGAGAACCTCTGCCATCTCGTCCTTGGTTTCACCGAGCCCGACCATGAGGCCGGATTTGGGAACCATGTCGCCGCCGGTGTCGGCCACTCTCCGGAGCACCTCCAGCGCCCACTCGTAGCGGCCGGAGCGGCGCACCTCGCGATACAGCCGCGGGACGGTTTCCACGTTGTGGTTGTAAACCTCTGGTCCGGCGTCGATGATGCGGTCCACCTGCGCCAGGTCGCCCCGGAAGTCGGGGGTGAGCACCTCGATGGCGGGCGGTGTGTCGAGCCCGCGCAACGCGGCGATGGCCTCGACAAAACCCGTGGCGCCGCCGTCGGGCAGGTCGTCGCGATCGACGGCGGTGATGACCACGTGCTCGAGGCCCATTCGCCGGGCCGCTTCGGCGAGCTGCCTCGGCTCGTCGGGGTCCACCGGCTGCGGCCGCCCGTGGGCGATGGAGCAGTAGGAGCAGTTGCGGGTGCAGACGCGGCCGTTGATGAGGAAGGTTGCGGTGCCGTGGGCGAAGCACTCGGTGCGGTTGGGGCACCGCGCCTCTTCGCAAACCGTGTGCAACCCGCCGGCGCGCATGCGTTTCTTGATCTCGTGCAGCTCGCCGAGCTGCATCTTGCGCGCCCTGATCCACTCGGGGAGGATCGGCGACGGAGCCCTTCCACCGAAGCTCATGGACTCCGCCTCAGTTCGGCGCGACCACCCAGGCGTCGGGGAACCCGGCGGACCGCATGCGCTGCAGCACCCGGTCGGCCGAGGCCCGGTCCGGCAGTGGCCCGACGCGCAGCTTGTACAGGATAGCTCCACCGGCGACCTCGGTGCGAACCACCTTCTGATGCTCCGCGTCGAAGCCCTGACCGCCGAGCTTGGCCCTGGCGTCGGCGATGGACGCCTCCTTGGATGAGGCCAGCACCTGAACCCAGAAGCCCTCCACCTTCTCTTGCAACGGCTTCGGGGTGGGAACTCGGGTCGGTTCCTCCCTGGGCACCACCACCGTGGGCCGGGGCGTAGCCGGGGCAGGGGTGGACGGCATGGGCCGCGGGGTCGGAGTGGCGGCGGGCCGAGTCGGCGCCGGCGGCTGGTCGTCCCGCCCGCCGGGCTCGAGGATGACCTCTTCTTGGACCAACGGTGTCGGCGCCGGGCCGGCGGCGCCGGCCGCCGGGCCCTCGTCCTTCACCGACCACGCCGCTCCATACCCCAGCCCGAAGGCCAGCACCATGAGCAGGGCCAGTGCCACCAGGAGCACCGTCAACCAGCGCGCGCTGAGCTCGATGACGTAGTAGCTGCGGCTCATTCTTCAACCCACATGACAGGACCCTAGCAGAGAACGGGGTGGCTCAGCTCGAGCCCCCGCCTCCGGACATCAGACTCTCCAGCATCTTGATGGGCACGGGAAAGATGATGGTCGAGGCGTTCTCGGTGGAGATCTCGGTCAGGGTCTGGAGGTAACGCAGCTGAATGGTGGTCGAGTTGGCCGACATGATGTCCGCCGCCTCGGCCAGCTTCTTCGACGCCTCCAGCTCGCCCGATGCGTGAATGATCTTGGCCCGCTTCTCGCGTTCGGCCTCGGCCTGTTTGGCGATGGCGCGCTGCATGTCGGGCGGCAGGTCGACGTGCTTGACCTCGACCATGGAAACCTTGACGCCCCACGGATCCGAGTGCTGGTCGATGATTTCCTGCAGCCGCACGTTGACGTCCTCGCGCTTGCTCAACAGATCGTCGAGCTCGACCTCGCCGAGGACCGCCCGCAGGGTGGTCTGGGCGAGCTGCGAGGTGGCATAGACGTAGTTCTCCACTTCGATGACCGACTTGACCGGGTTCATGACCCGGAAGTAGACCACCGCGTTGACCTTGACCGAAACGTTGTCGCGGGTGATGACATCCTGCGGCGGGATGTCGTGGACCACCGTCCGCAGGCTGATCTTGACCATCCGGTCGATGGGCCAGAAGACAAAGACGAATCCGGGGCCCTTGGCATCGTCGAGGACCCGGCCGAGACGGAAGATGACCCCCCGCTCGTACTCGTTGAGGATGTTGATCCACTTGAAGACGATGAAGAGCCCGAAAAAGACCGCAAGCCCGAGACCGGAACCGATGAAACCCATTACTCACTCCCTTCACTCGGGGCCGGTGACGACCCCGCGTTGACCACGTCCAACCGCCGCTCGCCGACGGCCTCCACCCGAACTTCGGAGCCCTTTTCGATGGGACCGCCGGTGGATCGTGCGTCCCAGTACTCTCCGTGAACCATTACCTTGCCGTCGGGGTCGATAGGGCTCAGCGCCTTGCCGATCTCGCCCACCAGCCCCGCCTTTCCGGTCATCACCTGCCGCCGGTGGGCGCGGATGACCCGACCGAGGAGGAAGACCGTCATCCCGGCCACCACCACCGTGGTCGGCAGCACCACGCCGAGGCTCACCCGCATGTCCGGGATGGGGCCATCGAAGAGCATCAGCGAGCCGAGGACGAAGCAGATGCCACCGCCCACCGTCAACAGTCCGAAGCTGGTCACTTTGACCTCCAGCAGGAAGAGCAGGAGCGAGATGGCGATGAGCCCGATCCCGGCCCAGCTCAGCGGCAGCACCGACAGCGAGTACAGCGCGAGCAGCATGGCGATGACCCCGACCACGCCGGGGAAGATGCCGCCGGGGTGGGTGACCTCGACGTAGATGCCGAGCATCCCGAGAGCCAGCAACAGGTACGCCACGTTGGGGTTGGCGAGGAACGAGAGGATCTCCTCCGCCGTGCTCTGCTCCACCTCGATGAGCACCGGCGCCGCCAGGTCGAGCACCTCCGAACTACCGTCGAAGCGGTTGATCTCGCGGCCGTTCAACGCCTCCATCAGGGCTGCGGTGTTGTTGGCGACGAGGTCGCTGATCTGCGCTTCGACAGCCTCTTCTGCGGTGAAGGACCTGGCGTCCATCACCGCTTCCATGGCCAGCTCGACGTTGCGGCCCCTCGCCTCGGCCAGCGACCGGACCATGGCGGAGGCATCGGAGAAGACCTTGGCCTTCATGGTCTCATCGATGTCCTCGCCCTGACCCTGCACCGGCGACGCCGCGCCGGTGTTGGTCCCCGGCGACATGGCCGCCACATCGCCCGAGAGGAGGATGAAGAAACCGGCAGACGTGGCCTGCGCCCCTCCGGGGGTGACGAAGACGGCCACCGGGATCTCCGAGCCGGTGATGGCGGTGGTGATCTCACGCGTCGAGTCGAGCAGGCCGCCCGGAGTGTCGAGCTCGAGGATCACCAGGGCGGCCTTCCGGCTCTCGGCCTCCGAGATGGCTCGCTCGATGAACTGCTGCGATGCCGGCTGGATGGTGTCCTCCACCCGCAGATGGACGACCTCCTGCGCGGCGGCGGGGAGTACCGACACCAGCACCACGACGATTGCAAAGATGAATTTGAGTCGCTGCATCGGGACCATCATAGAGCGCCTCCCTTCCGGGAACAACATGGCCTTGGTGGATATACGGATTTTCTGACTCTCCAGGTTCATTTCCCGCCCCGCGTCCGAGTCCGAGTTCGAGTCCGTGGCCGGTGACCTCCTGTGTGTTCTTCATGACACTCGTAGCCGATGGGCTTGCCGGGGTCAAGGGGTGAAGCGCATCGCCCGCGGTGGGCCAAGGCCCACCCTACCCACCAACCCAGAATGCGGGAACGGAGCGCCATGAAGAATGCAGCGCCGTAGGGTGGGCCTCGGCCCACCAGATCGCCTCCCCGCTTCGAAGAAACTTCCGGGCACTGCGGGCGAGGACGCCCGCACCCACAATCATCACAACAAATCTGGAATCGGGATCGATTCGGCTCCGGACTCTCGGCCACGGCCACCGGCAGATTCAGGTCCTCTTCACCCCCCGACCCGCATCTCCCGGTGCTTCATCCCGGCGCGGATTCGTTGCCACAGCAGCCGGATCTCCGCCGGGTCGTCATCGCCGCCGGCGCCGTAGAGCTCGGCTTCGGCACGATCAACGAGCTCGGCGACGGCCGCGGCCGAGGCAGGCCAGAAGACCGCCGCCTGGCCGCCGATCCGGCGGACGGTGGCCGACGGCGGCACCACCCCGCCCACCGGCACGAGGGATCTGGCAAGTCGCCCGACGGCGCGGCTCGCCGGGCCACTGCCGCGGCGCCGACCGGCGCGCCACGGCCGCACCCTCCGAGCCCACCACAGCACCACGAGCATCACCGCCGCGAGCCCGACCACCGACGCCGCCGCTCCCAGCTGAACCGCCCGGCGCCGCGCCGCGTCCCGGCCCGCCCGGAGCCACTCCCCGGCAGTCTCGATGAGGTCGAGCTGCTCTCCCAGTCCGAAGGTCAGGAGCTTTTGGTCCCAGAGCAGCTCGAGCTGCTGCCACGCCCATCGGACGCGTTCCATACCGCCGACGCTGCCCAGCCCCGGCACCCCGACCGGCGGTGTTGGATCGAAGGTCACCCAGCCCTGGCTCTCGCCGAGCCAGACCTCCACCCAGGCGTGGGCGTTGGCTTCGCGCACCACCAGCTCGTCGCGCTCGGGGGACAGGTCGCCGCCGCTGTATCCGGCCACCATGCGCGCCGGAACCCCGAGGTGTCGGAGCATCACCACCATGGCTCCGGCGAAGAACTCGCAGTGGCCCTCCCTACCTTCCAGGAGAAACCACGCCACAGGATCGGAGTCGGAGATCCGCACTCCCGACTCCAGGGAGTAGCGGTACTCGGTCTGGAGAAAACGCTCCACAGCGGCGGCCCTGGCCTGTGCGGAAGGCAGGTCGCCGGCCACCGTCCGCGCCAACTGTCTCACCTCCGGGTGGTCCCGCGGCAACAGCACGTCCCGGGTGGTCGGCGGGCTCATTTCCGGCGGCCGCGGCTCACCGACCCAGATCCGGTAGCTCAAGGGCCGGCCCCGGCGATAGCCGATGAGCACCCCGCCATACAGGTCGAGGGCCATGGGCGTTGCGGCCTGGACCGCCACCGAGCCCGGCGGCAGCATCAGATACCTGCGCGGCCGCAAGAGATCCACTTCGATCTCGACGAGGTCCTCGAGCGGCTCGGCCTCCTGCCGCAGCCACACCACTCCCCGCGAGGGTTCCAGCTGCCGCAGGTCGGTGCGCCTGGGCACAAACGATCCGGCCATCACCTGGTCGAATGCAGTGCCGCGTAGGCGAGTCCAATCCTCGCGAATGTCGTCACCAACTGCGGACCGCATCGTCAAGGCCACCTCCTGATTCTGAGTGAGGCGGCCGAGCTTGCCGAGGTCCACGTCGGGAGAGAATCCGGTGCTGCGACCGAAGCTGCGGCCCGCCACCCAGGGCGAACCCAGACGCGGCATCACGAGGAAGAACGGGACGGCGACGGCCAGCGCCAGAACCACCGCGACCACAACGTGGACGGGTCGCGGCAGCGGTCCGTTGCGGTCTTCGCCGGGGAGGCCGAGGCTGTCCAGGTGGAGGCGAATTCCCAGCCACCATCCGATGGCTGCCGAAGCCAGGAAGTAGCCCGCGGCGGCCATGTGGGTGGACGACGCCACCGACACGATCCACACCATCCCCACCAGAGCCAACGAGCGCATGAAACCGGTTCGATCGTCCACCAACACGACGCGGACCGAGGTCAGCAGCAGCAAGAGGTGTCCCAACGGGCGAAGGGGGCCCACGTTGAGGCCGCCGGTCATCACCACCACGACCAGGATGAGGATCGCGACGAGGTTGAGCAGAAGTCGGGAGGGCGCCGGAACGCGGTCCGGCCACAGCACGAGCCAGACGGCGGCAGCAACCGCGGTCATCCAGAAGGGCGGCAGCACGATGTAGAGGAAGGGCAACGGCAGCAGAGCCCACAGCAGCAACCAACCGAGCCGGCGACGGAGGACGGCGCGCTCGTTCAACGGACGTCGTCCAAGGAGAAGGTACTGGTTCGATGTTTCGGGAGGGCGACCGGACCCTCTGCGTTCGGACCCTCCAGCTCGACCTCGGCCAGGGGCCGGAGCACGCGTCCCGCCTGCCGCGGATCGCGCACCGGCGGCACCACGGTCGAGCCCACCACAAGGCCAACCGGCGCCATTCTCCGAAGCCGGTGCACCGCTGCGGTTGCCATTTCACTGACCAGGGTCTCGAAAAGCTCCGCCACGCCCGGCGCCCGCGGGTTTCTCGACCGGGGATCGAGCACCAGGAAGACCGGACCCTCGGCGGCGTGCTGCCGGTCCACCACGATGGGCCGCTGCTGGCGCGCGGTCTGCTTCCAGTGCACCTGGCGCTGGTCGTCGCCGTCGCGGAAGTCGCGAAGCTGGCTGACCTCCGCCTCGCGGCCGCGGTCGGAGAAGAGCTCTGCGGATCGGGCCCCGCCGCCGCCGTCGAGCTCGAGCCTGGGCTCGCGATCGAGCAGCCGCGGCAGCACCAGGATCTTCTGCCCGAGCAACAGCTCCTTGGATTTCAGGAAGAAACCGAGAGGAAGCAGCACTTCGAGCCGCCACGGTCCCACCTCGGTCCACCCCCGTTGCGGGAACTTCAAGTCCACCAGGCCACGAGACAGGGAGCGCCGGCCGAGGAAGGCCTGCCGAAGCAGCGCAGTCCCGTCAGCGGCCCTGAGCACCACACCGTAGGCCGGGAACAGCTTCGATCGATTCTCGAGAACGACCTCGGCGTGAGCGGTTCGGCCGGCGAAGACCTCGCCGGGCAGCGACACACGAACCTCCACCGATGCGAGAACCTGTCGGGACCAGGTCCCCGACACCACATACGAGCCCAGCGCCATGGCCAGCATGGACATGAGGGCGTTGTTGCCGGTGTTGACTGCGGCGAGGCCGAGGATGATGCAGCCCGCGATGTAGAGCGCGCCCCACCGGGTCAAGCGCAGCTTGAAACCGGGGAATGCGTCGGCAAAACTCATCGCGGTACTGGGGTGCTCTCGACGATGGAGCGGATCACCGTGCGCTCCCTGCGGCTCTTCTCCCAGCCGTCTCCGATGAGCGGATCGGCGAGGATCACCCGGTGGGCGAGCACCCACTCGGCGGTGTGCTGGAGATCGTCCGGTACGACGTAGGCGCGGCCGCGAACCAGCGCCAGAGCCTGTGCGGAACGCTGCCACGACAAGCTGCCCCGGGTGGAGACACCGAGGGCCAGCTCGTCGTGATCACGAGTTCTCGAGATGACCTCCATGAGGTAGCCGAGGATCTTTTCGTCCGTATGGACCTCGCCCACCATGGCCTGCAGCTCGGCCACCTCCGACGCGTCGAGCACCGGCTCCAGCGCCTCGAGCTCGGGCTCGGCGCCGCCGGACCGGAGCAGCTCGAGCTCTTCGTCCGGCGCCGGGTAGCCCATGGAGAGCCGCATGAGGAACCGGTCGAGCTGGGACTCCGGCAGCGGGTAGGTGCCGGTGGATTCGATGGGGTTTTGGGTCGCCACCACCAGGAACGGCTCGGCGAGACGGTGGCGGGTCTTCTCCACCGTCACCGCGTGCTCGCTCATGGCCTCGAGCAGGGCCGACTGGGTGCGCGGCGCCGCCCGGTTGATCTCGTCGGCGAGAACGACGTTGGCGAAGAGCGGCCCCTCGACAAACTCGAAAAGCCCCGAGTTCTGACGGTACACCGAGATGCCGATGATGTCCGACGGCAGGGTGTCGGAGGTGAACTGAATGCGGTGGAAATCGAGTTCGAGGGACTTGGCCAGCGCCTGCGCCAGCGTTGTCTTGCCGACGCCGGGCACGTCCTCCAGCAGAACGTGACCGCGGGCCAGCAAGGCCGCGATGAGGGCGTCCACGACCTCGGCCTTGCCGCGAATGACTCGCACGATGGAGTGGTGCAGACGCTCGACTCGCTCGAGCACGGTGTCGCTGACGGGGTTCAAAGGGGCCTCCCTCGGGCGCTCTCTCCAGTATACGGAAAGGGCGAATCGCCGTTTGGTCATTCCCATCGATGCCGATGACCGTGGCCGATGACCGTGGCCGATGACCGTGGCGGCATGGTCACTCCTGTGTGTTCTTCAAGGCAGTCGTCGCCTCCCTGGCGACGGGAATCGCAATCTCGGTGGTCTTGAAGGTCCCTGCCCCTCTCAAGAGCATCGCCGATCAGGTGATTCGGAGCGCGTCGTTGGCTCCCGCGAATCTCTCAGAGAGAGCAGGGCGGTCAGGCCGGGATCGAAACCACCACTGGCGGATCGCCTACGCCTCGGCAAAAGAGGTCGATACCCACCTCCAGCTCCTCCTGGGAGCAGGCGCGATCGACGCCGACCGAACCCACTACGCCCTCCGATTCTTCGACGATGTCCGCGCCCTCACCTGGAGACTCCTCCATCGGTGAATGCGATGGTTGTGGTGGCGGGCGTCCCGCCCGCCACCCGCTGTCGCGGCTGCCGAGCGCGCCCCCGAATCCGGTCGGCTCCGGTGTCTCCATCGCGCTCCTCGCGCAGCATCAATGCTGCGCCTATAAACTAGCTGCACCGACAGCGACCTCCGCTCCCTCGGTGGGCCAAGGCCCACCCTACCTGACAGACCTCGACACGGTTGTCTGACCACCCCCCGGGACCGACGCGCCGTAGGGTGGGCCTTGGCCCAACGGATCACCTCCCGGCTCCGAACCGCGATCCTGAAACCCGGGCCTCGACCACCTCCCCAACCCGAGCGCCCCAGCGCGCCACCTGCCGCGAGCGCACGTATCACCCTTTGCATTGTTCTGCTTCGCGACGAAGCCCTGCAGGCCACTCGGCGAACAATGCTAAGGGTGGTACGTTCGCTTGGCTTTCCGCGCACCGGGTACCCTCTTCCGGCACCGAGCACAATGGACATGAATGGCACGTCCGTTCCAATGTGAATGTGTGCGGTCGCGCTGAAGGTGACGCTCCTCTAAATAAATCAGACCGGATCGAGCGAAGCGAGTGTCCGGGTCCTGGAGGGTGGCAGGGCGGGGGGTGGCGGGGCGGGACCGCTGATGGAGACCGGGGCAATCCTTGGCGCAAGACCCACAGGCGCGCCATAGGCGCGGCTCGACTTCGGCGCGCAGGGGGCCGAAATGGATGCCTGGCACACGCTATCCATCAATCCGAGACATGCGTCCCGCATCCATTTCGGGCGCCGAGCACCGAAGACGATGCCGGCGGATCGCAGATCCGCCGGCGGTGGGTCGTCCGGGATCGGGAACGGAATCGAGTAGTACGATGGTGCCGATGGCACGATCGTTGGACGACCACATCCAGGACTACATCGCCCACCTGGCGGTGGAGCGGAACCTGAGTCCGCGGACGCTGGAGTCCTACGCCAGGGATCTGCGGCAGTTCGGGAGCTGGGTGGAAAAGGAGAAGCTTCGCACCGACACCATCGATCGCACCCATATCCGGAGCTACTTGGGATCCCGCCGCGACGCCGGGCTCTCGGCCCGTTCCGCCGCTCGCGCCCTGTCGTCGCTGCGCGGTCTTTTCCGTTTTCTCGTCGGCGACGAGATCCTGGCCGCAGACCCCACTGCGGATATCCGTTCACCGTCGCTGTGGAAGACGGTTCCTCACGCCCTGAGCGGCGACGAGATCAAGACACTGCTCGCCGCACCGGACACATCCAGCGACCTCGGTCTCCGCGACCGGGCGATGATCGAGACCCTCTACGCCACCGGTCTCCGGGTCTCCGAGCTCGTGGGCCTCACGGTGGACCGCGTCCGACTCGACCCCGGCTTCGTGCGCATCGTCGGCAAGGGCCGCAAGGAGCGCCTCGTGCCCCTCGGCCTCGCGGCCATCGACTGGATCGAACGCTACACCGGAACTGCCCGGCCCGCTCTCGACCGCCATCGCCGACCGGAGCTCTTCCTCAACCACCGTGGCGGCGCGCTGACCCGGCAGGGTTTCTGGAAGATCCTGCGCCGCCACGCCGACAGGGCCGGAATCAGCACCCAGCTCAGCCCCCACGTCATCCGCCACTCCTTCGCCACCCACCTGGTGGAAAACGGCGCCGACCTGAGGGCCGTACAAATGATGCTGGGGCATTCGTCGCTGACGACGACGGAGATCTATACCCATGTCGCGCGGGAGAGACTTCGCAGGCTCTACGACGAGAAACACCCGAGGGCGTGATGATGCAGAAGGTGCCACGTTCACATTTGCACATTTGTCGGTGCGGATCGCGGAAGCCTCCAGGGCACAAGAGACAAATGTGCAAATGTGAACGTGGCACCCTGCTCGTTCTCTTCATGGTGCTCCTGATCGTCATCGCCGCACCCACCGAGGCCGAGATCGTCGCGTTCGCTGACGGCCGCATCCTGAAGGCCGAGGACGCCTACCTCGAGGGCGAGGAAATCGTCATCGAGCTACCGGGCGGCGGCGTTGTCCGGGTTCCGGCCACCCGGGTGGACCGGGTTGTGGCCGACGAGGTGGAGGAAAACCCCGCCCCGATTCCCGAGCTCGGCGACTGCCCGTGGAAATGGGACGGCGAAAGTCTTCCGGACGGCATCCCCTTCGCTGAACAGATCGCTGCCGCCTCCAAGCAGGCCGGGATCCATCCCTGGCTGTTGGTGGCCCTGGTCCGCGCCGAGTCCAACTTCGACCCCCTGGCCGTCTCGCGCGCGGGAGCCCACGGACTGACCCAGCTCATGCCGGTCACCGCCGCCGACCGCGGCGTTACCGACGTCTTCGATCCCGAGCAGAATCTCACCGCCGGCGCCGTCCACCTCAAGACGCTCCTGGACCGCTTCGAGTCCCTGACTCTCGCCCTGGCCGCCTACAACGCCGGCCCGGCGACCGTCGAGCGCTACGACGGCGTGCCGCCGTATCGCGAAACCCGCGACTATGTCCGCAAGGTGACCACGTGGTACTGCGGGGAGTCGTCCTAGCCCGAGGCCGATGGCTCACTGCCCAGTCAAGCCTGCTACACTCCGCGCGATACTCGAACCTCGGAGGCACCAATGCGTTGTCCCACCATCTTCATCGTCGTATTCGCCATGATCGCCACCGTCTCGCTCACCGCCTGCGGGCCCGAGGAGACCCCAGAGCAGAAGCTCGAACGGCTGCGCTACAAGCACGAGATCTACCCGGTGGGAACCACCACCCTCTACGCCGAGGACGGCACCCCGACCCTGCTCGTCGACCTCAACGTCGCCAACCAGGGCACCGAGCCCCTGTCGTGTCTCACCGTGCTGGTGAAGGTCAAGGGCGCCGGCGGCGTTGAACGGCTGTCCCAACGAGTCACCGTGCCTCTCGACGACCTCCGCCCGGGCATCGGCCGCCAGCAAGACGTCCGAATCGAGGGCTTCGGCCTCGAGGAGAACGACGAACTCTTCGTGGAGCTCGAACCCAATCTTCCACCCGAGGTGCTGCGCGGTCTCCCCGAGTTCGCCGACGTCTCGGCCGACTGAGACGAATCCCTCAGTTGGCGCAGCCGGTGGGCAGCTCGCTGACCCCGAAACGCTCCATCAGGACGGCCCGCATGCGGGGTCCGACCTCGTTTTCGAAGGCATCGACGGAGGCCGGGGCGAGACGGGACACGGCGGTGTGCGCGGCGTCGATGAGCCGCAGGCCCTCACAGAGCCTGAGCTCGGGATCCGACCTCAATGTCTGGAGGGTGACCTCCAGGATGAGCCCGCACCTTGCGTCGAAGGCGCCCAGATCCAGATCGTCGGTGTTCGTCACTGATTCCCCATTCTCATCCTTCAACCACGGAGAGCTCCATGCCATTTCCCGATCCTGAAATCATGCTCGACCAGGTGGAGGCCGTGGCCCGCGCCGGTGCCGAAGCCCTGATGCCCTACTGGCGAGCCCTCGAACCGCACGAGATCACCGAGAAGGCGCGCAACGACCTGGTCACGGTGGCCGACCGGGCCGCCGAAGCCGCCATCCTCGGCGAGATCGAGTCACGCTTCCCCGATCACGCCGTTCTGGCCGAGGAGTCCGGTTGGACCCGGCGAGCCGAAGATCGACCCACCTGGATCGTCGATCCCCTGGACGGCACCACCAACTTCGTTCACGGCATCGCACAGTTCGCCGTATCCATCGGCGTCGCCATTGGAGACCGCATCGAGCTCGGCGTGATCATCGACCCCATCAAGGGCGATGTCTTCCGTGCCGGCCGCGGCCTCGGGGTGAATTGGAACGGCCGGCCCCAGAGCGTGACCGGGAGGCCCTCCCTGGACGGCGCCCTCCTCGCCACGGGTTTTCCTTTCCGCAAGAACGAACTCCTCGACGCCTACCTGGCGATCTTCAAAGAGGTCTTTCCGCGCTGCAAGGGCATCCGCCGTCCCGGATCGGCAGCCCTCGACCTGGCGCACACGGCGTGCGGAATCTTCGACGGGTTTTTCGAGTTCCGGCTCTCTCCCTGGGACCTGGCGGCGGGAACCCTCATGGTGGAGGAAGCCGGCGGCATCGTGACCGATATGGACGGCGGACCCGGGTACCTGACCTCCGGCAACATCGTCTGCGGCGCCCGAGGCGTTCATGCCGATGTGCTCGATGTCGTGAGGGCGAAACGGGAGATGTGGGCCGCGACACGATGAGCTTCCCGGGCCGGGGTCGAGCAGGGGAGTTTTCGGACGGGCCGACCTTTAGTATAATCACCCCATGACCGAGGAGAAGAAGCTGACGCGCGCAGAGCTCCAGAAGTACGTTCAAAAGGCGGCCCTGCTCACCCGTGCCGAAAGATTCGAGGACGCCGTGTTGATCTTCGAAGACCACCTGCCCCGGCTGTCCAGCGGGACGGACAAGGACAAGATCATCGCCGCGTCGGTCTTTTCGTACTACGGCCTGTGCATCGCTGCCATGCGGAAGCAGTACTCGGACGGCATCAAGTACTGCCAGCTCTCGCTCAAGGTCCAGTCCTCGAATCCCGAGCACTGGGAGAACCAGGCCAAGATCCACCTTCTCGCCCGCAGCCGCGCCCGGGCCGTCGAAGCGCTCTTCGAAGGTCTCAGTCACGATCCGAGCAACAAGCCCATCAACAAGGTCCTCGATGAGATCGGCCGACGGCGGGAGCCGGTCATTAGCTTCCTTCCGCGGGACAACATACTCAACGTCTACCTCGGCAAGAGGCGCCACGAGAAGTTCGAGGCCAGAAGAGCCATGGCGAAGCAGCGGCGGAAGAAGGCCAAGCTGACCCCAGCCGAGGCCAGAGCGGCGCAGCAGAAGCGCAACAAGGACGGCTGAGACGACGGTCCGAGCCCTCGATCCGAGCGCCGGGGAGCACTTGCCAGGAGATCCCGGGGCGCGTATCCTCTTCGCGCTGTAAACCCGTTCACACTCAGTGGACGTGTGGGCTCGACAGCAGCTCGACCGACAGCAAAACCGGTTCAACACCGCGGAGGTATCTCGAATGGCGAAGCCAAGGACAGTCATGATCGACGGCAATGAGGCAACGGCCTCGGTCGCGCACCGCATCAACGATGTGTGCGCCATCTACCCCATCACCCCCTCGTCCAACATGGGCGAGTTCGCGGACGAGTGGTCCGCGCGAGGCCAGACCAACATCTGGGGCACCGTCCCCGACGTGGTGGAGATGCAGTCAGAGGGCGGCGCAGCCGGTGCGGTCCACGGCTCGTTGCAGGGCGGCGCGCTGACCACGACTTTCACCGCTTCGCAGGGCCTGCTGCTCATGATCCCGACCATGTACAAGGTGGCGGGTGAGCTCACCTCCACGGTCTTCCACGTGTCCGCGCGCTCCATCGCGACCCACGCCCTGTCCATCTTCGGCGACCACTCGGACATCAACGCCGTCCGCCAGACCGGATGGGGCCTGCTCTGCTCCAACTCGGTGCAGGAGGCGCACGACATGGCGGCCATCGCCCAGATGGCCACCCTGGACTCGCGCATCCCTTTCATCCACTTCTTCGACGGGTTCCGGACGTCCCACGAGGTCTCCAAGATCGACTACATCGAGGACGACGATCTGCGGGCCCTGATCGACGACGAGAAGGTCCGAGCCCACCGTGAGCGCGCCCTTTCGCCGGACCGGCCGATGATCCGCGGCACCTCGCAGAACCCCGACACATTCTTCCAAGCCCGTGAGGCGATCAACGGGTTCTACGAGGTCTGCCCGCAACACGTCGTCAACGCCATGGAGCGTTTCGGCGAGCAGATCGGTCGCCACTACAAGCTCTTCGACTACGTCGGCGACCCCGAGGCCGAGCGCGTCGTCGTCATCATGGGATCCGGCGCCGATGCGGTCCACGAGATGGTCGACCACCTGGTCGCCAAGGGCGAGAAGATCGGTCTGGTCAAGGTCCGCCTCTACCGCCCGTTCTCGGTCAAGCACCTCATGGAGGCGCTGCCCAAGACAACCAAGAAAATCGCCGTCCTCGACCGCACCAAGGAGCCCGGCGCCATCGCCGAGCCGCTCCACATGGACGTGGTCCACGCCCTTGCAGAGGCCCGCAACCTGGGGATCAACCCCTTCGCCGCCGATCCCGTGGTCGTCGGCGGCCGCTACGGCCTCTCCTCGAAGGAGTTCAACGACGGCATGGTCAAGGCGGTCTTCGACAACCTCGCCGCAGACCAGCCGCGGAATCACTTCACCGTCGGCATCGTCGACGACGTCACCCACCTCTCGCTCGATGTCGACGACGACTTCGACATCGCCCCCGACAGCGTCTTCCGCGGTGTCTTCTTCGGTCTCGGCGCCGACGGCACGGTGGGCGCCAACAAGAACTCGATCAAGATCATCGGTGACGAGACCGACAACTTCGCCCAGGGCTACTTCGTCTACGACTCGAAGAAGGCCGGCGCGGTGACCATCTCCCACCTCCGCTTCGGGCCCGACCCCATCCGCTCGTCCTACCTGATCCGCAAGGCGAAGTTCGTCGCCTGCCACCAGTGGATCTTCATGGAGAAGCTCGACATGCTCTCCTTCGCCCAGCCCGGCGCCACCTTCCTCGTCAACTCCCCCTTCGGGCCCGACGAGATCTGGGATCACTTCCCGCGCGAGGTGCAGGAGGACATCAAGGCCAAAGACCTCAAGGTCTACTGCATCGACGCCACCAAGGTCGCCCAGGACACCGGTATGGGCCGGCGCACCAACACCATCATGCAGACCTGCTTCTTCGCCATCTCGGGCATCCTGCCCCGCGACGAAGCCATCGCCAAGATCAAGTCCGCCATCAAGAAGACCTACGGCGCCAAGGGCGACGAGATCGTCCAGCTCAACTACAACGCCGTGGACGGCACCCTGGCGAATCTCCACGAGGTCACGATCCCCGACGAGATCACCGCCACCGCCACCCGGCCGCCCATCGTTTCCGACGCAGCGCCGGACCTGGTGAAGAACGTCACCGCGCTGATGATCGCCGGCAAGGGCGACCTGCTGCCCGTCTCGGCCTTCCCGCCCGACGGCACCTGGCCCACCGGCACCACCCAGTGGGAGAAGCGCAACATCGCCATCGACATCCCGGTGTGGGACGAGTCGATCTGCATCCAGTGCAACAAGTGCTCGATGGTCTGCCCCCACGCCGCCATCCGCGCCAAGGTCTACGACCCGTCGCTGCTCGACGGCGCCCCCGTGACCTTCAAGTCCGTGGACTACAAAGCCAAGGACTTCGCCGGCCAGAAATTCACCATCCAGGTGGCCCCGGAGGACTGCACCGGCTGCCAGCTCTGTGTCCGGGTCTGCCCCGCAAAAGACAAGGCGAACCCCAAACACAAGTCCCTGAACATGGCGCCGCAGATGCCGCTGCGCGAGCCCGAGCGTGAGAACTACGAGTTCTTCCTCGGCCTGCCCGAGGTCGACCGCACCGCCGTCAAGCTCGACGTCAAGGGCGCCCAGTTCCTGCAACCGCTCTTCGAGTACTCCGGCGCCTGCGAGGGCTGCGGCGAGACCCCGTACGTCAAGCTCCTCTCCCAGCTCTTCGGCGACCGCGCCCTCATCGGCAACGCCACCGGCTGCTCCTCGATCTACGGCGGCAACCTGCCGACCACTCCGTACGCCCAGAACGCCGACGGCCGTGGGCCGGCGTGGAACAACTCGCTCTTCGAGGACAACGCCGAGTTCTCCATGGGCTTCCGCCTCGCTGTCGACCAGACCAACGAGCGCGCGGTTCACCTGCTCAAGGGTCTGAGCGCCGAGCTCGGCGACACCCTCGTCGACGAGATCATCAACGCCGACCAGACGACCGAGGCCGGCATCGCCGCCCAGCGCGAGCGGGTGCAGGTCCTGCGCGACAAGCTCGCCGGCAACAGCAGCCCCGACGCGGTCAACCTGGTCCACATGGCCGACTACCTGGTGCGCAAGAGCATCTGGGCCGTCGGCGGCGACGGCTGGGCCTACGACATCGGCTACGGCGGTCTCGACCACGTCCTCGCCTCGGGCCGGGACGTCAACGTGCTCGTCCTCGACACCGGCGTCTACTCCAACACCGGCGGCCAGGCCTCCAAGGCCACCCCGCTGGCGGCCACCGCGAAGTTCGCCATGGCCGGCAAGGACATCGCCAAGAAGGATCTCGGTCTGATGGCCATGGCCTACGGCCACGTCTACGTCGCCCAGGTGGCCTTCGGCGCTAAGGACAGCCAGACCGTCCGCGCCTTCACCGAGGCCGAGTCCTACAGGGGACCGTCGATCATCATCGCCTACTCCCACTGCATCGCCCACGGCTACAACCTGATCGACGGCCTCGACCACCAGAAGATGGCGGTCGACTCCGGCGCCTGGCCCCTCTACCGCTTCGACCCGCGGCGTGCCGCCCTGGGCGAGAACCCGCTCAAGCTCGACTCCAAGGCACCGAAGATGGCCTTCGAACAGTTCGCCAACACCGAGACCCGTTTCCGGATGCTGCAGAAGGTCGACCCCGAGCGCGCGAAAAAGCTCCTCGCCGACGCCCAGCGTTCGGTGTCGGGCCGATTCGACATCTATCAACAGCTCGCCTCGCTGAGCTGCGGATCCGAGAATGACTCGGACGCGAACTGAGTTAGAAGAGGAAAGGGAGCCCCCATGGACCTCAAGACGAAATATCTCGGACTCGAGCTGAAAAACCCCATCGTCGTCGGCGCCTGTCCCCTGAGCACTGACGTCGACTCCATCTCCAAGCTGGCCGACGCCGGCGCGGCCGCCGTCGTGCTGCCGTCGCTCTTCGAAGAAGAGATCATGGCCGCCGCCCGCGCCGCCATGGAGATGGAGTCCGCCGGCGCCGGCTTCGCCGAGGCGAGCTCCTACCTGCCCAACCCCGACGGTTACCACATCGGCCCCGGACAGTACCTCGAGCACCTCGAGGCGGCGAAGAAGGCGGTCGAAATTCCGATCATCGGTTCCCTCAACGGCACTTCGGTGGGCGGCTGGACCAGCTATTCCAAGAAAATGGAAGACGTCGGCGCCGACGCCCTCGAGCTCAACACCTACCTTCTGCCCTTCGACGCCGACGAGACCGGCGCCAATGTCGAGCAGCGGACCATCGACATCGTCAAGGCCGTCAAGGATGCCGTTTCCATCCCGGTCTCCGTGAAGCTCTCGCCCTTCTTCTCGTCGCTTCCCAACCTGGCGAAGCAGCTCGAGGCCGCAGGCGCCGACGGGCTCGTGATCTTCAACCGCTTCTACCAGCCCGACGTGGACATCGAGAGCCTCGAGGTCGTTCCCAATCTGCGGTTGAGCACCGCCGACGAGCTGCGGTTGCGGCTGCGCTGGCTCGCCGTCCTCTCCGCCCAAAGCGGTCTTTCCCTGTCCGCCACCGGCGGCGCCCACTCGGCCGTCGACGTCATCAAGGCCGTCATGTGCGGCGCCCACTCGGTGCAGTTGGTCTCGGCCCTGCTCATCCACGGCCCCGACCACATCGGCCGCACCCTGGACGCCATGGAGTTCTGGCTCAAGGACCACGAGTACACGAACCTCGAGCAGATGCAGGGAAGCCTCAGCCTGGCCAAGGTCGAGAACCCCAAGGCCTTCGCCCGGGCGAACTACATGAAGATGCTCGACAGCTGGGAGATGTAGAGATAGGCCCTGCCGACGACATCGATTTACTCATTCCAAAGAAGAGAGCCGGTCATCGGATGACCGGCTCTCTTCTTTGGAAGATGACGATTACCCACTCACGAACGGATTTGACGCGCGCTCCCGCCCAATGGTCGTATCGGGCCCGTGGCCGCAGATGACCCGCGTTTCATCCGGCAGGGTGTAGAGCTGCTCACGGATCGACTGCTCGAGCACCGGAAACGAGCCACCCATCAAATCGGTGCGGCCGATGGAGCCGGCGAAGAGCACATCGCCGACGATTACCAGGGCCTCCGGAGCGCCGTGAACGAGGAAGCAGACGCCTCCCGGCGAGTGGCCCGGAGTGTGCCGAACCTCCAGCTCCAACCCGCCCACCTCGAGCCGCTGGCCCGGCTCGAGCCACAGGGTCGGCTCCGGGGGTGTTTCGACCTCGAGACCGTACATTCTGCCCTGCATGGTCACACCCTGATAGAGCTGAATCTCATCGCGGTGGAGACCAATGGGGACGTCAGTCCCGAGCCGGCGCATGAGATCGGCGGTGCCGCCGGCGTGGTCGAGGTGGCCGTGGGTGTGGAGGACCATGGTCGGCGCCAGCCCGGAGGCCTCGACGCGCTCCACGATCCTCGCCGCCTCCTCACCGGGATCGATGATCGCGACCACTCCAGCCCCACGATCGCCGAGGAGGACGCAGTTCGCCTGGATGGGACCAACTGGGAAAACGTCAAGGAAGAGATCAACCATGGGATTGATTATGAATTATGAGTTATGAATTATGAATGACATCGCAACAGAATCCGTTCGATACCGAGGGTCCGGTGCAGCACCGGCAGATCGCTATCGAGATCATCCCTGCGCCGGCATCGAAGTCCAGGTGCGATGGAAATTCATAACTCATAACTCATAACTCATAATTAAATGAACACTTTCTCAACAAGATCACCAAGCATGATCCGGAGCTTCACCGCGGCTTTCTTCCCCTCATCCAAGACCTCTTCATGGGTCAACTCGCGGTCGACGAGACCGGCAGCGGGATTGGAAGCCAGCGACAGAACACACACCCGCATCCCCATCTGGCGCGCGGCGATGACCTCCGGGACGGTGGACATTCCCACCACCGCACCGCCCATGGTGATCAGCATCCGGATTTCCGCCGGAGTTTCGAAGGACGACCCGAGCATGGCGCAGTAGACCCCTTCGCGGGCGTCGAATCCGGCGGCGTCGGCCGCCTCCATGGCGAGCCTCCGCAGCTCGGGGTCGTACGCGGCCGACATGTCCGGAAACGGCGGACCGAAATCGCGGCCCCAATCACCGACCAACGGATTGCTGCCCTGCAGGTTGATGTGGTCCGAGACCACGACCAGGGAACCCGGCGCCATCTCGGGATCCAGCGCGCCCGAGGCGTTGGTGGCGATGAGCAGCTCCGCCCCGAGCAGCCCTGCCAGCCGCACCGGCGCCACCACCTCCGCCGGCCGGTAGCCCTGATAGAGGTGAAACCGGCCGTTCATCACCATCAGCGACTCCCCGCCCCGCCGCCACAGGGTCAGCGTCTCCTCGTGCCCGAGAAGCTCGTGCATGGGGAAGTCGAAGACGTCGGCGAGAGCAATCGAAGCCCCGGCCTCCCACCCCGGCACCTCGAGATTCAGACCCGAACCAGCAACGAGCAAGCCACGGACACGTCCGGGTTCATACCTCTCTCGAAACGTTGCAGCGGTTGCGCGGATTGAGTCGGGTGTCGTCTCAGCCGTCATGGTCCGAGGGTAGCAGACGGCCTCTCGAGATCGGAGCATCCAGCGCGATTCCTCCAACGCGACCGCACACATCGGCGTCCCGACGGGGCGTGCCGGGCACGGAGTTGTGCTCTCCATGAGCCCTCCGGTCCGAAACGCGTTTCGCACAACTCCGCTGCCGGGCAACCCACGACGAGCGCATGGCGGGTACCTCTCTGAGGTCTGCAGGCAGGCCGTCGCTCGTCCGGACAGCATGGTCACGGTCGAATTGGTCTCTCATCATGACCATGGTGACCGGGCGACGCTGACCCGCTTCCGCCGTTCGGCGGATGTGGGTCAGAAGGCCGGCGTTGCGGGTACCCCCCGCCCCCGATCGCCGCCGCTGTTCCTGATCGCGGACGCTGCATCGAGATCGGGATCGGGAACGGGATCGGGATCGAGGCGGACGCGCGTTGGGTCACCAGGTAGGATGAGAATGATGAAAACGACGGCTTCAGTCATTGTGCTGATGGTGCTGCTCGGCGTCCCCCTCCACGGCCGGGCCGACGAGCCCGAGATCGACATGGAGGCGTTCGATTTCGTGTTCAGCGTCAAGCCCTGGATCATCGCCGGCAGCCTCGAGGACAATCCGGACATCCGCGACTTCATGGGCAACGCCGAGTTGCGCGGCGCCTACAAATGGCAACGCCACACGATCTCTCTCATGCTGCGCAACCACCTCGAGTCGGGCTTCAGCAAGGGGGCATTCCAGGTCGACTGGAGCTTTCCGATCCACCGACGCCTGCGAGGCTACACCCAGTACTTCAACGGCTACGGCGAGAGCCTCATCGACTACAACGTCCACAGCAACACGATTGGTGTCGGTATCTCGTTCACAGACTACTTCTGACCCGACCCACTGATGCGGCATCGGTCGCGGCCGCTACTTTCCTCGGCCGGGTTCTGCTACCGTGTCGCAGCGATGGCGAAAGTGAGATTCCGTTCCCTCAAGCTGACCGGGTTCAAGTCGTTCCCGGACTCGGTGGAGCTTGGCTTCCCGGGAAGGGTCTCAGCCATCATCGGACCCAACGGCTGCGGCAAGTCGAACATCGTGGACGCCATCATGTGGGTGCTCGGCGAGCAGAGCCCGTCGTTGATGCGGCTCAAAAGCATGGGCGATGTGGTCTTCAGCGGCGCCCGGGGCCGACCCCAGGCCGGCGCCGCCGAGGTTTCCATCGAGCTCGAGTCCGACGACGGCCACTGGGCCGCCAGCGAGGGCCGGATGGAGATCCGCCGCCGCGTCTTCCGCTCCGGCCCCTCTGAGTACCGGCTCAACGGCAAGGTGGCGCGCCTCAAGGATGTCGTGGACGAGCTCCTCACCGTCGGCCTCGGCACCCGCAACTACTCGATCATCGAGCAGGGCCGAGTGGGCCAGGTGCTGTCGGCCCGCCCCACCGACCGCCGGGTGCTCATCGAGGAGGCGGCCGGCATCACCCGCTACAAGAAGCGCAAGCACGAGGCCGAGCTCAAGCTCGAGCACACCCGCCAGAACCTGCAGCGCCTGGAGGACGTGATCGCCGAAGTCAGCCGCTCTCTGCGCCAGGTGAAGCGCCAGGCGAGCGCCGCCAAACGTTTCGAGAAGCTCCAGATCGAGCTGAAAGAGAAGCTCAAACAGCTGCACACCCTCCAGGCCCACACGCTCGACGGCCAACGCCGTGAGATCGTCAGAACCCGCGGCGAGGCACAGAACGAGGTCGCCGCCGCGGCCTCGGCCCTGGGCGGCGCCGACGCCGACCTCACCGCCGCCCGGCGCAACCTGGAGAGCTGCCACGGCAGGGTGGACGCGGCCCAGGCGGAGGTGGCAGAGCTCACCGGCTCGCGGGAACGTCTCGAGGCCTTCCTGGAGCGCTCCGCCGATCTGTTGGACAACCTCCGCGGAACCCTGGAGCGGACGCGGAACGAGCGCAGCGCCCTCGAGTCGGGCCGAGAGGCCCTGGATGAACGCACCGCCGAGGCGGCCGCCCAGGCCGAAACCAGAACGGTCGAGCTTCAGGTGGTGCTGGACTCGGTGGTCAAGGCCGAAAGCGAGCACCAGAATGCTGAGGCCGTCCTCGCAGAAGCCGAGACCCACGCCGCCGAGCGCCGCCAGGCCCTTCTGCGGAACATCTCCGGTCTGACCAACGCCCGCAACCGGCTGGGCGAGCTCGATCGCGAGCAGGACCGGCTCAGCTACACCCACGGCCGGCTCGAGCAGGAGCGGGACCGGCTTTCGGCCCGCCGCAGCGAGCTCGATGAACGGGCCCGGCGCTCGGCTGAGGCCAGCCGCACGGCCGTGGCGGAGGTGGAGAAGCTCGAGCAGCGCCGGGCCGGTCTCGTGGAGGAGCGCACCGCTCTCGCCGAGGACGCCAACGCGGCCAAGCACCAGACCGAGAGCCTCGGACACGAGCTCTGGGAGCTGCGCCACCAGCTGCAGGGAGTGGAGCGCGAGCTGGCCCGGCACACCACCGACGTCGAGCAGCTCGGTTCGGTTCTGCCGCGGGATGCCGTCAAAGGCCAGGTCAGCGACTTTCTCCATCCGAAGAAAGGTCTGGCCCCGGTGCTCGACCGGGTCTGGCACGAGTGGCTCGAGCTGCCGGTGGTGGATCTGGAGATCCTCACCGCCGATCAGATCGAGGCGGCGTCCGAGCTCGAGGGCCGGCTCCGGCTGGTGCTGGCGGCCGGCGCCGACACGGTTCCGGATGTCGAAGCTCCGGCCGGTGCCGAAGACCTTCTCTCCCTCGCCGGAGCCAAGGCCGGCGATCTCCCATGGCTGCGCCGGACGCTGCCCCGAGCCTACCGATGCGCCGACGCCGCCCGCGCCGGGGAGATCGCCGACGAGGACTGCCTCGCGGTGGTCATCGACCCCGACGGGCTGGTCCGCCGCGGCCGGGTGGTGGAGCCGCTCACCGCCGGCACCGCCCTCGCCGGAACGCTCCAGCTTCGCGAGGAGCGGGAGCGGATCGCCCGCGAAGTGTCGGCCCTCGCCGACCGGGCGGCTGCCACCGAACGCCGCCACCAAGAGGTGGCCGAACGCCTCGGGCGGCTCGAGGTCGAGCTCGAGGAACTCGACGCCAGCCTCATCGCCGCCGAGCAGGAGCGCGCGCGAGCCACCGCCGTTGAGCAGGCTCACGCCGCCGACCGCAGCCGAATCGAGACCGAGCTCGAGACGCAGAACGACCAGCTGGCGCAGGCGGCAACCCGCCGCTCCGAGCTGGTCCGCCGCCGAGCGACCTTCGAGACCGAGGTTGCCGAGATGGAGGGCCTCAGCCTCGAGCTCGAGCAGACGGTGGAGACGGCCGCCACCGAGCTCGACTCACGGCGGGAGGAAGCCAGCGAGACCCTCCGTCGTCTCGACCGCTGGAAGGCGGAAGAGCGGCTCGCCAGGGAACGCCTCCAGGCGGCCCGGACCGACGCCGAGCGGCTCGCCGCCGAGCAGGCCACCCTGGCCGCGCGCAACGAGCGCCTCGCGGCCGAGGTCGAGCGGCTCGCCGCCGAGCTGGCATCCACCGAAGACGAGATCGTTCACACCCGCACCCGTCTCGCCGAAGAACAGGGCGAACTGGCCGCCGCACGCGAGCAGGCACGCCGGCTCGGCGAAGAAGTCGGCACGCACGCCGCCCGGGTCGAGAGGCTCGACGGTGAGGTGCGCCAACGCCGGACCGAGCACGAGAGCCGGCGCGAGGCGCTGCACTCGATCGAGATGGAATCGGCCCGCATCGACGCCGAGTGGGAGCGGCTTCGGGACGCCGCGGTCGGCGAGCTCGGCCTGGCCCCGGAGAATCTCTTGGACGAGAAACCCGAAGACGACGTCGATCCCGCCGCACTCAGCGAGGCGGTGGAGGCCGTGCGCACCAAGCTCGACCGGATCGGCCCGGTCAATCTGCTCGCCCTCAAAGAGGTGGACGAGCTCGGCGACCGCTCCGCCTTTCTCGGTGAGCAGCGCAAGGATCTGGTGGATGCCCTGAAGAGCCTGGGCGAGACCATCAAGGAAATCGACGCCACCTGCACCGAGCGTTTCGTCGAGACCTTCCAACAGGTCAACGCGGTCTTCGCCGAGACCTTCTCCAACCTCTTCGGCGGCGGCACCGCCCGTCTCGACCTGGTGGACGAGGACGATCCCCTGGAGTCCGGCATCGACATCACCGCCCAACCACCGGGCAAGCGCAACCAGTCGGTGCAGCTGCTCTCCGGCGGCGAGAAGGCGCTCACCGCCTTGTCGCTGCTGATCGCGCTCTTCCGGATCAAACCGTCGCCCTTCTGCATCCTCGACGAGGTCGACGCTCCGTTGGACGACGCCAACGTGGAACGCCTCGCCGACCTGGTCCAGGCGATGACCGAGAACACCCAGTTCGTCATGATCACCCACAACCGGCGGACCATGCAGCGCGCCGACCTGCTCTACGGCGTCACCATGGAGGAACCCGGGGTCTCCAAGGTGGTTTCGGTTCGCCTCGAAGACTGAATCCCGGTAACCAGCGCCCGCCCCATCAACGCGGCCGCACACATCGGCCTCCATTCGGGGCGTGCCATGCACGGCATTGTGCTCAGATGCCCTACCGGTCGAGAGCGCCCGTGCACAATGCGTGCTTGGCAACCCACGGGGAGCGCATCCAGGGTGCGTTGCTGAAGTACGGAGGCAGGCCGTCGCTCGCCTGGTCAGCACGGTCAAGACTGCTCTGGTCTCTTCACATGACCGTGCTGACCAGGCGACGCTGGGTTGACGCCGCCGGTAGGCGGAATCAATCCAGAAGGCCGGCATTGAGAGGAGCGGCTAATCCGGCGACAACGCTCGAATGTACCCCCGGTGGGCCAAGGCCCACCCTACCTGGCAAACCGCTGAGCGACGCTGAGAACTGGAGGCTTTCAGAAGGCCGGCGTTGGAATCCAATGCGATCGCAACTCTAAACTCATAACTCATAATTCATAATTCTCTCTTGACCATCGTTCCGGTTCTGAGATAGTGTCTGCTTATGAGCGCGATGAAGCGTCACCACCATCACCACGAACACACCCTCGATGGGGCACGGTGATGGTGTAGGAACACGACGATCCGAAACCGCAACGCCGGCCCCGCCGGCGTTTTTTCATTTCCGAAACGCCGCCGGAGCCGAGGAGGCAACATGACCCGACGACCCGACGACGACACGCTCCAGCTCGCGATCCCCAAAGGACGCATGTACGACGGCGTCACCCGGCTGCTGGCCGAAGCCGGCATCGATCTGACGCAGACGGTGCGCAACTACCGGCCCCACGTCAACCTGCCGGCCTGTGAGGTGAAAATCCTCAAGCCCCAGAGCATCGTCGAGATGCTGCACGCCGGCTCGCGCGACGTGGGCTTCGCCGGCGCCGACTGGGTCGCCGAGCTCGACGGCGACCTCGTCGAGCTCGCCGACACCGGCCTCGACCCGGTTCGCGTGGTGGCGGCCGCCCCGGCGGAGCTCGCCCCCGGCGGGGAGCTTCCGCCGGGACCGCTGGTGGTGGCCTCGGAGTACGAGCGGCTGACCCGGCGCTGGATCGACCGCCGGAGCCTGGACGCTTCCTTCGTGCGCTCCTACGGCGCCACCGAGGTCTTCCCGCCGGAAGACGCCGACCTCATCGTCGACAACACGGCCACCGGCTCGACGCTGGAGGCCAACCAGCTCGTCATCGTCGACGAGCTGATGACCTCATCGACCCGGTTGTACGCGAACCCTGCGGCTCTCGCTCACCCCGAGCGGCGCGCGGCCATCGACGGCCTGGTGCTGCTGATCAACTCGGTGCTGGAGGCCCGCAGCCGGGTGATGGTGGAGGTCAACGTCACCGCCGAGACCCTCGACGCCGTGCTGTCAGTACTGCCCTGCATGCGCCAGCCCACGGTGTCGCAGCTCGCCGGAGGGGGCGGTTTCGCGGTGAAATCCGCAGTACCCCGCGCCGAACTCCCCACCGTCATTCCCAAGCTGAAGGCCGCCGGCGGCTCCGACGTCGTCGTCACCCGACTCGCGCAGATCGTGCCATGACTCCCGCATCCATGTCCGATGCTGGATACTCGATTCTGGATGCTGGCTATCGGTTGGGAGCCGTGTCAGTGACAGTGACGGCATCCGAGTCCATCCCGGTGACGTCCGTCGATGATTCCAGAAACGTCGTCCGAATCGGAGCCTCCAATGCCTGAGAAACCTTTTCTGGTTACACCCGTCCCCGCCCTCGGGCAGCTTTCGCGCTACACGGTGGGGCGACCTCCCTTCGAGACCGATCTGATCCTCGATTTCAACGAGAGTCTCGAGCCGCTGCCGGTCTCGGGCAGCGCACCGGCCGTGCCAGACGCCAACCTCTATCCGTGGACCGACACGCTCGTCGCCCTGCTCGCCGAGTGCCTCGGCGTCGCCTCGGACAGGGTCATCGTCACCTGCGGCGCCGACGACGCCCTCGAACGCGCGGTGCGGTCGGTCTGCTGCCCGGGACGGCGGGCGGTGATGATGCGTCCAACCTACGGTATGCCCCGCCGATACGCCATCCTCTCGGGAGTCGAGATCGACACGGTCGAGTGGTGGGGAGGCGCCTTCCCGGTCGAGGAGGTCCTCACCACCTGCGCCGACGACACCTCCCTGCTGTTTCTCGTCTCGCCCAACAACCCCACCGGCTCGGTCATCACCCGGGATAGGTTCACCGAGGTGATCGAAAAGCTGCCGCAGACGCTGGTCATCCTCGACCAGGCTTATCGCGAGTTCACCGATCCCGAGCTCGATCTCACCGACATCGCCCTCGCCCATCCCAACGTGGTGTTGATCCGCACCTTTTCCAAAGCGTGGGGCGGCGCCGGTCTGCGCGCCGGCTATGCCGTCGGCGACACCCGGGTGATGGACTGGATGTGGCGGGTCGGGCAACCGTTTCCGGTGTCGCGGCTCTCCCTGGGGATCCTCGAGCAGGCGATCTCCTCCGGCGCCGAGCCGGCGCGCGAGCGGGTTGACCGGATCCGGAACGAGCGGGAGCGCACCACCGCCCTGCTCAACGAGCTCGGCGCCGACGCCCTGCCCTCCCAGGCGAGCTTCGTCGCCGCCCGCTTCGCCGACGGTCCCTGGGTGCGCACCGCCATGGCCGCCCTCGGCATCGCCATTCGCGGCTTTCCCGGCCGCGACGAGCTCGCCGCCTGGCTGCGGATCACCATGCCCGGCAGCGACGAGCACTTCGACCGGCTCGAGGCCTCCCTCCGCACCGTGCTGCGGCCCGAGGCCCTGCTCTTCGACATGGACGGGGTGATCGCCGACGAGTCGGTGTCCTACCGGCGGGCGGTGGTGGAGACCGCCGCGTCGTTCGGCGTCGAGCTCGGCATGGCCGACGTCAACGCCGCCAAGGCCGCCGGGGGCGCCAACAACGACTGGGCCCTCACCCAGCGGCTCATGGCGGAGGCAGGAACCGACGTGCCCCTCGCCGAGGTCACCGAACGCTTCGAAGCGCTCTACCAGGGAACCGACGGCACCCCCGGTCTGCGACGCCACGAGCGGCTCCTGGCCGATCCGGAGCTGCTGCGTGAGCTGGCCGGTCGGATGCCGCTGGCGGTGGTCACCGGACGGCCACGGGGCGACGCGCACCGGTTTCTCGCCGAGCACGCCATCGCCGGGATCTTCTCCGCCGTGGTGGTCCTCGACGACGCGCCGAGCAAGCCCGATCCGGCGCCGGTGCGCCTCGCCATGGACCGCCTCGGCGTCCGCCATGCCTGGTTGGTGGGCGACACTCCCGACGACATCCGCGCCGCTCGCGCCGCCGGCGTGCTGCCCCTGGGGGTGGTGGCCCCGGGCGACGATCCCGGCGTCGCCTTCCCCGCCCTCGCCGGCGCCGGCGCGGCGCGAATTCTCGACACCCTCGACGAGCTGAAGGAGCTGCTGCCATGACCGTCGCCACCCGCACCGCCGACATCGACCGCACCACCCGCGAAACCCGCATCACCGGCCGTCTCGACCTGGACGGCGTCGGAGAGGTCCGCGTCGCCACCGGCATCGGCTTCCTCGATCACATGCTCACCGCTCTCGCCTTCCACGCCGGTTGGAATCTCGAGCTCACCTGCCGCGGCGATCTCGAGGTCGATGACCACCACACGGCGGAGGACTGCGCCCTGGCCCTCGGCGCCGCCATCGCCCGCGCCATGGGCGACCGCTCCGGCATCGTGCGCTTCGGGACCGGCCACGCTCCCCTCGACGAGGCCCTGGCCCGGGCGGTGGTGGACCTGTCGGGACGCCCCTGGCCCGAGATCCACCTGGGACTGAGCCGCGAGGCAATCGGCGGCATCGCCTGCGAAAACCTCACTCACGTTCTGGTCTCCATCGCCATGGCGGCGGGCTGCGCCCTGCACGTCGATGTGCTGCGCGGCGCCAACGACCACCATCGCGCTGAGGCCGCCTTCAAGGCGGTGGCGCTGGCCCTGCGCGACGCCCTCGCGCCTGGCCGGTCCGGCGTTCCGAGCACCAAGGGTCGGCTGGGGGTCGAAGTATGAGCGAGGTCGTCCTGCTGCGCACCGGCACCGCCAACCTGGCCTCGGTGGCGGCGGCGCTGCGGCGCGCCGGCGCCGAGGTGCGGCTATCCGATTCCGCCGACGATGCCGCCGGCGCCGAGCGGCTGGTTCTGCCGGGAGTCGGCGCCTTCGGCGCGGTCGTAGAGCAGATCGACGCTCTCGGGCTGCGCAGCTCCCTGGTCGAGCGGATCACCGCCGGCCGCCCCACCCTGGCCATTTGTCTCGGGTTGCAGGTGCTCGCCGCCGGCAGCGAAGAGAGCCCCGGCGCTGATGGACTGGGAGTCATCCCGGCCAAAGCCACCGCCCTGCCGCCGGACGTCCGCAGCCCGCAGCTCGGCTGGAATCGCGTCACCGCCTCCAGCCGCTGCAACCTACTCTGCGACGGTGTCGCCTACTACGCCAACAGCTACAAGCTCGACGCGATCCCCGACGGTTGGGATGGCGCCCTCACCGACCACGGAGGACGCTTTGTCGCCGCCGTGGAGCGCGGTCCCGTGCTCGCCTGCCAGTTCCACCCGGAGCTCTCAGGCGCCTGGGGACAGGGCCTCGTCGAACGTTGGTTGGAGGCCGTGTAATGCTGCTGCCGAGAGTCATCCCATGCCTCGACGTCAAGAACGGTCGGGTCGTCAAGGGCGTCAACTTCCAGGGTCTCCGCGACGCCGGCGATCCGGTGGAGCTGGCCGCCGCCTACGCCGACCAGAATGCCGATGAGCTGGTGATCCTCGATGTCAGCGCCACTCCCGAAGGCCGCGGCCACGCCCTTGAGGTCGTCCGTGCAGTGCGCGAGGTTCTGCCGCTGCCGCTCACCGTCGGTGGCGGGGTCCGCGAGGTGGCGGACGCCGAGGCGCTGCTGGAGGCCGGCGCCGACAAGGTGGCGACCAACACCGCCGCCGTGGCCCGGCCCGCACTCCTCGACGAGCTCGCCGGCCGCTTTGGCTGCCAGTGCACCATCCTCGCCCTCGACGCCGCCCGCTCAGGCGACGGCTGGGAGGTGGTGGTGCGCTCCGGCCGGGATCGCACCGGCCGCGACGCCCTCGCCTGGGCCGTGGAGGCGGTAGATCGCGGCGCCGGCGAGATCCTCCTGACCTCGTGGGACCGCGACGGCACGGGATCCGGCTACGACCTGGAGCTCCTGGCCGCGATGCGCGACGCGGTGGGGGTGCCCATCATCGCCTCCGGCGGCGCCGACGGCCCGGGCCACATGGCGGAGGCTCTGGCGGCTGGCGCCGACGCCGTGCTCGCCGCCACCATCTTCCACGACGGCCACACCACCGTCGCCGATCTCAAGGCCGAGCTCGCCGGGCTCGGCGTGGAGGTGCGCCGATGATCGTCCCGTCCATCGACCTCATGAACGGACGCGCCGTCCAGCTCGTGGGCGGCCGCGGCGAACCGGTGGAGACCGCCGACCCCTTCGAAATGGCCGAGCGCTTCGCCGTGGTCGGCCCGATCGCCGTCATCGACCTCGACGCCGCCCTCGGCCGCGGCTCCAACGCCGAGATCGTGCGCGAGCTGGTGCGCACCGCCCCGTGCCGCTACGGCGGCGGCATCCGCACCGCGGAAGACGCCCTCGACTGGCTCGACGCTGGCGCCGACCAAGTCATCCTCGGCACCGCCGCCACCCCCGAGATCCTCGCCGAGCTGCCGAGGGAGAGGGTCATCGCCGCTCTCGACGGCGTCGACGGCGAGGTCGTGGTTTGCGGTTGGACCGAGAAGACCGGCGCCACGGTGCTGGACCGGTTGGCCGAGTTGAAGGACCTCGTGGGGGGGATTCTCGTCACCTTCGTCGAGCGCGAAGGCCGACTCGGCGGCATCGACGCCGACGCATGCCGCCGGGTGGTCGAAGCCGCCGGCAGCGCCACGGTGACCCTCGCCGGGGGCGTGACCTCCGCCGACGAGATCGCCACCCTCGACCGGATGGGCGCCGACGCCCAGGTCGGCATGGCCATCTACACCGGCCGGCTCGGTCTCGCCGAGGCCTTCGCCGCACCGCTGGTTTCCGACCGAACCGACGGGCTGTGGCCGACGGTGGTCTGCGACGAGCACGGCGTCGCCCTCGGCCTCGTCTACTCCAGCGCCGGCAGCCTCGCCGCCGCCATCGATGAGCGCCGCGGCGTCTACTGGTCGCGGTCGCGCAACGAACTCTGGCGCAAGGGAGCGACCTCGGGCGCCGTGCAGGAGCTGCTGCGCGTCGAGGCCGACTGCGACCGCGACGCCCTGCGGTTCGTCGTGCGGCAGGCCGGCGCCGGATTCTGCCACCTCGACCGGCGGAGCTGCTGGGGGCCGGACCGCGGCCTCGGCGCCCTGGAGCGGCGGTTGGCCGACCGGGTCGCAAACCCGGTTCCGCACTCCTACACCGACCGGCTCACCCGCGACCCGGACCTGCTGACCGCCAAGCTGCTCGAAGAGGCCGGCGAGCTCGCCGAGGCCGTCGATCCGGAGGCCGTCGCCTGGGAGGCCGCCGATGTCGTCTACTTCACCATGACCGCCCTGGCCGCACGCGGCGTGCCGCTGGAGGCCGTGACCCGGGAGCTCGACCGTCGCGCCCGCTGCGTGCGTCGGCGGGACGGGTCCCACGTCGTCGAATCCGAGGAGAGCTGACATGCTGCGACGCCTTGCACGAGAAGAGATCGTCGTCGAACGGCGAGATCCCGTCGATACGGCAACCCTGGCGCGGGCCGGCGAGATCATCGAGAAGGTTCGCGCCGGCGGTGAGGAAGCGCTTCGCGCCCTCGCCACGGAGCTCGGCGACCTGTCGCCCGGCCAGCCGCTGATCATCGCCGGCAACGACCTCGACGCTGCGAGGACCGGCGTCGACTCGGAGACCCTGGCCTTGCTCGAGCGCACCGCCGCCCGCATCGCCGACTTCGCCGACGCCCAGCGCCGGTCGGCGGTGGATCTCAAGGTCTCGGTCCCTGGAGGCATCGCCGGCCACACGGTGTCGGCTGTGGAGCGCGCCGGCTGCTACGCCCCCGGCGGCCGCTACCCGCTGCCGTCGTCGGTGCTCATGACCGCGGTCACCGCCCGCACCGCCGGGGTTCCCGAGGTGTGGGTGGCGTCGCCGAAACCCACCCCCGTCACCCTCGCTGCCGCCGCGGTCGCCGGCGCCGACGCCGTTCTATCGGTCGGCGGCGCCCAGGCCATCGCCGCCCTGGCGTACGGCGCCGGGCCGGTGCCGCCCTGCGACGTGGTGGTGGGACCCGGTAATCGCTGGGTCACCGCCGCCAAGAAGCTCGTCGCCGGCGATGTGGGCATCGACATGCTGGCCGGACCGTCCGAGCTGGTGGTGCTCGCCGACGACTCTGCCGAACCCACCACCGTGGCCGCGGACCTCCTCGCCCAGGCCGAGCACGATCCCGATGCCCTGCCGGTGCTCGTCAGCACATCGGCCAGGTTGGCGGATGCGGTGGATCGCGAGCTTGCCCGCCAGCTGGACGAGCTGCCGACGCGCACCACCGCGGCCGCCGCGGTGGAAAACGGTTTCACCGTCGTCGCCGCCGATCTCGACGAGGCCGTCGAGGTCTGCAACATCCTCGCCCCCGAGCACCTCCAGGTCCTCACCGTCGACGCCCGGGCCGTCGCGGAACGTCTCGGCCACTGGGGCGGCCTCTTCATCGGTGCGACCTCGGCCGAGGTCTTCGGCGACTACGGCGTCGGGCCCAACCACACCCTACCCACCGGCGGCGTCGCCCGGTTCAAAGGGGGATTGAGTGTCCTCGACTTCCTCCGCGTACGAACCTGGTTGGTGATGGAGCCCGGTGCCGGCGCCGGGGAGATGGCCGCCGACGCCGCCGCACTGGCGCGTATCGAGGGCCTCGAAGCCCACGCCCGAGCCGCCGAACGACGGATCAGAGCCAGCCGTGGGACCCGACGCTGACGTAGCCGTGATTGCCCACGGGCACGCCGACGCTGAGGCCGACACCGACGTTGCCGGAGCAGCCGATCAGGGTTAAGCAGGAGAGCAGGATCGCGATCACCACCACGGTTCTGGTCAGTCTTCCCATGTTCGCCCTCCTTCTCTCAGGCCGGCGTCCGCCGCAGCACGAGGACGGCGCCCGTCGGATCGCTCACAATGGCGATCATACCCTCCCGGACCTCGGGCGTCGGCGCCAACAGGACCGTTCCACCGAGCTCTTCGGCCCGCTCGGCGGCCGCTGCCGGGTCGTCGACGCCGAAATGGGTGATCCACTGCGAATCCCAGTCGGTGGGATTGGCGAAGATCCCGGCGCGCTCCCGACCGTCGGAGACCAGCATCGAGTACCGCCCACCCCGGCGCTCGGTCGGGCGCACCTCGCATCCCACCATGGTCTCGTAAAACGCCGCAGCCGCCTCGTCGTCACCGGCGATCAGCTCGCTCCAGATGACCCGGCCCGGAGCAGCGGCGGTCGTAGCATCGTCGGGATCACCGATCCGACTGCGTGCGAGGCCGATGGCCGCGCCCTCGGGATCGACGACGGCCGCCACCCGGCCGATCCGGATATCCACGGGACCCGCAACGACACGCCCTCCTCCGGAGGTGCAGCGTTGAACCGACATATCGACGTCGGCGACCGAGACATAGGGCAGCCAGCGGGAAAGCTCCGGGCCGCCCGCGGCCTCGGCCACCGCGACCAATCCGGCAACGTAGATGCCGTCGTGGCGGGCAAGAAGGTAGTCATTGCCCTGGGGACCCTTGCCGGACTCGAAGGTCCAGCCGAAGAGATCGCCGTAGAACCGGCGCGCGACCTCGAGATCATCGGTGATCAGGTCATGCCAGACGAGCTTGCCGACCAGCGGCTCGTCGGAAAACGACATCCCGGACAGGTCCGGGGCGGTGGAGCTGGTGCAGCCGACGAGGCCGCCCAGCACCAGCACGACGATCGGCAAACGCAGGAAACGCATACTCTTCTCCGTTCGACGGCGCCATTTCCCGCACCCTCGCGAGGTTCGAGGAGATGGCGCACAGTCTGGGGTCGCGGCGCAGTCTACCACTCGCACCCTGACACGAGCCGTGGCCGAGTCCCCGTTCGATCCCCCTCCCGTATCCGTGGCCGTGGCCGATGACCGTGGCCGAGACAGTGGCAGTGGCAGTGGCAGTGGCAGTGGCAGCATCCATGGCGCTCCCATCCCGAGCGCCCACCCCACCAATCCGCACGTCTAAAGCGCGCTTTGCACAATGCTGATGCCGGGCAACCCAAGGCCGTCGCTCGCCCGAGATCGCGATTCAGATCCGGGAGGCGATCTGGTGGGCCGAGGCCCACCCTACGGCGCTGCAGTCTTCGACGCGCTCGTGAACCGCGTCCGGTGGACGCGGACGCGGATACGGGTCACACACCCCCGCCCTGGCGGTGCTACTCTCCGCCCATGACGGACTGGAGACTGATCACCGACCCCGCCCTCCCCGGCGCCGTCAACATGGCCCGCGACATGGCCATCCTCGAGGCGGTGTCGTCCGGCGAGGCGCCCCCCACCCTGCGGTTCTACGGCTGGGATCCTCCCTGCCTGACGCTGGGCAAACACCAGGGGCTCGACGTCGTCGATCTCGAGTTCTGCCGCCGGGAAGGCATCGATGTCGTCCGCCGGCCCACCGGCGGCCGCGCCCTGCTCCACCACCTGGAGCTCACCTACTCGGTGGTGGCGCCCCTCGGCGCACCGCCGCTGCCCACTGGGCTCCAGCAAGCCTACCGCCTCATCTGCGGCGCCCTGGTCCGCGCCATTCGCGCCATGGGCGTGGACGCCGAGCTCACCGGGGGCGAGGTCAACCTTCGGCTGCCCAACCCCACCAGCACCATCCCGTGCTTCGAGGCGCCGGCCGGCGGTGAGGTGGTTGTGCGCGGCCGCAAGCTCATCGGCTCGGCAATGCGCGCCCACGCCGGCTGCATCCTGCAGCACGGCGCCGTCCTCCTCGACTGGGGCAGCCGCCTTCAGGCCGGAGCCATGGGGCTGCACGACGACGCCTCGCTGCGCCCGCACATCACGACCCTCTCGGGCGAGCTTGGACGCGAGGTCCGCCGCGGCGAGGTCGAGGAGCAGATCATCACTGCCTTTGGCCGCTCCCTCGGCGTCTCGCCGGCAGACGGGACCATCACACGCTTCGAGGCCACCCGTACCCGGGAGCTGAACATGGATGTGCTCATGTAGACGACGGCGCTCGGAAAGCCGTATGCACACCAGAGCCACGGGAGGATTCGCCTTGGACACATCTCGCGCCACGTTTCGCCGATTCGCCGTCACCCTGCTCACCCTCACGACCCTCGCCGCCTCGTCGGCGACCACCCACGCCGATCAGGATTGCTTCACCATCCGCGGCCGCCAGCTGTCCGCCCACGCCGGCCCCGCAGCGGTTTCCGGCAGCATGACCGCCATCGTCCAGCACGGCAGTTGGGACACCCGCCCCATGGTCCGCATCGTCCTCTTCGGCCCCTTCGGCGCGGTGGAGGTCGGCAGCTGGTCGCCCACCCGCTTCATCGAGGACATCGCCCTCGACGTCGCCACCGCCTTCGTGTCCGCCGACCACGGCATCTTCGCTCTCGATCTCCGCGTGCCCTCGCAGCCGCAGTTCCTGGACTTCATCGATCTCGTGGATGCCCAGCACATCGTCCTGGACCACCAGAAGATCTATATCGCCACCACCGGAGTTGGAGGCACGGGGTGGTTCGACATCATCGACGTCGCCGACCCGACCGATCTGAGGCAGATGGGGCAGCTCGCCTGGACCGGCGGCGACCCCGAGAAGAACGCCATCGACGCCGCGGGTGAAACAGTGGTCATCGCCGACGACGGTGGCCTGCTGATCCTCGACGTCGGCGACCCGTACAACCCCGTCGAGGCCGGCCGGTGGGACGGTGAAGCGGTCCACGACGCCGCCCTCGTGGGCTCCTACGCCGTGGTCACCTCCGAGCCCGCCGATCCTCCCATCAACCCGAAGGTCACCGTGCTCGACCTCTCCAACCCCGCCTCTCCCGCCCCGGTGGGCCAGTGGCTGGCCCCCAGCACCGTGCTGTCCCTGGCCGAGTACGGCGGCGACGTGCTCGCCGGCACCGAAAGCGACGGCCTGTACCTCGTCGATCTCGACGACCCGGCCCACCCCACGGTGCTGGACCACTGGGACGAGCTCGGGCTGGAGGTCACGGCTCTCTCCACCGCCTGGCCCACCATCACCGCATCGAGCTCGGACTTCGGCCTCACCATTCTCGGCCTGACGCCGGAGTGCCTGCCACCCAGGATGTTTTCGGGCCGGCTCGATCCCTGACCTCCGAACCTGCTGCGAACCGTATCCCGCCGGCGAACGCTACAATCGAAGGCGCCATGACGGACAGCAACACCCCAAACGACGGTTTCTTTCGCCGGCTCGCCGTCAATCAACCCGAAGACGGGCCCGTCCTGAGGCGGCTCGGACGCTGGATCCGACGGCGGTTCGCCGTCGGCTTCCTGGTCGTCCTTCCCATGGTCATCACCCTCTTCTTCGCGCGATTCATCTTCCGTCTGCTTGACGAGTGGTTTCTGCCCATCTCCGAGCGGATCTTCGGGGTCGAGATCCCCGGCCTCGGTTTCGCTCTGTTCATCATCCTGCTCTTCATCCTCGGCATCATCGCCACCAATCTCATCGGCGGCCGGCTACTCGACTTCTTCGAGCGCCGGGTGGCGGGGATCCCACTGCTGAGCCCGGTCTACCAGGGCGCGCGGCAGATCACCGAGGCGATCCAGATCCGCGGCACCACCGATTTCAGAAAGGTCGTTATGCTCGAATTTCCACGCGACGGCCTGCGTTCCATCGGATTCGTCACCCGCGAGTTCTCGGGCGCCACCGAGTTCTGCGGCGAGCCGTCGGCGCTGGTCTTCGTACCGACGACCCCAAACCCCACATCCGGATTCCTCGTTGCCGTACCCCAGCGCGAGCTCGAGGTCCTCGACATCACCGTCGAGCAGGGCGTCAAGCTGCTGATCTCGGGAGGACTCCTGACGCCCGCCGAGCTCCTCCAGCCATCGAAAGAAATCACCGCCGAATAGACCTCCATTCGCGGTCCTCGTGAGAGGATGGTCCCGCTATCACCAGCAACGTGAAAGGGGACCGTTATGTGGTACCAGACGTTTCTCGATCTTCTCCGGGACGCATTCGAGGTTGTGTGGGCCCGTTCTCCGGCCGTCCTCGTGGCCGCCATCCTGCTCGTGCTCGGGTGGATCACATCCCGCCTCCTTGCACTGGTCATCCGCCGCCTCACACAGAACCTGATGTCGCGTTGGGAGCATCGCAGTCCTTCGCTCGAACGGGCGATGGAGCACAGCGGAGCCGATACGGCAGCGCCGAAGATTGCGGGCACCTTCGTCTTCTGGTTGTCGTTCTTGATCTTCGCCGCGTCTGCAGCCGAAATCGCCGGTCTGCCCATCATGACCGACGTCCTCGCGCGGACCTCCGCCTTCTTGCCCAACATTCTGATTGCCGCCGTCATCGTTCTCTTCGGACTCGTCAGCGGCAGGCTCGCCCAGGGCGCGACCACGGTCGCGGTCCAGGCAGCCGGTGTGCCACAGGGTAGGACCATCGGCAAGTTGGTCCATGCCGTTGTTCTCACAGCCGCCCTGGTGATTGCCCTCGATCAACTGGGCGTCAACGGCCACGTGCTCGAGCTGACCCTGGTAGTGACGATCGGCTCGGCGCTCGCCGCCGCCGCCCTTGCCTTCGGACTCGGCGCCCGATCTTCGGTGGCCAATCTCGTCGCGGCACGGTACGCCGCTCAGTTCTGCGAGATCGGTCAACGGATCCGGATCGAGCAGGCGGAGGGGACCGTGGTCGGCCTCACGGCCACATCCGTAATCCTCGAGACACCGGAAGGCCGGATCGTTGTTCCGGCGAGCCGGTTCCAGGAGCGCAGCGCCGTTCTCGTTGCGACGGAGGAATGAGATGTCGGTCGACCTGCAGCTCGCGGAATCGTTCGCCGCGAACCACCACGAAGAAGCGGCGGGTCTCCTCGCATCGATGGAGACCGGTGCGACGCTGGAGTTTGTTGACGCAGTGTCCGACGAGACGGCGGCGCCCCTGCTCGGGCACATGCCCCCCATCGACGCGGCGAGAATCGTCTCCGGCCTGGATCCCGCCAGGGCCACGGAGCTGCTCAGGACCTTGGGACACCACCGCAGCGTGCTGATCCTTCGCCGCCTCGACCGAGAGCGCGCCGATGCCATCATTACCGGCTTGCCGGACGACATGGCTTCGAAGATCGCGCGCCGAATCCGATACCCGAAAGGGTCCGCCGGTTGGCTGGCGGACACCTCGGCAGACCCTCTGCCCGACAATCTTCGCGCGGCCGACGCCGTCGAACGGGGCCTCGATCCCAGGTTTCCCTATGTTTACCTGGTCGATGCCGACCACCGACTCGTCGGCGCCGTTCATCTCAACGACATCTTGACGCGCCCGGACCACCGGGTCCTCGCGACCATGGCCAGACCGACGCCGATCCGTATCTCAGCCCGGACGAACGCCGCCGAGCTCGCCACCCACCGGGCTTGGAGTGATCTCGATGTCCTTCCGGTGGTCGACAGCCGCGGCGTCTACGTCGGCGCACTCCGCCACAAGGTGTTGCGGCAGCTCCAATCGGCGCCATCGGCAACCGGGGTCACCGCGACGTCGTTTGCGTCCATGCTCGAGCTGGCCGAGATCTACTGGATGGGTCTTTCTTCCGTCGTTCTTCCGGTCTCGAGGCCCGCGGTCGATCTCCATCAGGAGTCCTCAAATGAGCGCTGAACACCGCACCGCTGCCGCCGATATCGTCGACGAGTACGCCCGCCGGTTCCCCGACGAGCTTGCCCGTGACATCGAAGATCTGGCCATCGACGAGATCGTCGCGGTGGTGTCCGAGCGCCCCGCGAAGCCGGCCGCCGCCGTTCTCGAGCGTCTGCGGCCGGATGTCGCGGCCGCCACCGTCGAGCGATTGCCAGGAGCTGTCCAGCGCCAAGTGCTGCCCCTCGTCGATCCCGTCCGCATGGCCACCAGCCTGGCGCTGCTCGATCCAACCGACCGCGAGGCCGTCCTTCGCCATCTGGAGCCCAGAACCGCCCGCGAGCTCGAGGACCTGCTCTCCTACCCGCCGGGCACCGCGGGCGCCATCATGGATCCGAGGATCACGGCCTACCGCGCCGAGCTCACGGTGGAGGAGGCGCTGGATCGACTTCGCAAGCTCAAGGACCGACGGGTCTACAACGCCTACGTTGTGGACACGGAGGGCAGCTACCTCGGACGGGTTCCGATTCAGGACATCGTCGCCGCCGAGCCGGACCAGACGCTGTCGGAGCTGCTTGTCGACGCCCCGGTTCGAGTCGAGTCCACGGCATCCCACGCCGAGGTCGTCGAGCTCCTCGATGCTCACCGTCTGCTCGCCCTTCCGGTGGTCGATTTCCAGAACCGGTTGGTGGGGGTGATCCGCCATCAGGCCCTGATCGACACGGTCGAGCAGGAGGCGACGGCCGATCTTCAGAGCATGGTGGGCGCCAGCCGCGAAGAAAGAGCACTCTCGAGCGTCGGATTCGCCGTGCGCAAGCGATTGCCGTGGCTCGAGATCAACCTCGTGACCGCCTTTCTCGCCGCCGCAGTGGTCGGTCTCTTCGAGGGCACCATCGCGCGCTTCACTGCTCTTGCCGTGCTGCTGCCGGTGGTGGCCGGTCAGTCCGGCAATACCGGCGCCCAGGCGCTCGCGGTGACCATGCGCGGTCTGGCGCTGCGCGAGGTCCGCACCCGCCAGTGGTTCAGGGTCGCCTCGAAGGAGGTCAGGGTCGCCTTCTTCAACGGCATCGCGGTGGCGCTGACCACGTCAGCGGCGGTCTACGTCTGGAGCCGGTCGTCGGGGCTCGCGCTCATCATCTGCGTCTCCATGGTGCTCTCCATGGTTGCGGCCGGCCTCGCCGGCGCCATCATCCCCATGGCCCTGACCGCCCTCCGCCAGGACCCCGCCCAGTCGTCATCCATCATCCTGACTACGGTGACCGATGTCGTCGGATTCTTCAGCTTTCTCGGCATCGCCACCGTGCTCGCCGGCTTGATCTGACGGCTCCGATGGCTCGACCACGGTGACGTTGGCCGCCAGGTCGTCGAGGACCCGATCGTGGAGGCCTCCGTCCGGGGAGGCGGCCGATTGCTCGAAGACCTCCCTGGTACGCTTGACCATCCGGCCGATGTTGCAGACCGGCTCGCCGGGGCTGACCGCCGGCAGCGTCGTCATCCCGAGAATCACTCCATCGAAAGGTGCGGTCAGGACATTCTGCTCTCGGCCGAGCAGACTGGTGTTGGACGCCAGCGGTTGTCTCTTCTGTACGATCTCGCCCGGCGCGACGTGAAACTGAAGAAAGCCGCCACGTTCCGCGCGAACCCACTTCGTTTTCTTGACCGTCAGCTGGCGCCGCGGGACGAGGGGCGCCCCATCGATCATTCCGAGCTCGATGAGGACGTTTTTCACCCCCTGCACCGCGCACTCGACGATGGTCGGCTCCACCTTCCACACCTCGCCGCCCTCCATGACGATGGTCGGACAGCCGGCGGTGGTGGCCTCGGAGCGGAGGCTCTTCTTCGGGCCCTTACCTTCGAGGATGAGTTCGCATCCGAAGGCCTCTGCGAGACGCCGCACCTGAGGCCGGGACATGTCGGCGCGAACCGTCGGCACGTTGGTCCGACGAACCGACGCCGTGTGGAGGTCGATCCCGTAGTCGGAGCGCTTGACGATCTCCTGGAAGACCGTTCGCGCCAGCCGGCTCGCCAAGCTGCCCTTCTTTGAGCCGGGGAAGCACCGGTTGAGGTCGCGACGATCCGGCATGTACCTCGAGTGCCGGTCGAACCCGGGCAGGTTGAGTACCGGCACCAGGATGACCGATCCGGTCTTGAGCTGGAAGGATGCGTCCTGAATCAACGCGCGGACGGCGCCGGTGCCGTTGATCTCGTCGCCGTGCAGCGCCGCGGTGATGAAGACCACCGGCCCCTCTTCGATGCCTCGGCGCACATGCAGTGGGATCTTGATGGTCGTGCCGCTGAAGCTCTCGCTCACCTTGAGCATGAGGTCGCGGCTCTCGCCGAGGGCCACCGTCTTGCCGTCCCAGCTGTCGATCGTCCGGGGGCGTCTCTTCGTCCTGCCGGCGCGCATGGCGGCCCTCAGTCTTCCTCGGGTGGAACCCACCCGAGTATCGAATCGCCGTTCCCGGCCTCCGCAGCAGCGGCGGAAGTCGTCACGGCAGCGGCCTGCGGGGCATCGGCTTTACGGAGCGCCTTGGTTCGCGGCTTCCGCCTCCTGCGGATCTTCTCGGGAATCATCGCCCGCATCGAGTCGAGGCGGCCGAAGCAGAGGAGCCGATCGCCGGGCTCCAGGACCCTGTCCGACCGCGGAATCGGGATGACCTTGGCCTCACGATAGAGGGTCAGGACGATGATGTCCTGGTCCCGTAATCCCGAGTCCCTGATGCTCTTTCCGACGTACTCCGACCCTTCCGGAATGTGGATTTCGGCGACTCCGAAGCCGCGGCTGACGGTCAACCTTTGGCGGATGTCGATTTCAGGGAAGTCGACCTGCGCCGCAATGTAATCGATGATCGCGCCCGCGACGTCCAGGTGGGTGCATTTCTCGATTCCCTCGAGCCCCGGCGACGAGTTGACCTCGAGGATCTGCGGACCCTTCCTGCCCTCCAACATGTCGACGCCCGCGACCCTCAATCCCATGATCTGGGCGGCGCGAATCGCCGTCCTGCGATAGTCGTCGTCGAGCTCCAACGGCTCCGTCTGGCCGCCGCGGTGGACATTGCTGCGGAACTCCTGGCCCTGAGCGACCCTTCGCATGGCCGCCACCACCTGGTCGCCGACCACGAACGCCCGGATGTCGCGCCCTTTGCTCTCGGCCACGAATCTTTGAACGAGAACATTCTGCTTGGTGCTCTGGAGGGTCTCGATGATGGCTTCGGCGATCTTGGCCGAGTCGGCGAGGATGACGCCGACGCCCTGGGTTCCCTCGAGAAGCTTGATGATGACCGGGGCGCCGCCGACGCGTTCAATGGCGGGCAGCACGTCCTTCTTGTCGCGAACGAATGTCGTCCTTGGCATGCCGATCTTGTGGCGGCTCAAAATCTGCAGCGACCGAAGCTTGTCCCGCGAGTTGGAGATGCCCGACGACGAGTTGGCGCAGAAGACCTCCATCTGTTCGAACTGGCGAACCACCGCGGTGCCGAAGAAGGTGATGGACGCCCCGATCCTCGGCAGCACGGCGTCGTAGAGACTCAGCTTCTTCGAGCGGAAGTTGAGGCTGGGTCGACCCTCTTCGAGATCGAGAGAGAACCTGAGCGTGTTGAGGACCTTGACCTTGTGGCCTCGGCTCTCGGCCGCCTCTCTGAGCCTGCGGCTGCTGTAGCACTTGCTGTTGGTCGAGAGGATCGCGAGTTTCATCTATTCCTCTTCCCGGCTTCTCTTCCGGCCGGTGTGGGTCGTCTTCGTCGCCGACGCTCCATTGCCTCGACGTTTGGGTTTCTTTTTCTTCTTCGCCAGCGGCCTGCCGCCGTAAAACGACGTCCCGGCATCGACCAGGAACCGTCCGCGGATGGCCTCGCGGCCGAGCAGCATGCGGAACCCCATCTCGTCCCGATTCGCCAGGGTCAATTCGATGGGCCAGGTTTCACCGAGAATCCGGATCTCAGTGAGAATCACCGGCCGCCGACTTTTCTGGCCGCTCGAGCTCGTGACGTTTCGGTACTCCAGGACCTCCGCTTCGGCCTCGACCCCGAAGTCCCTCTTGCGCTGGATCGGGTGGACCTTGAAGCGAACGAAGGTCTTCTCACCTCGCTGGAACTCCTCGACCTCCGACGCGTGCAGCGACGATGACCGGGCGCCGGTGTCGATCTTGGGCTTGATGTAGGCGATCCCGAGCTGGGGCAACGCCGCCCACTCCCGCCACCCGATCACCGGCAGCGGCTCCTTCGAGCCTCGACCCTTGGGCTTCGTATTCAGCCTACTGTCCCTTTGCGAACCGGCACCTCACTCGATGAGCAGTTTTGTGGGGTGTGTCGTCGGCCGAGCGTAGCACGAAAGATCACGCTTTCGTCTCGGGCTCCCCCGCGACACCTGATTCCCGGATCCGCGGCCTCACCAGCGGCAGCAGCGCGAGCCCCGGTACGGCGATGGCGGTGGTCACCGCGAAGTAGGCCGTGTAGCCCCAGGCTTCGACGCCGAGGCCGGAGAAGGCGCCGACAACGTCACGGGTGAGAGCGAAGAGCGCCGACAGGATGGCGTACTGGCTCGCCGCGTGCTCCTTGTCGCAGAGGTTCATCAAGAAAGATAGAAAGGCCGCTGTACCAAGACCCTGGGTGAAGCTCTCGATCATCGAGGCGATATAGATGCTCTCGCGCGGCAGCTCGATGGCGGCCACCGCGACATAGCCGAGGTTGGAGACCAATTGGGCGAGACCGAGCCAGAGCAGCGCGTTGAAGATCCCATAGCGGTTGGTGAACCAGCCGCCGGCGAGGGCGCCGGCGATGGTCAGCGCCACCCCCAGGCTCACCGAGATGGCGCCGATCTCGGCAAGCGAGTAGCCGCGATCGACCCAGAACGGCTTGACCATCCGACCGAGGGTCGAGTCACCGAGCTTGAAAAGCAGAATGAAGGCCACAACCGGGAGCATCTCCCAGCGGAAGGCCCAGCGCAGGACTGGTTTGATGGCGTGGCGCCGGGCTGCTTCTTCCAGCGGCACCCGCGGGCTGATCCAGGCCACCGCCGCGAGCCCGAAGAAGACACCCGCAAGGACGAACCACAGCACCGTCCAGCCGGTGAAATCGGCCAGGAAGATAAAGCCGCCACCGCCCGCCAACAGGGCGATCCGCGCCGCCGAGACCCGCACCCCGTTGATGCTGCCCGTGGTTTCCGGGGTCGCCACATCGACGGCATAGGCATCGATGGCGATGTCCTGGGTCGCGGAAGCAGTGGTGAAGAGCAACAGCAGACCCCACATCAGCCATGACGGGCTCGAGGGATCCAGGGGCACGATGGCCAGAGTCGCGGCGCCGAGGACAAAGAGCGCGGCGGTGATCCAATGCTGGCGGCACCCCCATCGGTCGACAAACGGCGCCCACAGCATCTTCCAGGTCCAGGGAAGTGAGAGCAGGCTCATGAGCCCGATCTCGCGCAGCGACACGCCGTGGACACGGAAAAAAACCGGCCACACGTCGTAAGCAATCCCGAAGGGCAGACCTTCAGCGAAGTAGAGGATCGCTATCCAGAAGAGGACTTTTCGTTGGGTCACCGGAGGATTCTAGTCGAATTGGTTGATTTTAGCCGGGTTGCGTCGTCGATACGCGTCAGTCCCATTCGATGTCGTTGACGACTGCACTCACGGCCTTTTCTTCGGCGGGTTGCCTACGCCGGGCTCCACCTTCGCACCGGAACCGCCCATGACGATGAGGGGGATCCGACGAATCTCCACGCACGGCGAACTGTAGGGACGCCTGCCGCCCTCTCCGTTTCCGCTGCCCGACGGTCCGTTCGCTGCTCTCGCATGTCTCCGACGAGCAGGCGAACTCATGATGGCTGTCATCGAACTCTCCGTTTCCATCCTAACTGATTCGCACCATCCATTAATCGCGCCGTCACCGTTGTGCTCTTCAGGTACTCCCGAGCTGGACCTTCGCATCGCAACCTATTCTGGCGAACCAACTCACCAATACCGCGAATTCCCAGCACAAGGGGCCCTCCTCGAAGGTCGGCCCCCTGTCGATGGTCTCGCGAAGATCGGCCAGCTTCCCTGGATCGACATAGCGTCTCAAACGTGTTTCGCCCTCCTGCGCGACTTCGGAAAGGTACCCGCGTTCCTCTCTTGCAGCGGTCGCGATCGCAAGCCAGAGGAGGCTGCCATTGTCCCTCCGGTACCGTACTTTCTCCTTCAGGTGGCCGCTCATCGCCGAGCGCAATACGCTCTTGGTCCATCCACCGCGAATCTTTTGGTCCCACGGCAAGGCGAGGCAGAGTTCGATCAGATCGAGGTCGAAGAACGGATGCCGTGTCTCAACCCCATGCCGCGCGGCGACTCGGTCGTATCGCTCGAGCGCGACCGTCACGTATGGATGGATGAGCTTGCCTGCGTGCATCGAGCGACCGCCGACATTTTGTCCAATGCAACTGTGGTCCTGAAGCCGTTCGAAACGGCGGTCGAGGCTGACGTTCCGGGCGAACTCGGGAGAAATTGAACTCTCGCGCAACACCTCCCCGATCCTGTTTCTAGGGCGAATGAGTTCTCGGAGGGCGCGGTTGACGAGTCGAGGCAACCATGCCCTTGCCGCACCGCCCACGACAGCCCGTAGTGGGTGAGCGTTCCCCGGCAGGCACCGCCAAAGCGAGGCCGATTCCCGCCATGCCCGTATTGCGCGACCACTTCGGAGCAACTCCGCTACTGGCACCGAGGCCGACGCCACGATGTCGCCGTCGACGCCGTCGAGTACGACCTTCGATCTCCGGTCGGCGGCTTCGGCGTAGAGGAGTCCGGCAGCAACCATGTTGCCGTCGAAGGGTTCACCGCAGTCGAGGAGCGCCCGCCGTTTCGATGGTTCCAAATCAACAACGTACTCCGGCGAAACGGCGACGCTATCCAGCCGGAGTCCCTCGATCGTTGACCGGATACAGTCCGTTTCCGGAGTGGCGTCTCTGACGTCGTCGACCAGGGAGTATGCGGTCACCGGCGCCGCTCGTCCGAGATTGACGAGAGACGCGGCGGTGGCGGCAATGGCACTCGAATCGATCCCGCCGCTGAGCAGGATAGCGGGTCGATCGACACCGATGAGGCACCGCTGTACCGCCCGCTGGAAATTTTCCGAGAATGCCTCCACATACTCGTCGTCCGAGCCGAGACGCAACTCGGTCTCGACATCGGGTTCCCAGTACCGATGAAGCCGATGCCCGCCGGGCTCCACCACCAGAACGTGCGCCGGCGGCAGCCGAAACACTCCCTCGAAGAACGTGCTCGTATGGTCCACTCCCTCGAGCTCGGAGACCAGGAAATCCGCGATTCGGGCCTCGTTGATCCGCCGCGGAACCTCGGGGTGGCACGGGACCGCCTCGGCCTCCGACGCACAGACCAGGAGCTTCTCCGACAGGTGATAGGTCAGGGGTTTTTGACCGAGGTGATCGCGGACGCACACCACCCGTCGGTCTTGGGCATCCCAGATGACGAAGGCGAAGGCCCCCACCAGGTGCTCCGCCACGTCGACTCCCCAACGCCGGTAGGCTGCGAGCACGATCCCCGCGTCCGAGACGCTTTCCAGTGGCAGATCGAGATCCGCGGCCAGATCCCGCCGGTTGTCGATTCTGAGGTCGCCCGTGATCGCCAGGCGCCCTCCATCGACGATCAGCGGTTCGACGGCGAACCCCGCACCGGTGGGATCCAGGGCGGCGTGTCCGAGCCCGATCGGTCCGTCACACCAGAGCTTCAGCCCATCCGGCCCCCGGTGGGCCTGCCGCTGCAGGACGGCATCGACATCGGCGGCGGACACCACCCCACCGTCTCGCGCGAACACGGTTGCAACTCCGCTCATCTCGCATCGAGGCTATCACCACGCCTGCAGTGCGTTCCCGAGCGATCCACTCGGGCGTGGGGTCCGTGTTCTACCAGGCGTCGGTGGTGCCGTCCTCGAATCCGTCAGCAAAGATGAAGACGTTGTCAACCAGATAGACATAGGCGGCGCCGGTGTCGGTGAAGCTCGAGTGGTCGACCCAGCGGGCGCCGATGACGGCGGTGCCTCCGTCGAGGCCGATCCAGATGCCGAAGTGGTCTTCGGTGGCGGCGAGGTCGGGAATCAGCTGAGTCGCCTGTGACCAGACACCGTCCGTACGTCTGAGGACATAGGCCGCGCCGGCATCCACCAGACCATCGTGATCCGCCAAGAGCGCACCGGCAACGATGGTGTCCCCTTGAAGACCGACTCCCTGGCCGAACTTGGCCTCCTGCCCAGCATCGTGGGCGGTGAGTCGCTGCGTCTCGGTCCAGACGGTCCCCGAACGGTCGAAGAGGTGGACCGCACCGGCATCGACGGTGGTGCCCACATCGCCCAACCGATCGGTGACGGCCAGGGTGTCGCCGTCGAGACTGATCGGCCAGCCGAAGCTCTCGGCGTCGAGGTTTGTGGGCGCCAGCGAGTCTTCCAGGCTCCAGGCGCCGGCATCTCGGGCGAAGACGTACACGGCGCCGTCGGGCGGATGGGTGTGGTCGCCCACCGCCACGGTGTCGCCGGAGATAGCGACCGCGAAACCGAACCGATGAAGGTTGCTCGGATCGGGCGAGAACAGCTGCTGCTGCTGGGTCCAGGTCGTTCCACTCCGCGTGAAGACGAAGGCCGAACCCTCTCCGCTGCCACCCGAGTCGTACGCCCCGATGATGATGCTGTCGCCGTCGATGGCGGTGGCGAAACCGAAGTTGTCGCTCGGCGTTGGATCACTCGCATCGAGCCGCTGCTGCAGCGTCCAAACCCCACCCGAACGGACATAAACATACGCCACGCCGGTGTAGTTGTTGAAGTGGTACGCACCGACAACGACGGTGTCGCCCGAGATCCCGACCGAGTAGCCATAGCTCATGTCGAACTCCATGTCGGCGACCGGCGGCACGAGCCTCTGCTGCTCGGACCAGACCCCGTTCGTCCGAGTGAAGACCTAGGCGGCCCCGGCGCCGATTTCGGCGGGCAGGATACCGAGATCCTTACCGTAGGCGCCGACCACCGCGGTGTCCCCGTCAATCGCGACGTTGACACCGAAGTTGTCACCATCTCCGGGATCTCCGGCCAGGAGCTGCTGCTCGAAGACCGCTGGTCCATCGGGTTCCTGTGCATCAACCCACGACCCCGCCAGCATCAGCACCGCGATCACAACGAGAGCGATCCGGATCCTCGTCCATTTCATCGACATTCTCCTTCGTGTGTGCGTCGGTGCATTCAGTCCCACGCATCCGTCGTCCCGTCCTCGAAGCCATCGGCGAAGAGCGGCGTTTCGAAGACATAGACCGAACCCTCATTCGTTCCCGTTGGACCATCGTCGCCGTAGGTCCCGGCCAGGAGTCGTCCGTCGCCGACGACGAGCTCCGAGTGGCCGAGATAGTCTTCGATCTGACCATCGGAGGCGGTGAGCTTGACGACCTCGCCCCAGGCATCCGTCCCACCCCGGCTACGCTCGTAGACATAAACAGCGCCGGCCTTTTCGGCCACCGCGTCGTGCCACCCCGAGCTGAGGGCCGCAGTCGAACCGCGGATGGATACCGCCAGCGCCGCCTTGTCCTCGAACGCCCCGTCCGACGGCACCAGCTTCGCTCGTTGTCCCCAGTTATTCGGCCCGCCCAGGTCCCGTTCGAAGACATAGGCCGAGCCCGAGTCGACGGCGGCCCCATCGTCCAGGAAGGCGCCGACGATGACCAGATCGCCGTCGATGGACGAGGAGTAGCCGAAGTTGGCCTCTGCTGCGGCGTCAGCGGCCACCAGCTTGGCACGCTGGCCCCAGTTGTTCGGCCCACCGAGATCCCGTTCGAAGATGTAGGCTGCTCCTGTTTCGATCCCCATGGATGCGTCGCCCTTGGCGCCGACTACGATGGTGTCGCCGCTGAGTCCGACGGAGCGACCGAAGAACAGATCCGCAACCGCATCCGAGGCCTCAAGGATCTTCACCTCGCCCCAGTTGTCGAGACCGCCGGCATCTTTTTGAAAGATATACGCCTTGCCGCTGCCGGTGGCGATGCCGTCGGACTGAAAGGTGCCGACCACGACCGTGTCGCCGTCGATGTCGACCTCATTGCCGAACCAGTCCTCTGTCGCCCCGTCGGAAGCCATCATCTTCGTGACCTCGCCCCAGGAGTCGAGCCCACCTTGATCTCGGTAGAAAACGTAGGCGGCGCCCGCGTCGGTGCCGCCGTCGTCGTCATATAGCGCCGACACCACGGCGATTTCACCCGAAACCGCCACCGCGTATCCGAAGTAATCCTGGGCCCCAGCGTCCGAGGCCGTCAGCTTGGTGACCTCGACCCACGTTCCCGTTCCCGCATCCCATTCGAAGATGTACGCCGATCCGCTGTTGCTCCCCGAGTCGTCGTTGCCGTGCGCTCCGATGATCGCTGTGTCTCCGTCGATGTCGACCGACCAGCCGAAAATGTCACCGGTGTTCGCGTCCAATGGTTTGATCTTCTGCACGACGCCCGCCCGGTGGTGCGCTTGGATCCGCCCTGCGCCGAGACGGGTGTCGTAGATCGCGACCTCGTCGACATTGCCCATCCAGCACCGATTGGCGGCCCACTCGTACCCCATGCCGATGCTGACATCGCTCAGCTGCGACGGGAAAAAGGTGTTCGCGTCATCGGAGAGCACGGCCACACCGTCGATGAAAGCGCTCACCAGACCGAGGGTGGTATCCCAGGTCACGACCACGTGGATCCACCTGCCGGCGTCCATGCCCGTGTCCAGAATCTGATCGTAATCGGGGGATATCCCACTGTCGTCACCGATGTAGAGCTTGAAATTGCCGCCGTTCTGCTCGAATCGAAAGGCGTGGTTTCCAGCCGTCGCTCCGTTGAGCGGCCCGGTGGTGAAGGGATTACGATAGTTCTCCACCACGTCGGGACGTACCCAGAACTCGATGGAGCCCTGGACCGGCACCGGACCGACAGCGCCGATATCGACATAGTCGAAGTCGCCGTCGAACCGGGCGGATTGACCTGCCACACCTTCCACCAACCCGATGTCGCCCTGGTAGGTGCCGGTGAAGATCCCGGCCGAATCGGCCGCGGCGGATCCAGAGGCGCTGCTCGCATCCTCGAAACGCCACCAGGCCGTAGGGTTGTCCGCGCTGACCTCGGCGACGTAGTCGGCGACGGCAACCCCTGAACCGGCACAGATCAGGACGGCGATCATGACAGTGAGCCGCAGCCGGGATACCCGACGGGTCATCGACGACGGGGTGACTAGGAAACCTGCCGATTGGGTCGCATGGACGTTCCGCATCGTCATCTCGATCCTCCTTGGTTTTGCGTATGTCACACGCTATGGGTTCGACGCCGTCCCAGCCATCACGGGAATCCGCCATTTTTGAGTCGTAGTACACTCAGGCCACCCGGTGAACCAGACATCTTTCCCCCGAATCGGCGACGTCTTACGAGACATCGTCTGTTGCGCATTTCGGGTGCTGCTGGTCGGTATTTCGTGGACATTCGGCGCCCTGGCAGTGTCCGCTTCCGGATCTGATTTCACTCGACTCATCGTTCCCGAAACACCCCACCGTTCGGTTTACGCACTGCTCGAGGACTCCGACGGCTTCCTCTGGATCGGAACCCAGGATGGCCTCGCGCGATACGACGGGTACGAGATGCCCGCATGGCGCCACGATCCCGGCGATCCCGAGTCGTTGTCGTCGAGCAGTGTTCGGGCGCTCGCCGAGGGACCGCAGGGCCGGATCTGGGTCGGGACCGAAAACGGACTCAACACGATCGACCGCCGCACGATGGCCATCTCCCGGATCGCCACCCCCGGGCACCCGGTGGGCCACGGAGCGTGGTTCAACTGCTCGTTCGTCGACAGTGAAGGGCTGCTGTGGTTCGGAACCGACGACGGCCTCCTGCGGATCGACCCGAAGGACGGTGCCGCCCCCTCACCTCGAGGCGAAACCGTTGGACTGCGGGCGCTCGACGGCCGCTCGGTCGACGCCATTCAGCAGCATGCGGACGGCTCTGTCTGGGTCGTTACCAACGATGTCGACACCCTGACGCTGGTCCGGCTCGACGGTCGGGGAAATCTTCGCGAGAGCTTCGCCTTTCCCGCCGACGAACCCCGCGCCCACGGCATGCTGATCGACTCGACGGGACGGCTTTGGGTTCATCCACACCTCTTTTTCGACACCGACTCAATGCCGGATCATGCCCCTGACCCGGAGCCCGAGGGTGTCTGTATCGAGATGCGGGCTGCCGTCGAGCGCAGCGACGGTGTGCTGTGGTTCGCCTGCGACGACGGTCTCCACCGCATCGACCCGGGATCGAACGTCGTCGAGCGCCAGCTCATCGTCGCCACCGACGGCACCTGGTTGGAGAACTTCGGCAGAGCACTGATCGAGGACCGTTCGGGAACCCTGTGGGTCGGTACCGAGGGCGGGCTTTTTCGCCACGACCCGCACGCCAAACCCTTCGAACACATCGGCAGAAACCCGAATGATCGGCACAGCCTCAGCGCTGACGCGATTTCGGCTCTTGCTGAAACCCCGGACGGCGACATCTGGGTCGCAACCTATGGCGGCGGCCTCAACCGCGTCGATCTCGACACCGGATTCGTCCGTCGATTCTGCACCGATCCGGACGACCCCTCCCGGTGCACCAGCACCGTCCTCTGGCACCTCCACACCTCGCTGGACGGGACGCTCTGGATCGCCGGCGACGAGCTCTGGAGCCTCGACCCGGCCGACGAGCAGCTGACGCTGCACAGCCCCCCGGGCCTGATCGAGGAGTACGCAGTGTTCATCGTCGAAGGCGGCACCGGCGTGCTCTGGATCGGAAGTATCAACGGACTCTTGCTTCGCTATTCCGTTGCGTCCGGCACGTTCGACACCTTTGAGCTCGATCTGGAACCGACCAACCCGGACAACGACAACCGGCTCGATTCGCTGCTGCTCGAGGATGACCGGCTGTGGATCGGGCTCGGAGAATCGCTCGGTGTCTTCGACACCTCGACCAACGAGTTTGAATCGATTCCGTTGCTGTCGCACGACGGAATCAAGCTCGGCAGCCTTGGCACCTGGGCGATCCATCGCAGTCGAGACGGAGAGCTCTGGCTGGGTACGGCGGCCGGTCTCCTTCGTCTTCTCGACGACAACAGCTTCGAGTTCCTCACAACCCGCGACGGGTTGCCGGGATCCGCCGTCTACAGCATCCTCGAAACCCCCGATGCGGCAATGTGGCTCGGCACCAACCAGGGGCTCGTCCGATTGCAACCGAGTGCTTCGTCCGGCGACCGGATTCGCACATTCACGAGGGCCGATGGGATCGGCAACACCGAATTCAACCGGCACGCCGCCTTGCGACGCGACGACGGCTCGATGGTCTTCGGAGGTATGGACGGGTTGACCCTGGTTCATACCGACCATGTAGGGAAAAACCCGCATCCTCCACCGATCCGGATCACCAGGATCGAGATCGCCGGCAGGGACGGCGTCCGCACGGCGACTGTTGGCGCTGACGACGAGCTCATCCTCGGTCCCGAGGACAGCTGGATCGGGTTCGAGTTTGCCGCGCTCAGCTTCACCGCACCCGAGCTCAACAGATACGCCTACTGGTTGGAGGGATTCGACGACGAATGGGTCGAATCAGGAACCCGGCGCACGACCCAGTACACGAACCTTCCCGCGGGAAGGTACCGATTCCACGTCAGGGGCTCGAACAATGACGGAGTCTGGAACGACGAGGGCGCGGTTCTCGACATCGTCGTGCTGCCAAACCTGTGGCAGACGTGGTGGTTCCGACCAATGCTCATCATCCTGGCCACCGCAGGTGTTTGGATCGGGTTGGCCTACCGCCAACGAAAGCAGCGTGAGATCAAGAGGATGCGGATGCGGATCGCCGGCGATCTCCACGACGATCTCTCGAGCGACCTCAGCGGCATCGCCGTCCTCGCCGACATCGTCCGACAGGCGGACGACCTCGGTGACGAGGAGCGCGGCGACCTCGGCCGGATTCGAGACGTTTCACTGCAGATGGCCGACGGTCTCAGAGACATCGTCTGGTATATCGATCCAGATCACGACAGTCTGACGGCCACCGTCCGGCGGATGCGGAGCGTCGCCTCTACGTTGTTGCGAGGTCTCGAAAACCGCTTTCACACCAGTCTTCCGGACCGCAACCTGCCGCTGCCGGTGAACACTCGGAGGAATCTCTTTCTGATCTTCAAAGAGGCCGTCCACAACATCGTTCGCCACGCGGAAGCCTCCCGTGTCGAGATCACGATCTCGGTTTCGGGCCACCGGTTTGAGCTGAGTATCGCCGACGACGGCAAGGGCTTCGATCCGAGGTCGGTGCGGACCGGCCATGGGCTCGGCAGCATGCAACGACGAGCAGATGAGATGAACGGCACGCTTCGGATCAATAGTACGCCCGGTCGCGGCACCTTGCTCGAGCTGACGGTGGATATGGCGGGATCACGTGATGGTCGGTGGTCGGCTTCCGGTTCTAAGGTGAATCCAGCCAGAATCAAGGATCGAGAGGACTGAGGGATGGTCAGAGCACCGGAAGCGGCCGACGTCTGGATCGTGGAGGACAAGGCCATCTTCCGCAAGGCCATCGAGTCGCTACTCAACAAGACCTCGGGGTTGAGCTGCGCCCTCGCGGTCGAGTCGTGCGAAGAGGCCCTCGACACCATGGAGATGGGTTCAGCCCCGGACATCGTGTTGATGGATATCGGGCTTCCCGGGATGGACGGCATCGAGGGAACACGCCGAATCAAGGCGATCTCGCCGACGACCCGAATCATCATCCTGACTGTCCACGAAGAAAGCCAGAAGATCTTCGACGCCATCTGCGCCGGCGCCTCCGGGTATCTCTTGAAACCATCGTCCGCTGAAGACATCGCCGACGCGTTGCACGACGTGCTCCAAGGTGCGGCCCCCATCAACTCGTTCATTGCCGGCAAGATGCTCGAGATGTTCGCCCGCCTCGCAGAGCCGCGTTCGGCCACCGACGACTACGGCCTCACTCCCCGCGAGCTCGAGATCCTCGAGCTGTTAGTCGAGAGCCTCACCATTGCGCAGATCTCCGAGCGCCTGGGCATCAGCCCGCACACCGCCGACAGCCACACCCGAAACATCTACGCCAAGCTGCACGTCCGCACTCGCACCGCCGCAGTGGCGAAGACGTTGAGGGAGCGTTTGATCTGAAGGCGTTTACCGTGCGGTGGTCCGCTCAACGGTGGTACCCTCGATCCATCATGTCACGCGACAATGAGAACCCGGCGACGCCGGACACCGGTGCGCCGACCCTTTCGACCTCGGGATCGACGATCGATCCTTCAGTCGACGAACCGAGTGGCGATGGTGAGCTCGCTCCCGGGCTGTTGATCGCCGGGCGTTTCCGCATCGTCAGCCGGCTCGGAAGTGGAGGGATGGGCGAGGTCTACCGGGCCGACGACCTGGTCCTCGGCACCTCGGTGGCACTGAAGTTCCTGCCTCTCGGACTCGCCACGAACCCGGCGCGCTTCGAGCATCTCCGCTCCGAGGTCCGTCTCGCCCGCCGCGTCTCACACCCGAACGTGTGCCGGGTTTACGACATCGGCGACGCCGACGGACGGCCGTTCCTGTCGACGGAGTACATCGACGACGCCGTGGCGAGTGGACGCGAAGCTCAGGGTGACGGTGCCGCGAGCCGGTCGGCGACGAGCCGGTAAACGACCGGCGACGCCACGAGACCGAGGTGGCTGGAAACGACCTCGTGGTGACGAACGTTGGGGTTGCGGTGGTCGATGCAGGCGCCCCAGGCCACGATCCCGTCCGAACGGCTGTAGATCGCCTCGATGGGGACACCAATCGGCGTCGCTTCGCGTTCGGCCACGTCGTGCTCGATCTCGTCGAGATCGTAGCCCTTCTTCACGTACATGGGCGCCGACGCCGTGTACTTGGGGCCGCCCACCACCGGCGCTCCGAGGGTGACCACCCGGTCCACCAGATCCGGCCGCTCGCGGGCCACCTCCCGAGCCAGGTAACCGCCCAGACTCCACCCCACCAGGCGGATCGTTCGACCGGACTCCTCGGCGGCAGCACCCGCCTTCTCGATGAGCGCGGGGATCAACTCGGGGACGCGCCCGTGGTTGCGGCCGAGCCCCCAGCCTCGGGCGTTGAAGCCCACCGCTCGCAGGAAGCCGCGCAGACTCCGCGTCCAGCCGTCATCGGAGGCGAAGCCGGGGACCACGAGCACCGGCTCGCCACCACCGGGGGGCGCTGATCGCCGCAGCCACGGCAGGGCGAGCCGCATGGCCACCCACTCGGCAACGATCCGGCTCTCACCAAGGAGGGCCAGGCGCGACGGGGCGGTCAGCGGTGGCGGCGCGGTCGTCATCGGGTAAGCGTACCTGAACCTCCCGCAGGCAACCGGCCACCGCGTCATCGCAAGCCGGTCGTACCGCGCCCTCGATTGTCGGCTCCGCCCATCACGACGGTTGATGATCAGCGCGGTTGCTGTGCTTCCGGCCGACGCCCCGGCTTGCCCTCTCCCACATTGTCGTAGTAGCGCACCGTGGGGTAGGCGAAGTCGATGTCGTCGGCGGCCCAGAAGGAGTCGAGGATGTCCTCCCAGATCGCGTTCTCTGTCGAACGGCGGCGCCGCGGGTCGGTCATGTAGCGAATTGTCAGAGTGACTCCGATATCGGCGACCGAGGTCCAGACGATGGGCGTCAGGTGCTCGTACTTGATCATGAACTTGCTCGCCGCCCGGCGGACCTCCTGCTGCGCGTGCTCGCTCCTGATGGCATTGTGACGCTGAATGATCTCTGTGAGAATCTGCTTGGCTTTTCGCCAGTCGCTCTCGAAGGTCACAACGATGGGCATTTCATCCCAGATGAAGTTGAAACCCTGGGTGTAGTTGGCGACAGCCTGCTGAAAGACATGGCCGTTGGGGATGTGCAGAATGCGGCCGGTGCTCTGGTCGGCGTCGACCCAGTTGCCGATCTCGACGAGCGAGAACGCGAAGAGCCGGAGGTCGATGACGTCGCCCGCGTGGTCGCCGATCTGGATCCGGTCGCCGACCACGAACGGCCGCCGCACCGCGAGGAATATCCAACCCGCCAGGTTCGTCAGCGGTGCGTGCAGGGCGATGGCGAGACCGGCGGAGATGATCCCGATGGACGCCGCCAGGCCGCCGAAACCGCCGAGCCAGATGCGCAGCAGCACCAGCACCGACACCAGGCCGAGCAGATAATCAACGGTCTTGACGGCGATGTAGCGGCGAGCCGGATCATCGAGCCGTCGCTCGACCACCATGCCCGTCGCTCGCCGCAGAAGCACCAGCAGCAGCACCAGAACCAGCGACAGCACGAGCTTGTCCAGTGTGGCCTCAGAGATACCGAGATACATACTGAGGGCGTCGGCGACCGATTCAACCTGTTGGAACATCTCATTCCATAGTATCCGGTCGCGGCACCCCGGCAAACCGCCGCCAGACAAGGAAAGCCGCCGGCCTCAGCCGGCGGCGAACATCAGTTTCAAAGGCGGACGTCGGGGCTCAGTCCTCGAACGGGATCGACGCAACATCCTTCCCTCGAACCCCCATGGCCATGATGATGCCGATGATGACCAGGATCGTGCCGACCCAGACGAACCCGATCAGCGGCTTGGTGGCGGCGTCCACCACGAAGCTGGCCGGCTCGGCGCCTGCCGCCGGCAGGGTCGGGTCGAAGATCTCCAGCTGCACCCGGCCGTTCTCGGCGTCGATGCGGGCGGGGCTCAGCGTGATGCCGCCGCTGCCGGGTACCAGCGCCGGAGTGGCCACGGGATCGCCGCCCATTCCGCTGCGGTAGGTGGGCACCACCTCGATGTGAGTACCGTCGCGCTCCACGTCGAAGACCACGCCGAAGTCGATCTTGCCCGCCTCGGGGTCGAAGTCGGACATGTCGAAGTCGGTGAAGGTGATGGTGAGGCCCTCGTAGGCCACGGACTCGGACTTGCCGAGGACCGCGGTCCGGCCGATGCCGCCGCCGAGTCCGAGGAGCTCGATCCTGACGAGACCGGAGTCGACGTTCATTCCGGTGGCCCGCAGGCGGGCGCCCGGTTGGCCGGGAATCTCCACCGCGACGGCCTGAACGCCCTCGTCCGTGGAGATCATGGACGGCTCGAGAATCACCGTCTCGTGTCCCGGACGGTCGAGCTGTACCGCGAGGCCGACGGTGAGCGCGCCGGCGACGGCGTTCTGCTTGGACATGTCGAAGCCGAGGAAGGTCAGCGACCAGTCGTTGAAGGCGTACGGCTCTTCGTGGCGGAGCATGAGCCGCGCGCTTGGCGGCGGCTCGGCCCCGGGCTCGAACTGGACCGGGGCCAGGTAAAGGTCAGTGGTGAGGAACGACTTGATGTCGGGGTTGGCGACGAGCTGGTTCGACTTCTGGTTGACCCACATCCGGGGTTTGAGCACGAAATTGCGGCCGCGCTCGTCGGTGACCTCGACGACCATGGCGTCGCGGGCCTGGGGCGTCGGTTTCTCGACGCCGGTAAACGTCAGCGTATAGCCGAGAACCTCGGTGGGCTGGCCTTGGAACAGGCGCACCTTTTCGCCGGCTGCGAACCACCCTGTGGTTAGGAAGGCCACCATCATCAGGCCGAAGCCGACGTGGGCGATGTGGCCGCCGGTGAGGCGCCAGCGGTCGCGTCGGCCGAGATCCACCACCGCCCAGGTGTTGGCCACCACGGCGAAGACGGCGGCGCCCACGTAGAGGAAGGACTTCCATCCGGTCAGTCCGAGGCCGGCGGCTCCCGCCAGAACGACGGCGGTGACGACCAGGGTGGCGGCAAAGATCCTGCCGGCGCCCTCTCGGGCCCGGCTCCACCCCAGAAACGGCGTTCCGCCGAGGAAGGCCGCAAATACCACGGCGATCCAGTAGCCCATCTGATTGTAGAACTCGGGACCCACCTGGGCCGGTTCCCCCCAGAGCCGGGAGATGATGGGCGATGACGTCCCCAGGAGCACGACCAGCCCGATGAGGATGAAGAGCAGAATACCGACCACGTAGAAGATGGTCCGCGAGATGAAGGGCTCGTCGCCCACCTCCGATGGAATCTCACGCCAGCGCAATCCCAGGAGCCCCATGGAGACCACGAGGAAGAAGCCCATGTTGAAAACCAGCCAGCCGGTGATGCCGAGGTCGACGAAGGAGTGGACCGAGAAGTCCCCGAGGACGCCGGATCGGGTGAGGAAGGTCGCATACACCACGAGGATGTAGGCGGCCACGGCAAGAACCAGGTTGAGCCGGCGGAACCGTTTGCGACCCCGCTGCAACAGCATGCCGTGGGCCAGAGCGCCGCTGACCAGCCAGGGCACGAGTGAGGCGTTCTCCACCGGGTCCCAGCCCCAGTAGCCGCCCCAGCCGAGGGTCTCGTAGGCCCAGTAGCCGCCGAGCATGATGGCGGTTCCCATGGTCACGAACGACAGCAGCACCCACGGCAGGGAGACTTTCGTCCACTCGTCATAGCGCCGCATCCACAGCGCCGCCATCGCGAATGCGAAGGGCACGGCGAGGGAAGCATAGCCGACGAACATCACCGGTGGGTGGATGACCATCCACGGGTTCTGGAGCAGAGGGTTGAGCCCCTGGCCGTCCATGGGGATCATTGCGGCGGTGAGTCCTTCGTGGAAGCGGAAGGGGTCCTGCTTGAGCAGCAGCATGATCAGCGACAGCACGGTGAGGTTGTAGAAGATCATCGCCCGCGACTCGTAAGCGCGGGCGAAGTGGATCAGCGGCAGACCGAGCAGCGCACCGCACAGCACCCACAGCAGGAAGCTGCCCTCCTGGCCCGCCCAGAAGGTGGACACCAGGAAATGCAGCGGCAGCAGGTTGTCCGAGTACGCCCACACGTAGTGCAGGCGATAGTCGTGGGAGAGCAGCAGGTACAGGAGAATGCCCGACGCGACGACCACGGCGAATGTCATGAGCCAATAGGTCTGACGGGCTGCGGGGCGCCATTTCTCCGGATCGTTGATAGCGAGGGCGTAGGTCACGGTGGACGCCAGGCCCAGGCCGAATGCCAGCCACAGCAGCACAGTGCCGGGAATGTACATGAAGACTCCTCTCGAAAGGAACCCGCCCTCACAGACGGGGAGGTCCGAACCGTTCCGGACTAGGTTTCAGACGTGTGCCTGCTCGGGTCGTCGTCGACGCCCTGGTACTTGGACGGGCACTTCACCAGGAGCTGTTTGGCGTGGAATGCGCCATCGGAGTAGCTGCCGATGGCGACGATCTGGGTCGCCTCCTCGAAATTGCCCGGTTTGACCCCCTCGTACAGGACCGTCATGGTTTCGCCGCTGTCCTCCACCATCCCGAATTGGAGCATCTCCTTGTCTTCGACATAGCTGGTGGAGCCGGGAACCAGCCCGCCGGCGACCTGCACCTTACGGGAAGACTTCTGCGCCTCTTCGAAGGAGACGTAGGGTGTCAGATTGGACTTGAACGAGGTGGCGCCGTACGCGAGAAACGCCACGATCAAAAGACCGCCGACGGTGTACCACACCCGGCGTTGTTTCCGCGGATCAGACATCAGTCCTCCAGTCGGCCGACTTTCCGGTCGAGCCGGTAGACGTAGGCGAAAAGGCCGATCCAGATAATCATCGTCACGATCATGATTCCCGTGAGATCCGACATCTAGAGCACCTCCTGCCGCCGCCGGTGCCGGATACTCTCGATCCGGCCACCGATAGTATATAACCAAATGTACAACCAGGTAAATCCCACCGACGACGCCAGCAGCACGATGGCGTGGGCCGAGTCCAGCCGGTTGTCCGGGTCGGCGTTGGTGACCACGTCCGGGTGCAGCGAGAAGTAGATTCTCGGTACGACGAACATCAGAAACGGCACCGTGACGAAGGCGAGGATCGAGTAGACCGCCGCCAGGCTGGCCCGTTTTTCCTCATCGGGCACCGCGCCGCGCAGGGCAAAGTACGCGGCATAGATGAGCAGGAGGATGGTGATCGACGTCTGGCGAGGGTCCCAGTTCCAATATGCGCCCCACATGATCTTGGCGAAGATCGCACCGGTGACCGTGGCCAACACGGCGAAGAGCAACCCGAGGCCGGCACTGACCGCTGCTCGGTGGTCGTCGCGCGGCTCCCGGCGCCACAGGTACATGATCGAGGCGACGCAGGAGACCAGGAAGGCCAGGGTGGCCACCCAGGCGGTGGGAACGTGGAAGAAGACGATGCGCGACGACTCCCCCTTGAAGCCCGCGGCCGACGGAACCCACAGGAAGGCCGCCCAGATGACCACCATCATCCAGGCAAGGATTCCGAACTTGAGGAGAGTTCCCAGACGATCCACCAAAGCCTCCACTTGCGACCCGGTCGCGTGTTCAAGCGCCAGCATACCCGATTTGACGGCATCGTGCCGCCGAATCAGCTCTCTGCTTTCGGATCTTCGTTCTTCGTTGCTCTCAGTTTTCTGCGATGCAACCAAAAAATCAAGATTCGATTCCCGAGAACCGCGGATTCAGTCATTCCACACCGTCGGAAAGAGCAATGCCGACGCCGCCGTCATCATTCCGCCCATGGACACAACCGCCCGAAGACTGTTGCCGAAGATCTCGAGATCGCCGGTGGAGACCGCCGTGGTCCCCTGGATTAGGAAGATCAGGAGCGGCAGCAGGAGCGGCAGGGAAAGGACCGAGAACAGCGCTCCCCGCGTCATCGCCTGGGCGATGATGGCGGCGACGATGGTGGTTGTCGCGGCCAGGGCGAACCCGCCCGCCGCCAATAAAGCGACGAAATGCCACGGCAAGACCACCTCGAATCCCATGAGCACACAGAAAAGCGGCGTCAACATGGCCATCAGAACCGAGATCAGCACGAGGTTGTAGAGCAGCTTGCCGGCCCACACCACCAGCGGAGCGGCGGCCAGGCGCAACAGGGGAGCGGTCCGGCTCTCCTCCTCCTTGACGAAACTGCGGTCGAGTCCCGCCAACGCCGCAAAGAAAAGAACGATCCACAACAGGACCGCCAGCAGGAACGGACGATCCTCCTGGGCGAGGCGATATGGGCCGATGGTGTAGGACACGGCGGCCAACGTTGTGAGAGCGAAGAGGGCCAGGGAGTTGAGCGCCACCCGGGTGCGGAACTCGGCGCGCAGGTCCTTGCCGGCGACGGCGAGAGCCTCAGCCAGCCAGCGCCACACGGCGACCCCCCCATTCCATCTCGCGGCGGTCATTGGTGGCCAGCACGATGGTGCGGCCATCGGCGGCCAGCGCATCCACCTGGGCCTCGAGCCAGTCCTGGCCGGAGGGATCGAGGTTCGAGCCCGGCTCGTCGAGGAAGATCACCCCCGGTTCGTGCAACAACGCCTGAGCGATTTTGAGCCGTTGCGCCATCCCGGTGGAGAACCCCCGCACCGGGGTTTTTCGTTTCGGATCGAGACCCACCCGCGACAGCAGCTCCTGGTGGCCCGCGTCGTCGGTGCTCAGGCCCCGGACGCGGGCGAAGAAACGGAGATTCTCCATGGCGGTGAGCTCATCGTAGACCGCCATGGACGGCGCAACCACGCCGATGTGGCGGCCCCATGCGCGACGCGGAATTTCTTCGTCGCCCCGCCGGTGCTTGATCTCACCCCGGGTGGGGCGCACCAACCCGCAGAGGATGGCCAGGAGCGTGGATTTCCCCGAGCCGTTGGGCCCGGTGAGCACCAACACCTCGCCGGGGCCGACCTCGCCGGACACGCACTTGAACACCACTCGCATGTCGTAACGTTTGGCCAGATCGGTAAACGAGATCGAGATTCCGCCGCTCACGAGCGGAACAATACCACGCGGTCACGAATTCGCCAGCCGGATGCTACCCTCCAGGGCGTGACAATGTCGATGCTCCTCGCCGGAGGATTGTTGACTCTTGCGGTAGGTGCCGAGTTGCTGGTGCGCGGAGCAAGCCGACTCGCCGCCGCCGCCGGAGTGTCGCCGCTCGTCATCGGACTGACGGTGGTGGCGTTCGGCACCAGCGCTCCGGAGATGGCGGCCAGCCTCGGCGCCTCGTTGGCCGGCAACGCCGAGCTCGCCCTCGGCAATGTCGTCGGCTCGAATGTATTCAACGTTTTCGGGATTCTCGGTGTTTCGGCCCTGGTGGCGCCCCTCGCCGTGGCGCTTCGGCTGGTACGCATCGATGTTCCAATCGTCGTGGTGGTGTCGTTGTGTGTAGCCGGCTTCGCCGCCAACGGGACGATTTCCCGGTGGGAAGGCCTGTTGCTGGTCGGATTCCTGCTCGGCCACACGGTGTGGCTCGTCTGCGCCGCCCGGCGCGAAAGCCGATCCGACGGGGGGGGTACACCGACGGCGGTCGGTGGCGCCTCTGCGGCCAGAGCGGTGGCGGCGGTCGCCCTCGGCCTTGTCGGCCTGGTTTACGGGGCCCGATGGCTGGTGGACGGGGCGACGGCGGTGGCCTCGGTGCTCGGTGTGTCCGACCGAGTGATCGGTCTGAGCATCGTGGCCATCGGCACCTCATTGCCCGAGCTCGCCACCTCGGTGGTGGCTGCTGCCCGCGGTAATCGCGACATCGCGGTGGGCAACGTGGTGGGATCGAACCTGTTCAACCTGACCGCGGTCCTCGGTATTGCGGCCATCGGATCGCCCGGCGGCGTTGTTGTGGCCGGCCAGGCGCTTCGGATCGACCTACCGGTGATGGTCCTTGCCGCCATGGTGTGCGCGCCGGTCTTCTTCACCGATTTCGAGGTATCGCGGCGCGAGGGGCTCGCGCTTCTCGCCACCATGGCGGTCTATCTCGGTTGGGTGGTGACCGACGCCCTCGGTCAGAGCATACCGACGGGTGCGTTGGCGATCATCGGGTCCGTGGCCCTCGCGGCAATCGCGGCCGCGTCACTGCGCCAGTTCCGGCGGATGCGTAGTCGTGAATGATGCCTTCGGCGCAGCCGAGAACCATCGGCCGGAACCGCTGAGCTATAGTACGCGCTGAACAGGAGGGGCCCATGAGAGCAGTGATCACCGGCACAGGGATGTACATCCCGGAGACACGCGTCGACAACGACGCCATGGCAAAGCTCATGGACACGAACGACGAGTGGATTCGGGTTCGCACCGGCATCGAGCAACGTCACTATGCCGCTCCGGACCAGGCGACCTCGGACCTCGCCGTCCCCGCCGCCCGCCAGGCCATCGCCGACGCCGGCCTCGAACCCACCGACATCGACTATCTCGTGGTCGCCACAATGACCCCCGACTACTTCTTTCCCGGGACGGCGCCTTTTATCCAAGCCAAGCTCGGGCTCGAACAGGTCCCCTGCCTCGACATTCGCCAGCAGTGCGCAGGGTTCGTCTACGCACTCCAGCTCTCCAGCGCGCTCGTCGAGTCGGGCCAGAGCCGCCGAGCTCTGGTCGTCGGGGCTGAGGCGCACGCCTCTCTCGTTCCCTGGAGCGATGAAAGCTGGGCGGTGGCCACGGGCCGGAAAGACGGACCGATTTCCGACGAGGAGTACGACAAGAACACCATGACACGAGACCGCGTCGTGCTCTTCGGCGACGGCGCCGGAGCCGTCGTGGTCGAGCCCGGTGAAGACGATGGCCGCGGCATCATCGACTGTCTCCTCCACACCAACGGCGACGAGGCCAAACGGCTTTGGACCAACGCCGGCGGTTCCGCCTTCCGACCGTACTTCCACCCCGACATGTACACCTCGGGCGACTACGTACCCATCGTCGAGGGCCGCAAGGTCTACGCCCTGGCCGTCACCTTCATGCCCAGGGTCACCCTGGAGATCCTCGAACGCAACGGGCTCACCACCGATGATCTGGATCTGGTGATCATGCACCAGGCGAACCTGCGCATCAACGAGGGTGTGCAGAAACGCCTCGGTCTGCCCGACGAGCGGGTTTTCAACAACATTCAGAAGTACGGCAACACCACCGCCGCGACCATTCCCATCGCGTTCCACGAGGCCCTGGAGCAAGGCCGCGCCAAGCCCGGCGACCTGGTGTGTTTCGTGGGTCTGGGCAGCGGTCTGAACTGGGGCGCGGTTCTCTACCGTTGCTGAGTTCTGAGTTCTTCATCCTCAGATGAGCGATTTTCGGCGGCGATCTGCGCAAATCTCCTGGGCTTTGTTGGTTGCGAAAATGCTCGACGTACCACCGGGTACGCCTCCGCTTTTCGCAACCAACAGAGCCTCGAGATCTCCAGCCATCTCATCTGTCAGAATCGCTCACCTGAGGTTAATTCTTAATTCTTCGTTTTCAAACCTTTGGCTTCGGTGTTAACCTTGGCCCGAGTGAAGCAGATGAACGCCGCTCGAAATACCAACAGACCCATCCGACCGGAGCGGTCCGTCCACATTCCGGAGACACCGTGACACGAAAAATGCTCATTAACGCCCAACGCGCCGACGAAGTGCGTATTGCCATCGTCGACGGCACCAACCTCGACTCGTACGAGGTGTCCGCCACCGACTCCGGCCTCTGCCGCGGCAACATCTACCGCGGCATCGTCGCCAAGATCCAACCTTCCCTCGACGCCGCCTTCGTCGACTTCGGAGTCGAAAAGGACGGCCTGCTGCGGGCCGACGACGTCGTCCCCGATGCCTACCACCGCAAGGTCGCGAGCGAGGCCAAACACCCCCGCATCGATCAAACCCTCGAACGGAAAAAAGAGGTTCTGCTGCAGGTGGTGCGCGATGGGGTCGGTCACAAGGGCGCCCTCGTGACGACCAATCTCAGCATCGCTGGCCGTTACCTCGTGCTCATGCCCCTGGACAGCGTGCGCGGAGTCTCGCGCAAGCTCGAAGACGAGGCCGAGCGCAAGACGATCCGAGAGCGCCTCGACCGCCTGCAGCTTCCCGATGGGTGCGGTGTCATTGCCCGCACCAATGCCGCCGGGCAGCCGCAGCGTTCTCTCAACCGGGACGCCAACGCCCTGCTCCGCCTGTGGAAGAAGATCCGCACGGAGAGCACCGTCGGCAAGGGGCCGAAGCTGCTCTACAGCGATCAGGATCTCATCGTCCAGGCGCTGCGAGACTCGTTGGACAGCTCGATTGCCGAGATCCTCGTCGATGATGAAATCGCATTCGCCAAGGCCCAGGGATTCATGCAGACCTTCATGCCCAGGGCCAAGGCCAAGCTCATTCCCTACAAGGACCGCCTCCCCCTCTTCAGTCGATACCAGCTCGAAGGCCAGATCGAGAAGATCTACCTGCGAAAGGTCGACCTGCCCTCGGGCGGCTCCATCGTCATCGACGGCACCGAGGCATTGACCGCGATCGACGTCAACTCCGGACGGGCCACCAGGGGATCGAGCCAGGAGGAGACCGCCCACGCCACCAACATGGAAGCCGCGGTGGAGGTGGCCCGCCAGTTGCGAATGCGTGACATCGGTGGTCTGGTGGTGGTGGATTTCATCGACATGCGCAGCGCCAAACACCGGCGCAATGTCGAAAAGGCGATGCGCGACGCGATGAAGGACGAGAAGGCCAAGCACACCACGAGCCGCCTCTCACCCAACGGTCTCCTGGAGATCAACCGGCAGCGTCTGCGCAAGGCGCTTCAGCTCAGGACCTACCGACCGTGCCCCACCTGCAGCGGCGCCGGGACCATCGCCAGTCCCGAGCTGGTGGGACTCAACGTGCTTCGCCGCATCGAAACCAGAGCGGTCACCGGCCGGCTCAAGGGAGTCCGCGTCTCTCTCCACCCCGAACTCGCGGACGCGATCCAGAACGACCGCCGCCAGGAGCTCGCCGCTCTCGAGCGGGAGTTCGACATCCGGGTGGAGATCATCGCCGCCACCGGACTGCACCGCTCCGAGGAGCACATCGAGTGGACCGAACGGTCCGACGCCGGAAACGCTCCTCCATCGGAGACAGCCGCGGTGAGCGCCGCCGACCTGGCCGAGGGCATCAAGTCCAAGGGGCGGGCCGAACCGGCCGCGCCGGCCGAGGACGTACCCGCGGTGCTCGGGGATGAGGAGCCGAAGCCCGACAAGCCCGCCAAGAAACGACGGCGCGGGGGTCGCAAACGGCGGAAGAAACCGGCGAAGAAAACAGGCGACGGCGAGGCCTCAGCCGGCGACGAGCAACCGGCGCCGGAGCCGGCGAAGAAGCCCGAGACGAAGGGCGATAAGGCCACACCCTCAGAAGAGACGAAGAAGCCCTCGAAGAGCCGGCGCCGCCGCCCCCGCCGGTCGCGTAAGCCGAAGAAGGACACGACCAAGGAGACCGCCCCGGCGCCCGAGCCCGAGAAGCCGACCAAGGAGACCGCCCCGAAACCCGATCTCGAGAAGTCGAAGGGTCCGGATCCATTTGCCTACTGACGTCAACCTATGAACCGTCGGGTTCATACCTGAAGACCTGACAGCTCATACCCGTCCCCTACGCGAGCTCCATCAACGTCGCGACGGTCTTTTCGATCCCCTCGGCGACCTCGGAAATGCTCTGGCCGAGCATGTAGGCCGGGCTCGTAATGACCTTTTGCTCCCGATCGACCACGAATTCGTTGACCGGACAGACCACGTGCGTCGCCCCGAGGGTCTCGAGGGCTCCGGCGGTGCCGGCGTCGTTGCCGATGGTGAGTTCCGGCCCAGCGGTCCCGAGAACCTTGGCGAGCACAGCGGGCGCGATGCAGACCGCCGCCACCGGCTTGCCCTGGCTGTGAACCTCGCGAATCAGGGCTGCCACGCCTTCATCCACCTCACAGTCGGCGCCGGCGACGGCGAAGGTGCAGAGGTTCTTGGCCGCACCGAATCCACCGGGAAGCATCAGGGCATCAAGGTCCGCGGCGTTCACCTCGGCGACATCCAGGACCGGGCCGCGCGCGATGCGGGCCGATTCGACCCTGACGTTGCGGGTCTCACCGTCGGCCACCTCACCGGTGTGATGGTTGACCACGTGCATCTGCTCCCGGTCGGGCGCGCAGAAAACAACCTCGGCGCCGGCGCGATCGAGCGCCAGAATGCTGATGACCGACTCATGTATCTCCGCACCGTCATACACGCCGCATCCCGACAGAACGACAGCCACTTTCTTCGCCATTGAATCCTCCCGTGTTCTTTGTCCGGGAAGGATTGTAGCGGAACGAACCAGGGGATGCCTCCGTACCGGGACCCGTACCGTTGCCCGCACCCGATGCGGAAACGGTATGGTTACCCGAGGTCGGAGGCCATATGATCGATCTCTACACATGGGACACTCCCAACGGCGACAAAGCCCGCATCATGCTGGAGGAGTGCGGGATTGACTACACGGTGCACCCGGTGAATCTCTCCGAGGGAGAGCAGCATGAGCCGGATTACCTCACCATCAATCCCAACGGCAAGATCCCGGCCATCGTGGATCCCGATGGTCCCGGCGGCGGTCCCCTCGCCCTCTTCGAGTCGGGAGCCATCCTCCTCTACCTGGCCGAGAAAACGGGACGGCTTCTGCCGTCAGACCCGCGCCGGCGCTGGGCGGCAGTCCAGTGGCTCATGTTCCAGATGGGCGGTATCGGGCCCACCCTGGGTCAGCTGGGACACTTCCTCTACTTCGCCCCTGAACCGGTGCCAGCTGCCGTGGAGCGCTTCTCCGGCGAGGCCCAGCGGTTGGCGGAGGTGGCTGACGGCCGCCTGCGCGGCCGGGAATACCTCGCCGACGAGTACTCCGTGGCGGACATCGCCTGCTATCCGTGGCTCGCCCGCCACGAGCGTCTCGGCATCGACCTCGACGAGCTCCCCGACCTGCGCCGTTGGCTCGACACCGTGGGCTCGCGCCCGGCGGTCCGCCGCGCCATGGCGCCCTCCCGGTGAGCTGTCCAACGAGCCCGGGCGGGACCCGGTCGGGAACCTCGGCCGATGTCGAGCGGCCGGGGTTGCGACGCCAAAACGTCGATCAGCTGCGGTGACCCGATCAGCGCCGGGCCCGCCCGGTCCGGAATGTGACGATCGGCGCGCCGGCAGGGTTGACACGACGGCGGTGTAGGATGAGATCCGCCGTGCCCTTGGAACACCTGCTGAACGCCGAGTTCGACCTGAGCCTGCGGCCGAGATGGCGGCGGCCCGGGGGAGAGAGCGCCCGGCGGCGGATCACTGATCTGCAGTGGCACGCGCTCTTCCTCGCCGAGTGCGGCGACTCGGTGGTGGTTCCGGAGCCGGCGCCCGAAGATTTTGTCGGCTACCTCGAGAGAAACGGCATCGAGCTTCCCGTGCTGACGGTGGATCCCGACTGCCGGACCGATCGGATCCTGTCTCCTCTCGGCTGGAACACCGCGGCCGGCGAGAGAAACCGCCGCCATGACCGGCGAGCCGAGCACCCACATTTGGACGCTGTCCGCCGGGCCAACGGGCGCACCTTTTCCGCCGGCCTCGAGACCGAACTCTTCGGCGACGATCACACCATCGCCACCATCTCCAGCGAAGCCGAGCTCCGCGCTGTGCTGGAAGGCCTGCCCGACATGGGGGAGGGGCTGGTGCTCAAGGCCGAGCACGGTAATGCCGGCCTCGGCAACCGGCGGCTGCAGGAGCGCGAGCTCTCGGAAGGGGACGCCACGGTTGTCCGGCGGTTTTTCGACGAAGACCTCAGAGCGGTTCTGGAATGGTGGCGGCCACGCATCCTCGACCTGTGCTCCACATTTACGGTGCTCCCGGGCGGCGGTATGGCGGGCTTCAGGCTGCACGAGGTCGTCAACACCGCCGACGGCGCCTTCATCGGCGCTCTCTTCCACGAGGACGCCACCCGCCTCGAGCGCTGGCGGCCCGCCCTGGTGGAGGCGGCGACGACGATCGCCCGATCGGTCGCACGAGTCGGCTACATCGGCCCGGCCTGCACCGACGCCTTCGTCTGGGACGACAACGGCGAGCCTCGCCTGCGGCCTCTGGTCGACCTCAACGCCCGGCGGGAGATGTCGGCGGGAGCTTCGTCCCTGTGGCGGCGGCTCGGTGGCGAAGGCACGGCCTACTGGCGGTTCTACACCCGCCGCAAGATCGTTCTGCCCGATAGCTATGACGAGCTCGATTGCGCCCTCGGCGGCGACGCCTACGACCCTTCGCGGCGGCGCGGCGTGCTCGTGACGGCGCCGCTCTGGCTCGGAAACCAGCGCCGGTCGGCCGCCAAGGCCGCCGTGTTTTTTCTCGGCGACGACCCGGACGACGCTCGGGCCCTCGACGCCCGATTCCGAAGGCGTTTCGAACGATGAGTCTCCGGGTGGTGGTGATCATCGGCCCGACGGCGGTGGGCAAGACCCGTCTCGGGGTCGAAGTCGCCCACGCCCTGGAATCGGAGATCCTCTCCGCCGATTCGCGGCAGGTCTACCGGGGCCTCGATCTGGGAACCGGCAAGGACCTGGACGAGTACGCCGCCGTCGACCCGCCGGTGCCCTACCACCTCATCGACGTGGCCGACCCGCATGAGGTCTACACCCTCTACCGCTACCAGCAGGATTGCTACCGCGTGCTCCGACGTTTGGCCGACGATCCGAGGTTCGGGTCGGGGTCCGTCCCGCTTCTCATGGTGGGCGGCAGCGGCCTCTACGTCGAGGCGGTGGTTCGCGACTACCGGATCACCGATGTCCCGGTCGATGCGGACCTGCGGCGCCGGCTGGAACACCTCCCCGCCGCAAGTCTCGCGGACCGTCTGCGCACCGCCGACGCCGACGTCGCGGCCCGCACCGACACGACCAGCAGGAGGCGTCTGATCCGAGGCCTCGAGATCGCCGCTGCCGCTGCGCGGGGGCCGGTCCGGACCTCGGAGCCTCCGGGGCTCGACATCGCTTGGCGCTGCTACGGCCTGACGGACGACCGTGCCGTGGTCCGGCGCCGAATCCGCTCGCGCCTCGAGGCGCGCCTCGACGGCGGCCTCATCGACGAGGTTCAAAATCTGCTCGACGCCGGGCTGCCTCGTGCGCGGTTGCAGGCGTTGGGCCTCGAGTACCGCGAGATCGCGGAGTACCTCGCCGGAAACAAGAACCGCCGGCGGATGGTGGAGGACCTGGCCGCCGCCATCGGGCGGTTCGCCAAGCGCCAGGAAACCTGGTTCCGCGGGATGGAACGCCGCGGAACCCCGGTCTCGTGGATCGCACCGGGAGACGCCGGCCGGATCCTCGACGACGTCGCCCAGTGGGTTGCCGGATAGTTGTCAACGTCCGGATCAGTTGACCGGCATGGGCTCCGAAAGGGCGAACTGGGCGATCTCCGCGTCGAAGCTCTCACCGCCTTCGACAACCATCTGATACCTGCCTTCCATGGTGCCGAACGGCGTGGTCAGCGGACAAAAAGAGGTGTAGTCGAAGGACTCGCCCGGGGCGAGCACCGGCTGGTTGCCCACCACTCCCGGACCCCGGACCTCCTCGACCTTGCCGTTGGCGTCGGTGATGATCCAGTGCCGATTGATCAGCTGCACCACCTCGTCGCCGTGGTTGCTGATGCGGATGTCGTAGGCGAAGAACCAACGCCCGGACAAGGGGTCGGATTTCTCGCGAATGAAACGCGACGAGACCTCGACCTTCACTCCGCGTGTGGTTGCTTCAGATGTGTTCATCAAGACCTCCTGTCGGTCACACATCCAACGCGCGACACGACCTCTCGATTCCCTCGGGTCGTTTCTGTATCCATGGCCGATGACCGATGGCCGGAAGCGACGGATTCCATCATTCATCATTCTGCATTCATCATTGGAATCGACCCCAAGACTCCAGGAAATCCTGTATCTTTTCGGTGCGAGAGACCATGCATGCAACCAACCACTCCTCCACGGCATCTCAGTTGGTGTGGAAGCAGTGGTTTCTCTCCGTTCCGTGCACCCCCCCAGGGCGGCGGGTCCGATGACTCCCGCACCGGCGGATCGCAGCCATGACCTGGTCGTGCGGGCCGTCGACGGCGACAGCGATGCCTTCGAGGAGCTCTACCGGCAGACGGTGGGCCGGGTCTACGGACTCTGCCTGCGCATGTGCGGCAACGCCTCCCAGGCCGAGGAGCTCACCCAGGAGGCCTTCGTCCGCGCCTGGCAGAAGCTTGCCTCGTTCCGCGGCGACAGCGCTTTCTCCACATGGATGCACCGGCTTGCCGTCAACGTGGTGCTCGGTTACCAGCGCAGCGCAGGCCGGCGTCAGACCCGAGAAAGCACGGCCGGTGAGGAGTGGTACGGAGACGGCAGCAGCAGGGCGGTTCCACCCGTTGCCGCGGTGGATCTCGAACGGGCCGTCGCCGCGCTTCCCACCGGTGCGCGGACGATTTTCGTCCTGCACGATGTCGAGGGCTACAAGCACGCCGAGATCGCGCAGCTCACCGGTGTTGCGGTGGGCACCTCCAAGGCGCAGCTCAGCCGCGCCCGACACCTGTTGCGAAAGGCACTGAGATCATGACGAGATTCGACTGTGAACAGTTGTTGTCGAAGCTCGACGAGCTCGTCGACGGAACCCTGGACGAGGCCAACGCCGCCGCCGCCAGGGACCACCTCGAGACCTGCACGACCTGCCGGGCCGAGGTCGACCTCGGCATCGAGCTTCGTGAGGCCGCCCGGGCCCTGCCGCGGTCCATCCAACCTGAACGGGATCTGTGGCCGGGAATCGCGGCCGAAATCGACGACCGGCGGGTCGTCAAGGGCTCGTTCCGGCCGCCGACGCCGGCACGTACCTGGCTGAAGTTCGCCGCCGCCGCCGCGGTGCTGGTCGCCTCGGTGACCATCGCCTACCTGGTCGGGCTCGAGCAGGCTCGACCGATGGTCGTTGAGTCCGTCACAGCGGAGAACGACTACACTATGGCGGCGTACGGCGACGTCTCGAGCGATCTGGAAAGCGCCAGCAAGCTGCTTCGCGCCGGTCTCGAGCAACGGCGGGATGAGCTGTCGCCCGAGACCTGGTCCGTCGTTATGGAGAATCTTTCGGTCATCGACGGCGCCATTGACCGGATCGAGTCGGCCATGGCGAAAAATCCCGGCGACGTCCGGCTCAACCGACAACTCGCGACGGCGTACCGACGCCAGATCGATCTGCTGCAGCGGGCGACGAAGCTGCCCGCCGAGGCTTGAGAGCCGCCGAGGCTCTCATGGAGGACACGATGAAGAAGACAGCACTGGTCACGTTGATGGTCCTGGGACTGGCCGGCCTGGCCCACGCCGATATCGTCGTGGACGAGACCCGGCCGTTGACCGCCGACGGCGTCGTCGAGATCAGCAACATCTCCGGAGACGTCGCCGTGGTCGGGTGGTCAGGGGACAGTGTCGTGATCACCGGCACCCTCGAGCAGGGAGTCAAGAACCTCGAGATCTCGGCGGGTGGTCAACGACTGCGAATCGAGGTCGAGCAGCACCGCCGATCCCGCACCAGCTCCGACGCCGATCTGATGATCAAGATGCCCTCGACAGCGAACCTCGAGGTCGAGACCGTCAGCGCGGACATCTCGGTGGACGGCATCGGCGGCGACGTGGAGCTGGAGTCCGTGAGCGGCAGGGTCGAGGTGTCCAGCTGCGCCCGGTCGTTGGAGGCATCTTCCGTCAGCGGGGATGTCCTCGCGGTGTCGGCAGCGGGCCGATCAGAGCTCGACTCGGTGAGCGGAGACGTGATCGTCCGCAACGCCTCCGGCCGGATCGACGCCGAATCGGTCAGCGGCAGGATCGAGATCGAGGGAGGCGCTCTCGACCTCCTCGACGGGGAGACCGTGTCCGGTTCGATCGCGTGCAGTGCGAGACCGACCGACAACGGCCGCTTCACCTTCGAGACCATGAGCGGAACCATCGACCTTCGCGTCTCACCTGACTGGAGCGCCAGCTACTATGTCGAGACCTACTCTGGCGCCATCAGGAACGACATCGGACCCGAACCTCGGCGTACCGATGACTACGGCCCGGGCAAGGAGCTCCGGTTCACCACCGGTTCCGGCGGCGCACGAATCTCCATCGAGAGCTTCTCAGGCAGCGTCAGGCTTCGGGCCGACTGACAGGGACCTCATCGGACCGAAGCGTGATCGAGCGCGGGGCAACCCGCGCTTTTTCTTCAATGATCATCTCCCGTGAATGCACGATCGAACCACAGAGCCGCCATTGGCCGGCAGGACCCGCCCGTCACGCGAATCCGGTCACGGTCACAAATTACGACTCAGGATTCATGAGACACGGACACGGATGCGGGCACGGGCACGGGCACGAAAAGAAAACGGTCACTCCCGATCTCGACGCAATGTGAGGTACCATGGATGGGTATCGCTTCGACGGGGATCGAGGGAGCCGATATGCGCAAGCAACTCGTGCTGACAGCGGTGGGCCGCGATCGGCCCGGCATCGTGGAGGAGTTCACCAAGCTCATCCTCCACTTCGACGGCAACATCGAGGCGAGCCGGATGGTGCGGCTCGGCGGCGACATGGCCATGCTGGTTTTCGTCAGCGCCCCTGAGGACCGAGTCTTCGAGCTCCGCAAGGCGGTGGACGACCTCCACTACACCAAGTTCGACGTCCTGACCCGGCTCAGTGAGGTCGACGACGATACCGACGAACCACAAGAGGGCCGGTGCACAATCACGGTGCTCGGCGCCGACCACATGGGCATCATCAACCAGGTGGCCCAGTACCTTTCCGAACAGGGGATCAACCTCGAAAGCATGCACACCGAGGTTTCCGCCGCTCCAATGAGCGGCACCCCGCTCTTTACGATGTCCGCCGAGGTGGTGGTGCCGCCGCGCCTCGCCATCGAAGACCTGCGGGAGGCCATGGAGTTCATCGGCGACGAGATGGGGATCGACACCAAAGTCTTCGCCAAGGCGGCCGATCTTCATCCCGCCTAACCACGTCAGCCAGGCCAGCGTGATCGCCTGACGCGGAATGCCGTTTCCAGACGGGGCGTTACAGGGGATCGTAGTGGGGCTTCGGCCCGAAAGGACACGTGGTTTGCCACAGCTTGAGCTCAACGCGATCATCACCCAGAAAATCGAGATCGCCCCCGGTCTGATGGTGATCCGCGTCGTTCCCGACGGGTGGGAGCTGCCCGAGTTCTCGCCGGGCCAGTTCGCCGTCCTCGGTCTGCCGCCTGAAGCGAACCGTTCCGCCCTTGCCGACGACGAGGACTCGTCCACCGCGTCCGGCAAGCTCATCCGAAGGGCCTACTCCATCTCGTCATCATCCAAGGCCCGCACGTACCTGGAGTTCTACATCACCATGGTGCACTCCGGTGCGCTCAGCCCGCGGCTCTTTCATCTCCAGGCCGGGGACCGGGTTTGGCTCGGACCGCGTATCACGGGCAGCTTCACTCTGGACCAGGCGCCGCGCGACAAAGACGTGATCCTCATCGCCACCGGAACCGGCCTCGCTCCCTACATGAGCATGCTGCGGACGGAGCTCGCCGAGGATGCCGATCGCCGTTTCGCCGTCCTCCTCGGCGCTCGGCACTCCTGGGACCTGGGCTATCACGCCGAGCTCGTCACCATGGAGCAGCTCAGCAAGAAATTCATCTATCTGCCCATCATCTCCCGGCCGGCCGAGGAGCCCGTACTCTGGATGGGGCGCGCCGGGTACGTCATCGATCTCTGGCGCAGTCGCGAGCTCGATACCGAGTGGAGCCGGAAACCGACCCCGGACAACTCCCGGATCTTCATGTGCGGCAACCCGGCCATGATCGACGACATGATCCGGCTGGTGGCAGCCGACGGCTTCACCGAGCACACCAGGAAAACCCCGGGATCCATCTTCGTCGAGCGCTACTGGTAGTATCGGGACGAGGAGGCTGCACCGCATCGATGCGGTGCAGCCTCCGAGAGTGGAGCAGCTATGGACATCACCATCGAATACTGCGTCGTTTGAAACTACCAACCGCGCGCCGCCGGGCTGGCGGCCGAGCTGAAACGCGAATTCGGCGCCGACGCGCGCCTGATCCAGGGCAAGAACGGTGTGTTCGAGGTCACCGTCGATGACTCCCTCGTCTTCTCGAAGCGGCAGCTGGGGCGGTTCCCGGATCCCGGCGAGGTCGCCAAGGCAATCCGAACGCTGTAACGCCGTCAGCCGTCAGCCGTCAGCCGTCAGCCGTCAGCTCAGCGTAACCGCCATTTTCGTTACCGGCAGCCGATTTTCGTTGTCGCCGGCTGACGGCCGACACCGGCCGCTCCCTAGGCGACCTTGGCCACTTCGCAGGCCGCGGCCACCCGGTTGATCGCCGAGAAGACCGCCTTGACCGAGGCGCTGACCGTGTCCTGGTCGATCGCCGCCCCGGCCACCCGCTGCCCGTCGACGTTGAGCAGCACATAGGCCGCGGCCTCGGCATCGGTCCCCTCGCCGATCGCCTGCTCGCGATAATCGACGACGCTCACGCGCTGACCGCTGTGGCGGGTCCAGGCGTCGATCAGGGCCGCGATCGCCCCATCGCCCTCGCCGTGCAGGGTACGCTCGATGCCGGCCTCGGCGATGCGCGCGTCGATCACATCGTGGCCGTTGCGCACCAGGCCGTAGCCGACCAACCGCACCGGTCCCTGGTCGACGACGAAGCGCTCGCGGAACAGGGCATGGATGCGCGCCGCGTTCACCTCGCCACCCCGCTCGCTCTCGGCCTGGACGAGCTGCGCCAGCTCGACCTGGAGCCAGCGCGGCAGCGACAGGCCGTACTCCCGTTCGAGCACGAAGGCCACGCCACCCTTGCCCGACTGGCTGTTGACGCGGATGACGGCCTCGTAGGTGCGGCCCAGGTCGCGCGGGTCGATCGGCAGGTAGGCGACCTGCCAGGAGGCGCCATGGCCCTGGCGCGCCAGGCACTTGCGAATCGCGTCCTGGTGGCTGCCGGAGAAGGCCGTGTAGACCAGCTCGCCGACCCAGGGGTGACGCGGGTGCAGCGCGATGCCGGTGCACTCGGTCGCGACCTGGATGATCTCGTCCGGACGCGACAGGTCGAGGCCCGGGTCGATCCCCTGGCTGTAGAGGTTCATCGCCAGGGTCACGATATCCATATTGCCGGTGCGCTCGCCGTTGCCGAGCAGGGTCCCCTCGACCCGGTCCGCCCCGGCCAACAGGGCCAGCTCGGCCGCCGCGACGGCCCCGCCGCGATCGTTGTGCGTGTGCACCGACAGGATCAGGCTGTCGCGCCGCGCGATGCGGGTGGCGAAGTACTCGACCTGATCGGCGAAGACGTTCGGGCTCGCGACCTCGACCGTCGCCGGCAGATTGATGATGCACGGCCGCTCCGGGGTCGGCTCCCAGACCGCCATCACCGCCTCGCAGATCTCGACCGCGTAGTCGGGCTCGGTCGCCGTGAAGCTCTCGGGCGAGTACTGGAAGGTCCAGTCGACGCCCGGATACTTGGCCGCCTCGCGACGCACCAACTCGGCCCCGTGGCAGGCCAGGGCACTGACACCATCACGGCCCTGGCCGAAGACCCAATCGCGTTGCACCGGCGAGGTCGAGTTGTAGACGTGGACGATCGCGCGCGCGACGCCGCGCAGTGCCTCGAAGGTCCGCACGATCAGGTCCTCGCGGGCCTGGACCAGGACCTGCACGGTCACGTCCGCCGGGATCTGCTCGGCCTCGATCAACCAGCGCACGAAGTCGTAGTCGGGCTGACTCGCCGCCGGAAACCCGACCTCGATCTCCTTGATCCCGAGATCCACGAGCAGTGCCCACAGGCGACGCTTCTGCGCCACGCTCATCGGCTCGATGAGGGCCTGGTTGCCATCGCGCAGGTCGACGCTCGCCCAGCGCGGGGCGCGCTCGACGACGCGGTCGGGCCACTGTCGATTCGGCAACCGGACCACCGGGCCGGGACGATACTTCCGATGGTCGAAGCTGGTCATGGATCTCTCCTGTCGGTCCGCTTGGGTCGCCCCTCGCCCGACGAGGCGGGGGCGCACATCATCTCTGTTCCACCCGCCGGGGTCACAGGCCGGGCGGGGAGTCCCTGCCCGACCGCGATCACCCGCCGCACGGCCTGATTGCGGTCTTGCCCTCGTGGGGCCTCGACCACGCTGGATCCTCGTGGGATCGTGCGCATTGGGCACCCGCCTCGTGAGCGACCGCCCGGGGCGTCGCGCTGGTCGGCGCGACGGGGAACAGATTACGTCAAACAGCGGGACGCAGGATTGCGTATTCGGCGCGCAGAGGCGAATAGATAGATTCTTTATTTTAAATTCGATGGGAATTTGGCTATAAATTGCGGAGGAAAGCCAAGGCGCGCCAGACCATGAAGCTCGACCGCTACGACCGCCGCATCCTGGAGATCCTCCAGCAGGAGGGCCGCCTCAGCAACCAGGACCTCGCCGAGCGCATCGGCCTCTCCCCCTCGCCCTGCCTGCGTCGCGTGCGCGCCCTCGAAGAGGCCGGCATCATCGCCGGCTACCGCGCCCTGCTCGATGCGCAGAAGCTCGGGCTCACGCTGACCGCGATCTTGAGCATCTCGATGGACCGCCACACCCCCGAGCGCTTCGCCCGCTTCGACGCCGCCGTCGCCGCCATCCCCGAGGTCCTGGAGTGCCTGCTGATCACCGGACGCGATGCCGACTACCAACTCAAGGTCGTCGTGCGCGACATGGACGCCTACCAAGACCTGCTGCTCAACAAGCTGACCCGCATCGAGGGCGTCTCGGGCGTCCACTCGAGCTTCGTCCTGCGCCGCATCGTCGAGCGCACTGCCCTACCGATCCCCTGAGGACACCTGGCAGGGGCCTCCGAGACACGCCCCCGACCGCGCTGCCACAGCCCGCCGGCTCGCACCCGGGCTCCGCAGAAGCCTGCAAGGCAGCCACCGGGCTCGTACCCCCACCGTAGTTGCCCGCTCCTTCCACCTTGCGTCTCGCCCCCATTGCCAACGCCGATCGTCGATGAATCGGTTCGAGAACCCGCGGACCGTCCAAGAGGCGAGGGCCGCAGGATGCGATGGGCCGGCGAACCGCATCGTTCCCGACGGATGCGGTTCCTATCGGCACCGCCGCCCCCGAGGCGCGGAGGCGGGAGGATCGCGCGGGGATTCGCTGCGCTACCGGCGCGCGCGGGCGAGGGCTCTGCGCGGCGCAGCGGGGTCCGCGTCGGTGGAGCGGCCCGCCGAACTGTTCGTCCTGGTCGGCCGAAGGCCCGCCTACGCCTCGTCGCCCGACCGGGGGCCGGCACGGTGCAGACGCACGTCGAGCGGCTGATTTGCGAAGAGATGCACGTCGCGCTGCGGGTACGCGATCTCGATGCCGGCCTCGGCGAACTTGTCGTTGATCGCCTGGTGCAGATCCGTGGTCACCGCCAGGCGATTCTCCAGCGAGGCCAGATAGCAGCGCAGCACCAGCGTCAGCGCATTGTCGCCGAAGCTCTCGAAGGTGATCAGCGGCGCCGGGTCGGCCAGCACCTGGGGATGCTCGCGCGCCGCCTCGGCAAGCAGCGCCAGGGCCTTGCGGGTGTCGCTGCCGTAGGCGACGCCGACCGGGAGCGTGAGGCGGGTGGTCTGATCGGTCAGCGTCCAGTTCAACAGGCGCCCGGTGATGAACTCCTTGTTCGGCACCAACAGCTCTTGCCGATCCCAGTTGCGGATCGTCGTCGCCCGGATGCGGATCTTAGTGACCACACCGGTCGTATCGCCGATCGTGACGATGTCGCCGACCCGCACCGGCCGCTCGAAGAGGATGATCAGGCCGCTGATGAAATTGGCGACGATCTCCTGGAGACCGAAGCCGATGCCGACGCCAAGCGCCGCGATCAGCCACTGGGCCTGCGACCAGGACAGGCCGAGCGAGGAGAAGACCAACAGGATCGCGATGGCGAAGATGCCGTAACCGATCAGGGTCGTGATCGCATAGCGGCTGCCGGCGGTGATCTTGGTCTGCTTCAGGAGCAAGATCTCGATCAGGGCCGGCAGGTGGCGGGCGGCCGCGAAGGCGATGAAACAGACGACGAGGACGATCCCGAGGTCGACGAGCGTGAACGGCTTGATCTGGTCGGCCCCATCGATGACCGCCGCGTAGTGCCAGAGGGCGACGCGATCGAAGATGCCCAGCGCCGGCAACAGGTCGCGCCAGATCAGCCACAGGCCGCTCGCGGCGGCGAAGAAGACCAGCGTGTTGATCAGGTTACGCGTCTGCTCGTCGAGCGAGGCCAGATCCGCCTCGGGCTCCTCGTACTGCAAGGTACTCCCACCGCCAGTCTCCTCGCTCGAACGCTCCGCCTCGGCCCGACGCGCCGCCTGCCGCTCCAGGGCCGCCTTCAGCGCCAGATGGCGGCGCGTGACGATCAGCCAGCGGACGATCGACTGATGTAGGACCACGAGCCCCAGGGCCAGCCACAGCTGGCTGACCATCGCATTGAGCAGCGTGCCGGCGGTGTAGACGTAGCCGAGCACCGCGAGCACGACGAGGCCCAGTGGCACGGCCTGAATCAACGGATACCAGACGTAGCGCAACCGGCTGGCCCAGCCTGCCGGGTGATTGGCGAGGAACTCCTTCAGCACCCCGCCGGACGGATGCAGGAGTCGCGCGAAGAAGACGGCGAAGGCCAGCATCAGGGCGACCAGCGCCAACCGACCGAGGCTGGCGCTATAGCTTTCGTTCGCCTGGTTGTAGAGCAGCAGCGCGACGAGCCCGAGCGGGATCAGCACCGCCGTGAGCCAATCGAGATTGTGACGCAGGCGCAGCAGGATCTCGCCGGACCAGCGGAAATGGCGGTCGGCGACCCCCCTCGGGATGCAGAGCGCCCGGAAGGCGCGCAGGTAATAGAGACTGACCGACAGCTTGATCGCCGCCTCCCCGAGACTGCGCGTGAAGTCCGTCGCCTGCACGGAATCGGCGAGACGCCAACCGAGACCAGCCATCAGCAGCGGCCAGGGCGCGGCGACCACCACAGTCAGGGCCAGCCCCTTGGCGGTATGCAGGAAGCTGTCCGTGCGCACCCGGCGCAGCGGCTCGGCGGTACCGCGCAGGGCGGTGCGGATCGCCCGCTGCCGCCAGAGGAGCAGCGCAACCGCCATCACCAGGAGCCAAAACAGCGACGAGGTCCGCGCCTCATGGGCAAGGACGCGCGCCACCTCGCTCCAGCCGGACGGGCCGATCAGCCAGGCCGCGGCCGCCGGCAGCGCCTTGAGCGTTGCCAGGCCGACCGGCGCCGCGCTGCGCACCCAGAGCAGGTGCTCGGCGAGGAAATCGTCGTAGCGGGCCGCCGTCGCGAGCAGCTCCGAGGTCGCGAAGTTGAGCTCGCCGAGGGTGCGTTGGTAGGTCTCCTCCAGGCGCAGGGCCTGGTCGAGCAGATCGACGCGGCGCGTCGCCGCCTCCCTGAGCTGGCGGCGCACCTGGATACGCTGATCCGGCTCGACCCCGGCGGTCTGCTCGTCGAGATAGCCATCCAGCCCCTGGAACTGGCGACGCTCCTCTTGATAGCGCAGCTGGCGCAGCATCGAGGCGGTCAGGGCGCCCTGGCGGGCGGTGAGCTGCTGGCGCACGACGCGCAGATCCGGCAGCTGCTTACGCCGATCGAGCAGGAGCTGACCGAAGGCATCGTTGACGCCGGCGATCTGGATGCGCTGACGTGCCCCCTGGTACTCCGCCTCGATCTGCTCGGCCTGGCCGCGCAGTTCCACGGCCGTCTTGCCGAGGGCACCGAGGTCGGCCGTCAGGGCGGTCAGCGCCTGGCCGAGCGCGGCGTTCGCGCGCGTCAACTCCTGGACCCGTGGATCGGCATCGGCCGCCTGCGCCTCGGCGGCCTTGGCCTCGGCCTCGGCCCGTTCGGCCTCGGCGCGCCGCCGCTCGTTGCGCAACTCCTCGAGGCTGCGCTGCTGCGCGCGCAGGCGCTCGAGCCGCCCAGCGGCCTGATCGCGCTGCGCCTTGAGCCGCTCGGCACGCACATCGGCGCTGACCAGATCCTGCTCAAGCATCCGCACCTCGGACCAGAGGGCCTGCTGGTTCGTCTGCTGTGCCCAGCGGCGCGCCTGAGCCAGGGCCGGCGGTTCCCCTTCGACGGCCGACTGACCGAGCTCGGTGCCGAGCTCCTCGAGACCGCGGCGCGCCTCGGTGATGCGCTGGCGCGCCCGCTCGAGCCGCTGCGTGCGGTCGGCGAGCACCTTGTCGGCCTCGTTGAGCTTGGTCTCCGTCAGCGAGACCTCGACCTGGGTCTGGGTCAGGCGCTGCTCGATCTCGGCAAGCGAGAGGGTGGCGGGGACGGGCTTGGGCGTGGCGGCTTCGGCGGCCGCGATCTCCTTGCGGATGCGGGCCGTCTCCGCCGGGGCTATGGTCAGCGCCTCGGCGTAGGCCTGGGCCTTGGCCTCGTGGTCGTCGGCGACCTGCAGGTTGCTAATGGCGCGCTGCAGCAGTTCCAGGACCTTGGCCTTGGTGGCGTCATCGAGGTCGGTGGCGGATTCGACCTCCTTGATCTTGCTCTCGATCTGGGCGACCGAGACGCCGGCGTCGGGACGCGCGGTCAGGGTGACCGAGTCCTGCGGCGCGGCCTGAGCCGCCGGTGCGAACACCCCGGACAACAGGATGCCCGCCAGCCAGGCGAGCAGCAGCGCCGCGAACGGCCAACGCCACCGCGCCCGGGTTAGCTCCGACGATGAACGACGCACGGGCACCTCCCCGCCCTTTGCGGGATGACGAGGGTCGAGGGGCGGGCCCGGCGTCGAACCTCGGGGTTCAGCCGGCGAGCCCCCCTTCCTGCTCTTCGAGAGCCTTCATACTGAGCCGGATCCGGCCCTGCTTGTCGACCTCGAGGACCTTGACCCGCACGACATCGCCCTCGGCCAGCTTGTCGCTGACCTTCTGCACCCGCTCCTCGCAGATCTGGGAGATATGCACGAGACCGTCGCGGCCGGGGAGGATCTGGACGAAGGCGCCGAAGTCCATCAGCCGCACGACCTTGCCCTCGTAGATCTTGCCGACCTCGACGTCGGCGGTGATCAGGCGGATGCGCCGCTTGGCCTCCTCGCCGGCCGACTTGTCGACGGAGAAGATCTTGACCAGGCCGTCGTCGCCGATGTCGATGGTCGCGCCCGTCTCCTCCGTCATGGCGCGGATCGTCGAACCGCCCTTGCCGATGACGTCGCGGATCTTCTCGGGATGAATCTTGATCTCGATGATCCGCGGGGCGTGTTCGGACATCTCGGAGCGATGCCCCTCGATGACCTTGCCCATCTCGCCGAGGATGTGCAGTCGGCCGTCCTTCGCCTGGGCCAGCGCGACCTCCATGATCTCCTTGGTGATGCCCTCGATCTTGATGTCCATCTGCAGGGCGTTGATGCCCGAGACGGTGCCGGCGACCTTGAAGTCCATGTCGCCGAGGTGATCCTCGTCGCCCATGATGTCGGTCAGTACCGCGAATTGCTCGCCTTCCTTGATCAGGCCCATCGCGACACCGGCAACGGCCGCCTTGACCGGCACGCCGGCATCCATCAGCGACAGGCTGGTGCCGCAGACACTCGCCATCGAGCTGGAGCCGTT
>JAZBOQ010000211.1:0-3274 GCA_036351195.1 Thermoanaerobaculales bacterium | reverse complement strand
GACAGCATCGAGATGCCCGAGTCGTGGCAGGTCAGCGCCGGGGTGAGCCAACGGCTCGGCCGTACCGGGTTGGTCTTCGACATCGAGGGGATCTGGATCGACGGATCGAACGAGACGATCTTCCGCGACACCAACTGGGCGGGGAACGCCTGCCGCGACGACGGCGATCCCTCGGACTGCTGGCTCAACCCGAACTACCGGTGGATTCTCAAACGCACCGACGAGGGCCGCTCCGAGTACCGGGCGGCGACCGCGAGCGTCAATGGGACCCTCAGGGGGGGTCACCTCATCGCGGCCTCGGTCACCGTTTCCTCCAAGGAGAACCTCGGCGACCGCTGGGGCGGCTTCGACACCCCGTCCGACTCCGCTGACATCGAGGCCGAGTGGGGGCCGAGCAGCACCTCGGAGCGGGTCCAGTTCGTCGCCAGCGCCGTCTTCAACCTGCCCTGGCGGCTGACCCTCGCGCCGGTGGTGCTCTACGGATCGGGGCAGCCGTGGAACCGGCAGCTCGGCTACGACGCCAACGGCGACGCCGGGATCGGCGGCTTTGCCGATCGCGCCCCGGGGGTCGGCCGCAACGACCAGGACGGCCCGACCTACCGGCAGGTCAACGTCCGGCTGACTAAGACCGTCGGCGTCGGTCGCGGCGAGCTCGACGTCATGATCGAGGCCTTCAACCTCTTCAACACCGTCAACTACGACGTCAACACCGTCGACAACGCGGAGTTCCTCCTCGACCTGTCGGGCGGCGCGCCGGGCTACGTCCCCAATCCCCGATTCGGCGAGTACCTCGACACCCTGCAGCCCTTCGAGATCCAGCTCGGGGTGCGATGGCGGTTCTGAGCTTGCCCCCTTCGGTTAGGGGTCCGGCACCGTGCGGCCTCGTTCGATGATCTCGGCGGCGATATTCGCGGCCGCAACGACAATCCCGGCGCAGGCCTCATAACCACCCGAGCTTCGATAGAACTCGAGGTCTTGCGCCGAGGTGAAGTCGACAGGCTGACCGAGATGTTTCTCGAGCAGGTCGGCGCACTGCGTGCTCCCGTGCATTTTCTCGAGGCGGTGGCACAGCTCCCGCGCCGGTGCGTATGCAGCAAACACAGCTGCCTCATCTTCGGCCGTGTCCGTACCGAAGGCCAGGCCCAGGGCCATCATCGCCCCGGTCACCGCGCCGCAGGTTTCTCCTCGCAAAGCGATTCCCGGGAACGGCGTCAGTGCCCTCAACACATCACCGCCGCCGAGATTGCAGTGCTGGTCGATGGCGTAGAAGGTCGCTTGGGCGCAGTTCTTTGTTTCCGCCAGTTTGGACAATGCGAGCTGTTTGAGGTCTTCCATGTCGGATCGTCCCCTTCTCAGGTTCAGGTTCAAGGCGGCGCACCACGAAGTGGGCAGCGCGGGACGTCCTCGAGGCCGATTCGTTCGAGGAGGGCGTGGAACCGAGGATCGTCGCGAACGAAGTCGGAAAAGGTCCACACCGCGAGATTGGTGGTTGCGTACTCTCCGATCTCGACGGCACGGCCGATGGCGTCGAGATAGCCGTCTCGATCCGAGTCTCCAAAGGCACGTAGCGCGTCGATCCAGTTCGGGGTCAGTTCTCTCGGCTGCATCCCCTCGACGGCGTTCTCGACCTCGGCAAGTCGATCGGTCCGTCCGGTCTTCGAAAAAGCAAGCACCGCGAGCGCGAACGCGAGCTTCACGCCGCCCGCCAGAGCTTTCTCGACGTGGGGCAGCGCCTCCTCGTAGGCTTGGAGTCGTTCCACAAGCAGCGTTGCAAGGAACTGGTTCGCGACGGGGTGATTCGGGTCGATGTCCACCGCCCTTTTCTGGTGACGCAGCCCCTCCTCGATGTTCTCGAAAGCGATGTTCCATCCAGCGAGGCCCAGGATCAGAGGAGACATGGGTTCGAGCTCGATAGCCCGGCGAGCCTGCTCGGCGCCTTCCGCATGGCTGCCCATCGCGTTGAGCATGCCGGCATACCAGCAACGGACGGCTGCGGCTCGGGGCTCCAGCTCGATCGATCGGCGGAAGTCGTGTTCCGATTGAGCACAGTCGAATCGGTGCAGCCCGTTGATGAATCCACGAGCGGCGTGCGCTGATGCCAGGTCCGGGTCGATAGTCAACGCCTTCTCGACCAACTGGAGGGCGCGCGCATAGGCCTCCCGCGGATCCATGTAGAGGTACGCGCCGAGAACATTGAGAGCGTCAGCAAGACCGACGTAGGGATCGGGGAAAGTCGGGTCCCGGCCGATCGCCTGTTGATAGAGCTCCATCGCCTGCATCATGTCGCCCTCGCGGCGGCGGTACCACAGATAGCGGCCGCGCAAGAAGAGATCGTAGGCCTCGCGATCGGGGACGTGGCGGCGTTTGAGGTTCGACAGCTCGTCCGGCAGCAGGGTCGTGCGCAGCTGGTTGGCGACCTCGGCCGAGATCTCGTCCTGGAGCTCGAAGATGTCCGAGATGGTGCGGTCGTAACGGTCCGCCCAGAGCTGGGTGCCGTCCCGCGCCTGCACCAGCCGGGCGGCGATCCGAATGCGGTCACCCGCTCGCTGGATGCTTCCTTCGAGGAGGTGATCGGCGCCGATGGTGTTGCCTACCTTACGCGGGTCCGTCTGCTGTCCCTTGAAGGCGAAGGAGGAAGATCGAGCGAGCACCTTGAGCCCACGCACCTTGCCGATGGCGCCGAGAATCTCTTCCGCCATGCCGTCGCAGAAGTACTCCTGCTCGGGATCGCCGCTCATGTTGGCGAAGGGCATCACCGCCACCGCCGGCTCGCCGCCGCTGCTCGCCGCGCTGATCGAGATCGACGGCCTTTCGCCCGGGCTGTGGCCGAGCGAGCTGGAGTCGATAGCCTCGAGCGCCGCCGCGATTTCACCGGCGCTCTGGTAGCGCGCCGCTGGTTTCTTCTCGAGGCAGCGGCGCACGATGGCCCGGAGCGCGAGCGGGATCGTATCGTCGAGCGGCGGCGGCTCGTCGCGCAGCACCGCCGAGACGTGCTCGGCCGAGGAGCCGCCGGCGAAGGGACGTCTGCCGGAGAGCATCTCGTAGAGCACGCAGCCGAATGCGAAGACGTCGGTGCGAACGTCCACCGGGTCGCCGCGCAGCTGCTCGGGCGCCATGTAGCCCATGGTGCCGAGCAGCGTGCCGGCGGCGGTATCGCTCGACAGCGCGGCAGTTCCGTCATCCTCCCCGCTCGTGGTCTCGGTCTCGAGGATCTTGGCGAGGCCGAAGTCGAGGATCTTGACCCGGTTGTCGGTGGTGAGGAAGACGTTGTCGG
>JAZBOQ010000210.1:0-39025 GCA_036351195.1 Thermoanaerobaculales bacterium | reverse complement strand
GCCCCGGCTTGACATTCCTTCACCGCCGCCTCACATTGGCAACGAGAGAGCCTAGGGGTGGCCTGCGGGCCTGAGATCAGACCCTGGAACCTGATCCGGTTCATACCGGCGGAGGGAACGGCGGTTCGCAACCTCACGAAGCTTCCAGTTTGATCAGTTCGGTCACGACCACCAAGCCGCGGGAGGAATGATGCGATCTTTCGTGCTCGTCATGCTGGGAGTGTTCGCCGGTTTCGTCACCGGGGGAACGGCCGGTGCCGCCGAGGACGCGACACGGGTCACGGTTTCCGGAGCCGTCGTCGATCAGACGGGGCGACCCGTCGAGGGAGCTTCCATCTCCTCCCGGGGCGAGGTGCTCGGAGCCAGCGGGTCCGACGGAGCTTTCGATATCCGACTGCGGCCGGGGGCTGCGGAGATCATCGTCCGGCACCCGGCTTTCCGGGAGGTGCGGCGTGAGCTGCTGGTCGCGGACGACCTCGCCGACGTCCGCTTCGAGCTGCAGCCGGTGCTCTCGGCGACGGAGTCCATCACCGTCACCGCCATTCGTGCCGGCGATGAGGCGCCGGTCACGGTGACGAACCTTTCCAGCGCCGAGCTCGAGCAGCTGAGCTACGGCCAGGACACCCCGAAGCTGCTGCAGTACACGCCGTCGGTGACCTGGTACTCGGACTCGGGAATCGGCTCCAATTACTCCTATCTCAGCCTGCGCGGCATCGGCCAGACCCGGATCAACATGACCTTCGACGGCGCGCCCCTCAACGATCCGGCGGAGCACGCCCTCTACTTCAACAATTTCCACGACTTCACCTCGACGGTGGACAGCATCCAGATCCAGCGCGGGGTCGGGACCTCGACGGTGGGATCGCCGTCATTCGGCGGCTCCATCAACTTCGCCAGCAACCCCATGCGGCAGTTCGCCGGCGGCAATGCGCGGTTGACCGTGGGCTCCTACGACACCTTGAAGGCCTCGGCGGCATATGAAAGCGGGATCATCGGAAACGGTTTCGCCGTGGGGGGAAGGATCTCCTATGCCGACACCGACGGCTATCGCGACCACTCGGGCAGCGAGCACCTGACCGTCTTTCTCAACGGCGAGTGGCGCGGCGAGCGGTCCAGCCTCAAGCTGGTCTCCTTCTTCGGCAGCGAGGAGAGCCAGCTCGCCTGGTGGGCGGTGGACCCCGACACCCTGGCGGACAACCCCACCTTCAACCCCATGGGCGAGGAGGAGCGGGACGACTTCAGCCAGGACTTCATCCAGCTCCAGTACACGCGGGCGCTGGGCGAGGCGACCACTCTCGTGGCGCAGGTCTACTACAACGGGGCCGATGGATTCTTCCACCAGTGGGATGATCCGTATGCGCAGAACGTCTTCATGGACTTCGGCATCGACCAGCACTTCATCGGCGGCATGGTCACCGCCAGCCGTCAGGGCGAACGGCTCACGATGATGGGCGGGGTCCACTACAACGACTTTTCCGGCGACCATACCCTCGACATCGAGGGCGAGCGGATCTACCTCAACACCGGTCTGAAGCAGACCGCCAACGCCTTCGCCAAGGCCGAGGTCCCGCTCGGTTCGTGGCTGCTCTACGGCGATGTGCAGCTGCGCTGGGCGGAGTTCGACTACGAGGGCGATGTGGATCTCGGGTCGGTGGACTGGAGCTTCGTCGATCCGCGGGTGGGTGTCCGATACCACGTCTCCCCCAACCTCAGCCTCTACGGTTCGGTGGGCCAGGCCCACCGCGAGCCGGCCCGGCTCGACATGCTGGCGGGTGAAGACAACGCCACCGTGCCCCACGACCTCGAATCAGTGGATCCGGAAAAGGTGACTGACCTCGAGGCGGGCCTCGGCCTGAACACCTCGAAGCTCGCCCTCAACGCCAACCTCTACTGGATGGACTTCTCCGACGAGATCGCCCTCACCGGCGAGCTCTCCGAGATCGGACTTCCCCTGCGCCGCAATGTCGAGTCGTCGTTCCGCCGCGGCATCGAGCTCGATCTGCGCTGGCTCGTCGCGAGAAACTGGGCCTTGACGACCAGCGCCAACTTCAGCCACAACCGCATCGACCGGTGGACCCAGTACGTGGACGTCTTCGACGAGGACTTCAACTGGCTGGGCAGCGAGCCCCTGGTCTTCGATGACGTCGAGCCCCTGCTGACCCCGGAGGTCGTCGTCAATCAGACCGTGGAGTGGACTCCCGGCCCGTGGCAGGTCGCGGCGGTGGGGCGCTTCATCGGGGAGTCCTACCTGGACAACACCGGCAACGACGATCTCGTCGCGCCGTCGTACGTCAACCTCGACCTGCGCGCCGCCGTGACCCTCAACCGGCTGCGCTCCCTCGGCCGGCCGACCATCACGCTGTTCGTGAACAACGTGCTGGACAAGGTCGACCAGTACCCCGGCGGCTACAGCTGGCAGTACATCTCCCGTGAACCGAACGGCGACGAGCTGGTCGGCATCCCCTACTATTACCCGCTGGCGACGCGGAACATCATGCTGACGGTAGACTTCACGCTGTGAACCTCACGATCTCGACCGCTCTTGTCGCGCCGGCACCCTCGTCGGCGACCGGTCACCCCAGCGATGTCGCCACGCCGTCGAATCGCCGGGCGTTGCACGGAGCCTCGCTGTGAGCCTCCTCGAGATCGTCGCCGTGCTGGTGACCATCGTCGCGGTCTGGCTGACTGCGCGCCAGGTCATTTGGTGCTGGCCGCTGGCCCTGGTCAGCGTCACTCTATACGCGGTGGTCTTCTACCAGGCCAAGCTCTACGCCGACATGGGCCTACAGGCCGTCTACTTCGTCCTCGCCCTTTACGGTTGGTGGGCGTGGCTGCACGGCGGTGAGGACCGGGGCGAGCTCCGCGTGACCGTTGCCCGGTGGCGGTTTCGCATCGGGCTCGTGCTCCTCGGCGCGGTGTCGGGCTGTCTGCTCGGTCTCGTTCTTCACCGATTCACCGACGCCTCGTTGCCGTTCATGGACTCGACCCTGAGCTCGTTCTCCATCGTCGCCCAGTGGCTCCAGACCCGGAAGATCCTCGAGGCGTGGCTGCTGTGGATCGCGCTGGATGTCGTTTACGTCGGGATGTTCGTCTACAAGGGGCTCTTCCTCACCGCCGGGCTCTACGCCGTCTTCCTCTGGCTCGCCGCGGTGGGTTTCGTGTCCTGGCGACGGTCGATGACGGTCACGGCTCGGTGAGCACCGAGGCCTCGATGTCGACGGCGAGATCAGGGTTGTCGGGTGTCACCTTCATTCAATGAGACGCGAAGTTTACGGCGAAGGGCGTCGAACGATGAGACCGCCTCCTGCGTGGTAGGCTGAAGAGAGCGGGGGTGCCGATCTTCACCATCTTCAGAGAGTCCTCCGAACCACGCGGGACGGCGCGATGACGTCAGGTCGATTCACCGGTCTGAGCGATCACTTCGAGCGTGTTCGGCGATCGCTGGAAGAGGACTGTACGGCCTGCGGCCTCTGCCTCGAGGACTGTCCGATCTTCGATACGGGCGTGCTTGCCGGAGCGGACCCGACGGAGACGGTGGAGGGGAGGATCGAGACGGCGTCCGGCGCTGGTTTTTACGAGCAGGCCTATCTCCTGGCGCGCGCCTGCATTCGCTGCGGCGCCTGCAGGGACGCCTGCCCCGTCGAAATCGACCCGGTGCAGGCGAACCACCTGGTTCGGCTGGCCGCCGCGGCGGGCGATGGGGAGGCGGCGGCGCGCTATGCCGCCGACACCGTCGGGCTGCGCGCCATGCTACCGGACAACCCGACGAACCCCTTCCGAATGCTCCAGGTGCTCCAGATGCGGGAGGCCGATGTCGTCTGGCACACCGAGATCCCTCGTGATCCGGAGCAGGTCGACGTGCTGCTGTTTCTCTCCTGCGTCGGCATGGCCCGGCTCGACCGGATCCGAACCCTGATGGATCTTCTCGAGCTGACGGGCGTCCGCTTCGCGACCATCGGCGGGCTCGACTTCTGCTGCGGTTTCCTCGACGCCCTCGCCGGCGATCTCGAGACGGGGCAGCGGCACTTCGACCGTCTGGCCGCTGCCGTCGACGCTTTCGGAGCGGCGGAGCTCGTCACCGACTGCCCGAGCTGCTACGGCTGGTTCGCCGATCTCGGGACGACCCAGCAGCTGCCGTTCGCCTTTCGACACACGACGCAGCTGCTGGCGGAGCACCTCGACGAGCTGCCGCCGCGGCGGGCCCTCGAAGGCTGCGTCACGGTCCACGACCCCTGCCACTTCGGACGCGAGCCGGCCGAGTGGGAGCCGTCGCGCCGCCTCGTCGAGGCCGTTCCCGGACTTCGTCTGGTGGAGATGGAGCGCAATCGCGAGCACACGGCGTGCTGCGGCGGCCCGGCCACGGGCTACCAGCCCGAGCTCGGCCGCCGGCTCACCGAAGCGCGGGTCCGGGAGGCGGAGCGCGCCGGGGCGGAGACCATCCTCTCTCCGTGCTCGGGGTGCATCTCGAGCCTCGGACCGGCGGCCCGCGGGGCGGGGATGGCCGCCGAGGACGTCGTCGCGCCGCTGGCCCGCGCCCTCGGCATCGAGCACGAGAACCGGCTCGCGGGCATTCTGGCGGGAGAGACCGTCGACGAGATCCTCCGCCGCGCGGCCGGCGGCCTTTGGGAGACATCGCACGACCGCGGCGAGATCGAGGGTTTCGTCGCATCGATGATCGCGCGGCGGAACACGTTCTGAAGCGAGGTGGAGATGACCCAGCAACTCATGACCGCGATGTACGAGCTCTTCGGTCCCGTCGTCGAATCGTCCTGGTTCGCCCTCGCGAGCTACGGATTCCTCCTCAATCCGGTGGTTCTGGTGCCGCAGCTGCGGCGGGTCATCACCGCCAGCGATCTCTCCGGCATCTCGGTGCTGACCTTCTGGGGTTTCGCCCTGCTCCAGGCGCTGACCTTCTTCGTCGCCATCGCCGCCAAGAACTTCCCCCTCTTCATCAGCATCATCTTCAGTCTGATCATCACCTTCTCGATCATCGCCGTGACCCTCTGGCGGCAGGGTCGACTCGCGGCCGGCCCGTCGTCGTCGACATGATCGGCGCCTGGGGCTCAGCGCCCCTTTTCTTCGGTTTCGAGGTTGTGGGTTCACGCGGCACGGGCTGCGATCGCTTGAAGGGTTCGTGACGATGGACTTCGACGTCGCCGGCATCACGATCTCGCCGTGGGTTCCACCGCGGCTCGCTGCATCTGGAGCTTCGTCGCCGCCCTCGGCGGGTAGCCCGCTTCTCCTATCGTCCGGGCTCCACTCGAGTCCGGCATGTGGAGGCCCGTCGAGCCCCTACGTGTCCTCGCCGGAGCCCTCCGTGCCGGCGCCGGCGATGCGGTCGACGTCGAGCAACTCGTCGAGCTCGTCGTCAGGCAGGACCCCGAGCTTCCGAGCCGTCGCCGACACCGGCCGGCCCTCGCGCTCGGCGGTCTTGGCCACTTCTGACGCGGCGTCGTAGCCGATTCGGCCGGCGAGCGCGGTGGCCATGGCCGGGCTGGCTTCGGCGTTGGCCCGGGCGTGGTCGCGGTTGACCGACAGGCCGGAGAGGCAGCGCGTCGCCAGGGTGGCCGCCGAGTTCGCGACCAGGGTCGTCATGGCGTCCAGGTTCCACGCCAGGAGCGGGTTGCAGTGGGAGAGGTCGAGCTGGTGCAGGGAGACGGTGGCGCGGCAGGACGACGCCAGGCCCTCGACCTGGATGGCGGCCTGCGCCACCGCTTCGGGGATCACCGGGTTGACTTTGCCGGGCATGATGGAGGAGCCCGGTTGGACGGCTGGGAGCACCAGCTCTCCCAATCCGCCGAAGGGTCCCGATCCGCGCAGTCGCAGGTCGTTGGCGACGGCCAGCAGAACCCGTGCGGCGCCGGCGATGGCGTCGGCATGGTTGATCACCGGGTCCTGGGCGGCGATGTGGGCGGCCGGATTGGGCGCGGCGAAAAAGTCGGTGCCGACCTCCTCACCGAGTGCGGCGACCGCGAGCTCGACTGCTCTCGCATCGGCCCCGATCCCGGTGCCGACGGCGGTGCCGCCGAGCGGCAGCTCGCAAAGCTCGCCTGCCGTCGCCTCGATGCGTGCGGCGGCCGCATCGAGACGACGGGCCCAGTGATCGAAGATCCTGCCGTAGGTCGTCGGCACGGCGTCCATCAGGTGGGTGCGGCCGAGGGTCACCGTGGAACGGTCGCCCTCGGCGAGGCGCTCGAGCTCGGTGGCCGCCGTGCTGAGTGCTGGCCGCAGCCGGTCGCGACAGCCCTGCCACGAGGCGAGGCGCAGCGCCGCCGGGATCACGTCGTTGGACGACTGGCCCAGGTTGACGTGGTCGTTGGGGTGCACCGGCCTCTTTTTGGCCGGATCGCCGCCGAGCCGCGAGTTCGCCAGGTGGGCGAGGACCTCGTTCATGTTCATGTTGGTGGAGGTTCCGGAGCCGGTCTGGAAGACGTCCACCGGAAAGTGCTCCATGTGCTCGCCGTTGACCACCTCGGCCGCGCACGCCGCGATGACGGCGGCGTGGTTGTGGGGCAGCAGCCCGATCTCGCCGTGGGCCCGGGCGAAGGCGGCCTTGATCGCCGCGAGAGCTCGCAGGAAGGAGCTCGGCAGGACCCAGCCGCTGATCGGGAAGTTGTCCACCGCGCGAGCCGTCTGGGCGCCGTAGAGGGCGTTTGATGGAACCTCCATCGGGCCGAGGGTGTCGTGCTCGGTGCGTCGTCTGCTGGGCTCGTTGGCGCGCATTGGAACCTCCGGGGTTCGATTGTAGCGAGCGCGGGACGAGACGGCGGCCGACGGAAATCGCGTGCACCATCCCGGCGATGAAAGAATTGACGCGTCTCGGTGGTTGATGTGTGTACCAGCGCGCTTTCTGTCATAGCCGGCTGGACCGCACAGCAGACCACGAATGCCGTTTCGACAAGGAGACTCCATGCCCGATTCCAGAGCTTTTTCCGCAGCCAGTGCCGCCTCGCCCCTGGCGCCGGATACGATCCGGCGTCGTGACGTCACCGACCGCGACGTGGCGATCGACATTTTATTCTGCGGCGTCTGTCACTCCGACCTGCACACGGTGCGCGACGAGTGGGCCGACTTCATGCCGACCACCTACCCGTGCGTACCGGGCCACGAGATCGTCGGTCGGGTCACCGCCGTCGGCGCCGCCGTGACCGGCTTCGAGCCCGGCGAGCTGGTCGGGGTCGGCTGCCTGGTCGATTCTGACCACAGCTGCGGCGCATGCACCAACGATGTCGAGCAGTTCTGCCCGAACGCGACCTTCACCTACAACTCGCCGGACGCTCACCTGGGTGGGGTGACGTACGGCGGTTACTCCGAGAGCATTGTTGTCGACGAAAGCTTCGTCCTGCGGATCCCCGAGAACCTCGATCCGGCCGGCGCCGCGCCCCTGCTCTGCGCCGGCATCACGACCTACTCGCCGATCCGGCGGTGGGGAAATATCGAGGGCAAGAGGGTCGGCGTCGTCGGCCTCGGCGGCCTCGGCCACATGGGTGTCAAGTTCGCCAAGGCCTTCGGCGCCGAGGTCGTGGTCTTCACGACCTCCGAGGGCAAGAAGGAGGACGCGCTGCGGCTCGGCGCCGACCGGGTCATCGTCTCCACCGACCCCGCGCAGATGCAGGAGCACGCCGGAACCTTCGACTTCATTCTCGACACCGTGTCCGCCGACCACGACATCAACGCGTATCTCGGCATGCTCGGGCTCGACGGCAATATCACCCTGGTCGGCGCGCCCGACAAGCCGCTCCCCGTGTCCGCCTTCGCCCTGCTTTTCGGTCGCAAGAGCGTCTCGGGCTCGCTCATCGGCGGTATCGCCGAAACCCAGGAGATGCTCGACTTCTGCGGTGAGCACGGCATCATCGCCGACGTCGAGATCATTCCGATTCAGAAGATCAACGAAGCCTACGAGCGGATGCTGAAATCCGACGTGAAATATCGATTCTCCATTGATATGGCCTCCCTCGAGGCCGAGTAGGACTTCTCAGGTCGGTTCGAGGGGGCATCCGGCAGCGCCGGCATCGGTGAACCAGGGGCCGGGGTGTTCATTCGAGACCAGCGGGGGCAGGTGGCCTCTGAGCAGGGATTGAGAACCGCGGATGCGCCTCCGGTCGTCAATCCATCGGCCCGGGATGTGGCTGATCTTCTCGTGACGTCTTTCCAAAATGAAGTCGTGATCGGGAAACTGATTCCCGGTTTCGATACCGTACAATGATCGACCATGATGTTTGACCGTGACCAGCTGGCCGTGTATTTCCAATCTCACCGAGCCCAGGTGTTTCAGCTCCTGCACCGATACTTCGGTTTGGAGAAACCCTTTCTCCTGCGGTCGGAGCTCCTCGGCGAGCTCGGCGCATTCGTCGGCGAGAACGACGGCGGGCCGATCAGCGGCAGCCCCCTCGAGACCACGCTGCTCGCGTCGCAGGAGGCGGCCCTTCAGGCGCCGTGGTTCTACCTCGCGGTGCGGCCGGGGATCGGGAAATGGCGCTACCTCCGAATCCACGCCGAGACGATGCAGATCGACCACGTCTCGGTGTCGCAGTACCTGCGGTTCAAGGAGTCGCTGGTCAATGGGCATTCGGCCGACGACAGCTGGCCGCTGGAGATCGACCTCGATCCCTTCGGCCACCCGTTCCCCCGGCTCAAGGAGGCGCGGTCCATCGGCCGTGGGGTCGAGTACCTCAACCGCTACCTGTCGGGCAAGCTGCTGGCCGACGCCGAGAACGGCGCCCACCGGCTCGTGCGCTTTCTCTCTCTCCACACCTGCGACGGGCAGCAGCTGATGCTCGACCCGTCGATCAACGACGCCAACGCCGTCCGGCGGGCGCTCCGCACGACCCTGGAGATGCTCTCGGACCGCCCGGAGGACGAGGAGTTCTCGACGGTGGCGACCGAGCTCCGCGGAGCGGGTTTCGAGCCCGGGTGGGGCAACACCATCGGCCGGGTGCGGGAGTCCATGGAGCTGCTGCAGGACCTCCTCGAGGCGCCCGAACCGGCCACCCTCGCGAGCTTCCTGGCGCGGATTCCCATGGTCTTCAACGTGGTGATCCTGTCGCCGCACGGCTACTTCGCCCAGTCCAACGTCATGGGTCTGCCGGACACCGGCGGCCAGGTCGTCTACATCCTCGACCAGGTGCGCGCCCTCGAGCACGAGATCCGTGCCCGCCTCAGCGAGCAGGGCGTCGACTACGAGCCGCAGATCCTGGTGGTGACCCGGCTGATCCCCGAGGCCGGCAACACGACCTGCAACCAGCAATCCGAGTCGATCTCGGGAACCAAGCGGGCGCGGATCCTGAGGGTCCCGTTCCGAACCGGGAGCGGTGAAATCGTCCCGCAGTGGATCTCGCGCTTCGACGTCTGGCCCTTCATCGAGCGGTTCTCGCTCGAGGCCGAGCGGGAGCTCCTCGCCGAGCTCGGGACCAAGCCCGACCTCATCGTCGGCAACTACTCCGACGGCAACCTCGCCGCGGCGATCATCGGCGAGCGGCTCCACGTCACCAAGTGCACCATCGCGCACGCGCTGGAAAAGACCAAGTACTTGATGTCGGATCTCTACTGGCGCGACAACGAGCCGCAGTACCACTTCTCGTGCCAGTTCACCGCCGACCTCATTGCCATGAACACTGCCGATTTCGTCATCACCAGCACGTATCAGGAGATCGCCGGGACGGCCGAGAGCGCCGGCCAGTACGAGAGCTACCAGGCCTACACCATGCCCGGGCTGCACCGGGTGGTGGACGGGATCGATGTCTACGATCCTCGGTTCAACATCGTTTCGCCGGGCGCCGACGCCGAGATCTACTTCCCCTACTCCGACAACGAGCGGCGTCTCACCGGCCTCCACCCCGAGCTCGAGGCCAGGGTCTTCGAGGCCGGGCTGACGGGCTCCCGGGGCCAGCTCCGCGATCCCGACAAACCGCTGCTCTTTTCCATGGCGCGTCTCGATCGGGTCAAGAACCTCACCGGACTCGCCGAGTGGTTCGGCCGCAACAGCCGGCTCCGGCGTTCCGCCAACCTGTTTCTGGTCGCCGGCTTTGTTGACACCGAGTCCTCCAGCGACGACGAGGAGATCGCCGAAATCCAGCGGATGCACGCCATCATGGATCGCTACGAGCTCGACGGCGACATGCGCTGGGTGCAGCACGTCGACCGGGTGGTGGGCAGCGAGCTCTACCGCTTCGTCGCCGACCGCCGCGGCGCTTTTGTCCAGCCGGCGCTCTTCGAGGCCTTCGGTCTCACCGTGGTCGAGTCCATGGTCTGCGGGCTGCCCACCTTCGCCACCTGCTTCGGCGGTCCGCTGGAGATCATCGAGCACGGCGTCAGCGGCTTCCACATCGACCCCAACCGCGGCGATCGCTCGGCCGATCTCATGGCGGATTTCTTCTCACGCTGTGCGTCCGAACCCGAGCACTGGGACACGATCTCCAGCGGCGGCATCGACCGGGTCAACAGCCGCTACACCTGGAAGCTCTACGCCGAGCGGATGATGACGCTGGCGCGGATCTACGGCTTCTGGAAGTACATGACCAACCTCGAGCACGCCGAAACCCGCCGCTATCTCGAGATGTTCTATGCGCTCCAGTTCCGGCCACGGGCGCAGGCGATGGTCGAGGAGTGAGGGGTGTGGCGAAAAAGGTGAGACGTAAGGCGTGAGACGTGAGACGCAAGACGTGAGACGTGAGACCTGTTACCTCTCACGTCTGACGAGCGAGCGAAGCGAGCGCTGACCTTCTCACCGGCGAGCGAAGCCAGCGCTCACTCCTCGTCGGTTTCGTCGCCCGCGGGACCGACCCCGTCGACGAAACCGAAGTGGCGAATCCCCTCGAGAATCCCGTCGGCGTGCTCGGCCTCGGCGAAGTAGACGCCGTCGCGTCCACGGAGCGTGCCCAACTCCGGGCTGTAGTTGCCGACCACGATGCCGAAGGCGCCCGAGGTCAGCATCTCGGCGTCGTTGCCCGAGTCGCCAGCAACCAGGAGGTGCTCGAGGGGGAGGCCCCAGCGGTGTGCGAGGTATTTCAGCGCCCCACCCTTGGAGGCGCGCGCCGGGAGCAGGTCGAGGTAGGCCTCGTGTGAGTAGATCAGCTGGGCCTCGAGCCCGGCAGAACGGATGCGCCGCCGGAGCTCGGTGATGGACGGCGCCTTCGTTGAATCGATGAAGTAGCTCAGCTTGAAGGGTCGCTGGTCCACCTTCGGCTGGAGCCGGATGCCCGGCACTCCGGCCAGCAGCTCACGGAGCCGAGCCGGCTCCCACTTGCGGTCGATGAGCCGGCGCCACCCGACGTCGTCGATGAAACGATTTCGACCGTAGTAGACCTCACTGCCCACCGCGGTGATGAGCACATCCGGACGAGGAATCTCCCACTGCTTGAGCGCTCGGATGGTGTTGCTCAGCACCCTCCCGGTGGCGATGCCGAAGGCGACCTCGCCGCGGTGCGCCTCGAGCCAGGCGCGAAACCGATCGAGGGCGGCGTGGTCGCCGGTCAGGGTGTTGTCGATGTCGCAGACCAGCAGCCGGTCGGCGAGCACCAACGGGTGCCGTGGCATGTGACTCCGCCGCCGGCGTCCCCGCGCCCGGCGTCGGCGGCGAACCGCCTTGAGGTAGCGATCGACATGACCGCTCCAGGAAAAGCCGTGCGCTCCTCGAATCCCGGACTTCGACTGCCGCCGCCACGCCTTGGGGTCGGTTACGACGTCATGCAGCGCTTCGGCCACCCCCCCGGCATCGAGGGCATCGACCAGCAATCCGTTCCTGCAGGCGCCGATGATCGCCGTCGGGCCGCCGTCGTCGGTGGCCACCACCGGCAGTCCGCTGGCGGCGGCTTCGATGAGGGTGAGTCCGAACGGCTCGGTCAACGCCGGGTTGACGAAGACGCCGCGGCGTTTTGCGGCGAGGCGGTAGAGATCCGGGACGTCCTCCGGACGGTGGCTCTTGGGGTAGGCCACGGATCCGTACAGATCGTAGCGGTCGATGAGCAGCAGCATGTCGGTGAGGATCGTGCGCTGTGCCTTCGGCAGCTTGGTGATGTCGTCTCTCGTGCCGATGACCAGCGCGAGGTTGGCCCGGCGGCGGAGATCGTCGTGCTCGGCGTAGGCGCGGATCAGAGTCGACAGGTTCTTGCGTTCGTCGGGCCGCTGCAGCGCGAGGATCAGCGGCTTCTTGGGCTCGCTCAGAAACCGGTCGATGTCGCCGGCGATGTCGGGCAGCCGGTCGCCTCGGCGGGGTGGGCTGAATCGATCGAGATCGACCCCGGGGGGAATCACCAGCATTCGGCTCGGCGAGCCCCCCTCGTACTGACCCCACTGCTCCTCGACCTCCTGGTCGGTGCTCGCGACCACCAAATCCGCCTCGGCGAGGACCTGCTTCTCAGCGGCGATGCGGCGGCTCATCCGGTAGCGATTTTCGATGGTCTCGGGGGCCGTTCCCTTGTCGAGCAGCCGCTGCTGTTTGCTCTTGCCCAGCGAGTGTCCGGTGTGGACGAGGGTGGTGTCGAGCAATCGGCTCAACCGCACCCCGATGGCGCCGGCGTCGGCGTAGTGACTGTGAATGACGTCGGGCACCCGGTGGATCCTTCGGAAGTGCTGCAGCACCTCGTCGGTGAACTGGGGCAGATAAGGCCAGAGGGATTCCTTGCGGAGATAGCGGTGCGGGCCGCACGGCAGACGGATGATGAACGCCTTGTCGGCGATCGGCTCCACCGGTTCGCCATAGTGCCAGTCGACGTTGGTCGACAGCACCTGCCTCGTCATGAGCTCGACCCGGTCGACATCGGGGCGTTCGGCCAGGGCGCGGGCGAGGTCGAGGACATACTGGATCTGGCCCCCGGTGTCGGCGTCGCGCCCGAGCTCGGCGTCGGTTCCTCGGATCAGGCCGTGGACGCTGATCAAGGCGATGTAGAGCCCTCGTTCGTCGTTCATGTCAATCTCCAAGCGTTTCGACAGTGGTCGTAGATCCTGCGATCCTCGGTGGTCGCCCCGCGCACACCGCAGATCACCGCCGCGAAGTCCAGCGCCCGAGCCAGCGTGGTTTTCGGGTCCCACCGCCGGAGCAGCCCGGCGATCCACACCGCGCTGAAGGCGTCTCCGGCGCCGACGGTGTCGATGACCTCGATCTCGCCGGGCGGCCGGCCGGCGACGAATCGGCCTCCGATCCAGACAAAGGCCCCTTGATCACCTCTGGTGACCACCAGCTCGTCGATCCCGTGTCGGCGGGCGAGCTCCGCCGCGGCGAGCTCCGGGCCCGCGGCGTCAGCGGCGGGTTTCTGGTCAGAAAGCAGCCCGAGCTCGTGGTCGTTGAGCTTGACCCAGCGGGCGCCGCGGATCAGCGACGTCACCGTCTTCACCGACCACCACGGGTCTCGCAGATTGACGTCGACGAAGATCGGCGCCCCGGTCTTTCCACGAAGACTCTGCAGCGCGCGGTCGGCGGGATCGTCGCGGGCAATCAGCGAGCCGTGGTAGAGCAGAGCCGGACGGCAACCGACGAGAGCGTCGCGGGCGGCTTTGCCGTCGAATCGGTCGTACGCCTGGTCGGCGACGATGTCAAAGGTCGGTGAACCGTCCTCGAGATCCACGGCGACCCTGCCGGTGGGCGCGTCGGGATCGATCTGCAATCCCGAGCAGTCCATGCCCCAGGAGTCCAGTGAGTCGAGGACAGCGCCGCCGAGCTCGTCGTCGCCGATCCTGGAGAGAAGCAGCGGTTCGAGTCCGAGGGCGTGCAGGTGCCAGGCGACGTTGAGCGGCGCGCCACCCAACACCTTTGCGCCATCCGGAAAGACATCGAAGAGCACCTCGCCAATCACGACCGGGCGCCGGCCGGAAAGGCCCAATCTGGACCCGGGCGAGATGTCGTCGCCGGTGGTCGGTTCCGTCATTCAGCGTACCTCCTGATCGGTGGGTTCCCTCTCAGGCAACAGTTGTCGGCTCTGTCGATTCCGATCGTCGGTCGACCGGCGACTGTCCACAGCGCTAGGCGGTCATCTCTTCGTCGTCATCGTCGTTCAGGCCCACCCAGTCCGGCTGCCACCCACCGTCGTACATGGCGCGGATCTTGGGCCCGAAGAAAAACTCCCGCTCGCCGAAGGCCGGCTCGAGATCGTCGAGCCAGGTTGCCGCCGAATCGAAGCGCGCGAAGAAGACCCGGTTGGTCCAGTCGGGGTCGCGGCCCTGGACGATCTTCAGCACGAAGACCCGCTCGTCGCCGACGGTGGTGGTGCCATCCACGAGCACCTTGCCCGGGGTCGCCGACATCGAGGGTCCGCGCACCGTTCTGGCGAGACCCGAGACCCGCGACAGGGCGGAGCTGTAGATGCGCAGCGCCCTGGCCAGGGGAACCTCGAAGTAGTGCTTCGGGCCGGTGTCGCGTTCGACGAACATGTAGTAGGGAATCGCACCGAGCCGCACCTCCTCGCTCCACATCGAGGCCCACGCGTCCGCATCGTCGTTGACTCTCCGAATGATGGGAGCCTGGCACCGGACGATGGTCCCGGTGTCGATGATCCGCCGCAGCGCCTCGCGCGCCTCGCGCGTCTCCAGCTCCCGCGGGTGCGAGACGTGGGCCATGAGAGCGATTTGCTTGCCCCGCCGGCGGATCTCCTCGAAGAGGTTGAGCAGATCGTCCGCATCTCGGTCGGTGGTGAACCGGTAGGGCCAGTAGCCCAGCGCCTTGGTGCCGATTCGAATCGACCTGACGTGCTCGAGCTCGGGAACGAGAAACGGCTCGATCTGCCGGCGCAGGACCGCCGAGGACATGATCATGGGGTCGCCGCCGGTGAAGAGCACGTCCGACACCTCGGGGTGGAACTCCAGATACCGCGCGAGGGTGTCGACCTCGTGCCCGGCAAACCGCAGCGAGTCGGCGCCGACGAACTGAGCCCAACGAAAACAGTAGGTGCAGTAGGCGTGGCAGGTCTGTCCGCGCGCGGGGAAGAAGAGCACCGTCTCGCGATACTTGTGCTGGCACCCGGCGATGGGTACGCCGTCGACCCTGGGAACATTGAGCTCCAGCTGCCCCGAGGGGTGCGGGTTCATCTCTCGTTGAATGGAGTGCGCCGCGTTCGCGATCTCGGTCTCCCCGGCGTCGCGGACGACCAGGTCGAGCATCCGGCTGAAGTCGGATCGAGCGAGCATCCCAGCCTGGGGGAAGACAAGCTGGTAGATGGGATCTGCGGGGATGTCGTTCCAGTCGATGAGCCTGTCCAGGATGTACTGATTGACCCGGAACGGCAGCACCGCGGACACCGCCTTGAGCGCGAGCAGTTGGTCCCTGGAGAGGTTCTCGAGCCACGGCATGCGGTCGATCTTCGTTCTGCCGAAGGCGCGGAAGCTGGGACCGTTGGCGGGTTTGTCGATCGTCACTCATCCTCCAGTCTGTCGAATCTCGTCGTCACCGATACTCGGCCGGGGCTCCCACCGGACGATGAACTGGAGATTCTCACTGTTGCGGCGACGCCGGTGGGATTCTCAAGAACCGTGCCGGCGCCTCCGGTTTCGGTGCTGCCCCAGCGGCGAACGCATCAGTCGCTCGCCGTCTTCAGGGTCTTGCACCAGACGTGCATGTCTTCGAATTGACCGGAAATGTGGCAGTTGTTGACCAATGTCCCGGTCCAGAGGTACCCACGATTGTAGAACACCCGGTTCATTCCGGCGGACCGGGCGCGGGCGATGGTGTAGAGGTTGTGAATCCCTCGCTCGTCCATATCGCCCTCGAGGGCGGCGAGGATGTGCTTCGCCAGCCCAAGACCGCGCTGGCTGGGGAGGGTGGCGAAATCGGTCATTTCGGCGTTTCGGTGCTCGGGATCGGTCTCCGCCGATGCGGCCGCAACGATCTCCCCGGAGCCGTCGCGGACGATCCGGTAGACGACGTTGTTTTCCATGGTCGAGACGAGGTAGTCGGCCTCGGTGATCGGAAACGGGTAGCTGTCGAAGACCCGCCCGTAGAGCAGGGCGAGCTCCAGGCTGTCCGCCGGTGTGGCGACCGCCATCGTGTACCCGGCCGGTAGTTTTCTGGCGGAAGCATCGGCAGGCCGCGACCGGATGGTCTCGAGGATCGCCGCCTCGTCGTCGGCGAAGGGCCGGCTCCTCCGTTCCTGGTTGAGAAACATCGACATCACCACCGCAGGCTGTCCGGCGAAGTAGCCGGTAATCGTCGCCTCAGCCGTCATCCCCGCCGCCTCGAAACCTCCGCGCTGGTGGATCGGAGCCTTGAGAAAGACCTTGCCGAAGCCGGCTTCGTCTGCTCCACGGGCCAGACTCGCAACCATCTGCCCGGTGTCCCTGGCCTCGTACTCGAGGACCTGGATCCGTTGGTTGAGCGGCGAGAAGTAGACCCTGGCCCGGAACCCGTCGCCGTCGATCCGGGCGAGGGTGTTCAGCGTATTGGCGATCTCGACACCCGCGTCGGTCATGCCGAGCTCCTTTCGGCGTCCTTTCCGCCGGCAACCTCGACGGCTTCGTCCGTCTCGGCGGGCACGAGAGCGATGTTGTCGGGGTCGTCGTCGAAGAGACCGGCGACGCCGACGCTCTCCTCGCCGCTTCGGATAATCTCGCGGCAGAACGAGCACGGATGGCCCTCGTTGCACATCCCGACATACTGCTTGGGCTCCTCGTATGCGACGATGCGGCCTTCGAAGTTCCGCAACACCACTTTGTGCTCGTGCTGCGACACGACGTAGTTGGGGTGGACCGGAATCTTGCCGCCTCCTCCGGGCGCATCGACCACGAAGGTGGGGACCGCGAGCCCCGAGATGTGACCGCGAAGGTGCTCCATGATCTCGATGCCCTTGGAGATCGTGGTGCGGAAGTGCTCGAGCCCCTCGGCGAGATCGCACTGGTAGATGTAGTAGGGTCGCACTCGGTTCGCGGTGAGCTTGTGCATCAGCTTGCGCATGAGCGCCCAGCAGTCGTTGACTCCGTGCAGCAGCACGCTCTGGTTGCCGAGCGGGATCCCGGCGTCGGCCATCATCCGGAGCGCTGTCTCGGACTCGGACGTGAACTCCTTGGGCACGTTGAAGTGCGTGTTGACGTAGACCGGATGATAGCGGCGCAGCATCTCGACGAGCTCGGGAGTGATCCGCTGCGGCATGGTCACCGGCACCCGCGTCCCGAACCGAATGATCTCCACCGACGGCGCCTCGTTGCGGACCCGATCCAGCAGATTCTCGAGCCGGTCGTCGGACAGCAGGAAGGGGTCGCCCCCCGAGATCAGGACGTCCCGCACCTCGGGATTCGATTTCAGATAGGCAATCCCGGCGCTCAGGCGATCCTCGCTGATGGCGTCGGGTCGCTCGCCAACCTTGCGTTTGCGCGTGCAGTGGCGGCACAGCATCGCGCACTCGTGCATGACCACCCACAGCACCCGGTCGGGATAGCGGTGGGTCATCCCTGGGGCCACCGAGTCGCCGTCCTCGTTGAGTGGGTCCTCGATGTCGAAGGTGGAGATCGCCAGCTCGCCCTCGCCGGGAACCGCCTGGAGCCGGATCGGGCACTCGGGATCGTCCGGGTCCATGAGCGACGCGTAGTACGGCGGCACGGCAAATCGAAAACGGTCGAGCGCCCGTTCGATGGTCTGCTGTTCTCGCGGCGTCATGGGGATCACCCGAGCCAGCTCCTCGGCGGTGGTGATGCGGTGGCGCATCTGCCAGTGCCAGTCCCGCCACTGGTCCATAGGGACGTCCCGCCAGATCGTCCGCCGCTTGTACCAGGGCTCCTCGTGGGCCGCGTCGGCGGCCGAAGGCTGTCTCGAAAACGACATCGGAAATCCCTTCTCGGTTCGAGGTTTCGGAGGATCAGCCGCAGGGCGCATCATGGAGTCACCGGCGCGGAGGGCTCAAATCCATCGCACACGAAATATTATCACGGGATACATCGACTCTCAAGCCGGGTGGCGGTGCGGAGCTCCGGGAATCGCTGGGACCTACCTCTGCTCCGGCTCGGTCTCGAGAAACGCTTCGGTCTCTTCGGGGGTCGCGTCCAACGGTCCCGTGGTGAGAATCGGGCCCGCCTCGACGTCCGTCGCCTCCATCAGGGCGACGATGCGCTGCAGCGACGACAGGATCTGGGTCTGCTCCCAATCCGGCAGTGCGGCAAACCGACGCGTGAAGTGCTCTTGCAGAAGTGGAGGCGCGCCGGCGAGGGCGTGCTGGGCCGCGCCGGTCGGTGAGACCAGCACCCGGCGGCGGTCTTTGGCGTCGCGGACACGATCAATCATCCCTTTTCGATCGAGCCGGTCGAGAATCCCCGTCACGGTGGCTTGGCTGAGGTTGACTGCGGCGGCGAGTTCGCTCACCGAACGGGGCGACGCGTCCATCAGCTCCTTGAGCACGACCAGCTGTGGGCCGGTCAATCCGAATTGCTGGACCAGGCTGCGGGAGTGGAGGTCGATGGCGCGGATGATCCTCCGCAATGCGGACATGACCATCTGGGTCGTGCGGTCGGTCGAGTCGGCCGACTGGCTTCCGTGAGCTGGCATGAGCAGTTGCCTCCACCGCGATTCTATCGTGCACGGGCGGAGACGTTGCTGTCGGGAGAGCAACCCGAGCCCGTTGAAACCCATCGTCCCCGTTGCGTTTGACGCGCTGTCGGTTCTCAGATACTTTGCATACGATGGATTTCTTGCAGGCCACCACACTCGAAATGCCTCGCTGAAACACCCCAGATGCACATCATCGACCTCGTAATCCTCGTCGTCTACTTCCTCGGCATGCTCGCCGTGGGCGTCTACTTCCAACGTCGGCAAACCGGCCTCGACGAGTACTTCGTCGGTGGGCGCAACATGGGTGCGGGTCACATCGGCTTTTCCGTCGTCGCCACCGATGTCGGCGGAGGGTTCTCCATCGGACTCGGCGGGCTCGGGTTCGTCATGGGGTTGTCGGCCTCGTGGCTGCTGTTTTCGGGCCTGGTGGGCGCGTGGTTGGCGGCGGTGTTGTTGGTTCCGAAGGTCAAGACGCTGGGTTCGACTCACGGCCACCGTTCTTTTCCCGATTTCCTCTCGTACCGATTCGGCGGCCCGACGCGGATGGTTGCCGCCCTGGTCTCCGCCATCGGTTATGCCGGGTTCACGGGCTCCCAGCTCCTCGCCGGCGGCAAGCTCGCATCGGCCGCCTTCGAGCTCGACCTCACGACCGCCGTGCTCACCATGTCCGTCGTCATCGTTGTCTACACCGCCCTCGGCGGGCTGCAGGCCGTTGTCTACACCGACACCATCCAGTGGGGCATTCTCTTCATCGGTCTCACGCTGCTGGCTCTGCCGATGGGCTACACAGCGGTGGGCGGGTTGAATGGGCTGCGCGACGCGCTGCCGCCGGAACATTTCTCACTGACCAACGTCACCGGTCTGCAGGTGGCCACCTGGATGGTCACCATCGTGCCCATCTGGTTCGTCGCCATGACGCTGTATCAACGGATCCACGCGTCGCGGGATGTCGCCACGGCGCGCCGAGCCTGGTTCGTTGCCGGGCTCCTGGAGTACCCGGCGATGGCGTTCATCGGCGCCACCCTCGGGCTCTTCGCCCGGGTGCTGTTTCCCGCCGCCGACCCGGAGATGGGCCTGCCGCTGCTCATCCGCGACGTGCTGCCGGTGGGCGCCACCGGGCTGATTCTCGCCGCCTACTTCGCCGCCATCATGTCCACCGCCGACTCGTGTCTGTTGGCCAGCGTCGGCAACCTGGTCGACGACATCATCGGGACCCACATCGCGCCGGCGGCCTCGGAACGATCGATGCTGACCCTGTCGCGGCTGCTCACCCTGGTCGTCGGTTTCGGTTCGGTGGGTTTCGCGCTCTACGTACCCCGGGTCATCGACTCGATCCTCCTCGCCTACTCCTTCATGGTGGCGGGTCTCCTGTTTCCGACCCTCGGCGCCCTGTTCTGGCGCCGCGTCAGCGGGACCGCCGCGTTCTGGAGCATCGTTGGGGGAGGCTCGACCACCGTCTGGCTCACGGTGGCGGAAACGCCGCTCGCCCTGGATCCGGTGTTCTACGGGCTGGGCCTCTCCGCCGCCGTCCTGGTGGTCCTGACGGTGGCGATTCCGGACCGGACAGAGAACGCCTGATGGCCCGTTGGTGAGTGACCGCCGAGAAAACACGCTCTTCGGTGATTTCGGCGTCAACCTGCGGTTCTCGAGCGCGGTGTCGTCGAGAACGCTTCCGCCGATACTCGGACCGCGGCTGAATAGAAAATAGACTTGTTTAAGTTATTGACATAGTCTAAATCTTGGTGTAGAGTAGGATTATGGGTGAAAACTTGGCAGATGTGCTCCACCGACACGGTCTCCAGGTCACGGCTCAGCGCCTGGCCGTCATGGCCGCGGTGTCCCGTCGACCGCACGGCACGACGGACGAGATCGCCAAGATCGTTCGCGCCGAGATCGGCGTGATCTCACGCCAGGCGGTGTATGACGCGCTGGCGGTCTTGGCCGACAAGGGCCTGATCCGACGCATCCAGCCCGCCGGGTCGCCGGCGCGCTTCGAAAACCGGGTCGGCGACAACCACCACCACCTGATCTGCCGCGTCTGCGGCCGGACGGTCGACGTCGACTGCGCCGTCGGCGCCGCGCCGTGTCTGACCCCCGCCGATGCTGCGGGCTTCGAGGTCGACGAGGCCGAGGTGGTCTACTGGGGGCGCTGTCCCAAGTGTCTCGAGAGAATCACAGAGAACAACTCCCACCAAACGACATAAGGAGAGACATCATGTCCGACAACGCAGGCAAGTGCCCGGTGACGGGCGGACACCACAAACGACCGATGACCAACCGCGACTGGTGGCCGGATCGGCTCAACCTCAAGGTCCTGCACCAGCACCCGCCCGCGGGCGATCCCTTGGGCCCCGAATTCGACTACGCCGAGGAATTCAAGAAGCTCGACCTCGATGCCGTCAAAAAGGACCTCTACACGGTCATGACGGACTCGCAGGACTGGTGGCCGGCCGACTGGGGCCACTACGGCGGCCTCTTCATCCGGATGGCGTGGCACGCCGCCGGCACGTACCGGGTGCAGGACGGCCGCGGCGGCGGTTCGACCGGCAACCAGCGCTTCGCGCCGCTGAACAGCTGGCCCGACAACGCCAACCTCGACAAGGCGCGCCGACTGCTCTGGCCGATCAAGCAGAAGTACGGCCGCCGGATCTCCTGGGCCGACCTGCTCATCCTCGCCGGCAACTGCGCCCTGGAATCCATGGGCTTCGAGACCTTCGGCTTCGCCGGTGGCCGTGAGGACATCTGGGAGCCGGAGGAGGACATCGACTGGGGCGTCGAGGCCGACTGGCTCGGCGACGAGAGGTATTACGGCGACCGGCAGCTCGAGAACCCCTACGGCGCCGTGCAGATGGGGCTGATTTACGTCAACCCCGAGGGGCCGAACGGTGAGCCGGATCCGGTTGCCTCGGGCCGCGACGTCCGCGAGACCTTCGCCCGAATGGCCATGGACGACGAGGAGACCGTCGCCCTCACAGCCGGCGGCCACACCTTCGGCAAGTGCCACGGCGCGGGCTCCGACGCCGAGTACCTCGACCGCGAGCCCGAGGGCGCCGCCATCGAGGAGCAGGGCCTCGGCTGGAAGAACCGCCTCGGCAGCGGCAAGGGCGGCGACACCATCACCAGCGGAATCGAGGGCGCGTGGACGCCGAACCCGACGACATGGGACATGGGCTACTTCGACATGCTCTTCGGCTACGAGTGGGAGTGCGTCAAGGGTCCGGGCGGCGCCTGGCAGTGGCACGCCAAGGACGTGCCGGACGAGCACATGGTGCCCGACGCCCACGACCCGTCGAAGAAGCACCCGCCGATGATGACCACCGCCGACATGTCCATGCGGATGGATCCGAAGTACCGCAAGATCTCCAAGCGTTTCCACAAGAATCCGAAGGAGTTCGCCGACGCCTTCGCACGCGCGTGGTTCAAGCTGACCCACCGCGACATGGGCCCCAAGTCCCGCTACCTCGGACCGGAGGTTCCCAAGGAGGACCTGCTCTGGCAGGATCCGGTCCCCAAGGTCAATCACAAGCTCATCGGCAAGCGCGACGCAGCGGCGCTCAAGAAGGCGATCCTCGCGTCCGGTCTGACCGTGCCTGATCTCGTCTTCACCGCCTGGGCCGCGGCCTCGAGCTTCCGCAACTCTGACAAGCGCGGCGGCGCCAACGGCGCTCGCCTCCGCCTCGCGCCCCAGAAGGACTGGAAGGTGAACGAGCCGGCCCGGGTGGCGAAAGTGATCCGGGGCCTCGACAAGATCCGGCGGGAATTCAACAAGCAGCAGTCGGGCGGGAAAAAGGTCTCGCTCGCCGACCTCATCGTTCTCGGTGGGTGCGCTGCGGTCGAAAAAGCCGCCAAGGACGCCGGGTTTTCCGTCAAGGTTCCCTTCGCTCCGGGACGCACCGACGCGACAGCGAAGCAGACCGACGACAAGGCCATGGCGCCGCTGGAAATCAAGGCGGACGGATTCCGCAACTACCTCGCCAAGGGTTTCGACCGCCCCGCGGAGCACCTGCTGGTGGACCGGGCGCAGCTGCTGAGCCTGACCGCGCCCGAGATGACCGTGCTCGTCGGCGGATTGAGGGTGCTCGGCGCCAATCACGGCGGCTCCGCGCACGGCGTCTTCACCGACCGCCCCGGAGCACTGACCAACGACTTCTTCGTCAACCTCCTCGACATGGAGACCGAGTGGAAGCCGGCAAGATCCAAGGGGGTGTACCAGGGACGGGAACGCGGCAAGAAGCACGTCAAGTGGACCGGCACCCGGGTCGACCTGGTCTTCGGTTCGAACTCCGAGCTCCGTGCCCTCGCCGAGGTCTACGCCTCGGACGACTCGCAGGAGAAGTTCGTCCACGACTTCGTCGCCGCCTGGGACAAGGTCATGAACCTCGACCGCTTCGATCTCCGTTGATCTCGAACGGGCGACGGCGAGCTCGATGTCGGACGCTCGAGCTGGCGTCCTGTCCGTGTACGGTGGCAGGTCAGAAGCGCTCGGCACGAGACCGGAATCTGTAAGTCCAGCGACCCCCTCGGATTCGAGGGGGTCGCGATTTTCACTTCTTCTCCTTGGTCAGCGCCGGACCAGGAGCCGACGAGGGTTTATCGACACGGCGTCACGGAAAGACCATGGGTCGAGCATGAACACGAGCCTCAGCAAGACTCACCACCCGACATTGCGTCGCCGACCACGCGGGGAGTCACTCCCAAGCACAGCCCCCGGTGCTCCGAAGCGCGGGGACGAAGGCGACATTGCGTCCGGTTTGGTCGGTGGATCCGCTGTGCGATCGGTCGTGGCGGTCGTGGCTGCGGTCGTTCTGATTGCCGGGTGCGCGACACCACAACCGCCGCAGCCGCTCCCGCTTCAGGATGCCCCCGCGTTTTCGTCCACCGGCGGGCTCCCGAGCTCGGAGCGGTGGTGGGAGGACTTCAACGACCCTTCCCTGTCGGCATTCATCGAGCTCGCGCTGGACAACAACTTCACGCTTCGCGCTGCCTATGAGCGCCTTCGCGAGGCCACCGCCCTCGCCAGATTGGAGAAGGCCGCGAGATCGCCCACTCTCGATCTGCAGCTGGACGGCACCGAGCGCGACGGCAGCGACACGGATCGGCAGGGCGAGATCAGCCTCGGTTTCGAGGCGTCGTACGAGATCGATCTGTGGGGGCGTATCCGATCCGCCATCGAGGCTGAACGGCTCGAAGCGGCGGCAACCGCCGAGGACTACCAGGCCGCCGCGGTGACGCTGTCGGCGGCGACGGCTCGGGCGGTGTACCAGCTCACCGAAGCCTCCTCTCAGCTCGACCTCCTCACATCGCAGTTGAAGACCAACCAGGATGTTCTCCTGGTCATCGAGGGCCGCTTTTCCATCGGCCAGTCGGGCAGCGCGGACGTGCTGCGGCAGCGTCAGCTGGTCGAGGCGACCGCCGAGCTGCAGATCATCACCAGGGCGTCCATCGAGCTGATCAAGCACCAGATCCTGGTGCTCATCGGATCGCCCCCCCAGGGGAGGCTGGACATCGATCAACCGAGGTTGCTGCCCGGTCTCGCCGAGCTGCCCGAGGTCGGTCTGCCGTCCGACCTGCTGCAGCGGCGGCCCGACGTTCGCGCCGCGTATTTACGATTGCAGTCCGCGGACGCATCGGTCGCCGTCGCTGTGAAAGACCAGTACCCGACGCTGAACCTCGGCGCAGTGTTCGCGACCGCAGCCGAGAACCCCTCTGGTTTGTTCGAGTCGTGGATCGGTTCGCTGACCGCCCAGCTCGTGGCGCCGATCGTTGACGGCGGCCGGCGACGCCGGGAGGTCGAACGGTCGGTGGCGGTCCGCCGCCAGCGTCTGGCCGAGTACGGTGAGACGGTGCTCACGTCGTTTCAGGAAGTCGAGGACGCCCTGACCCTGGAGCGGCACCAGATCGAACGGGTGGAAAGCCTGGACAAGCAGCTGGCGCTTGCCAGGATGGCGTATATCGAGCTTCGAAATCAGTACCTGAACGGCGCCGCGGATTTCATCGACGTCCTCGCCGCGGTTCGAAACCAGCAGGACCTCGAGCGGAGCCTGCTGGCAGCCCGGTTGATGCGGATCGAGCACCGGATCGCGCTGCACCGCGCCATCGCGGGTGGGTTCGTCGATGTCAGCCCGAACGATGTCGAATCCAGCGATCCACACGGCAAGCCGACGGAGACGGAAGGAATCCTGTGACCCATGAGAGCCTGAATCGCCAAGGTGACCACCGACCGGTGAAGACCGTTACATCGGTTGTCACGGTTGCTGTGTTGCTTGTAGGGACGGTCCTGGTGAGCACCTGGATCAAGCAGTCCGAACCCACCGCGGTCCGTGAATCGGCAACGCGGAAATCGGCCGCACCGGTGGAGACGATCACCGTCGAGCAGGGGACGTATCGACCAACGCTCAGCGTCTTGGGCACCGTTCGACCCGCCCGCGACATCGTTTTGAGCCCTCGGGTGGGCGGCCAGATTATAGCCGTCGAAGAGTCGTTCACCCCCGGCGGGCTGGTGCAGGATCGCCAGCCGCTGCTTCGGATTGATCCCGCGGACTACGAGCACACGCTGATCGCCCGCTCGAGCGAGATGCAGCAGGTCCAGACCGAGCTCGCCATCGAAGAGGGTCAGCAGCGGGTGGCGCGGCGCGAGTTCGCCCTCCTCGGCGAGGATATCGATCCGGAGAACAGGGCGCTGGTGCTGCGTGAGCCGCAGATCGAGTCGCTCCGTGCGAAGTTGCGCGCCGCCGAAGCATCGGTCGAGCAGGCCCGGCTCGATCTCGAGAGAACGGTGGTTCGGGCACCGTTCGCCGCACAGATCCTGGATCGTTCCGTCGAGCTGGGCTCCGAGGTCGCGGCCGGCGAAGAGCTCGCCCGCCTCGTCGGCATCGATGAGTTCTGGGTGATCGCCACGGTGCCGCTCAATGCGATCCGGTGGATCGAGTTCCCGGACCGGGGGCGGCCGGGCGCGCGGGCCACCATCCGGCACCGGACTGCCTGGGGCGAGGAGGAAGGCCGTCAAGGCCGGGTCGAGCGGCTGATCGGGGAGGTCGACGAGAGCACCCGCCTGGCGAGAGTGATCGTTGCCGTCCCCAACCCGCTCGGTGGCGAGGGCGAACCGGCCCTGATCCTCGGCTCGATCGTCCAGGTGGAGATCGAGGCGAAACCCATCGACGGTGCCGTGCGTCTCGACCGGGAGTACCTGCGCCAGGGCGATACCGTGTGGGTGATGCGCGAGGGCAAGCTGCGTATCCAGCCGGTGGACGTGCGGTTCTCAGACGCCGAGCACGCCTTCATCGGCGGAGGGTTGGCGGCCGGCGACCGGGTGGTGACGACGAATCTGGCGACGACGGTGGACGGCCTCGCCATCCGCGACACCTCGGATTCTGACGCTGAAACACCCGATCAATCCTCGGTCCGAGAGCAGGCGTCACAATGAGCGCTCCGCCGCGTCAGCCGGGGTCGCAGGAGCGAGGTCCCATCGCCTGGATGGTCTCGAATCCGATCGCCGCGAACCTGCTCATGGCGGTCCTGTTCATCGGTGGAATCTGGTCGGCCTACGACATCCAGAAAGAGGTCTTCCCCCAGTTCGAGCTCGACATCGTCGAGATCTCGGTCGGCTACCCGGGCGCGGCGCCCGAAGAGGTCGAGCAGGGCATTCTTCGACCGATCGAAGAGGTCGTGCGCGGCGTCGACGGCATCCGCGAGATCACCTCTCAGGCGAGGGAAGAGCGCGGCTCGGTCACCATCGAGTTGGTTGTGGGGGCGGAGCGCATGAAGGCGTTCCAGGACATCGACCAGGCCGTGTCCCGCATCCGGACCTTCCCGGACGACATCGATCAGCCCGAGGTCCGGCTGCAGTCGCGACAGACCGAGGTCATGCGGGTCGGGCTCTTCGGGCCCGTCGACACGTGGACGCTGCGGCAGCTCGCCGAACGCGTCCGCGACCAGTTGCTGGCCAACCCCTTCATCACCCAGATCGAGCTGTCGCGGGTTCCGGAGTACGTGACGCACGTGGAAATCCCGCGCGATCGCCTGCGCGAGTACGGGCTGACGCTCGACGAGGTCGCGGAGATCATCGAGCGGTCGAGCGAGGACATCGCCGCCGGCTCGGTGCAGACCAGCGCCGGCGAGATCCTGCTCAGGATCAAGGCCCGCAAGCAATGGGCCGAGCAGTTCGCCGGGATCAAGCTCCTGACCAGCGACAGCGGCGCCGCGGTGACCCTCGGGGACATCGCGACGATCCGGGACGGGTTCACCGAGGGCAACTTCCACTCACAGTTCAACCAGCAGCCGTCGGTGGAGCTCCAGATCTACCGCATCGGCGACCAGTCGCCGCTGCAGATCGCGGACGCCGTCGACGAGGTGATGCGGGCGGCGGAGCGGCAGTTTCCACCGGGCGTCAATTGGCGCGTCGACAACAACAACGCCGAAGACTTCCGGAGCCGACTCGCGTTGGTGACGAAGAACGGGATGCTCGCGGTCGTGATCGTTCTCTTCACTCTGGCGCTGTTCCTCGAGTTCCGGCTCGCCTTCTGGGTGATGGCCGGCATGGCGATCTCGTTCATCGGCGGCCATCTCGTTCTCCCCTTCGTCGGGGTGAGCATCAACATGATCTCGCTCTTCGGCTTTTTGATCGTGCTCGGGATCGTGGTCGACGATGCCGTGGTCGTCGGCGAAAACGTCTACGAGTACCGACAAAAGGGCCTCAACCCCATCGAGGCCGCGATCCGCGGCACGCGCGAGGTTAGCGGGCCCGTCATCTTCAGCATCCTCACCAACGTGGTGGCATTCGTGCCCCTGCTCTTCATTCCGGGTGAGACCGGGAAATTCTGGCGGCCGCTGCCGATCGTGGTGATCGTCGTTCTGCTGCTGTCGCTCCTCGAAGCCCTGTTCATCCTCCCGGCCCACCTCGCTCACATCCGGTCCGTGGAGCACAAGCGGGGTCTCGGCGGCAGACTGCACGAGCTGCAGCAGGCGTTCTCGAGATTCGTCAGCCGGATGATCGACCAGTACTACCGCCCGTTTCTTCGCTTCACCTTTCGGGTGCGGTACATCACCGTCGCCGCGGCGGTTGCCGTCCTGACCATTGTCGTCAGCTACAGCACGAGCTCCCACATGGGCCTGATCCTCATGCCGGAGGTGTCGGCCAACGAGATCGAGGCGGGAGTGCGCCTTCCCGTCGGAGCGACGCCCGACCAGGCGGCCGCGGTCGCCCAGGCGGTGACCGCCGCAACGGTCCGGCTTTTTGAAGAGAAGAACTTCGACGAGGTCGCCGAGGGCGTCATGACCAATGTTCGTGGCGGCAGCTTCATCGATGTGGAGCTCGTCATGCTCCCACCCGACGAGCGCACGATGAGCGCCAGGGAGGTCATCCAGGTCTGGCGGGACTCCATCGGCGACATCCCGGGCGTGGATCAGATCACCTTCGAGGCCGAGCGCGGTCCGGGCGGCCACCGTCGCGACGTCAGCGTCGATCTCAGCCACGCCGACATCGACGTGCTCGAGGAGGCCGCGAAGGCGTTTGCCGGGGAGATGGCGACCTACGCCTCCACTCGCGACGTCAACGACAGCTACAGCAAGGGCAAGGTGCAGTACGACTTCGAGCTCCTCCCCGAAGGCCGGGCGTTGGGGCTCACGCCGGCAGACGTCGGGAGCCAGCTTCGAGGGGCGTTTTATGGCGCCCTCGCCATGCGGCTCCTGCGGGGCACGAACGAGATCGAGGTTCGGGTCAAGCTCCCCGAGAACGAGCGCAAGGACATCTACAATCTCGAAGAGCTGGTCATCCGAACCCCGTCCGGGGCGGAGGTGCCCCTGCTCGATGTGGCGAAGGTGCGCAGGGGCGAAGGCTTCTCCCGGATCGATCGGCGCGACGGGCGCCGCGTCGTGACCGTCTCCATGGATGTCGAGCCCGACCGGGAGATGGGGCAGATCACCACGGCGATCAACCAGGATGTGCTCCCCAAACTCGCGCAAGAGTACCCCGGGTTGACCTGGTCCTTCGAGGGGGCCAATGCGGAGATGCGCGAGGCGACCAGATCGCTGTGGGGAGGCTTCGGCCTCGCCATGGTCGTGATCTACGCGCTCCTCGCCGTCGCCTTCCGGCGGTACCTCCAACCGCTGATCGTCATGATCGCGATCCCGTTCGGATCCATCGGCGCCGTCGTCGGGCACATCCTCCTCGGCTTCGACCTTTCGCTGATCAGCTTCATGGGAGTGATCGCTCTCGCGGGTGTCGTCGTCAACGACTCGCTGATCATGATCGACTACGCCAACAGGCGCCGCCCGAAACACTCAGCAAGCGATGCGATTCTGCTCGCCGGGGTCCGCCGGTTCCGACCGATCTTTCTGACCACCGCGACCACGTTTCTGGGGCTCACCCCGATCATCCTGGAGACCTCCCTCCAGTCGCAGCACATCGTTCCGATGGCGATCTCCCTCGGGTTCGGCATTCTCTTCTCAACCACAGTCACGCTCGTGCTGGTGCCGTGCCTGTACCTCGTCGTCGAGGACCTCGTGAACCTCGTCGCAGCTCCGCGCCGAGCGGTGGCCTCAACTCCAGACGAAGTATGAGTCCGATTCCGCGCGAAGGGCAGAACCCCGATCCGGAGTGTGGCCCGGCATCGCGCAGCGAAGCGGCCTTCAAAGCCGACAGCGTGTTCGATACCCTTCGAAGCTGGTTGAGGCGTCCGGGGCGCGTCGCTCTCGATCGGATCCTCGTGACTTCGTTCCCATCGTTGGACAAACGATGGTGCAGGAATCCTGGCAACAGTTTGTTTGCGATCCTCCAGCCGGCACCATAACCTGAAGACCGAGCTGAATGGGCACCAACAACGGGGAGCGAGGACATGCGTTCCGAAACGGGTATCTGGACGGGCGAGCAGGGCACACCCCTGTCGCAGGGCGAGATCGACATCGGCCTCCTCGAGGATCGGCTGGTTGACTTTCTGGATCGGTACGGCGAACCCGCCGTGGTCGGGCAGAAGCTCGCCGCCGTGCTGGGTGAAGGCGACGGCGCCGAGCGCCTGCAGCGGCTGATCGCGGCGTGCGGCTTCGAGAACCGGGTCGAGACGTTCATCCATCAGATTCTCGACGCGTTGAGCCATGCATCGCCGCAGGCGGTGGCTCGGGTGAACCTGGGAGGCATCGACCTGCCCCAGGAGCTGCTGCTGACCTTCTTGGAGGAGATGCTGCCGGGGAGCGGTTTCGTGAATATCGCCGAACTCGAGCACTACGAGGCGCTGTGCAACTTCACGGTGCCCGAGGGCGAACGGGGCAGCCTCCGTCGCGTCCTGCACGAGTATCCGGTGCGGCTCTCGCACCACACCCTGCGCCAGGTCAGGCTGTCCGAAAACATCGGGTACCAGTACCTGCCGTTCACCGACGAGCTTTCTCCGGAGGGCCAGGTCCACACATGGATCGGCCAGTTCCATCAGGGTGTGGTCGAGCAGATGTACGAAAACCGGGTGATCCTGGTGCTGCACATGAGCTGCCCGGTGTACTGCCGCTTCTGCTTCCGCAAACACAAGGAAACCCGCGAACAGGCGCCGCCGACCGTGGCAGATGTGGACGCGGCGTTGGATTACATCTCGGGCAACGACCGCATCCGGGAGGTCGTACTCACGGGCGGCGAGCCGCTGATGAACCGCAAGACCGTGGAACAGTCCATCTACGGGCTCGCGCGCATCCCCCACGTCGAAACCGTACGTCTGGCGGCGCGGACCATCTCGTACCATCCACAGATGCTGCGTCGACGCGGCGATTTCTGGGTTCGTTTCTTGATCAAGGCGCGCGATGATCTTGCCATTGTCGGCAAACATCTCGAGGTGGCTGGGCACTTCATTCATCCCGACGAGGCCTCCGTCGCCTCGCTCGAGGTGATTGCCGAGCTGGCGCGCAACGGCATTCCGATCTACATCCAGACTCCGTTCCTCGCCGGTTGCAACGACGACGGCGAGGTCCTGGTCCGCCTCTACCGCGAGCTGCGACTGCGCGGAGCGGAGATGCACTACATCTTCTTCCCCTGCAGCGCCATCAAAGGCAACCGGCGTTTTTGGAGCCCGATCGCGACGGCGTTGCGAGCCGGCAACTTCCTGCGGGCACAGCTCTCGGACCGGGCGATCCCCCACCTGACCACGGCCACCAAAATCGGTAAGATCGACTGGTTGACCAGCGGCTGGGCGGTGGAGCGTGACGCCGACGATCCGGCGTTCGTGTGGATCCGGACACCCTACACTGCCGAGTACTTCTCCCAATTCGTGGCGGCCGCAGCGGAGATCGAGGGCGTACGCGAGAATGAGGATGGGATGCTCGAGGCGCGCTTCATGGCCGACATCGGGGACGACGCGCTCTTCGTCTCTCCCAGGGTCGAGCTTCCGGGTGTCGACGAGGTGGACGACGAGGACGACCTGCCCTTCGACGAGGAACAGATCGCCGAGCTCTACAGGCATCTGCCCGACATCGGGCCGGAGGTCGTCCCCAGCGGCATCGACAAGCTCTGTCGCGTGCATCTGACCCGTGTCGAACTTCGCGCGGATTGCGATGATCACCAGCTCCGGCAGATCGTGGACTATGTGGCGAACCGGCCGGAGATCACCGACGTCGTGTTGCGCACCCAGACCGACCTCCCCGACTCCCAGGACGAGATCGAACGCATCGTGTACGCCCTGCGCGCCGACACCGGCGTGCGGTCGTTCCGTATGCGCAGCCGCGTCTTTCACGACGAGCCGCTGCTCTACGACGCCTCGGTCGTCGAGCGGTACGCGGCTCTGCAGAGCCTCGAGGTGGCCGATCCGGTGCGTTTCGAGCTCGAGACCTTGGTGTTGAGCGCCGAACAACTCGAAGACTCTCACCGCCGCGTGGTCGAGGCTTTCCACCAGCACGGCGTCACGGTCTATCTCAACAGCTGCCTGCTGCACAACGTCAACGACAGCGCGGCTGCCATGCGCGCACTGTCGTCCAAGTGTCGTCGCTTCGGCTTCGAATTTCACCACCTCTATGTCGCCGGCGCGCAGACCCAACGGCACTGGAACAGCGGTCGCCCGGTGGACCTCGATACGATCATCGGCATCGCGACCGAGCTGCGGCGCAACGGCAGCGGCCGCGAGCTGCCGCGCCTGATCATCTCGACAGAGCTGGGCGAGGTCGACTTCGGGCCCGGCTGCCGCATTCGTCGCGGCCCCGCCAGAGGCACGGCGGAGATCACCCTGTGGCCCTACACTCTCGACTACTTCCGCACCATGGACGCCGATTTCAGCTGGCCCGATGGGGTGCGTGAGGACCAGGGGCACCCGGTGGTCACCATTCCCGGCCTGCGGTGTGGCTACAGCTGGGGCCCGTCACGTTGCCCATAACCTCGTGTTGAGTATCGTGTCGGGCGGGTCCGGGTAGGAGGCCGCAATCGGCCTCTGTGCGACCTCGGCGCGATCAGGATTTGTCTGACGAACTGCCGAATCTGCGGCGTCCCGGTCAACGGGTCGAGCGTGATCCCCAAAAGACCTGAGCGGTTACTCCTGGACTGCCTTGCGAAAGGCTGTCGGAGTGTGTCCGGTCCAGCGCTTGAACGCGCGATTGAACGCGCTCTGCTCGGAAAAGCCGGTGAGAAACGCCACCTCGGTCAGGGGATACGAGCTTTTCCGGAGGAGATTCACCGCCACGTGTCGGCGAGTGTCCGCAACCAGGTTCTTGAATGAGAGGTCTCTCTCGGCCAGCCGCCGGTGAAGTGTCCTCTCACTCATCGCCAGGCGACGGGCGACGTCGGCCATCCTGGGGACGCCCGCACTCAGCGACCGTGAAATCTCCCGCTCGACCAGGGCTTGCACTGGAATCCCGCTTCCGAAGGATTCCATCTCTGCGTCGAGATGGTCGATGAGAAAGCGGGAGATCCCGTCATCTGAAAGGTGATTGGGGCGGTCGAGCACTTCATTGGAGATGGACAGAGCGTCGCAATCGGAGGCAAAGCGAACGGGACAGCCGAAATAGCGCTCGTGGGCAGAAGTGGACCCGGGAGCGGCATGCTTCAGCGATACGGACTGCGGACGAAAACGGGGCGACGAGGTTTGCCGGATGAGCGAGGTGGCGCTCGCCAGCGTCGCCTCGTTCGACAGCCTCATTCCGAGCCGGCGATCCCCTGACCGGTGCACGATGAAGTCGATGCCGTCGTCTCGATCGTGAATCTCGTAGGTCAGATTGTCGGTCCAGAGTCGGCAGTACCGTTCGACCCGCTCGAGCGAGCTCCGAATGGTCGGCGCCGACTTCCAGGCCAGGCCGAGAGCGCCGTAGTCGTCCGGTCGCATCAGCGGGCCGACCCGAAGCGGCAGCTCGAACGCGTCCTCCATCTCCGCGGTGATGCGTTCGAGGAGGTCGTAGTACGCATCGTCGGCGATCATCTCCCTCACGTCGAGCGGCTCCTCCGGCTTCAGACCGACCGACCGCAGCATCGCCGGTCCGTCCACCGACTCCCCGGCGGCCTGGATCATCCTTCGGGCGAAAACCGCTGTCACCAAGCCCAAATCTCGGGCCCCCCTCGGCGTCTGTAACACGGTGTCGGGGGACCGGGATTCCGTGCCTCGGGCTGTGGCGGCTCATCCTACCCCGTCGCGATCGCGAGCACGAAACAGGCGGATGCGGCCAGCGAGGCCGCGGTTCGAACATGGTTCCAGAGGGTCCAGCGGGCAAGGTAGAAGCTCCACAGTGTTGCGGCATCGCTGTCGTCCGGGTTGGTTTTCGCCAGCCTCTCGTTCAACGGAACGTTGCCGACGATCGTGACCCCGATGCAACCGGCGAGATACAGAACGGCGCCGACCAGCACCGGAAAGAGAGAGATCTCAGCCTCGGCGAAGAACGAGGCGGCGACTGTGGCGACGCAGAATCCACCGGTGCCGAAGAACGCCACAAAGAACAGCGGGTTGATCACGACAACGTTGATCGACTGCATGGCCGCAATGCCTTCACGAGGTGCCAGACGTCCCAGGGCCTGCATCAGGAATGTCGAGAACGCGTAGAAGATCCCGGCAACCAGCGCGGCGCCGATCGCTGTCACGGAGGCCAGTGGTGTCATGCGGCACCTCCGACGACCCCGAGCTGCTCGAAAAGCGAGAGCTGATCCAGAATTTCCCACTCCTCGGCGATCTTCCCGTCCCGGAATCGGCTGCGCACCATACCGTTGACCCGAATCCGCCGGCCGGTGGCCGAAATCCCCAGCAGATCGCCGCGGTGGGTTCCCGTCAGGGTGAACGACATCACTGTGGCGTCGTCCGTCGCCACCAGATCGTCGATCTGAAGCGCGAGGTCGGGGAACGCCGATCGGTAGCCGGCGAAGAGTGCCGCCAGCCCCTCCAAGCCGCGGAGCTCCTCACCGGGGCTGCGATAGACGTAGTCGGAGTGGATGAGCTCGTGGAGGGCCGAGGCGTCGCCCCGGTTGATGAACTCGTCCACAAACCGGAGCACCGCCTTTTTGTTCGCGTCTTTCGCCGAGCCATTGTCCGCGGCAGGTTGGACTTCGCCCGGACCGGATACCGCCCACACACCGGTTCTGGCCGTCTCCCGCGCAAAGTCGGCAAAGTCTCGGGGATCGCGCCCCAGGGCCCGCTGGACGCCGTCCGTTGTGGAGGCGTTGCGGCCGTCCAGCACCGTCTCGAACAGATACTGGGTCAGCGAGACGAGCTGCTCGGGAACCTGCTGAGCGAGCATCCCATCGACGTAATCGTCGACTGGGATCTGTTCGTAGCGAAGCTCGCGGCCGGTCGCCCTGGCGATGTCCTCGACGGCCTCGGCGAAGGTCATGAGGCGAGGGCCCGTCACTTCGTAGATCTGGCCTTCGTGACCGGTCTCGGTCAGCGCCGCAACGGCGACATCCGCGATATCGTCCGCGTCGATGAACGGCTCACGGACATCCCCGGCGGGCAGCCGGAGAACACCGTCACGCAGCATATCCGTGAAAAACCCCTCGCTGAAGTTCTGATTGAACCAGCTCGCACGGACGACAGTCCAGGATGGGTTCGTCCGGAGGAGAATTCGCTCGCAACGCTGCGCCTCTTCCTCACCTCGACCCGACAGCAGAACCAGCCGCTCGACGCCGCGTTCGGCGGACAGGCGCGTAAACTCCTCGATTGCGGGGGGCGCCTCTGGTACGGCCAGATCCGGGAAGTACGTCAGATAGACCGCCGACACACCGTCCAGGGCAGGTCGCCAAGACTTCATGTCATTCCAGTCGAAAATGGTCTCGCCGGAGCGCGATGCGACCCGAGTTTCGACGCCTCGAGCCGCGAGCTTCGCAGCGACTCGATGGCCTGTCTTGCCGGTGCCTCCGACGATCAAGATGGGTTGTCTGCTCTCGTGCATTGTGTCCTCCGACGTGTGGTCTCTTTCAACCCGTTGGGTCGATATGGACAATCTCGGTCGTCGCCGAGAACGAGACTTGTTCGCAACCGCCAATCTCTTGACTGACGCCGACAGCATCACGCTGCAGCCGGATGCATACGCAACACGAATCCTGCCCCCGCCACAGCACACAAAGAAAGCGCGGCGCATTTTTGCGCCGGGCTGTGTGTGCGGGTTGCGGGGGCCCGATACGCAGGTATGCGAGACCTGAGCTCGATCATGATCTGCCTGGGAATGGACGAGTTGTGAGCGTGGATCATGGGGCGGGCCGGTGAAGCCTGCCTGACACGCAGGACCTCGAGTGACTCACGCTGGCGAGGCGTGACGGAACCCTTCGACGGTGTCGCAGGCAGGCACGGTTGGGCCCGGGCGGTCCGCCACCCGATGGTGTGGTCGCCTAGCGTCGACCCGCGCGGCGCAGGGCTGCCGGAGTGTAGTGCTGGGGGGAGCGCTCGATATCGAAGTTGTAGGCCTGGAGCTCGCTGTTGAGCCCGATGGCCAGGTAGCGGCCGGCCTGCAGGTCGGTGTGCACCGCGAGCGAGGTCCACACGCTGGGCACGTTGTAGTAGGTCATCGCGTGGCCCTCGGACACCCGCCACAGCTGGTTGCGCTTGTCGTAGATGTCCACCGCCAGAATCTGCCAGCTGTCCTCGTCGAGATAGAAGGTGCGCCGCGTGTACAGGTGCCGGGCTCCTTCTTTGAGGGTGGCGTCGACGACCCACATACGGTGCAGCTCGTACCGGGCATGGTCCTGGTTGATGTGCTTGGGCGTGAGGATGTCCTTGGTCGTCACGCGCGGGTCCTGCAGCCGGTAGGAGTTGTACGGCACGTACATCTCCTTGCGCCCGACGAGCTTCCAGTCATAGCGGTCGGGAGCACCGTTGTACATGTCGAGCTGGTCGGACGTGCGCAAGCCGTCGGCGGCGATGCCGGAGTTGTCGTAGGCCATATTTGGTGCCCGAAGCACGCGACGCTGACCCGGGTTGTAGAGCCACACCTGGCGTTGCTCCTTGATCTGGTCCAAGGTCTCATGCACCAGCAGGATGCCGCCCGCTAATCTCGCCGGTGAGATGACCTCCCGGCGCAGGTAGAGAATTTTGTTGTCGAGGTCCTCCTCGGTCATACCAGCCATGCTGTAAACGATGGAGTACTCGTCTCGAAAGGTGACCAAGGTGTACTTGCCGCTGCGGGTCGGCGCCGCCTGGCCGACGATTCGCTCCACCGCGTCGGCGCGGTAGCGCAGGAGGTGGTTCCAGATTGCCTGGTGACCGTTTTCAGGGATCGGAAAAGGAATGCCGTTGACCGCCCCGGTGACCCCGTTCCCGCCCTCAGTGAGCTTGGCAGTGGCGGCGTTCTCTTTGGTCTTGTCGTAGATCCGCTGCGGAAAGGCCGCCGAGCGTCGGGTCGGATAGACGTTCATCTTGTAGGTGTCGGGATAGGCCGTCAGGAGGGCCTGCTGACCCGGGGTCAGCTTGTCCTTGTGATTGTCCATGTTGGCGGCGGTGATAGTGAACAGGACCGTGTCGTCCTTGAACGGATCGACGAGGTGCTCGCCGGGCTCGTAGCCCGCCGGCAGCGTCTTCAGACCGCCCTCCCACGCCGGGATGGTGCCATCGACGTTGCCGGCACTGATGGCGCCGAGGGGGGTCAGCTCATTCCCGAGCTTTGCGATCTCCTCAGATGTCGGCCCGGCCCACACCAGTCCCATCGCACCGGCGATCAGTGCGATCGTGCAGCCGAGGACCGCGTTCGTCATCCAGCGCATCTTCATCCTCCCCCCAGGCACGAGATCTAGATCAGGCCGTGATCACCAGAATGATACCAGCGGTGTGCGCCGGGTATCCCTGAACAGCGTGTCGAGGTCCACCGGGCGACCGCTGTTCCAGTGCCGCTGGGTCTGCGCCCCGGCAAGATACAGGTGGTGGAACTCGAAGCCGAAACGGCGACACTTGGACGCCAGCGCGCGCATGGCGACCGCGCTGCGACGAAACGGCAGCGGCCGGGAGCTGCCGCGTCTGATCGTCTCGACTGAGCTGGGCGATGTGGACTTCGGGCCCGGCTGCCACATCCGTCGCGGCCCCGGGAGGGGCACTGCGGAGATCACGCTGTGGCCCTATATCCTCGACTACTTCCGTTCCATGGACGATGGTTTCGACTGGCCCGGCGGGGTGTGCGAAGACCAGGGGCACCCGGTGATCAACATGCCCGGTTTGCGGTGTGGCTACAGCTGGGGTCCGTCACGCTGCCCATAGCGATCACCGATGGGGATCCGCGATGTCCGCGAGACTATTGCACGCATGCCATTGCGATTCCGCGTGTGAATTGATATCATTCAAGGCATGAATGATTTTCTAAAGCCTCGCATGGTTGGACAGAGCCTGTCCGAGCGCCTCTCGGTGATGCCGGCCGTTGTCGTCACCGGCGCACGGCAGACGGGCAAGAGCACGTTGGTGCGGGATCTCCTGCCGGGAGAACGGAGGTTCTTCACGCTCGATGATCTCGACATTGTCGATCTTGCCCGGCGCGATCCCGATTCGCTTGTCGGGGGCAGGCATCCCGTCACACTCGACGAGGTCCAAAGGGAACCCGGGATCCTGCTTGCGGTCAAACGCGCCATTGATGAGCAGCGGCAAGCCGGTCGGTTTCTCTTGACGGGATCCGCCAATCTGCTGCTGATGAAACGGGTGTCGGAGTCCTTGGCCGGGCGCGCCAGCTATCTGACACTTTGGCCGATGACGAGGAGAGAGCTTCTGGGCCTTGGGCGGTGCGGAATCTGGGACGAGCTTCTCGCCGCCTCCGACGATGACTGGCCCGAGATCATCGGTCGTCAACCGGTTGAGCCGGAAGACTGGGGACGCTTGGCTCAGACGGGTGGATTCCCGACGCCCGCCCTCCAGCTCGAGAACGACGAGCAGCGCGAGGTCTGGTTCGAGGGATATGTCCGGACCTATCTCGAGCGTGACCTGCAGTCGTTGTCGGCGATCTCGGGGCTGCCTGACTTCCGGCGTCTCATGAAGGCGGCGTGTCTTCGTCTCGGGCAGGTCGTCAACCAGACCGAGCTTGGCCGCGACGTGGCGCTGCCGCAGCCGACTGTTCATCGATACCTCAATCTCCTCGAGACGTCGCACATATTGACGCGCCTCGCGGCCTACTCGGTGAACCGGACCAAACGACTGATCAAATCACCGAAGCTCTACTGGAGCGACACTGGTCTCGCCATGCATCTGGCAGGCGCTGATCGACCGACCGGCGCCCATTTGGAGAACCTCGTCCACCACGATCTCGCTGCCTGGCGGGACGGGAGAGTCGGGCGGGTGGAGATCCTGTACTGGAGAACCACAACCGGCGATGAGGTGGATTTCGTGATCGAGACGCCCAATGAGCTCCTTCCCATCGAGGTCAAGTCGACCAACAGACCGGGTGTAAGGGACGCCCGCCATCTGAGGACGTTCAAGTCCGAGTACGGTCGGACCGCCAGGTCGGGTCTCCTTCTCCACACCGGAGAAGCCGTGGAGTGGCTCCCGGGGGGCGTGCTTGCCGCGCCATGGTGGAAGGTGCTCTAACGTTGCTGAACAATCGTCTTTGAACGTGTAGGATCCCACCGCCCCTGCGAGGCAGATCGCGAACGAGTCTGGGAACGATGCCTGGCAGGATTTGATGTTGCGAGGCCGTTTACGGCCGGTGCTGCCGAAGGCACACGCAACTAAATCCTGCCCCCGGTTTGAACCAGGATTCCCCTGGTTCCAACGCCCAACCAAATCAAAAAACGCCGCCCGTGAGGGCGGCGATTGTGATTTGGTTGCGGGGGCCCGCAATCGACATATATACGACCTGAGATCGATCATGATCTGTCTGAAATAGCACGGTTTGTGACTTTGATGATTGATGACATTTCGTGGTGGTTGGTCTTTTGGTTGTTGACAAATCGTCAGTATAATTGCAAGATACCCAGAGATGTGGATTCCAAGAGAGCTCACCGCTGCACTCGTCGACACGGCCTCGACTCGGCCGGCGGTGGTGCTGACGGGCTGCCGCCAGGCCGGCAAGACCAGTCTTTTGGTCAAGTCGTTCCCGGAACACACGTACGTGTCGCTCGATGTTCCAATGGTGGCGGAAGAGGCAGAGCACTCGGGCGGAGAGTTCCTCAAGAAATACCCCCCACCGGTCATCATTGATGAAGTTCAGTACGCTCCGAGCCTG
>JAZBOQ010000209.1:0-20519 GCA_036351195.1 Thermoanaerobaculales bacterium | reverse complement strand
TAGGGCGGGCCTTGGCCCACCGAGGGGGCGGAGGGCGCTGTCGGTGCAGGGCGAGATTCGTCTCAGTGATGGAGGAGTTTCCAGGTGAGGGCACGGACGTCGTCGAAGAGCTGGAGGGCAATGTGGGTTCGTCTGGGGTCGATGGCGCCTGCACCGAGGAGGATCTGGAGGTGGCTGTCGACCTCTTTCGCCGAGGCGTAGGCGATTCGCCAGTGATGATTCCGATCCCTGCCTGACCGCCCTGCTCCCTCTGAGAGATTCGCGGGAACCGACGACGCGCTCCGAATGACCTGATCGGCGATGCTCTTGAGGGGAGCTGGAACCTTCAATACCAGCGAGATTGCGATTCCCGCGGCATTGAGGGCCTTCGAGTGCGCGATGAACGTTGTCGTTGGCCGTGTGATGTGCATGGTCACCTCCTGTGTGGTCATGACCCCCGTCCAGCCGATGAGCTTGCCGGGGGCAAGGGGCTGCCCGCCGCGGGCGATGCATTTCACCCCTTGACCCCGGCAAGCTCATCGGCTACGACTTCCTCGAAAACACACAGGAGTGACCATGCCGGCCACGGCCACGGCCACGGCCACGGCCACGGCCATCGGGATCGGGATCGGGATCGGGATCGGATGCGGATACGGATACGGACGGTACCCGGTGCGCCGGCCTTCTGGCCAGCCGACGCCTGAACGGCGGCGGCGGGCCAGCGTCGCCCGATCAGCATGGTCATGATGGGAGAAAGAGAACGATTGTGACCATGCTGATCGGACGAGCGACGGCCTGCCCGCAGGCTTCAGCCCAGCTTTCAGCGACAGGGCTCGGCGATTGCCAAGCACGCCTTTGTGCGCAGCGCGCTCCGTTCGGGAGCGTCATGGGAGAGCACAAAAGCGTGAATGGCACGTCCGTCTCTATGCGAATGTGGGCGGTGGCGTTTCCGGTTTCATCGGGCACGGGTACGGGTACGGGAGTATTGACACCCGAGGCTCCCGGTTCCACAATGCCCCTCTTCCCGCCACCGCGGGATGGAGGCACCAATGAACGAGCGCACCAGCATCTCCCTCGACGGCGAGCGCAAGCCCGTCGCGGTCATCGCCTTCGGCGGCAACGCCCTGCTGCGGCCCCAGGACCACGGCACCCAGGAGGAGCAGTTCACCCTGGCCTGGAAGGCCACCCGGTGGCTGGTGGAGATCATCCACCGCGGCTATGAGCTGGCTATCGTGCACGGCAACGGGCCCCAGGTGGGCAACATCATGATCCAGGTCGAGGAGGCGATCACCAAGATTCCGCCCCAGTCGCTGGACGTAGCGGTGGCCCAGACCCAGGGTTCCATGGGCTTCATGCTCGCCAACCAGATGCGCAACCGGCTCAACGAGGAGCAGCTCGACAAGGACATCGCCGCGGTGCTCTCCCAGGTTCTCGTGGACCGCGAGGACCCGGCCTTCGAGAACCTCTCCAAACCGGTCGGGCCGTACTACACCTCGTACCGGGCGAACCTGCTCATGCAGGAGCAGGGTTGGAACATGGTCGAGGAGGCGGGCCGCGGCTGGCGCAAGGTGGTCGCTTCGCCCAAGCCCACCCGCATCCTCGGCAGCCGGATGCTCAAGCGGCTGGTGGACGACGGCGCCATCATCATCGCCGGCGGCGGAGGGGGCATTCCGGTCTATGAGGACGTGGGTGGCTACTTCCGCGGTGTCGAGGCGGTCATCGACAAGGACTACGTGGCGTCGATTCTGGCCACCGACCTCGACGCCGACCTGTTCATCATCCTGACCAACGTTGCCGAGATCGCCGAGCACTACGGGCGGCCGAACCAGAAGTGGATCCGTACCCTGCCGGTGCCCGCCGCCAAGGAGCTCCTCGCGAGCAACCAGTTCCCGCCCGGCTCCATGGGGCCCAAGGTCCAGTCGGCCATCGACTTCGTCGAGGCCACCGGCAAGGAGGTGCTCATCACCGACGCCGACAGCCTCAAGCGGGCGTTGGAGCGCAAGGCCGGGACCTTCATCGTCGCCGACGGCGAGACCGAGTACGTCGAGCCGGCGTAACACCGCTTTCAGAGGCGGATCGAGGGCCGGTCGGGGTATTCTCTGACCATGGCAGGAGCGAGTCTCTGGATCTACCGGGCCCTGGTGGCGGGTCTGCTGCCGGTGGCGGTGCCGGCGCTCACCATCGGCGACCGCCTCTCCGGCAAGAGCCGGCCCCGCTTTCGCGACCGCCTTGCCCGCAACCTGCCGGCGATGTCGCAAGACGGCCTTTGGCTGCACGCGGTGTCGGTGGGCGAGGTGGAGATTGCCCGGCGTCTGGTGGCGGAGCTGACGGCCCTCGGCGGCGATGTGCCGATGGTCCTCACGGCCACCACCGCCACCGGCCTCGAGCTGGCCCGGAGGACGCTGCCTGAGGACGTTCCCGTGGTGCCGTGCCCCCTCGATCTCCCCGGAGCGGTAAGACGCTTCGTCGATGCCGCGCGGCCGCGCGCGCTGGTGGTGGTGGAGACCGAGCTGTGGCCGGAGATGCTGCACCAGGCGGCGGTGCGCGGCATCCCCGCGGCGGTGGTGAACGCGAGATTGTCGGATCGCTCCTTCCGCCGCTATCTCAAGGTCGGGCGATGGCTCCGGCCCCTGCTGCAGCCGCTGGCTCTGGTCCTTGCCCGGTCGGCGGCCGACGCCGAGCGCTTCGCCGCGCTCGGGGTGGAGGCGTCGGCGATTCGGGTCGCGGGCAACGTCAAGTACGACCTCGAGCCCAACCGCGATCCGCTGCCCTGGGCCGATGCGGTCCACCGGGCCGCCGGCGACCGGCCGGTGGTGGTTGCCGGGTCCACCATGGAGGGCGAGGAGGAGATCGTCCTCGAAGCCGCGGCGCGTTCCGCGGCCGGCGGGAGGCCGTTCTTCCTGGTGCTGGCGCCGCGCCATCCCGAGCGCTTCGACGCTGCGGCCGAGCTGGTCACGAGGCGTTCGCCGGGCATGGTCCGCCGGAGCACCGGGGAGGTCCCCGGCAGCGGCACCGCTGTCTTCCTGCTCGACACCATCGGCGAGCTCGCCCGCGCCTACCGCCTGGCGACGGCCACCTTCATCGGCGGCTCCTTCGTACCCACCGGCGGCCACAACCCCTTAGAGCCCGCGGTGTGGGGGGTGCCGGTCCTCAGCGGCCCCCATGTCCACAACTTCCGGGAGGTCTACGACGAGATGACGGCGGCGGGCGCCGCGGTCGTGGTGGAGGGGATCGACGAGCTCACCGACGCCCTCGCCGGGTGGCTGGACAATCCCCGCGCCGCCGGGGTCGCCGGCGCTGCGGGACGGGCGGTCGTGGAGGCCAATCGCGGCGCCACGGCCCGCACCGCGGCCGCCTTGTTGGAGCTGGCCGAAAGACGAGGCGCGCCGTGACCGGTCACCGGGCGTGGCACCGCCTCCTGGCGCCTCTCGCACCGCTGTATCGGGGCGCCGTCCGGGCCCGGCTCTCGGCCTACGATCGAGGGTGGCTTCACTCGTCGAAGCTGCCGGTTCCGGTGATCTCGGTGGGGAATCTGACCTTCGGCGGCACCGGAAAGACGCCCACGGTCATTGCCCTGGTGCGGGATCTGGTGCGCCGCGGCCGTCACCCTGCGGTGCTTACCCGGGGCTACGGCCGGGCGGGTCGCGAGCCCGTGGTCCTGGTGGGTCCGGAGCCGAAAGCGCCGGTGGAGGCCGCTGGAGACGAGCCTCTCGAGCTCGCCCGCCGTTTGCCCGGCGTTCCGGTGGTGGTGAACCCCGATCGCGTCGAGGGCGGCATCGAGGCCCGCACCCGGGGCGCCGACGTGGTGGTGCTCGACGACGGCTTCCAGCACCTCAAGCTCCGGCGTGACCTCGACCTGGTGCTGCTCGACGCCGGCGACCCCTGGGGCGGCGGGCGGATGGCCCCAGGTGGCCGGCTGCGGGAGCCCGCGTCCGGTCTGGCGAGGGCCGATGCCGTGCTGGTGACCAAGCTGCCCACCGTGGCCGAACCGGTGCTGGCCGAGATCCGCCGGACCGTCGATGCTCTGGCGCCGGAGATGCCGGTGCTCGCGGCGCGTCTCGAGCCCGCCGCGGTCCGCCGCAACGGCGAGCCCTGCGGGGTGGACATCCTCCGGAGCGCGCGGGTGCTGGCCGCCGCCGGTCTCGGCCGGCCCGAGGGCTTTGTCCAGCTGCTCCGGGAGGCGGGCGCCCAGGTGGTGGGTACGGCCTTCCGCGACGACCATCACCCGTGGACCCCGGATGAAGTGCAGGCCGTCGTCGACCGGGCGGCCGGCCTCGATGCCGTGGCGGTCACCACGGCGAAGGATGCGGTCAAGATGCCGGCTGCGTTGCCGTTGTGGGTGGTCGAGGTGGAGATGACCCCACTGGCGGGGAGCTGGGACGATTTGTGGCGGATCTGTCCCCAGGCGGCGTCGTGAGCAAGCAGCGGTCGGATCTGCGCAACCGGGGCGAGTTCGCTCTCTACGGACTGGCGCGGCGTCTGGTGAACGTGATGAGCCCCGCGGCCGCGGCGAGATTCGGCGCCGGCGTGGGCTCGGCGTTCTACACCCTGTCGCGCCGCCGTCGCGAGATCATCGACTTCAACCTCGAGCTCGCCTTTCCCGAGATGGACCCGACCAAGCGATCGGGGCTGGGGAGGGAGGTCTCCCGCCACTTCGGCAGGGTGGCCCTCGACGCCGTCCGCATCCAGCGACTGACGCCGGACGAGCTGCGCTCGGAGGTCACCCTGGAAGGCGAAGAACATGTGCAGCGGGCCGTGGCGTCGGGGCGGGGTTTCTTTCTGCTCTCAGCCCACCTGGGGTCGTGGGAGGTGGCGGCCCTCATGGCGGGACTCGTGATTCCCGGCGGCATCTCGGTGATCCACCGGCCTCTTGACAACCCGCTGCTCGACGCCGAGCTCGAGGCTCTGCGCGCGACCTTCGGCAACCGGGCGCTGGGCAAAAGCAACGTCAGCCGCGAAGTCCTGGCCGAGATCAAAGGCGGCGGAGTGGTCGGGATTCTCATCGACCAGCGGCCCCGGGGCGTCGATTTCGAGGTCGACTTCTTCGGCCAGCCCGCCAAGACCCACCCCATTCTCGCCCGCTTCTCGCGCAGGACCGGCGCCCCGGTGGTGCCCATCTTCGGTTACTGGGACGCGCCGGCGCGGTACAGCGTGAGCTTCGGCGAGCCCATCGAGCCCGACGGTCTCGCCGACGGGCCGCTCACCGAACGCTACATGGCCGCCACTGAAGTCGCCATCCGCCGCCGGCCGGAGCAGTGGCTCTGGTACCACGACCGGTGGAGGAACATTCGGGAGGGCCGGTAGAGTCTGCAAGGTTCCGAGATCAACGAGAGTGCCTCTCGTTGATCTCGGAAGATGATGATGGGGCGACGATTGCGGCCCGGAACAACTCTGCGGGTGTGCAGCCGGGTGCCTGGCTCCAACATTGTTCGCCGCGAACAATGTTGCGTGCCAGGCTCCCCTTCCATCGCGTCCCCGGGAACGAAAAAAGAGCTACACGTCGTCTCGCACCAATGGGTGCGAGAGGCAATGTGGGCCACCCCGCGCCCTCGAGATCTCGTTGGAGGCCAGCAGCAGGCAGGTCTTTTTCCCGTCGTCGAGGCTGATCTCTTCACGGCCGAGGAGCACGTCCTCGGCGGCGGCGACCCGCCAGCCGCGGCGGTCGAGCTCGTCGGCGGTGGCGGTGTTGCGGTCGTACAGCGTGATCACGCCGGGGGCCAGGGCCAGGGTGTTGGCGCCGTCGGTCCACTGCTCGCGTTGCTGGGCCACGGGATCCGAGCCGCCGCACGGGATGAGCTCCAGCTCGAGCCCATGCTGGTTGACGGCGTCGATGAGACAGCCGCGGTGGACGGGCGTCAGATCGCTGCTCTCGAGGTCGATCTCATAGGTCTCGGCGAGCTGCGGGCCGTCGCCGCAGATCACGGGAGGGAAGGCGAGTGCGGCGTCGTGGTCCGCCGGGGTGAAGACCGTGTCCAGATGCATGTAGGCGCGGCGTTTGGGCAGGTGGACGACCTCCAGCCAGCGTGGGCCGTTCTCCATCCGCGTGAGGCCGCGGGCGAGGGCGTCCACGGCGAGTACGTTGGTGCGTTCCGACACGCCGACGGCGACCACGTCGGGCGAGAGCACGAGCATGTCGCCGCCCTCGAGGCGAGGCCGGTGGTAGCCGAAGAACTGCTCGAGGCCCGGCTCGGGCCGCATGGGGTCGTGCACCACGGGAGTCGAGCCGAGCTCGGGGTGAAAGCGGAAGATGGCACGCGCCAGGATGCCCTCGCGCCAGCGCGCTGGAGTGGCCATGGCCGAGAAGACGACGCCGTCTCCGAGCACCACCTGGGGATCACGTTGGAAGCACCAGTTGGGCAACGGCGCCAGGCGGAAGAGGTCGCCGACCTCGATGCCGGCGCCATCGTGGTTGGTGACGCCGCCGACCACCACGGCGAGGGCCTCGTCCGCCGAGCCGGGCACCGCGCTGCGGAGATCCGGCGGCAGCTCGGGCAGCAGCATGCTCCAGAGCCACTGGCGGGCCTCGGGCGCGGCGAGAGCGTCGCGCAGCAGATGTGCGGTCTCCACCACCTCGATGCCGAGGACCTGGAGCAGCCGCCGGAAACGGCCGTGCTCGTCGCGGGCTTTCTCGCCGAAGAGGATGTCGTCGAAGAGGAGCTCCTCCATCATCGGCGGGACCATGCGGTCGACCTCCACTCCGGGTTCGTGTACCAGCACCCGCCGCAGCCGACCGATCTCCGATGTCACGTGGACCATCTCGACAACCTCCAGCCCTGAACTATATCTCTTTCTTTTCCCGCGCCCGTGCCCGCGTCGGGATAGCGGTGTGGTCTGTTGTAGCCGCAGGCTTCCAGCCTGCGGTGGGAGTGCGTAGGGGAACCGAGCGCATTGGGTGCGGGTGCCCGGATAGCCGGCCTTCTGGATCGAGGCCACCTGGCGGCGGCACCGATCCAGCGTCGCCCGATCAGCGCGGTCCGCTTAAAAGCCGAATCGGAGATGACCCCGCTGATCGGACGAGCGACGGCCTGCCTCGGTGCTTCAGCGACGTACCCGGAGTGCGCTCCCCGCGGGTTGCCCGGCAAGGCATTGTGAGAGGTGAGCGGAGAAGCCGGGAGACGGTTGGACACAATGCCATGCCCGGCACGCCCCGAAGGAACGCGAATGTGCGCGGTCGGGATTGGTGAGGTGCTTGCGGGCCGGGCACGGATTGTGGTGCGGGCGTCCTCGCCCGCAGGATGGTGCTGAAGCCACAGACGCGGACGCGGACGCGGGTACGGTCTCGTCGGGATCGGGATCGGGATCGGGAACGGGATCGGGATCGGGATCGGGAACGGGAACGAACGCTATACTGCCCCCATGACGACCATCGACGGATTCGACCACCCGCTGGCGGGGCGGTACGCCTCGCCGGAGATGCTCCGGCTCTTCTCTCCCGGCCACCGCTACACGACGTGGCGGCGGATGTGGCTCGCCCTCGCCGAGGCCGAGTCGGAGCTCGGGCTCGACATCCCATCGGAGGCTCTCGAGCAGATGCGCGCCCATCTCGAGGTGACGGCCGAGGACCTCGTCCGGGTCGCCGAGGTCGAGCGCGAAACCCGGCACGATGTCATGGCCCATCTGCACGTCTTTGCCGAGCACGCGCCGGCCGCCAAGCCGATCCTCCACCTGGGGGCGACGAGTTGCTTCGTCGGCGACAACGCCGAGCAGTGCATCACCCGCGACGCCATGGCGCTGGTCGAGACCCGAGTGCTCGCCGTGATCGCGGCGCTCGCTGATTTTTCCGAGCGCTGGGCGGCGGAGCCCTGTCTCGGGATGACCCACCTGCAGCCGGCGCAGCCCACCACGGTGGGCAAGCGCGCCACCTTGTGGCTCCAGGATCTCGTCCTCGACCTGGAGCGGCTGCGCTTCGAGCGAGCCCGGCTCAAGGCACGCGGCGTCAAGGGCGTCACCGGCACCCAGGCCACTTTCCTCGACCTCTTCGACGGCGACCATCAAAAGGTCCTCGAGCTCGAACGGCGGGTCGCCGCCAAGATCGGCTTCGACGCTGCCTACGACGTTACCGGTCAGACCTATCCCCGAAAGGTCGACGCCTTCGTCCTCGACGTGCTCTCCGGCATCGGCCAGTCGGCGGCCAAGATGGCCACTGACATTCGGCTGCTCGCCCGGCTGAAAGAGGTCCGGGAGCCCATGGCCTCGGGCCAGGTGGGCTCCTCGGCCCAGCCGTACAAGGCCAACCCGATGCGCTCGGAACGAGTCACCGCGCTCGCCCGCTGGCTGGTCAACCTGGCCGCCAACCCGGCCCAGACCGCCTCGACCCAGTGGCTCGAGCGCACCCTCGACGACTCGGCCAACCGGCGGATGGCGATCCCCGAGGCCTTCCTCACCACCGATGCCATCCTCCGCGTTCAGCACAACGTGGCCTCGGGCCTCCAGGTGTTTCCCGCCATGGTGGCCGGGAACCTCGCCCAGGAGCTGCCTTTCATGGCGTCGGAAGCCATCCTCATGGCGGCCGCCAAGAAGGGCGGCGACCGCCAGGAGCTCCACGAGCGGCTCCGGCTCCACTCGCGCACCACCACCACCGCCGTCCTCGAGCGCGGTGAGGCCAACCCCTTCCTCGACCTCGTCGCCGCCGACCCCGAGGTGCCGCTGGGCCGCGCCGAGCTCGACGCCCTGCTCGATCCCACCCGCTTCATCGGCCGGGCGCCGGAGCAGGTGGCCGAGTACCTCGCCGATGTGGTCAGGCCCTTGTTGGCTGACGCCGGCAAGCTGCCCGAAGCACGGGACCTGGAAGTCTAATTTTTGGGAACCGGGCTGCGAGGATTGTGTCATACCTGAGTGGTATGATGAGAAACCACGTATTGGGAAAGTCTGTATCGACAATCAATGGAGGCGCTCGATGATCAGCCGCCGTGCAGCTTTTTTCGTTGGCTTCCTGGCTCTCGTATGCGGAGGGTCTGCCTCAGCCGAGGAGTGCCTCGAGAAGATCGGTCAGTCGCCCTACGGGTGGTCGGAGGATGTGGCGGTCAACGGCGTGACCGCAGTGATGGGGAACGGACGCGCGATGCAGGTCATCGATCTGACGGACCCGTCGAACCCGGCAGTGGTCGGCGAAGTCTCCGTTCCCAAGCTCGTCGAAGCGGTTGAGGTGACGGAGACTCAGGCCTTCGTCGGCACGAGGTCGGTTCTCACGATCGTTGATGTCAGCGACCCGGTGCACCCGACGCCTCTCGGAACGCTCGGAGAACTCTGGATTCGCGACCTGGTTTTCGCGGGTGATCATCTGTATGTGCTGGGCTTCGACGAACTCGTGGTCGTCGATGTGAGCACCCCGGCCACACCTGTCGTGCTCGGGAGGTTGGAGTGGCCGGATGACCAGTCGGTCGATCTCTCGGTCCAGGGAACGACCGGCTTCATCATCGTGGACGGCTCGCTGCGGGTGCTCGATCTGTCGGACCCGGGGACTCCATCAGAGATCACCGAGCTTTCGTTCGGCGTCGATCGTGACGCGAGGTGCCTCGATGTTCTCGGTGATCACGCTTTCGTGATCGTGTCCGGACCCGATCCCTTCGATTACTCCTTCGCGGTGGTTGATGTCAGCAATCCGTCACAACCCGTCAAGATGACCGAGATTGCCGCCTCGTTCCCATCTCGAGACATTCACGTCCATGGCGATCTGGCTCTCGTCAACGGCAGTGGCTTGGAAATCTACGACATCAGCGATCCGGCAAACCCATTCGCGCGCGGCTCGCAGCCCATCGAGTGCTGGTACAACCTCAACACCGTGGTGGCCACTGGAGATGCGGCCCTGGTGACCTGCGAGGTCACCGGCCTCAGCGTCGTCGACATCTTGGATCCGGATGCTCCCGACGTGATCGCCACGGTATCGACCCCCGGCTCGATCGTGGATGCCGCGGCAGCCAACGGTGTACTTGCCATCGCGGCCGAGGAGCGAGGCCTCCGCATGGTGGACGTCTCGGACCCGAGCAACCCTGTGGAGCTGGGATTCGGCCCCGTTCCTCTGCAGTTTCCGGTTTTCGGGGTCGACATTGCCGATTCCATCGCGTATGTCGGCACATATGGCGGGGAGGGCTTCAAGACGGTGGATGTCAGCGATCCGGCCAATCCCGTGACGCTCGGTAGCGCGGCAGGCGTTGCGGGAAACTGGATCGTGGCCGACGGCGATCGTGCCTACGTGGTCAACCAGTGGGATGGACCGCTGTTTGTCGTCGATGTGACCTCTCCCGCCGCGCCGGTTGTCCAAGGGTCGCTCGAGCTTTCGCCGGGAGATTGGCAGTGGCCGGTGGTCATCAACGACCACGTGTTTCTTCGAAACAATGGCGACGACCGGGTGATCGGCGTTGACGTCAGCGATCCGACGGCGCCGTTCCATGCGATTTCGATCGACGTTGAAGTGGGTGTCGGCAGTCTCGCGGCGACGGGGTTCTGGCTTCTGGTTCCCGATGCCCTCGACGCCGCCACACCGGTTGTTCGATTCTTCGACATGCGAGATCCGGCGCTTCCGATCGAAATTGCGCCTTACCTGGTAGTCGGCAGCCCTGTCCAGGAAATCGACGTCGTCGGAACCGTGGCCTATCTCACCAATATTGATTCCCCGGGGTATTTCGATGGGGCCATCGAAGCGGTCGATGTGGGAAACCCCCGCTTTCCGGAATTCATGCACCTCATTCCCCGACAGGGAGCGGTGACGCGCATGGCCTCCGACAAGAACGCCGTTTACGTCCTGGATCATCAGACTGGTTTCGACGCCTACGCGCTCTGCCACGGCCCGCTCTTTTCCGACGGTTTCGAGTCGGGCGATACGGATCAGTGGTCGGGTCTGACGCCGTAGAGCGTGACCTTGTCGGCGTCTCAACCATGAAATCTCTGCGTCGCGCGCCGAGATTTCATGGTTGTCATCGGCCTTCTTTGAACCGATCAGCTGGTAGGCTTGTGTGGTGAAGCGATCCGGTACGATCATCGTTCTCGCAGTCATTCTCGCCTCCGGGTGCGCGCACCAGAAGCCTCGCGCCACGGCGCCGCCGCCGGCGCCGAAGCCCGCCGAAACGGTCGAGCGCGGGAAAACCGAGAAGGGTCTCGCCTCGTGGTACGGCGAGCCCTATCACGGCCGGCGGACGGCCTCCGGCGAGATCTACGACATGCACGAGATGACGGCGGCGCATCGGACGCTCGAGTTCGGCACGGTCGTCAAGGTCACCCGGCGCGACACCGGCTCGGACGTCAAGGTTCGAGTCAACGATCGCGGGCCCTTCATCAAGGGCCGGATCATCGATCTGAGCTTTGCGGCGGCGAAGAAGATCGGCCTCGACATTGACGGCGTGGCGCCGGTCAAGGTGGTGGTCATCGGCTTCGACGAGACGCCGAAGAAAAATGCCACTGGGAAGGTGCGAGCGGCCGAGCACCCCGCCGGAGAAGACTGCTTCTGGGTCCAGGTGGGCGCCTTTTCGTCGATGGACAACGCCCGCCGCGCCGAGCAGCGCCTCGAATCGGCCGGCGAGACGGCGGTGATCATCGAAGGCCCGGGCGGACTCCACCGCGTTCGAGTCGGCCCCTTCGACCGCGAGAAGAACGCCCGCAAGGCCCTCCATCGGGTCCTCCCCCACTGGCCCGCCGCCGCTCTCGTCCCCTGCGGGTAGGGAGTCTTCAGCGCCGGCCTGCCTGCAGGCTTCAGCCCAGCTGTCAGCGGCTGAGCTCGGCGATTGCCACTTTGGCACTATTCGCAGCGCGGTGACGGGCCGGAAGGCCCAACCACGAAAAGTTTCAGGATCGCGGTTCGGTACCGGGAGGCGATCCGGTGGGCCAAGGCCCACCCTACGGCGCGGCATTCTCCGGCGCGCTCGGCTCCCGCATTCCGGGCTGTGAGGTAGGGTGGGCCTTGGCCCACCGGGGGTGCGCGATATCGTCTACTGCCTCTGCCTCTGCCTCTGCCTCTGCCTCTGCCTCTGCTGCTGATGCTGCCGCTGATGTTGCGCTCTGGCGGTTCGGTTTCCGGTGGCAGCGCTGCGATAAGATCCGGTCATGCGAATCCCCGCCTCGTCCCGTCTGCTGCTGATCGTTGTTGCCGGCTTCCTCGCCATGGCCGCGGGGTGTCAGGACGGCGGGGTGCCGGAGGATGCCCGCGCGGAACGCGTGATCCTGGTCTCCTACGACGGGGTCGGCGCCGATCTCGGCTGGCGCTGGATCGTCGAGGGCGTCGCCGCCGAGCCCGACGGTCTCGCCGACATGGCCAAAGAAGGCTTCTCGGTGCGCCGCCTGCGCATGGCCGACCCCACCCTCACTGCGGTGAACCACGCGGTGCTCGCCACCGGGCGGCCGCCGGCGGCGACCGGGATCGTGTCCAACACCTTCCGGCCGACGGGAGGCGCCGTCGGCGACCGCGCCAACGGCTTCGGCCTCGTGCCCGAGGCGCCCACCCTGTGGGCGGCGGCCCGAGCGTCCGATCTGCGGGTGGGCTCCCTGCTGTGGCCTGCCGGGGCCAACGGCGGCGCCGACGACAAGGCCGATTTCGGTCTCGGCTGGCCCATGCGGCCCGCCGCCGCCGCCGCCGTCCTCGAGCTCGAACCCGAGACGGCGGGGACCACCGGCGAGCTGCCGTCGGCGGATGGCGTGCAGCCGCTGACCTGGCCGCTGGTCTTCGACTTCGGCGACGGCGCCGAGCCGGAGCGGGTGGAGGCCCTGGTGGCGCTGGTGGACGGCAATCCCGACGGCAGGGCCCGCTGGGACACGGTGGGCGTCCGGGCGCCGGGCTCCGACGACTGGACCCTGCACGGCGACCGCGAGTGGTTCACGGTGGCGGTGGATCTCCGGCTGCCCGACGTGCTCGGGGAAAACCGCTGGGGCTCGTGGTCCAAGATCGTCCACGTCGATCCCCTGCGCGGTCGCCTGACGATCTACCGCGGCGCCGTCTGGCGCACCGTCGCCTGGCCCGAGGACTTCGAGAACCGGCTCACCGACGCCATCGGTCCGTGGCCGGGAGTGCCGGATGACCCCCGCCTCGCCGAGTGGTGGCTGGATGCCGCCGCGGGGATCGACCTCGACGTCTACCTCGAGCAGATCGAGCGTCTCGACCGGTGGATCGACGCCGCCGCCGGGTGGGTGGCGGCCAACGAGGACTTCCGGCTGCTCATGACCTACCACCCCGGGCCCGACGAGTACCAGCACTCGAGCCTCATCATCGACGAGGATCAGTGGGCCTGGAGCCCGGGCCGGGCGCTGGCGGCCGACGAGGGCCTCAAGCGGATCGGGCGCTCGGTGGATCGCTCCGTGGCGAGCCTGTGGTCGCTGCTCGACCCGGAGCGCGATGTGCTGGTGGCGGTCTCGGACCACGGTCTCGCCCCCATCCACGATCAGGTGCGGCTCAACGTCGCCCTCGCCGAAATGGGGTTGGTCCACATCGACGACGGGCCGGACGGCCGGCCCCGCGTGGCGCCGTCGTCGCCCATGGTGGTGGTGTCCAGCGGCGCGGCCGCCCACCTCTATCTCAACCTCGCGGGCCGTGACGCCGGCGGCGTGGTCAAGCGGTCCTCGGCCGGCGAGCTGCTGGCGCGGGCGGCCAAGGTCCTGGCCGATCTCCAGCTCGACGACACACCGGTGGTGGAGGAGATCGTCCGCCGGGAGGAGCTGGCCGAGATCGGGCTCGACCACCCCGCCAGCGGCGATTTGGTGGTGTTCCTGGCGCCCGGTTTCGCGGCGTCCGGCGGGCTGACCGGAGAGGTGATCTCCGCCTCGCGCTACTACGGCCAGCACGGCTTTCGCACCCATCACGACAGCATGTGCGGCATGCTCTTCGCCCGCGGCGGCGGCATCAAGAAAGGCCGCACCGACGAGCTTCCCGCCACCGCCGTCGCCCCCATGATCGCCAATCTCCTCGGCTTCTCACTGGAGGAGTGAAGGATCCTTCCCGCGTCCGTGCCCGTGCCCGTGCCCGATGACCGGTGACCGCGACAGTATCCGTGACCGTGTCCGGATCGATCCCGATCCCGATCCCGTTCCCGATGGCCGACAACCCCACCGCGCCACCGGCGGACGTGCCGGGTACGGTATTGTGCTCCACATCGGCCTCCCGGTCCCCCAACGCGCTCCGCACAATACCGCTACCGGGCAATCGCCGAGCCCAGCCACCCCGGGTTCCTCGTCCCGGCTCCGAGGCAGGCCGTCGCTCGCCTGATCAGCATGGTCATTGCTCTTCCGGTCGCCTTCGCTGACCATGCTGATCAGGCGACGCTGACTCTCATCCGCCGTCCAGGCGGATGAGAGTTAGAAGGCCGGTGTTTGAGGGCAGCGTTCGGAAAACCGACCGCTCCGTCAGGCACCCTGCGGTGGGTCAAGACCACCCTACTCGGCGGACGACCAGGCGACGCTGACTCTCATCCGCCGTCGAGGCGGATGCTGGTCAGAAGAAGGCCGGTGTTGAAAGCCACTGGACGGACCGAGCCGCATTCCCCTTCACGACATCTTTACCTGAGCCTCCGATTTCCTTCACGCCCATGAGTTTTGATGGCCCCGGCCGGGGGAAAGGGCACCCCCGGAGAGGCTCGGCGCCCCGCCGAGCTGCAACACGAAGGACGGACGGAGGACAACTCAACATGAAGATCAAGTTCATCGGGCGTGTGGCCCTGATCGGCGTGAGCTGCGCCGTGCTGGCTGCGACGGCCTTCGCCGACGGCATCATCTCCGGTGTGGTCATCGACGGCTATACCGGACAACCGGTGCGCGGCGCCACCATCGCCGTCGACGGTACCGACCTCACCTTTGCCACCGGCGTCGGGGGCGACTTCCGCCAGACGGTGCCGGACGGTACGTACAGCGTGACGGTCTCGCGGACCGGCTTCGATGTCCAGCGGGTGTCCGGAGTGGTCGTGACGGACGGCGGCATCGCCGACTTCGCGGTGGTCCTCCTGCCCGCCGCGGCGGGTGAAGCGACCGCCGCCGACGTGCCGGCGCCGTCGACCACCGCTGATGCGGCGCCGGTCTCCGGCGCGGAGGGTGCGATCGATGCGCCCACCGGCGACCCGCTCGTTGCCGATGCCGGCGCCGACAGCTCCGCCGTCACCGGCGCCGGCGCCGGCGTCTTCGTCGGCGAGATCACCGTCGAAGCCGCGGCCGAGGACTCCACCGAGGCGGCGCTGCTCGCCGAGCGCCGGAACGCGGCGCAGATCTCCGACGCCATCGGTTCTGAGGAGATGAAGAAGAACACCGGCTCCGACGCCGCCGACGTGGTCAAGCGGGTGGTCGGCATCTCGCTGCAGAACAACAAGTACGTCTTTGTTCGCGGGCTCGGGGACCGCTACTCGAACACCTCGCTGAACGGCTCCAAGATCCCCTCCACCGAGTTCGACAAGAAGGTGGTGCCCCTGGATCTCTACCCGGCGAACCTCCTCGACCAGGTCAAGGTCTCCAAGTCGTACACCGTCGACAAACCCGGCGACTTTGCCGCCGGCCTGGTCGAGATGAAGACCCTCGACTTCCCCCTCCAGCAGTCGGCCTCCATCGGCTTCTCGACGGGCGCGCACAGCGAGTCCACCGGCGAGGTCTTCGGTCAGTACGCCGGCGGGCTGAGCTTCAGCGGTAACGGCGGCCAGCCCTTGCCGGCGGATCTGCCGCAGGAGTCCCTGACCCGCCAGAACCCGCTCACCGGCGAGGGCTTCACCCCGGAGGAGCTGCAGCAGGTCGGGCTCGAGATCCTCGAGTCGGGTCCGGCGTGGACCGCCAACGGCGGCGGGCCCCGTTATCCCTTCACCGGGTCGGCCTCGGACGCACCCCTGGACGGCGGCTTCAACGCCAGCTACGGCAACACCTTCGGCCGTCTCGGGCTGGTGGTCTCCGCCACCTACGACCACGATTACCGGTCCGTCGAGCAGGCGCAGAACTTCTACCGCTACTCCGAGCAGGAGCCCAACGACCAGTACCTGGCCGATTCCTATGGCTTCGACCGCAACGTCGAGAAGATCAACACCGGCTTCGTCGGTAATCTGGCCTACCGGATCACCGACAACCACCACCTCAAGTTCCGCTCGATCCTGTCGACCATCTCGGCGGCCGAGACCAGCCTGCAGGAGGGGTACTCCAACGACTTCGGCGGCGAGCTCCGCGATTACAAAGTGGAGTATCGCGACCAGCAGACCGAGACCTTCCAGCTGTCGGGCGAGCACTACCTGCAGCTCGGCAAGCTGGGCAGCCTGCTCGAGTGGCGCGGCGCGTCGTCTGCGGCGACCACCGACTCGGATCTGCGCTTCTCGCTCTACCTCGACCGGACCTCCAACGGGATCTTCCAGCTCACCGACAACGCCCAGTCGCTGTTCATCTACACCAACGATCTCGAGGACCAGATCGACGACTACGCCGCCGACTGGACCACCTTCCTCTCCGGCGACAGCTGGTACGGCTCGCTCAAGGGCGGCGTCGCCTACACCGCCAACGACCGCGAGTTCGCCGGGCGGCGGCTCCGCTTCCGTCCACGCTCGACGGCGGGCGTCGACCTCACCCAGTCCCCCGAGGACATCCTGGTCCCGGAGAACATCAGCCCGACGGGCTGGGAGATCGAGGAGATCACCCGCCCCACCGACTTCTACACCGGCGACCAGTCCATCGGCGCGGCCTACGCCCAGTTCGACTGGGCGCTCAACCGCTGGCGGGTCATCGCGGGCGTCCGCTACGAGGCCTCCGACATCGAGGTCGTCACCCTGGACCGCCAGAACCCGGACGAGCCGCCCATCACCTCCCTCATCGAGGACCGTGACTGGCTGCCCGCCCTGTCCATCGTCTACCGCGTGGCAGCATCCCAGAACCTTCGCCTGTCGGCGTCGCAGACGGTGAACCGGCCCGAGTTCCGCGAACTCGCCCCCTTCCGCTTCAAGCCCATCGCCGGCGGCCTCGAGCAGACCGGTAATCCGGACCTGATCAGCGCGTCGATCGACAGCTACGACGCGCGCTGGGAGTGGTTCCCGTCGGCCACCGACGTGATCGCGGTCAGCGCCTTCTACAAGGACTTCACCAACCCCATCGAGGCGGTGCAGGTCTCCGGCGCCGCGCTCACCGAGACCTTCCAGAACGCGCTCAGCGCCCGCAATCAGGGTGTCGAGCTCGAGCTGCGGCGCAACGCCGGCGCCTGGTGGGAGGCGCTCGACGATTTCACCCTGATCCTCAACTACTCGTTCATCGACTCGCAGATCTCCCTCGGACCCAACACGATCCAGACCAACCTCGACCGACCGCTGGTGGGCCAGCCCGATCACGTCGGCAACCTGGTCGTGGAGTGGATCAAGCCCGAGTGGGGATCCATGGTCAGGGTCCTCTACAACTACACCGGAGAGAAGATTGCCTTTGCCGGGACCAACGGCCTCGACGACATCGTCGAGGATCCCCGCGGCACCATCGACATCGTCTACCGCCAGGGCTTCCGGTTCCTGGGGATCGACTGGACCGCCAAGCTCGCCGGCGAGAACCTGACCAACGAAGATCGGGTCTACTCCCAGGGCGGTGAGCTTTGGCGCGGCTGGAACCCCGGCCGCAAGATCGGTCTTTCATTCGGTCTTAACTTCTTCTGAATCCGGGCTTGACACGGCTGCTTCAGGATACGACCGGTGACCGACGGACGGTGATCGACCGACGGCACGACATTAACGAACCGAAGAAGGAGGAACTCGTAATGAGAAGGTCCATGACCCTCGCTCTTGCCGCAGCTCTGTGCTGTGGACTCATTTCGGCGGCCGTGCCCGTCGACGCCACGTCGCTGACGACGTCGGCGGCCGCCCAGGTGGAGCTGCCGGACTGGGTGCAGCCGGCCTATGCCGACACCGCGGAGCTCAAGCTGATGCCCCAGGTCGCCAAGCGGCCCGCGGTGCTGCTCGAGACCGACTACTACGTCTACCCCTACGCCGGAGGCGACACCCCGACGGTGGTCGCCACCATCGACGGCAACGGCTACGCCGAGCCCGTCACCATGTACCTCTACTGGCAGAACCGGGTGACCCACGAGCGCCGCTACGTCTCCGCCACCGGCGGGCTCGAGGATCGCGGCGTCGTCGTCGACCTCTTCGGCAACGCGGACAGCCCGCTGCCCATGGTGGCGCCCAGCTTCACCGACCTCGTCTTCCTCGGTCCCGAGGGCGCCTTTGGCCCCGCGCCGTCGAACCCCACCGGGCTGTATGAGTTCGTCCTCGAGCTCCGCGACGCCACCGGTGAAATGGTCGTCTCGCGCGACAACGCCATGTACAACCACATCGACGAGGTCGTCGCGGTGTCCGGCTCCATCACCGAGGACACGGTGTGGACCAACAACAACGTCTACCTGCTGAACTCGGCGCCGGTCTACGTCGGCGGCAACCCGATCACCGGCAGCCCCGCGCCGACCCCGACCAACCTCTTCATCCAGCCCGGCACCGTGGTCCTCGGCGACACCAACAACCAGGGCACCCTGGTCGTCATCCAGGACTCCAAGGTCTTCGCCACCGGCACGCCGTCGCTGCCGATCATCTTCTCGTCGGTGCAGCCGCTGGGCAGCCGCGCCGCGGGCGACTGGGGCGGCCTGGTGCTCAACGGCCGCGCGCCGGTCAACGATCCGACCATTCCCTCGAACCCCGACGCCGGTGAGGGCGCCTCCGGTCCCTTCGGCGGCGACAACCCCTACGACAGCTCGGGCGTGCTGCAGTACGTCCGGGTCGAGTTCGCCGGCATCCGCTTCTCGGACACCAACGAGCTCAACGGCATCGCGCTGCAGGGCGTCGGCTCCGGCACCGTCATCGACCACGTGATGGTCGCCTTCAACCAGGACGACGGCATCGAGTTCTTCGGCGGCACCGCCAACGCGTCCTATGTCTTCATCTACGGCGCCCGTGACGACTCCATCGACTGCACCCTGGGCTGGACCGGCCGCATCGACAACGCGGTGGTGATCCAGCGCGGCGACGACGGCGACAACGGCTTCGAGTGGGACAACTGGGAGTTCGGCTTCGACTTCACCCCGCAGACCATGCCCCAGGTCACCAACGTCACGCTGGTCGGCCTCAAGGACGCGCCCGGGGTCGAGAACGGCTCCGGCGGCCGCTTGCGCAACGGCACCGCGGGTCTGATCTCCAACACCATCTGGTACAACTTCGGCCGCTCGGGCCTCCGGATTCAGACCGCCGAGAGCATGGATTCCATCGAAGAGGGCACGCTCAACATCTCAAACTCCATCGTCTACGGCGTGGATCCGATCTACGAGGGCGAGGACGAGACCATCATCGGCGACATGCTGGAGAGCCCGGCCAACGGCAACATCTTCGCCGACGCCATGCTCGCCGATCCGCTGAACCCGGTGAAGCCCGACATCACCCCGCTCGCCGGTTCACCGGCCGCCGATGCCGGCAACGCCGGGACGCTCGACTACATCGGTGGCGTCGACCCCAACGCCCCGTGGATCTACGAGGGCTGGACCTCGTTCTCCGACAACTAGGGAGGGAGAGAAAATGAAACGCACACTGACTGCAGCAGCCTGCATCCTCCTGTTGCCGGCCCTCGCCTCGGCCGCCGCTTTCACGGCGACGCTGACGGGTGACGCCGGGACCGGGTTCGCCACCATCTACGTCGTCGGCGACGACATCGACTACAACATTCTCGTCTCCGGGATGGCGCCCACCAGCGCCGCCCTGAGCAACGGCAGCGACACCATCGACCTCGAGGCCGGCTTCACCGCCGGCACCGCCATCGGATCCGTGAGTTCCTCGATGGCCGCCGACGTCGCCGCCGATCCCACCGCCTGGGAGGTCCAGGTGACCGACGGTTCCTCGACCCTCGCCGGCGCTCTGAGCGGCGCTGCGAGCACCGAGACCATGCTCTACCTGCCGGTGGTCGCCACCGTGGCCGGCCAGGGCGGCACCAACTTCAAGACCGATGCGCGCTTCGTCAACCGCAGCGGCGGCGCGGCCAACGTGACCTTCTCCTACTGGCCCGAGAGCACCGGCGGCAACACCCAGCCGGGCGCCACCTACGACGCGGTGATCGAGGCCAACGAGGAGCTGGTCCTCGACGACATGGCTTCTGAGCTCTTCGGCGTGACCAACGGCAAGGGCGGCGTCAGCATCTCCTCCGATCGGGCCATCTTCGGCTCGGCGCGGATCTACAACGACCAGAGCGCCGCCGGCGAGGGCACCTTCGGCCAGTACGCCACCGCGGTTTGCATGGACCACGCCGCCACCATGGGCGCCGTCGAGTTCCTCTCCAACGAGCCGGTGGACTCCGCTGCGGGCTACCGCTCCAACATCGGCTGGTTCAACCCCAACGCCAGCGACGTCGAGATCACCTTCTACGCCTACGATGCCGACGGCACCATGCTCGGCAGCACCACCGAGACCGCCGGGCAGCAGGCGCTCAAGCAGAAGCGCCTCGACCAGCTCTGGTCGGCCCTCGCCGACTACGGCGATCTCTACCTGACCTTCTCCGCCGACATGCCCGTCTTCGTCTACGGCTCGGTGGTGGACAACGTCAACGGCGACGCGATCTTCATCGCGGCGACCGATCTCCAGTAGCGCTATTTCTCTCCT
>JAZBOQ010000208.1:0-4014 GCA_036351195.1 Thermoanaerobaculales bacterium | reverse complement strand
TCGGCCCACATGTTCGCGTCCCGCTTCGCGGCGAGTAGCCGTTTCTGTGCTTCGAGAACTGAGAGAAACCCGGTCTTCCCAGCGCGGAATGCTTCCTGCGCGAGTTCCAAGCTCGACTCCCGAAGTGGTGTGATGTCTTCGCGATACGCGCGCGCGGTTTCCAAAGTAGAAGCGAGCCTCGCGTGGGCAGCACGAACTTGCTGGTGTGTAGCCACGGTCAGCGCATCAAGCGTTGTTTGGGCCTGCTGGTGTCTGAGCTCAGCGCGGGTGACTTGGGCGCTGTTGCGGTCGAAGAGTGGAAGCTCCATGTCGAGTGCTGGTCCAATCTCTCGCTCATCTCCCCGGGACTCGAATTCGACTCCAGCCCTCAACTCGCGTAGGAACAGCCGCTTCTCGAGGGACACTTCCGACTCGATCGCTCGCATGTTCTCCCGTGCAGCGCGAAGGTCGAGCCTGTGTGTCACGGCGCTTGCCATCAGGGCTTCAACGTCGAAACTTGTGTTGGGCGGAGACGCGAGTGGGCTGGAGAGCGCGAGCTCTTCGGGCCCGACTTCCAGTCCAAGAAGCGTTCCGAGCCGGAGCTTCTTCTCGAATTCGCGAAGCCTAGCGGAACGCAGGCGGACCTCCTGTTCCAGGTGCTCTGCGCGCGCGGTATTCGCTTCGGCCCCTGTTGCTGCTCCTGCTGCTTGCCGAACCAGCGTGAGCTCGAGGAACTCGCCGGTGGAGGCGAGGTTCTCCTCCTCGACCAGCCGAGCCCCTTCGGCCGCGACTGCTGCCACGTACGCGGCTCTTGTCTGGGCGGCGAGTTGTGCAGAATCGTGAGCCACGTTGAGAACGGTGCGTTCGAGGCGCTGTTCCTGAACCCGCTTCCTTGCGGGACGGTCCCAAAGGTCGACGAGATTCCACGCAAGTCGGGCCTCCAGAGTTGCCTCGCCGTCACCGTTCGGGAACCGCAGAGCTGCCCCGAGAGCAGGATTTGAGAGGAGACCGGATTGGACGACATCAGCTCGGGAGATGCCGATATCGTAGAAGGCCGCCTGAAGGTCCTTGTTGTTCAGGAGCGCGATCTGGACCGCTTCTTCTATGTCCACCCCGTCGGCCAACAGTCCCGCAATCTGGTCTTCAATCTTCGGTTGTTCAACCAAAGCACCAACGAAGCTGCTATCGAAGGCCGCGACCGCGCCGGCGTGGTCGCTCGCCCGGCCGTAGTCCGCCTCGGGGCGCACCGAGGCACACCCCGTGGCGAGCAAAAGCACGGTCGAGAGCAGCGCCCACGCCCGTCTATGATGACGCATCGGTGACCTGCTCGCGTTTCGGTGCTGTCAGCATGTACAGAAGAGGCAAGACAAAGAGCGTGAGGATGGTCGATGTGAGGACGCCGGCGACGACGACCGTCGCCAACGGCCGCTGCACCTCCGCGCCCACGCCGGTTGATACGGCCATCGGAATGAATCCGACGGCGTCCGTGATGGCCGTGGCAAGTACTGGCCGAAGGCGTTGCTTGGCCGCGTCCGTCACCGCCTCTGCCATCGGGCGCCCCTGTTCCAGGAAAGACCGAATCGCAGCCACCAGAATCTGTCCGTTCAGCACGGCGATCCCGGTGAGCGCGATGAATCCAATAGCAGCGCTCACGCTAAACGGAATCCCACGGAGCCAGAGTGCAACCACTCCGCCTACCGCGGCAAACGGAATGCCCGTGTAGATGAGGAGGACCTCTCGAATGTTCTTGAGGCTGAAGTAGAGCAGCAGAAAGACGAAGACAAGAGTCATCGGGACGACGATCAAGAACCGCACCTTGGCCCTGGCCAGGTTTTCGAACTGGCCGCCCCAATCAATGACGTATCCTGGCGGTAGCGCGAGCTCTCGGTCGACTCGCCGTTGGGCTTCCCTGACGAAGGACGACACGTCACGGCCACGGACATTGCACTGCACGCGGATAAGCCTGCGACCCCACTCACGATTGATGGTGGAGATTCCGTCCTCTTCTACCACGTTTGCTAGCTCTCTGAGCGGCAAGCGTTGACCGCTCGCCGTGGGAATGAGCGTGTTTTGCAGGGCCGCTACGTCACGCCGGTGGGTGTCAGGAAGTCTGGCGGTTAATGGGAACTGCCTCTGTTCCTCGAAAACCATTCCTACCCGTCGGCCGCCCACGACTTCTACGAAATCGAGCACCTCGGCTCCCGACACTCCGTGGCGGGCAAGCGCGTCCGGATCGACGCGAATCCGAAGCGTGGGTTGGCCAGTGACCTGGTCAACGGCGATATCTGATTGACCAGGGATGTCTAGGAGAATGCGCTGCACGTCATCGGCGACGCGTACGAGCTCGTCGAAGTTGTCGCCATAGATCTTGATACCAAGGTCCGAACGGATTCCCGAGACCATCTCGTTCAGCCGCATCTCAATGGGCTGCGTTGCAACGATGTTGAGCCCGGGCAAGTCGTCGACTTCCTCCTGCATCGCGGCTACGAGCTCGGCTTGTGTTCCCGCCCTGGTCCACTGCTTGCGTGGATTCAGCGAGACGAATATGTCCGTTAGCTCCAGGCCCATGGGGTCGGTGGCCACCTCGGCGGTTCCGATGCGGCTCCACACGTGGCGTATCTCGTTCGGAAACTCATCGAGCAAAAGCTGCTCGATCTTGGTGTTGTACCGAACGGACTCGTCAAGCGACACGCCCGCGAGGCGAATCGTGTTCAGCACAATTGCCCCTTCGCTGAGTCGCGGGATGAACTCGCCCCCGATTCGAGTCGCGAGGCCTGCAGCGCCGAGAATGCCGACGAGAGCGATGCCCAGGGTTATCCATCGGAACCGAAGAGCGCCACCGAGCAGACGGGAATAGGTCGCGACCAGCCAGGTGGCGAATCTCCCTTCTTTCTCGGTCGGTTTGCGCGGCAGAAAGTAGTAGCCAAGCACTGGTGAGAGAGTGAGCGCGAGGATGAGGGCGCCAGCGAGGGCAAAGATGAACGTCCAGGCCATAGGCCGGAACATCTTGCCTTCCATGCCCTCGAGGGTGAGCACGGGCACGAACACGACTGCGATTATCGCCATGCCGAAGGCGATGGGCCGCGCTACCTGGCGCGCAGATTCGAGTACGATGTCGAGTCGTTCGTGTGCGGTGAGGCGTCGACCAAGCTTGCGTGTGCGCTCAGCGAGTCGCCTCATGTTGGACTCCGTCATCACGACCGAGCCATCGACAAGAATGCCGAAGTCAATGGCGCCGAGACTGAGAAGGCTCGCCGCGATGGAGAAGCGATACATGCCGATGACGGCAAAGAGCATCGCGAGTGGAATGACGATGGCGACAAGAAGCCCAGCGCGCAGATTCCCGAGTAAGACCAGAAGCACAACGACTACCAGAGCCGCCCCCGCAACCAGGTTGTGTTCCACTGTTCCGATGACTTCGGTCGTTAGTTCGGTTCGGTCGTAGACGACGTTAACGATGACGTCATCGGGCAGTGACTTCTCAACGCTCGCAAGGCGCTCTTTGAGCCGTTCCGTGACTACCTTCCCGTTCTCACCCATCAGCATGAAGGCAAGGCCGAGAACGACTTCGCCTTGCCCCCCGGCCGAGACTGCGCCGCGCCGAATCTCATGGTCGATGCGGACATCTTCGGCCACGTCGCGGACGCGCACGGGGACGCCATCAAACGACGAAACCACGATGTTTTCGATTTCCTCAATTGTAGACACCCGGCCGAGACCGTGAACGAGCTTCGACTGGCCGCCTGAGGTAAGAACCCCGCCACCAACGTTTTGATTGTTTTGCTCGAGAGCCTCGAAGACGTCGCCGAGAGTGAGGTTGTACTTGAGGAGCGCCGCAGGGGAGATGATAACGTGATACTGCTTCTCGTGACCTCCCCAGGAGTTGACTTCAGCGACCCCGGGAACTTTTCGGAGTTCGGGTTTCACGACCCAATCGTGGAGTGTCCGAAGCTCTTCCAGGGTGCGATCAGGGTCTTCTGATCGAAGGACGTAATGGAAGACCTCCCTGAGCCCTGTCGCGATCGGGCCGAGCTG
>JAZBOQ010000207.1:0-2058 GCA_036351195.1 Thermoanaerobaculales bacterium | reverse complement strand
TCGACGATGTGGCGCGCGGGATCCGGGAATGGGAGGCGGAGAGCTTCAACGTCGGTGAGTTCAAGAGCCGATTCGGCCTCACCCGGAAGCTGGCGATCCCGGTGCTCGAGTGGCTGGACTCGGAGCGGGTGACGGTTCGGGTTGGAAACGAGCGCAAGATCCTCGGCCGCTCCTGAGGTCGAGGGTTGCTACTCCACGGGCGGCGGCTCGAAGCTGCGGTCGCGCAGTACCGTGACGCTCTCCGAGTCGAGGCTCGAAAGTTCGAGATGCGCGCGCGTCGAGACCACTACCCATGATTCGTGCGGCTCGCCGTCGAGGGTCGCGGGGTCGAGACGCCAGGTGGCGAGATAGGCCGAAAGCCAGCGCTGCAGTCCGGACTCGAGGTCGAGGGGCACAAACCGGTCGCACCGTCCACCAGCGGTGATGTGGGCCAGTACGCGGACCGGAAGGTCGGCGTCCTGAGCCGCGACTCGGACCTTCAGGCGACGAGGCGAGGCAAAGGTGGTCAAAGATGCCTGGGGCTCGTACGGCGCCCGGAGAAGTCTCCCCGAGGGAACTACCTTCAGCGGTGATGCCGGCTCTGGCGGTACCGCCTGGCTCGGCAGCTCGAAGGATGGCGTTCCCACCGTCGACTCCTTGACTCGACCGGTGATCTCGAGACCGAGGACGACCCAGGACCCGACATCGGTCTCAGCAATGGTAGCGGCGTCGAACCGCACCTCCTTGATCTCCTTGAGGATCGTTGATGTCAGCCCCGGGAAGGGAAGCTCCAGAGGGACGCCGCCGAGACATTCGCCGTCGGCATTGACGTAGGCGGCCACCAGCGCCGTCCCTCGGACGTCCAGCTTCTTCGGTGGAGTTGACGCGAGCAGGCGGGGAGGAGTGTCGACGGCGATGGCAAACGGGTTCGCCGAGGCCAGCTCGACGAGGGGCACCGGAAGGTCGAGGTCGATCTTGATCCGCTGCTGCCAGGCGCGTGGAGCTCCGCTCTGGGCAGAGGCGAACGGCACGAGACATAGCAAGAGAGTACCAATGGTCGCAGCGAGCTTCATGGGCTCATCGTATCACGCACGCCGGGTGTCAACGTGCGGCTACACTGGTCCCCATGGAACCGAAGATGGAACCCGGCGCAAGAAAAGTCCGCTTTTCGTCCCCCTCCATCGGGTGGTTTGTCTCGCCGCACGGATTCGGCCACGCAGCCCGGTCCGCTGCTGTGATGGAGGCGATTTCCGCGGCCAGCCCAGGCGCTCGCCACCATGTCTTCACCACCGTGCCGAGGGAGTTCTTCTTCGAGTCCCTCGGAGAAGATGGTGTTTTCTACCACCGGTGTGAGTGCGATGTCGGCATGATCCAACACACGCCTCTCTTGGAGGATGTGAAGGAGACGATCCGAGCTCTCGATGTGAACGCACTGAATAACCAGGCGATGGTCGAGGCCCTTGCCGCCGAGGTCGCAACTCTGGATTGTCGGCTCATCGTCTGTGACATCGCGCCGCTGGGCCTTGACATCGCCCGCCGCCTCTCCATCCCCAGTGTTCTGGTCGAGAACTTCACCTGGGATTGGATCTATCGCGCCTATGGAGAACCTCGCCTGGACCATCACGGCGAAGCCATGGCGAGCCATGTGCGATCGGCGGGTCTCGTGATCCAGACCGAGCCCCGGTGCTGCCACCGGGAAGGTGCGGCGCTGGTCGGACCGATCAGCCGCCGACCGCGGACCGGGAAGGCCGAGGTGCGACGGCGACTGGGGGTGTCGGACGAGCAGAGGATGGTCCTCTTCGGCATGAGCGGCATTGAGCAGGGCATCGTCCGAGACCAGCGGATCTTCTCGCCTCGACGAACGGTGGTTGTCATTCCCGGACCCGAGGGTCCGGCGCCGGTCGCCGGTGGACCGGTGATCGCCGACGGTTGGTTTTATCCGGATCTCGTCTCGGCCAGTGATCTCGTCATCGCGAAGCTTGGATACAGCACCGTTGCCGAGGTGTTCTGCGCATCGACGAGGCTCGCCTATCTGAGACGACCGCGATTTCCCGAGAGCCCGGTCCTCGAGGCCTTTGT
>JAZBOQ010000206.1:0-3710 GCA_036351195.1 Thermoanaerobaculales bacterium | reverse complement strand
TGAGTGGTGGGTGGTGGTGCAGGCCGACGGCGGTTTCGACCTGCCCGTCGCCCGCAAGACGGCGCTCGAGGTGATCGCCGAGGATCCCGCTGGCGCCGATGCGGTGGCGGCGGCGGGTTGGTGGCTGAGCAACATCGAGAACCTGCCCTTTCCCGAGGAGGTTCTCTCGGTGGTCGGCGGCCACGTCGATCCGGAGCTCGGGTACCTACTGGCGCGGATCGAAGCGGTCTCTGACGGACGACCTCCGGCGGGGGTGGTGGCGACGGCCGAGATTGCCGGTCCATACGGGGTTTTCGACACCCTCGATCTCGAGCGGGGAGTGGCGCCGCCGGATGGTTCCTTGCCGCCGCCGAACACTCCCTACGTGAACTCGTGGGACCCCGTCCGGTTCACCGTCACCGCCCTCGATGGCGTCATCGAGTTGCCTGGGATGCTGGCCCCGCAGGGGGTCTTCGCCGTTCTCTGGACCGTCAGGGTGGACGAGCCGGTGGTCGGTTGGATGGTGGTGGAGGCGGAGGGGAGCGTCGACCTGAACCTCGACGACCAGCCGGTGGACCGCCGCCGCTACTGCGGCCTGCGCGAGGCTGGAGTCGCCTGGTACCGGGTTCGCCTCGATCCCGGGCTGCACCGACTGCGTGCCGAGCTGTCGGCCCGCGGTCGGCCCGAACTCAGGGTCAGTCTGTATGACGACCACGGACGGGCGGTGGCGGTGTTCCCGGCGGGGGGTGACGCCGACGGCCCGTGGGCGGCCTCGCGGATTCATCGGCAGGAGCCGCCGGCGGCCGCCGAACATCAGCGGCGCCTGGCCGGCGGCGCAGCAGGGGTGGAGCAGCTGTTGCTCGCCGCGGCCATCAGCGAGCAGCGCCGGGACCCGGTGGGCGTTCGTCGCTGGCTCGAGCGGGCGGCCGAGCTCGACCCCGAGAATCCCTGGCCTCGCCTGGGCCTCGCCCGGTACTGGCTGACGGCGCCGATCATGGACGATTCCGAAGCGGTGCGGCGCCGGGCCGCGGAGCAGCTGCGAGGGGCGGCGCAGATCCCGCAGTCGCTTCTCTTCGAGCGCGCCATCGCTCACCGGGAGCGGCGGAACGAGGACGAGGACCGAATCATCGATGCCATGGTGGAGCGCCACGGCGATGATGTCCGGGTCACCCGGCTGTGGATCGGGGAGGCTCTCGGTCGCGGGTGGGTCCGCGAGGCCGAAGACGGCTTGCACCGCCTGCAGAAGGCGCTGCCCGAGTCGCGGGACGTTTCGGCTGTCGAGCTCGATGTTCTCGAAGCGCTCGAGCGATGGGCCGAACGTGAGCGCCTGCTGCGCTCCCTGGCGACGGTGGACACGGTCGATTTTGCCCTTGTCGACGAGCTCGCCAGCGGCTGTTTGATTCCCGAGGCGGTGGCGGTCGTCGAGCGACTGCGATCCCGGGCTGAGGATCCGGATCTCGATGTGGAGCTGGTGCGGCTTCTGTTTTCGGCCGGTGAGCTTGAGGCCCTGCGGCGGCGGTGGGGTTCGCTGCGGGTGGCCGACGAGCTGGCTCTGGCAATCACCGCCGGCGATCCCGATGCGAGCGATGCGGTCCTGGCCGAGATCCTCGAGCGGGCGCCTTCCGCCATCGAGCTTCAGAGCCTGGCCTGGCGTCGGGGTGCGGCACCGTTTTTCGAGCCCTACATGATTTCGCTGGCTGACGTGCGGGCGCGGACCGAGGAGGAAGATGGGGTCGATGCGGTACTGCTGCTCGACCAGGCCGTCGAGCGCATCTACGACGATGGATCGAGTCTCTACTACTACCACGGTGTGACCCGGGCGCTGACGCCGGTGGGGGCGCGGCAGGCGGCGCGGCTGCAGCAGCTGCCCAACTCGCACCGGCTCAAGATCAGGATCCACAAGCCAGACGGCACAGTGGTGGTGCCTGCCGGTGTCGGCGACGGCGGCGCCGTCGAGCTCGAGGACGTCGAGCCCGGTGATCTCGTTGAAGAGGAGTACGTCACCAGGGTGGCTTCGGCGGGTACCTCGCGTCGTGGTCATCTACCGCCCTACATCTACCGCTTCGCCGACTCCGAACGGGCGTTCGGGCTGTCGGAATACCTGTTGCTGGTGCCGCCTCGAATCGAGCTCAAGATCGAGGGCAACTTCGAGGGGCTCGAGCGCGACGAGTGGGAGGTTGACGGGCTTCGCGCCGTGAGATGGCGCGCGCAGAGTGTGCCGCCGGTCTTCGAGGAGCGGTTCGCGCCACCGACCAGCGAGCTGCTGCCGTGGGTGAGCTACGGCTTTGGCGTGACCTGGCAGGATGTCGCGGATGCGCTGCGCGATCGGCTCCTGCCCCTGCTGGTGACCAGTCCGGAGTTGGAGCGGTGGAGCGCGCCGCTGATCGCCGGTCAGGAGCCCGAGGCGGCGGTTGACGCACTGGTCAACGCCGTCATCGACGAGGTCGAAGCGGGCCGCGGCGGTCTCGATTTTTCCGCCGGCGCAGGGTCGAGCTTCTCTCGCCGCAGCGGCAACCGCCTCGGCATCACCGCAGCCGTTCTGCTGGCCGCCGGATGGGATGTCGATCTGGTCATGGCGCGGACACGGCCATATGCCGGGACGCACCTCGTGGTGCCGACCTTCGATTCTTTTGTCCTGCCCCTCCTGCTGGTCGAGCGAGACGGCCGGGAGATCTGGCTTGACCTCGACCAGGAAAGGCAGGGAATCGGCCGCATCGATCCCATGCTCCAGGGCAGCGATGGTCTGTTGGTGTCCCTGAGCCGGCTGCTCGAGCCCGGCAGGATCGTGTCCGAGCTTCCCTCCTTCGCCAACCCCGATCTCGAGGAGGCGATGCAGGTGCAGGTGGTGGTGGACGACAACGGCGACGGACAGCTCACCATCACGCTGCCGATTCGGGGCCCCCAGGCCGAGCGGGTTCAGGAGCAGATCCGCAGCGTGCCCACCGATCGGGTGATCATGGTCTACCAACAGATGGCGACGAGCTTTGTGTCGTCGGCCTTCGACGTCGACGGGCGGATCGACCCGGTGGACGGCGGCATCGATCTCCAGCTCTCCTTGCGGGCGCCGGGGGTGTGTCGCGCCGAAGACGGGGAGATGGTGTGTCGGGCGCTGGTGTTCTCCAAACCCTTGGCGCCGGTGCTCGCGGCCCTCCCGACGCGACGGTTTGATCTGATCATGCCGGTTCCGGTGCTCCAGAGAAACGAGCTCGTTCTCGAGCTGCCGGACGGTTGGACCATCAGCCAGCGACCGCGCCGGATCGAGAGCCGGGGGGGGTCGGTGACGGAGAGCATCGAGGTCGACGGCCGCCGGCATCGATCGATTCTCAGGCTCGAGCTGCCGGCGCAGACGGTGGCGCCCGACGACTATCCGGCCTTTGCCCGTTTCTGCCACGCCGTGGACGAGCTCAACTCGCGGCCTCCGGTGCTCGCCGTGAACCCGGATTCCTCCCGCCGGTGAAGGTCGCCGAGGGAACCGTCATCGCCGTCCACGGCGGATTGATTCGGGTGCAGATCGGTGAACGGACGGTGGTCATGACCTCGCGCCGTCGGCTGCAGTGGCAGGGTGAAGCCCCGCGGTCGCCGCGGTTGGTGGTGGGCGATCGTGTTCGTGCCGAGCTCCGGGCCGATGAAGGGGTCGTGGTGGCGGTGCGCCCGAGGATGAACGCCCTGAGTCGCGCCGCGCCCCACAGCGGCCGGCCGCAACTTCTCGCTGCCAACGTCGACCAGGCTCT
>JAZBOQ010000205.1:0-5554 GCA_036351195.1 Thermoanaerobaculales bacterium | reverse complement strand
GCCTGATCCTGACCGTCGGTGAGCTGGAGGCCGACCGCCGGCCCGAGGACGTCGCCGCCGTGGCGCGGCGGCTCCGACACCGGGAGGATCTTTACTTCCTGCTCGTGGGCAGCGGCCGGTTGGCGGACACGGTGAGTGACCTCGCCGGATATTTCGAGCTCGACCGATTCACTTTCGCTCCCCCCGGCCACCCGCTCAAAGAGCTTGTCGCGGCGAGCGACTGCGTGCTGAGCACGGCAGAGGTGGACTTTTGGCCGCAGTCGGTGAGCGCTGCGCTGGCTCTCGGGCGGGGCGTCGTGGCCACCGACATCGACGGAGTGCGGGAGCTGGTCGCAGCCGCCGGCTTCGATCGCTCGGTCCTGTGCACGCCCGGCGACCTCGATGGGCTGGCTGCCGCCGTTGTCGCGGTCGCCGACGAGCACCGCCGGCCGAGGATCACCCGGAAGGCGTGGAAGGCGGCCGCCGCGCGAAGCTCGGCCGCCGCCCGCGTCGTGGCCGATGCGCTGGCCCGGGGGAAGAAGGTGGGCTGAGGTGGTCAGGCCGCTGATTTCGGTGGTGATCCCCAGCTTCAACCGGGCGGAGGGATTGCGGACGGTGCTGCGGGCCTTCGAGGAGCAGCGTCCCCGGGACCTGCCGTTCGAGGTCGTCGTGGTGGACGACGGATCAACGGACGAGACCCCGCGGGTCCTGGCCGATTGGCGGAGCCGGCGGTTCTCCCTGCGCTTCGCGCGTCAGGCCAACGGCGGCCCGGCCCGCGCCCGCAACCGGGCTCTCACCATGGCGTCGGGCAGGCTCGTGCTCTTCGGCGGCGACGACATCGAGCCCCACCCCGAGCTGCTCGCGGAGCACGCCGCCGCCCACGGCCGCCGCGCCGACCCGCGGGCGGCGATACTGGGCCTCACCCGGTGGCCGGAGGGCGCCGAGCTCACCTCCACCATGCGCCACGTCGACGGCCCCGGCGCCCAGCAGTTCAGCTACGCCGTTTTCGACGACGGGGCGGAGTACGACTTTCGCCACTTCTACACCTCGAATGTCTCGCTGCGGCGGGATTTCCTGCTCAGCGAGCCCGGCGGCTTCAGCACCGACTTCCCGGCGGCGGCCTTCGAGGACGCCGAGCTCGCCTACCGACTGGCCGCTCGCGGGATGCGGATCTTCTACCGCCGGTCGGCGCTGGCCTGGCACCACCACCACTACGATGCCAGGAGCTTCTTCGCACGGCAGGTGCGGTGCGGCGAGATGGCGCAGGTTCTGGTGGCGCGCCACCCGGAGCTGGCCAAGTGGGTGGACCTGAAGACGCTGATGTGGCACCGCCTGGAGGTGGTGACCGCGGGTGCGCCCTATCGCAGAGCGGTGGAGCGGATCTTGGGCGAGCTCGATCTTCTGGAACGCCGGGTCCTCGACCTGGCGATCTTCCTCGACGTTCCCGCCACCGATTTCCCAGACCCCCTGCTGCACGCGGTCTTTCGCTACGGATTCGTCAAGGGTCTTGCGGTGGCGCGGTTCGGGCGCGACGCGGGACTCCGGCTGGCGGCGGGTCAGTGGCTGCGGCTGCTGCCCGCAACGGTGGACATCCTCCAGCGGCAGGCGATCCGTCAGGGGATCCCGCTGCCGCACCGTGACGTGGCCGCGGTGATCGCGGCCGGACGGGCGGACGAGGCCGCGTGAGGACCGCGGGGCAGCGATCCGGAAACCGGCGCCGGAAGGTGCTGGCGGTGGCGTGTCAGGCGCTGGTGGTTCTGCTGCTCGCCGAGGTGGCGGTGCGCGTAGCGGCGACCCGGAGCCGCAGTCTGCGGACGGTGATGCAGGCCTCCGTCGACGCCACCGGCTTCACCGACGCCACGACCCTGCCCGAGCTCATGGAACGGACGATGCTCGGCTTCAGCCCGTATGACGTGCAGTACGGATTCGTCCTCAACTCGAGGTCGTTCCGGACGCGGGAGGTCGCCTCCGGCTCCGGCTTCGACGGGGTGCGGATCGTTGCCCTGGGCGACAGCTTCACCTTCGCCTCGGGAGGGCTCCCGCACGAGCACCACTGGACCACCGCGCTGGAACGGAGGTTGGCCCGGCGTCGGGAGCAGGCGGTGCAGGTATTGCGGCTGGGGGTGCCCGGAACCGGTCCCGCCTTCCAGCTCCGGCTGTGGCAGCTGGAGGCGGCGGGGCTGAAGCCCGGCGCGGTGGTCCTGGGCTTTTTCGTCGGCAACGACTTCACCGACCACCAGGGCGACTGCGGCGAGCTGTGCGGGGGAGAGCGGAGCCTGGTCGCCGACCTGGCTTCGTCGAGCGCGCTGGTCCGGGCCGGCCGGAACCTGATCCGTATCCGGCGGGCGCGCGCCGGCCGGCAGACCACGCCCGCCGCCGATCTCTCACCGGGTCTCAAGCCCGGCGAGCCGGTGCCCGGGTACCGAGACGACTTCGATCCCGACAAACCGAGCTTCCGCCGGGAGGAGTTCGTCGCCATCGAGGCCCGGCGCATGGCGCTGTGCCTGCGGTCCGAGGCCGCCGCCTTCGAGAGTCTGCTGGCCCGGGTGTCTCCCGAGGTGCTGCAGCTCGTCGCCGAGGTGGAGCACACTGGAGCACGCTGCATCGTGATGATGATCCCCGACCAGTACCAGGTGGACGACGGTCTCGTCGACGAGGTTCTGAAGGCCACCGGAAACCGCCGCGAGGACTACGACATCGAGCGGCCGCAACGCCGCCTCGCCGAGATTCTCGAGGCGGAGGGCGTCGAGGTTCTCGACCTGCTGCCGGTGTTCCGCGCGAAGGCCGGCCGCGGGCCCTTCTACCGTCCTTCGGACACCCACTGGAACCGCGCCGGCAACCGCGTCGCCGCCGCGGCTCTCGCCGACGCTCTCGGGTCGGGGGCTCCGAACGCGTCCGGCGCGGTCTTCGGCGACGGGTTCGAGGACGGGTCGCCGGCAGCGTGGAAGCCCTGACGATCACCGGTTGAACGTGCGCTGTATCACCTTTTGAAGACTCGGAAGCATTCCTACTCGCGATAGGATTGTACGTGGAGATTCCGGCGTGGGGGGCCATCGGCCGGAGTCGACCACCGCCGGTTCGAAGGGAGTCGCAGCGCCACCATGGTTCATCGCCTGTTTCTGACCGTTTTGTCCGTTCTGTTGGCGGCAGCGCCCGCGTTCGCCGTCCAGATCGTCCACGTCCCTTCGGATGCCCCCACTCTCTCCGCCGCGTTCCAGATGGTGCCCGACGGAGGTGTCATCGAGGTGGAGGCCGGCACCTACGCGGCTCCGGCCGGCGGCTTCCAGCTCAACAACACCGGTAAGGGCTTCACGGTCCGTCCGGACGGCACTGGCGCTGTGGCGATCACCGGCAACCACCAGAACGAGGTGATCCGGTTCCAGAGCACCGCCTTCGGCGCCAGCGGTCCGCTGGTCTTCGAGGACCTGATCTTCGAGAACGGCGAAACCTCCCAGGACGGCATCGCGGCGGGCATCACGGTCTACGAGGGTGAAGTGACCTTCGTTCGCTGCATCTTTCGCGGCCACGCCTCCACCGCTTCCACGGTGGGCGGGGCGCTGTATCTGGCGGAGAACGCGCGGGGCACGATCATCGACAGCCAGTTTCTCGACAACTCGTCGACCTCGGGCGGCGCGGGCGTCGGGATCCGCGGCGACTCCCGGGCGTGGGTGACCGGCTGCGAGTTCCGGCGCAATCGGACGAATCTGCCGAACCACCACCCGTACTCGGGCGGGGGCGGCATCAACGTGGGCAACTCCACGCTGCGGGTGGCCGACACCATCTTCGAGGACAACTCGGCCGGCGGCTTCGGCGGCGGACTCTACGCCATCGGCAACTGGCAGCAGCCCTACGACGAACCGAGGACCGACGTCATCGTCTCGAACTGCGAGTTCATCGACAACGTGGCCCGGCGCGATGCCTCGGTGTCCGGCAGCTACCCGCCCACCGAGGGCGGGGCGATCAATGCCGAGGATCAGACGTTGATGCGGATCTACGGCTTGAGCTTCCACAACAACCAGGCGCTCATCGGGGGCGGCGTCAACGGTTACCGCTCGAAGATCAGAATCTACGACTCGGCCTTCTACGGAAACCGCGCCACCGACCGCGCCCACCCCGGGACCGGTTTCGGCGGCGCCGTCAAGGCGACGTCGGACGACGGCGCCGGGGACGGGACCACCAACCGGCCGGCGGCGGAGCTCCTCATCGAGCGCTGCCTGTTCCACGGGCAGGACTACGGGACCGAGGCCAATGCCACGGTGGGCGGCTGCCTCTTCGCCGGGGGCGACGGGGTCCGCATCGACGGCGACGGCGGCGTTCCCGACGTCGGGACCATCGAAGACAACCTCGCCACCGTGATCGTCCGGGACTCCATCTTCTCCGAGTGCGACACCGAGGGCGTCTTCAACCAGAAGGGGGACGGCGGTGCCGTCTACGTGACGGTGACGAACCTCGTCATCGAGGACTCGCTGGTGCTCGACTGTGACGCCCGGGGCTCGGGCGCCGGCAGCGGCTGGGGCGGCGGCGTGATGGGCATCGTCCACTCGGACCTCGTGATCACCGGGACGACCTTCGCCGGCAACCACGCAGGGCTCTTTGGGGGCGCCATGGTCGTCCAGGGCGCGAACATCGAGATGAGCGGGTCGTCGTTCATCGCCAACCAGCTCGACACGCCGCAGTACGGCGGGGCCATCTTCAGCGCCACCGACGACGGCCGCGGCATCGACGCCTCCGGGACGATCTCCGGCTGTCTCTTCGCCGATCACGCCGGGGTCACCGTCTTCGACGACGATCGCAACGATCTCTCCCTCCCGATCAACGACATCCGGTACATCGACAACGACTTCCGGACCCAGTCCGGTTCGGGGCCCGTGTACCAGAACGCCCTGACCGGAACCAAGACCGCCGCGCAGCTCAACAGCCTCGTCGTCGACCGGCTGCCCGGCCTGCCGGACACCGACAAGGGCAACAGCAACACCGACCTCGACGAAGCGCCGGAGGTGGCGATCCTGTTGGCGGCCCCGGACCACGCGTGGGCGCCGTTGGCCGGCGGTCCGTTCACGGCGCCGCTGGGCTGGGCCGGAACCGGAGGCAACCCCACTCTCGACGGAGCGCCGGTGGATCCAACGGGTCTCATCGAGGCGAACTCAGGCAGCCACACCCTGGTTGTCGGGAACGCCTCGGACGCCGTGGTGGTGGCCACTCGCCTCACCCCCGAGCTCGAGTTCTCGGCGGAGTCGGTGCACATTCCCGTCGGCGGGTCGACAAACCTGCTCTGGCAGGTGACCACCGGCACGTTCGAGGATGGCGCCATCGACCACGGAGTCGGTCCCGTGGCGTCGGCTGTGGGATCGACCCAGGTCACACCGGCGGCGACGACGACGTATCGCTTTTCGGGGGTGACCCAGGAAGGCGCGATCACCGGCGAGGTAACGGTCTTCGTCGGCGAGGCGCTGATCTTCGCCGATGACTTCGAAAACGGCGACGTGGATGCCTGGAGCAGCGTGACTCCGTAGCTCGCCGAGGCTCTCGAGGTCTATTGTGTGGGCGATGGAGGGCGAGAAGGTGAGAAAGTGAG
>JAZBOQ010000204.1:0-3321 GCA_036351195.1 Thermoanaerobaculales bacterium | reverse complement strand
GTTCTTTCAAGGAACGACCGGGGAGATACCTCAAGTTTGGAGAGAACCTCAAGCACGAGATTACCGAGTATCGAGAGGCGTGGGACTCGAACAAACAATCTCAGAGTGAGGACTCATGATCGAATCCATGCTTTCGCTGACTGCGCTACCGAACGTGCACCCCGCGCTGGTGCACTTTCCGATCGTTCTCGCGGTGACGGGGCTCCTCGTGGACCTCGTTTGCCTGGCCATTCGTAGGTGGGAGTGGTTGAGGTCGTCGGCCGCCATGTTGTACGTGCTGGCCGCGGTCGGCAGCGTAGCGACGTACTTTTCTGGCCGTCAGGCCGCCGGTACCGTAGGCGCACTCACGGCACAGGCCGAGGCGGTGCTTGCCGATCACGCCGATCTTGCGCTCCTCACCATGTTGGTGTTGATCCTCGCAGCGACCCTGCGGTTGACCGGCGCGATCCTTCACCGGCGCGAGAGACCGTCGGCGAAGCTTGTCCTCGCGGCGGCAATCGTGGCGATGATGGCGGCAAATGTCCTGGTCGCAGTGACCGCTGATCACGGCGGGGCGCTGGTGTATGGCCACGGGGTTGCTGTGATGTCGAACACCGAAGTTGCTTCACACGAGGAAACAAACTCGACACAGCCTCTTGAACACGATGCCGGCGACAATCTGAGCTTGGGAGACGACGGCTCTCTGCTCTGGCAACCATCCACTGCCGACGGCGACTCGCTATACAACGTCCTACAGACGGTCCAAGGCGCCTCAGCTGAAGTCTTGAAACCCGCAGGATCGACCGGTGACGGCGATGCCGGCCTGCGAATCGAGGTATCGGGCGCCACCGTGGTGACGATACCAGGAAGCTTCGGCGACGTGATGGTCACAGCAGACGTTGACCTCCAGGACTTCGAGGGAGTCTTCGGCCTCGGCCACCACATCCAGTCTGGCGGCGATGGCGTGTTTTTTACGGTGACATCCAAAGGACAGGCTGACCTTATTCGACGGAATGCCGAGACCGATGTATCGATGGGTCAAGGGACATACGAACCCACCCTCGGGCTTGTAACTCTTCGGACGTCGGTCTCCGGCCGACACCTGAAGGGTCTGATTGGCGATCAGATGATCGTCCACGGCCACGGACCGTCGGGTGACGACGGCGCCATCGGTCTGATCTTTGACGGTCACGGAGCGGTGGAGATCAAGCAGATTTCAGTTGAGCCGATTCTCGATTACTAGGGGGATGAGATGTCTAAGACCAGACCAAACAAACGCCGGAGCTCAAAGGCACGGTTGTTTTCACGATCTTGGTGGCGCCGATCTGAAAACTGGACGGTGATAGCCATTACCGGCATGGCCTTGGCAGTGGTGACGATCGTGATGTTGATCCAAATGCCGCCTACCGCCGATATCGACCAAGCAGCCATCGCCACAGCCGAGTTGAGTGACCCAAGGATGAAGGAAATCGAAGACCAATTCCGATGTCCCTGCGGCAACTGCGGCCACCTCGAGCTGAGAGATTGTGTCTGCGACGTACCGGGCGGCGCGATGGAGATGAAGACTGCGATCGCACGCCTTCTCTCGGAGGGTGTCAGTGGGGAGGCGATTATTGCCACGATTGCTGCCGACTTCGGCGGCCTCAAACCGAAGGCCGCAGCAAACCGGCTGCCCCACAGCGACACACGCTTGACTGGTGATACCGAAGTCGGCTCTGACCACGATCTTCACTCCGCCCACTCCGGTGGCGTCAATCCAAATGCGATCTTGCGGGTGGTTTCACAGTTCGATTGCCCATGCGGCAACTGCAAACTGACATTGTTGGAGTGCACCTGCGATCGCGACAACGGTTCGGTTGAGGTCAAAGCGTTTATCGAAGAAAACCTCGAGAAGGGACTGAGCGAATCCACTGTCGTCGATGCTGTCATCACCACATTCGACGCGAAACGTCAGCTTGCCATTGGTACTGCGGCGACCAACCAACCAAGCGTGATCAAGTGAGAAAGGAACAGAAAACCATGAGCAAATGCATTGTCATCAATGGTCTACCCTCAAGTGTCAATATCACCAGAATGGCGCCCGTAGTTGAGGGTTTCGGAGACTATTCCCGGTTGATCGTCGAGCACAACGGAACAGACCGAAGTCCCTGCACCACGTGTTGGATCACCTTTCAAAAATGGGCTGACGCGAAGCGTGCCATCCGCGGGTTGAACAACAAAGTCATTGATGGGAAACGCGTATCCGCACATTGGATCGACAGCGAGTCCGATCAGAAGCCGCAAGTGCAGGCCCATTCGGGAGCCCGACAGTCTACCGCCGGCGAGTCTTGTGCAGCTGGCATAGGCGTTGCGTAGAACCGAGGCATGGAGACACTCACGATGCGTTGGATTTCAGTCTTGATGTTGGTGATTGCGATCGCGGCAGGGGCAACGACGGCTGCGATTGGTCAGGAAGGTTTCGCACGGAAGCCTGAATACTCCTTGACGTTCCTCAAAGGCAAACTCGTTCGCGAGACCCCGGCACCCGAAGAGCGCCTGACAATCGATTCAGCCGTCAAAGCCGGGGATGTGCTTCGGACAGGATGGAGGTCGTCCGCCAAGATCTCCTCTTCTGGAATGGGAACCAGTTTCCACATCAGCCCCCGCTCAACGGTCCGCCTCGCTTCCGACCAGCCCGGTGTTCTCCTCGAAGTCCAGAAAGGCCGTCTCCGTGCGGTCTTCGACAAGATCAGCGAAGGGCCGAGTGCTGAGCGAATCATCACCACTCCGTCCGCGATTCTTGCGGTGCGAGGAACAGAGTATGGCGTGGCGGTATCGAAGGCGGGCGATACCAGCGTGGTCGTGTTCTCCGGCGTGGTCGACGTGACAGATTCAGGTGGAGCAACGCCATCCGTCTCGATCACCGCCGGTCAATTCTGCAATATCCCACGCGGTCAGGGACCGTCCAATCCCACGCCCCACAGTATGGGTCCCGGCGACTGGGACCATGGTCAGATGCCGAGCTCGATGTCAGGTCACGGTACAAACGGATCTATGGGCGGACACGGATCTGGCCACTCCCACGGAGGTGGGGCGATGGGCCACGGCGGCTGAGGCTCGGAGCCACATGAAGTCACTCGAAGCTGGCGACGAAGAACGACGATTTGAACGAGAACAGGAATCAATTTTTTGAGCACAGGAGAGCGACCTACCAACGGAGGACCGAACAAACCGAGCGGAACATCGCATGAGACGCAACCGGATGGTGATCGGGCTGACCTTGGCCGCGGCTTGATCCGAATTATCCGATTCCCAGTCGAGCCGGCCGCAGAACGTTAGGAGCACCTCATGGCACCGAAAAAG